>DATDGB010000054.1:0-52118 GCA_036522305.1 Candidatus Acidiferrum sp. | reverse complement strand
ATCAAGACCGCCCATCCAGATACAAATCCCATAGTCCCGCGGGGCGGCTTCCTTCAAGTCGCTGTATCTGAAGCGCCCCTCCACAGCGTCTCAACTCCCCGCTCTTCGCTCGGGGGCGCTTCAGATACAGCACTAAGACTTGTCGTTACCAAAGAGACCGAGGCACTATCTGAGTACGCATTGAGTAGATTTCATTAATTTCTCTCGATCACGATAAACTGCTTGGTCGCGCACCAGTGTCCTCCAAGGAGTCGGGCACAATGGGCGCAGCTCCCTCCCAGGGTCGGAAGTTTCTATCCTTAGTGGTAGAAATCGGCGCGGCCTATTCGACGTATGAATAGAACAGCCAATGTTGGCTGGAATCGATGATGAAGGAAATATGGATGCGCTTTATGATGGTGGTGATCCCCAAAGGGTATGAAACGGCAGCGGCGGACGCAGCCCCAGGCGCGGAGGCGGTGGCCAGGATGACGGAGTACAACAAAAACCTGCAGAAAGCGGGCGTGCTGCTCGGGCTCGATGGGCTCCTCCCCCTTCGACCGGAGCACTTGTTTCCTACGTGGACGGCAAGGCAACGGTTACAGAAATACCGTTCGCTGAGGCCAAAGAGGCTATCGGCGGCTATTGGATCATTCAGGTGCGTTCGCGGGAAGAGGCGCTCGAATGGGCCAGGCGAGCACCGATGGCCAACAACGAGATCATCGAAGTGCGCCAAATCTACGAGAGGGCCGATTTCTCCATAGTCGTGCAGAAAGAAGCCGTGCAGAAAGCAGCCGGAGGCTTCGAGTAGCTTTCGAGCGCGGCTGCGGCAAAGGCGTGAGCGACATTCAGTCATGAGCGACACACATAAAGCGATCGAGGCCGTGTGGAAGATCGAGTCCACGCGACTCATCGCAGGGATTGCCCGCGTTACCCGCGACATCGGCATTGCGGAGGAACTCGCCCAGGACGCGCTCGTTGCGGCCCTTGAGCGGTGGCCGGAAGAAGGCATTCCAGAAAAGCCTGCGGCCTGGCTGATGACAGCGGCGAAGCGGCGCGCAATCGACGCTCTGCGCCGTGGCCGGATGCTGGAACTAAAGCATGGAGAGATTGCGCGAGAGCTGGAATTCCAGCAGCAGCGGCTGGGTGAAGCAATGGATCAAGCTTTGGACCAGGTCATTGATGATGATGTCCTCCGCCTCATCTTTACCGCCTGCCATCCGGTGCTGGCCGTCGAGGGCCGCGTTGCGCTCACGCTGCGCCTGGCCTGCGGACTCACAACAGCCGAGATTGCCCGGTCTTTCCTGGTGCCGGAGAAGACTCTAGGCCAACGCATCTTTCGAGCCAAGAAGACACTGTCCGAGGCTCATGTTCCCTTTGAGACTCCGCGTGGTGACGAGTTGAGAAAGCGGCTTGAGTCCGTGCTGGCCGTCGTCTATCTGATCTTCAACGAGGGATACACCGCAACCGCCGGGGACGAGTGGATGCGGGCAGCACTCTGCGAAGATGCACTCCGCCTGGGACGCATGCTCGCGGAGCTCCTTCCCGAGGAGCCTGAGGTCCACGCTCTCCTGGGGCTGATGGAGCTGCAGGCGTCGCGTGCCGCAGCGCGTCGCGGACCAACCGGAGAAGCCGTTCTCTTGTCGGAACAGGACCGTTCTTTGTGGGACCACGCACAGATCCAGCGAGGAATGGCCGCGCTCCATCGCGCGCAGAATTTGGGTGGCGGCGCCCATAGTTACGCCCTGCAGGCGGCGATCGTTGCGTGTCATGCGCGAGCCAACACCGTAGCAGAGACCGACTGGGAGAGGATCGTGCTTCTCTATGACGCCCTGCTTCAGATCAGCCCATCTCCCATCGTCGCGCTGAACCGCGCGGTAGCCGTCGGAATGACCCACGGACCGGCCGCTGGACTCCACGCGCTCGATGCTCTCGCGGCTGAGCAAGCGCTGGCCAACTACCATCTGCTACCCAGCGTCAGGGGAGATCTGCTTATGAAGCTGGGACGATATGCCGAAGCTCGTGAAGAGCTTCAACGCGCCCTTGCGATGACGGACAACGTTCGGGAGCACGAATTGCTGTCGAGAAAACTAAAGCAGGCGATGTTCATAGATTGAGACAAAAAATCTTGGGCCATTGTAGAATTCGGGTCTGGCCATTCGTCGACATAATGAAGGCAGGTCAGATCGGCCGCCCGAAGACCGATACAGGATAAAAGGAGAAGTTATGCCACACTATTTGGTTGCTGGAATACTCCCCGACAACTTCGACCCATCTACAGTGGACGAAGCGACGGTACACAATATCAACATGCTCAACGACGAGTTGGAAGCTGCTGGTGCCAGGCTTGTCGCTGCCGGCCTCAGCGCACCCAGCCAGGCGAAGTCGCTGCGGGCGCAGCCCAATGGCGAAGTGCTCATCACCGACGGCCCGTATCTGGAAGCCAAGGAGCACGTTGGCGGTTTTACGATACTGGAAGCCGCTGACATGGACGAGGCGCTGGCGTGGGCGCGCAAGTCTGTCATCGCCTGCCGGACGCCGGTCGAGGTGCGCGAGATCCCATACAGCAACCTGTCGAATGGCACACCTCACCCATCGCGCCAGCGAAAGCCGTGAGCACCCCCACCGGCGAAACCGGCTCCTCCTCCGACCTCGACAACGGTCTCGGCCCTCTACTCAAATGAGCAATCAACTCACTCGTCGCGATTTCGCTATCCGCACCGCCGGCACAGATGAATGAGGCCATCTCGGCTGCCATCGCCAGGAAAGAACTGCCGCCGATGGAGCCTGGGGCCATGTGCTACATGATGTCCAAGGAAGGATACGGCGGCGACAGCAGCCCCCACTGGCCTTCCCACCTCATGTTTTTCTTTACGGATGCCGACCTCGCCAGCTGGGGAGCGAATCTGCCGGGTTCCCCCGTCGTTGGTGTGAACGACCCCGTGGAGCACCCGACGCAGTTCGTGCTGACTGTGCCACAGTGGTCGGACGGAACCCAGGCTGGCGAAGCCGCCGGGCATCATCATTAGCATCTATGCGCCCACCGGACCTTTGCGGACGCAGTCCTTTCGACGACGCAGTGGGTTGGTGCGACCGCCGGTAAACCGTAGTCTGGTTGATGACGAAATAACGGATCACTAGCCTCCATCACTCAATCCCGACTTCTTGAGACGAAATGCCGGGGCTACCGCCATGATCTCCGGCCCATCGTATCCAACAAGAGTTGGCTGCGGCAATTTGCATAAGTTAGTACCGGGAAACGCGCTTGTATTGACTGGTCTGGGCAACCTCCGGGGGGCGGCTACCCGGAAGTAATCCTTGGACACAAACGCGTTGGAAGAAGTTGCCAACTCCTGATGAGTCTGTGATCGAAGACTGACCCACCATCCCGCTGCCGGCCCTTGGGCGCCGGACCTCCTGCGCGTGATAAACTAGCCATTCGCGGATATTACTTTGTAGTTTTCCGGCTCGCATGGAGACCCTTTGAATTCAGCAGTCTTGACACTTGAGGAAGCGATTTTGCAGTTTGGCCGCGAGAAACGCAACGGCCGCCGAGTCGTCTTCACCAACGGCTGCTTTGACCTTCTCCATCCCGGCCACATCCGTAGTCTCGAACTGGCGCGCCAATTGGGAGATGTCCTCATCGTTGGCCTCAACAGCGACGCCAGCGTCCGTCAACTAAAGGGCGAAGGCCGCCCTGTAATCCCCGAACGTGAACGCGCGGAAATTCTAGCCGCTTTGGAATCCGTGGATGCTGTCGTGGTTTTCGATGATTTGACTCCGCGAGAAGTGATCGCCCGCCTGCTCCCGGATATCTTGGTAAAAGGCGGCGATTGGCCTGGCGACCAGATTGTAGGCCGCGAAGAAGTGGAAGCCGCCGGAGGACGCGTCGTCTCGATTCCCATTGTTACGGGCTATTCCACCACGGCCATTCTCCAGAGAATTCGTGAAGGGTCGCGCCCGCCGCAGCGGGCGGAATCCTGAACAACCACGCATGATACTTCCTGCCGTCCGCGAGAGATTAGAGGCCGTCCTTCGCC
Organism: Candidatus Acidiferrum sp.; assembly: GCA_036522305.1. Classification (GTDB taxonomy): domain Bacteria; phylum Acidobacteriota; class Terriglobia; order Acidiferrales; family UBA7541; genus Acidiferrum. The sequence continues at coordinate 48,099 of DATDGB010000054.1, read as the reverse complement.
ATGCCGCGATGGAAGGCGCGCTGGCAGCATTGCGCTCCGGCGCATCCCATGTCTCGCTTACCGGCTTGCACGATGTCGCTAAAGCTCTCGTCGCCGCGTACTTGACGCGCGAGCTGCGGCGCCCCGCCTTCTTCGTCACCGACTCCAATCGCCGTGCCGAAGCGCTCGCCGAAACACTGCGCTTCTTCAGCGGCATTTTCCCTGGCGCAACCGGCGGCGTCGCCACGCTTCCGGCATTCGACCGCCTCCCCTGGGAATCGCAAAGCCCTCACGCGGACATTCTTGAACGCCGCGCCGCCACTCTCTTTCGCGTCGCCGACGGCCAAATTTCCCTGGTGATCGCACCCATCGCCGCCGCGCTTTGGCGCTACCAGGATCCCGCCGCCTATCTCTATCTCACTCGTACTCTGGCCAAAGACACCGACATCCCCCACGACGAATTAACCACCCATCTTGGTTCCGTGGGCTACACCCGAACCGAAATGGTCGAACTCCCCGGCCAATTCGCCGTGCGCGGCGGCATCATTGATGTCTTCTCTCCGGAAGCCGCGCGTCCCGTGCGCATCGAGTTGTTCGGCGACGCCGTCGACTCGGTGCGCGAATTCGACCCGCGCACGCAGCGCTCCATTGCGCCCGTTCAGCGCACCACGCTCCTGCCCTTGATGGAATGGGCCGTTCCGCCGCCCGAAAAAACAGATCTCAACGCTGACGGCTGGGAAACCCCCTCGTTCTTCGGACCCACCACCGAACCAGGACCGAGCACGATCTTTGAGTTGTCAGAAAGTTCCTTGCGCCCAATCGTATTCCTCGATGAACCGCAAACTCTCCGCGAAGCCGCCACAAAGCATCTCGCGGGCGCCACCGAAAACTACGAGCGTCACGGCCGCGCCAACTCGCCCGCCGCCTCCCACTTCTTCTGGTCCGAAGCGGAATTCGCCGCCGCCCTGGAAAAATCCTCGCAAATTCATATCGAACAACTTGCCTTGGGAATCGGTTCCACTCCGCAGTTCGAGCTTTCCTCTCGGCCCTGCGCTCGTTTCCACGGCGATGTCGTCGCCTGCATGACCGACGTCAAGTCCCAGCTCACTTCCGGCGGAACCGTTTTCCTCACCGCCGCGAGCACCGGAGAAATCGAGCGCTTCGCCGATATCTGCCGCGAGTACGAAGTCCCCTACGTCCTCGGCGAATCGGAAGATGCCGCCGCCGGCTTCACCGCCGAGGGCGCCCACGAATCCGCCGCCATGCTGCTCATCCGCGCGCCTTTCGCCGAAGGCGTCACCTTTCCCGAAGCCCACGTCACGCTCTTCGGCCACTCCGATCTCTTCGACGTTACTCCCACCGTCGAGCGTCCCAGCCGCAAAATTCGCACCTCCGGCTTCTTCGGAGATTTTGCCGAACTCAAGCCCGGCGACTATGTGGTTCACGTTGATCACGGCATAGGCCAGTTCGAGGGCCTTCGCCAGATCGAATCCGGCGGGCACAGCGGCGAGTTCATGCTCCTGAAATACGCCGAGGATGCTCGCCTCTACGTTCCCCTCGAGCGCATGGATCTCGTCCAAAGTTACCGCGTCCTCGAAGGCACGCATCCCCCGCTGGACAGACTCGGCGGCACCGTCTGGAACGCTCGCAAAACGCGCGCGCGCAAATCCGTCGAAGACATGGCCGATCAGCTCCTCGCCCTTTACGCTGAGCGTAAAACCACCGAAGGCTTTGCCTTTTCACCCGACGGAAATTTCCAGCGCGAATTCGAGGACGCTTTCGAATTCGAGGAAACCACTGACCAGATCACCGCCATCAGCGACATCAAGCGCGACATGGAACGCGCCGAGCCCATGGACCGCCTTCTCTGCGGCGACGTTGGCTATGGCAAAACAGAAGTCGCCATGCGCGCCGCCTTCAAGACCGTGATGGACAATAAACAAGTCGCCGTTCTCGCTCCCACCACCGTCCTCACTTTCCAGCATTTTGAAACCTTCAAGAAACGATTCGCCGCGTTCCCCGCACGCATCGAAATGCTCAGCCGCTTCCGCAGCGCCGCCGAACAAAAAAAAGTCCTTGCGGACCTCGAAGCTGGCAAAGTGGACGTGGTCATCGGCACGCATCGCCTCCTTTCGAAAGACGTCAAATTCGCCGACCTCGGCCTTCTCGTCGTCGACGAAGAGCAGCGCTTTGGCGTCGCACACAAAGAGCGCCTTAAGGAAATGCGCAAAAATGTTGACGCTCTCGCCCTTTCCGCCACTCCCATTCCTCGCACCTTGCACATGTCGCTCGTCGGCCTTCGCGATATGTCCGTCATCGAAACCCCTCCGCGCGACCGTCTTGCAATTCAAACCGTCGTCGCGCCCTTTCAGGAAGAACTCGTCCAGACCGCCATCGAAACCGAACTCGCCCGCGACGGCCAGGTTTTCTTCATCCATAATCGCGTCGAATCCATTTATTCGCTCGGTGCCATGGTGCAGAAACTAGTTCCCAAGGCCCGCGTGGTCGTGGCTCACGGCCAGATGGCCGAAAAAGAACTCGAAAGTGTCATGCTGAAATTCATCCGCGAGGAAGCCAACGTCCTCGTCGCAACCACCATTGTTGAAAACGGTCTCGACATTCCCCGCGCCAACACCATTTTGATCAACCGCGCCGACCGCCTCGGTCTTGCCGAACTCTACCAATTGCGCGGCCGTGTCGGCCGTTCCACCCAGCGCGCCTACGCCTACCTCCTCGTTCCGCCCGACACCTCGCTCTCCGAAATCGCCCGCAAGCGCCTCGCTGCCATGAAAGAATTCAGCGAACTCGGCGCCGGCTTTCGAATCGCCGCCCTCGACCTCGAACTCCGCGGCGCCGGCAACATGCTCGGCCGCCAGCAGCACGGCCACATCGAAGCCATCGGCTTTGACATGTACTGTCAAATGTTGGAGCGAGCGGTTTCGAAGCTCAAAGGCGAGGAAGTCGCCCCCGACCTCCGCACCACGCTCAACTTGGGCTTTGACGTGCGCATCCCCCAGGACTACATCCCCAGCGAAAACCTCCGCCTCCGCACCTACAAGCGCATCTCCTCGATCGCTTCCGAAGCCGACAAGCTCGACGTCCGCAAAGAGCTGGAAGACCGCTTCGGCAAGCCCCCCTCCTCCGTGGAAAACCTTTTGGAGTACGCTGCCCTCAAATCTATGTGTGAACGCCTGCGCATCTCCGCCGTCGAGCGCCAGGGAACCCGCATCGCCGTCCGGTTCCACGCGGAGACCACCCTGGACCCGGCAAAACTGGTCTCCGTGGTACGCTCTCGTACAGGCATAAAGCTCGATCCCAGCGGCGTGCTCTGGATGGAAGTCAAACGGGGAGAATCCATCCCCGCTGCTTTGAGAAACGTATTGCTCGGCCTTCAGGGGCAGGGCTAAACTTTAGAGGTGAGGGAATTGATGCGAAATCTAGTTCTACTCGGCGTGCTCTTCGCCGCCATGCCGCTCGCGGCCCAAGAACAGCCGCAAGGATCTCAGCCGAAACCGGCGCCCGCGCCGACTCTCGAAAAACCAGGTATGGCAGCACCCGACCCGAAGTCCGAAAAGCAGGTCAAGCCCCTCACAAAGCCGGCGGCTCCCAAGGCGTCCAATCCAGATAGCGGCAAGACCGTCGAAGAGATCATCGCCCGCGTCAACAATGAGATCATAACCCGCTCTGAGTACGACAAGGCGCGCCACACCGCCGAAGAAGACGCCAGGTCCGAATGCCAAAATCGCTGCACCCCGGAGCAATTGCAGACCGACATCGAGGATCGTCAGAAACACACCCTGCGCGACCTCGTCGACCAGTCCCTCCTGGTCCAGCGCGGCAAGGACATGGGCGTCAGTGTCGAGGCCGATGTGATAAAGAGACTTGATTCCATTCGCATTGACAACAAGCTGGCTAGCATGGAAGAACTTGAAAAAGCGGTTGCCAGTCAGGGAATGAACTTCGAAGATTTCAAGAACAATATCCGCAATACTTTATTGACTCAAAAGGTGATCGGCAACGAAGTGGGTTCCCATATCAACATCGGCGATGACGAAGTGAATAAATATTACGAAGCGCATAAAGCCGAGTTCGTTCGTCCGGAGCAAGTGGCGTTGCGCGAGATCGTCGTCAGCACGGAAGGGAAGAAGCCGGAAGAGCTTCCCGATCTGAAGAAAAAGGCCGAGACCGCCCTCAAGCGCGTTCAGGACGGCGAAGACTTCGGGGAAATCGCCAAGCGTCTCTCCGACGGCAGCACCAAGGCGCAAGGCGGCTTTCTTGGCGTCTACAAACGCGGAGAGCTTGCCAAGGAGCTCGAAGACAAAGTTTTCAAAATGAAGCGCAAAGAATTGACAGAAGTGATGGAAACCAAGCAGGGCTATCTGATTCTGGAAGTCCTCGAGCATTACGACGAGGGCGAACAATCGCTCGCTAAAGTCAAAAATGAAATCATGGAGAAGCTTTACAGCGCTCGCATGGAACCCGCCATGCGCGAATATCTTAAGACCCTCCGCGAGCAGAGCTATGTCGTCATTAAGCCCGGTTATCAGGACATCGCCGGCGGCGGAGGTTCTGAGATTCAAGAAGTCAGCGCCACCCCGGAAGCCACCAAGGCCGCCAAAAAAGGCCGCAAGAAATTCCTGCTCTTCGGCAAGCGTTCCGGCTCGGCTTCATCCACATGAAAACATCGTTTATCGCTGATCTCAACTCCGAACAAAGCATCACTACATTTTTCCTCGTTCACGAAAAAGAAATCCGCAGCACCCGCGAGGGCAAGCAGTACTTGCGCCTCGAACTCGGCGACCGCAGCGGCACCATCGAAGCACGCATGTGGGATCAATTCGATGTCCCCGCCAAGGACATCAGCCGCGACGATTTTGTGAAGGTCAACGCGCGCGTCGAAATCTACCGCAACAAGCCGCAGCTTTCTCTTCAGCAGCTTCGCCTCGCCAAACCCGAGGAGGTCGATCTCGCCGATTTTCTTGCCCACACCAAGGAAGACGTCGGCAAGCTTTACACTCAGCTTCTGGAATACGCCGGATCGATTGGAAATCCTTGGCTGAAGAAGTTAGTGACCGGAATCATTTCCGATCCCGTGATCGCCGCCAAGTACAAACGCGCTCCTGCGGCTAAAGTAATGCACCACGCTTATCTCGGCGGCTTGCTCGAACACGTTATCGGCTTGTGCGGCCTCGCGAAACAAATCGCCGCTCACTATCCCGAGCTTGATGTTGACTTGCTTCTGACCGCCGCGATTTTGCACGATGTCGGCAAACTCGAAGAACTGTGCTTCGAACGCGCCATCGGCTACACCGTCGAAGGCCAGCTCCTCGGCCACATCGTCATGGAACTAGAAACGGTTTCGAAAGCCATGGACGCCATCGAAGGCTTCCCCGCCAACTTGAAGACCGTCGTTCAGCACATGCTCATCAGCCATCACGGCCAATACGAATTCGGCTCGCCCAAACTCCCGATGATTCGCGAAGCCATGGCCTTCCATTACATGGACGACCTCGACTCCAAACTAGCCGCCGTCCGCGCCGCCCTAGCTGTCGATACCGGCGAACCCGAGTGGTCCGCCTACAGCGGCGCCCTGGGCCGCAAATTCCTCCGCCTCGACCAATTCTTGAAGCCGACTAGTGCCAAAGCGGAAGAAAACGTGCCCAACCCAAAGCTGTTTCAGTGATGATGAGGAAATCAGGGAAAAACCCGCACCCTGGAAACCACAGGGGTGCGGCACCCAACAGCGTTTTTCGGAATTAAGACGCGGCCGCCCGCCCTATCTCTGTCGCTTATCGGTCGCCACCATCATCGTCAATGTCTCGCGGAACGAAGACGATACCGTGTGGTCCCTTGACGCTCGTCAGCAATGGGATGACCCGGCCAGTTTTCTGGTCTACTTTAGCAAATACGTTCAGGCTGCCCACCGAAGCGTAGAGCGAGCCGCGTGGCAGGTCGTCCGCCTCGATTTTGAGGACCTGATTGTTGTTGGTGTCGGCGAGGTAAAACGTTCCCTGCTCCGCGGTCGCGAAAACGGCGTCGTCCAGTCCGTGGACCCGGTTTCCGGCTGGGTCCAGGATGGTTAGGAACGATACAGCTTGCCGCGGGGTACCGGGCCGTTCCACAAATATAAGCTGGCCGTCATCGCCGCTCGACAGCATGAGATCGCCGTCCGGTGTGAGCTTGAGCGAATCGGGATCATTCTGCGCAGTCGGCTGGTTGGTTTTCCCGGTCGCCAGGTCCGTGCCAGTGGCGCCCATCCTCAATATCGGGGTGACCACCAGCGGATTGGTTCCGTTGTCTAGAAGCTGAATAGTCTGATCGTCCGGTCCGGTTGGATTTGTGTAACTCAAATATATTTTATCATTGAGGAAAACCACATCGTCATAGCCGCGAGTGGTCGACTGGACTGCATATTGGAAAGGGCCGCGCAGAGTCTCGGCACGGGGACCGATTAAAGTCAAAGTCGACCGGCCATCCTGGTTTTGCAAAGCCCAGATGCGGCCGGTCCTGGGATCTCTCTTCAGACCATCCACCGACCCGGCGATCGAAAACTGGTGCTCAATGTTACCTTTCAGATCGTATTGCACGATAGTGCTCGAGCCTCCGAGTCCTGTCGAGTCAGCGCCATTGGCGTAGCTGACCCAGACGAAACCACCTCCGATGGTTATGGAGTCTGGTCCGGTTGCCTGCACCGATGCTCCGCGGGCAAAGACCGAAATGCTGCGGATGGATTGAGCGCTGGCCGATCCAGCTATGAGGGCAAACGACAGAAGAGCAATGGGTAGACGCACTGAGCGTAAGTTGTACATGTTAGCTTCCTCCTTGTTGGAGGCTATCGGTGGCGAGTTACGGCAATATGACAGCGGGGTTCCGGGCACTTGAAAAGGCCTTGGCCCGCTACCGGGAACTTAGGGCAGTTCGACTCGTCATCAAGGGCGCTAGGTCGCCAGCGCTGGGCGCACAGCCTCATCGTCGGCGGCTGGTGAAAGCGAAGCAAAGAATTGCCCACCCTTTGCACAAAACAAAATCGCAAAGGGTAGGCCACCCGGAGCCGTCTCAGCCTCTTAAGGATGCGCTACCCGCCACCGGTGGTAGGCTGACCTCATCGGTTCCAATCGAAGCCTTCGGTGGTCGGCACGCTCGTGAATCCCGCAGCTAACGAACAGTAGAAGCGATGAGCACCGTGAACCAGCTTGTATCGATAGGGGTATTGACCCTCGACGATTTCCACTGGCGGGATGGCGTTATCTAACCGGAAGCCGCGAAGAATTCGCAGGACTCGTTCGCGGGCCGAACCCTGCTCTTCGCTGTTGTTAAAGATGCCTGCTCCCAAATTGCGACGCACCGACCCTACTTCCTCGATGCGAACCTCTTGCACATTCTCAAATAAATTGTGATCGACGCGATAAGCGACAGTTCGGGGCACAAACCCCGTCATCTCCGCCCCGATCCACCACTCATCCGGCAATTCAACCTGCAATCCGTGGTGCGTCAGTTTCATCGGCTCTAGAACCATCCACCAAGGAATCCCAACGAGTCAATTGTGACTTTCGTTGGCCGAACCGTCGCGGTAATTGAAAGCCGCACATCGTTCCGGCCCGGAAGCTGTTCCAGTAGTCTTTCCGTGTTTATCTCGACTCCTGATACAAGAGAATCATCTTCCAGCAAACAATAGAAGGGGTCTTCTCCGGCAGCGGGCGCGAGTTTTCGAATCTGATCCTCGTGCGCTGGCACGCTCAGGCTGTCGAACAATGTCTTCAACGATTGTCGATGTCGCCGCCAGTTTGAAGTACGTTTCCAGGTTCTTCATTCCGGAGCAAAGTGATCTGCAAGTGGCAAACTAAATGAAACTCCTTCGAGACCAGAGGAACGAAATGGAAACCTCGTTTGGTGAATCTTCTGGCGATGTCCTGCAGTCTTGTGCCCTGTCCGGGCCTATCCCTGCTGCCGGAGTGGGCGATGTTGTTCAAGGCCGGATCGATGTCCCATTGCCGTTTTAGCTGTGGCAAGAGCGCCTGGCGAATCTGGTGCTTTTCCTTGGGACTACCGTTAGAGGCCAAAGGGCCGGTATAAGTGAGTACGAATCTCACGCGGCTATGGTGCGACAAACGAACATCTGTTTCAATCTGGTACCTACCAAAGTACCTACCAAAGTCGTTCCCTTTTTACGTGGCTCTTGGCGGGTGGCCGCACATTAATTCCGAAAAACGCCTGTGGCTGGCCCATCCTTGCGGGTTTTGCACCTCTACCCCATCCCGCCGCTCTTGCGGGATGAACGGTGGGTCATTCTCTTCTCCCTTTTCTGACTGCAGGAAGCTGCATTGACGTGGAGTACCGACTGATCCGTCCTACCGCGGAGTGCCCCGAGTCAAGATACGCAGGGCGAGTGCTCCCGCAGCAAGCGCCAACATAAACACGGCGGGTCCAATGCCTTTGACATCTCCTACGCGCAGATGGGACACCGTCGCACCCACAAAATAGAGCACGAGCCCGATTCCCGCCGCCACTCCCAGTAATGGCCACCAGATACCGAGAACCAGGCCCAATGCGCCGGCAAGCTCACAGGCGGCCAGAAGCGAACAGTACTTCAACGGCACACCTACGACTTCGTGGATGACGTGCATGATCTTCGGATCGCGGCGTATCTTTCCGATGCCGGAAAACGCCACCATCGCCGCGAAGACGAGTGTAATGACCAGATATGCCATATTTACGCGAAGCCCCTTCAACGCGGGAAAAACACTGCGGGAGAAACGTGGAATCGTTTGCTCAACTTCTCGATGTGGGTTTTGTTGAGGGCACGTTTCTTGTGCAGGACTTCGGACACGATGCTTTCCGAGCCAAAGATGGGGACCAGGTCTTTTTGGCGGAGATCATTGGCATCCATCAAAGTGCGAAGGATTTCCACCGGACCTGCATCGGGAATGGAATGATGCTCTTCTTCGTAAGCTTCGATTAACGTCATCAAGACCGCGGCATACTTTTCTTCTTCCGTCGTCGGGTTTTCCTTGCTTGCCAGCTTATCCAGGACCGCAAGGTATTCTTCGTGTTGGCGCTCGGAGGTGATCGGTGCTGGCGCGCTGACTTCGAGTGCATATTTTTCGGGCACTTCAATCATCACTTTGCCACTCCTTCTCGTCGTAATCGGCGTGACTCAGAATGCGCCGGATGTAAACCATTCTCCACCTGTATTTGATCGTAGCAATCAGCCGGCATCTGTTGTGGCTAATATCGAACACTACAAAGGGCCCGACGACATCCGAATTTCTCCAACTGTTCCGGACCTCAGCAAAGTTTTTCCAATCCGCGTTTTTCGCGATCTTGTACCAGGCGTTTAGAGAGGCGCTCCATTCTCCGTGCCTGGCGGCGGCTTCCCGAATCGCCTTCCGGCTGACGACCCGCATGAGAAATCTTCGCATTATGCGAAGTTCGTGTCAATCGGAAATGTCCGTTCTCTCATCGAAATTAGGGAACGGGTCAAGCGGGGTGAACCGGGGACGCGCTGAAGCGCGCCCCTACAAAAGCTAAGGCTAGGTGGCTTCAAGAATTGAGAAAGCGTGCCCAACCCGAGGCTGCTCTAGTGATAAAGATGAAACCCGGCGAAAACCGCACCCTGGAAACCGTAGGGTGCGTCACCCGCCGGCACATGTCCGGTTGAGCTGGCACGCGTTACCGGATATCTGCCCAGGAGTCAATTCGACCTCTCCAGTGACAGCGTTCATGCGGCTTGCGCGATCTGTGAAACTCCATTACGCTGGCTCAGTTGCCAGCGGCGGCTCCCCCCTCACCCGCTATCGGTTGCTCCAGTTGCAATTCAAATTCTTGTCAGCGAAGGATGACGTATGACGCGCAAAAACACTTGGGCGATTCTTGCTGTGGCAGTAGTGCTGAGTTTGCCCTTGACGGCCTGCAAAGACGCAAAGACTCTGCAAGAAAACGAGCAATTGAAGGCCCGGGTTGCGGAACTTCAGAAAGAGAACGGCCAAGTGGGAAACGATCTCGAAACAATGACAGCTGCCCGCGATGCATTGACGAAAGAGAACGACAAGCTTAAGGCCGAGATCAAGGCCCTGAAGACGAAGAGCTCCGGAAAGAAAGTTGCCAATCGCAAACGTCATCGGAGCTGAAGGGATGGCAGTTTTAAGATTCCCGCGTGGCTTGGAGCGCAAACCGGTTTCTGTTTTTTATCGTCAGAAAAGGAGATTGGAGCATGAAAACGTTTGAGGTGCAATTTCGCTATCGAGATCGAAATGAAGGAACAGCGGAGTCGGCCGTCAAAGTGGAGGCGTCGAGTCTTCCTGGAGCCATCGGGAAGGCGGCACGCGAGTTCGTCAAAGGCTTGGACCGGAAGCAGAGATTCGATATGAACAAGAATGGACTCGAAATTACGGCCAAACCTATCGTCACGACAACGGAGACGGCATCCGCGGAGGCCGCCGCGAGTTGAGAAGGCCGGCAGGGGGGCTACACGAACAATGTAGAACGACGCTTTCGCGACGCTTCAAGATCGAGTGAGTCCTTCACACTCCAGCGTTGTGGCACTACGCGTCCCTTGATCCATCCCGTCGTGTAGAGTTCGTTGTATAAAGCTACGCGCATCCTATAAGATCCCCCGGTTGCTCAAATGAACGTTCACGAATCGGCTCTCCCGCATCGTGACAAACCTGCGTGATAGGGATTGCAAACAAATGACCGTATCAACGCCTAGTTCGAACCTCGGCCGTCATGTGTTTGGAGTGGCGGCTTTGGCCTTTGGCCTCATCACGCTGGCCTGGCACGAGTACAACGACTGGCATCCGCCGCGTTACATTGTCTACGCCGCCGTCGCTGCTCTGATCTTCGGCGGCGCTGCGATTCAGTTCCGTCGGACCGCGAAAACGGGCGCACCCGTCCTTGGTGCGGTTTATCTTGTCTTCGCCCTAGAGTGCGTGCCACGAATCGTCGCCACACCGCGGATTTACAATAGCTGGGGCAACTTCTTCGAGCAGTTCTCTCTCGTGACCGGAGCGGCGATCGTTTATGCGCGCTTGTCATCGGCATGGTCACCGGAAACGCTTAATCGGATCGGCCGCATTCTTTTGGGCATCTGCACCGCTTCGTTTACCCTCGAACAGGCGATTTATCTTGACGCTACCGCCAATTTTGTTCCGAGGTGGCTTCCGCCAAGTCAGATGTTTTGGGCGCGAACGACGACTGTATTGTTCGCACTCGCGGCTGTGGCTCTTCTTACGAATCGCATGGCACTTCTCGCGACCCACCTGCTGACAATGATGCTCGTGCTCTTTGGGGTACTCGTGTGGGTACCGTTGCTTTTTTCGGATCCCCACAATCATGCGAATTGGAGCGAAATCGCCGAGACCTTCGCGATTGCCGGAGCAGCATGGATTCTCGCTGATCTCCTCGGCGAGTATCGGATTGATGACCACCGCCCGCAATGACGGCGGGATGATGAAATCCGGGAAGCACTGCACCCTGAAAACCATAGGGTGCGCCACCCGCCATCCAATGAGCCTTGTTCGTTAGTATTTCCCAGGGGGGCTGCTAGGCGGAGCAGCCTGCTGGACTTCTGTCTCGGCTTGTTCAGCCTCCTGCTGTTGCTGATTCAGCTGTGCGCCAATCGCGGCGGCATCGTCCGGTGCGAGCTGTGCCGTCGGCATTCACATGAGGACTGGCCGCCGCCGGGGCTGACGGAAGACCGTTCTTGCCCTGATTGTCCGCGAGGGTTTTCAGGCCAGCGTCCATCTGCTCGCGGAAGTGGTTGGGCATCTCCTGCAGGTCGGCAACCTGAATCCGCGGTGTCGTCCCGGCGGCGCAGTCGGACTTCTGGCTCTTGAGGACAAAGACTGCGACGGTGTTGTCTTTGTCCGGAACCGTCTCGGTCCGATTAACACACCTTGAGAAGTGTTCACCCCGCACGCACGGGCGGCGTGTAGGGCACCCGGCAAAGAATTGCCCACCCTTTGTCCCGCTGAATTGCCCGGGACGCAACGACGCGCACAAAACAAAATCGCAAAGCGTCGGCCACCCGGAGCCGTCTCAGTTTCTTAAGGATGCGCCACGCGCCAAGCGTGAGGCCGACTGATATCTGCCGGAGTCGAAACAGGAGAGCCTCTATCATCGAAGCTCTCCTGCCGTTTGACGAACAGTTAGCCAGCGTTGGCCAAGGTCACCTCATGACATCGAGCGCAGTGGTCTGAAGCCCGCGCGAACCTCTGTTGAAAAGAGTTGCGGCTGTTCCCAGGCCGCAAAGTGGCCGCCTTTCTCCACCTTGTTGTAATGGATCAGTTTGGGATACGCCCGCTCTGCCCAGCTCCGCGGGGCTAGATAGAGTTCGTCAGGGAAGACGCTCACGGCAACCGGGATCGAGACGCCTTTGGTATTGAAATACCCGAGTTTGCCCCAATTCTCCCAATAGAGACGGGCGCCAGAAAGCGCCGTGTTCGTCAACCAGGTGATCGTGATATTGTCGAGGATATCGTCGCGCGTGAGGCCTTCGGATTCTCCCGCAAAGACGCGTGCGATCAGCTCGTAGCTGCGCGCGTCGTGATCAAGGAAATAAGCCGCCAAGCCGACGGGTGAGTCCGCGATTCCGTATAAAGTCTGCGGCCGCAGCCCCATCTGGAACCCGTAGGCGATTCCCTTTTGATATACGAACTGCAGACGGTCGTAAGCGAGTTTCTCATCGGCTGAGAGACCTGATGGCGCCGGCGCCCCGGAAAAAGCCGCCTGGTCAATGTCGCCTGGAAAGATGCCAGGCATGTTGGTGTGAATGCCGAGCAACTCCGAAGGCGCCTGCAGGCCCATTTGTTCGGTGATGACCGCACCCCAGTCGCCGCCTTGCGCCACGAATTTCGCGTACCCGAGGCGCTTCATCAGCACGACCCAGGCTCGCGCGATGTGGGCAACATCCCACCCGGTGGTGGTCGGTTTGCCTGAGTATCCGTAGCCCGGCACCGACGGAACCACCACATCGAAAGCATCCGACGCGCTCCCGCCATGTGCCGTGGGATTGGTCAGCGGATCTTCAATCTTCAACTGCTCGACGATCGAGCCGGGCCATCCGTGCGTGACGATAAGCGGCAACGCGTTCTCATGTTTCGAACGAACGTGAATGAAATGAATGTCTAGCCCATCGATTTCGGTAATGAAATTCGGTAGGGCGTTCAGTCTCGCTTCGACCCTGCGCCAGTCGTATTCTGTGGCCCAATAGCGCGCCAGCGCCTGAATCGTCGCGAGCTGCACCCCTTGCGATGCATCCGCGACCGTCTCCCGTTCAGGCCACTTTGTTGCGTTGATACGCCTGCGCAATTCGGTGAGTTCGGTTTCCGGAACATTCACTTGGAATGGGCGAATGGCGGTCTTGTCATCTGCCTGCTCTCTGCTTCGTTGTGCAGCACTGGTTTGGGTCATGCTGTCCTCCTTCTCGCTATCTGTTGGTTGCTTTCTCCGGAAATTGCAAACGGATGCGCTTCCCGGCGTCTCTGTGGCACATCGTGCTGAATCGTGAAGTGGAAAGCATCACGTGATGCGGTACTTTTCTGCTACCGCTCAAGGTGGATCATGGAATACCACTTTCGGAGTAAGAGAAAAGCTTTGCCGGCCATAGCCGGGTGCCCAGGTAGCGCTTTTCTACTTGGGTTTTGCCTTTTCTCCCAAAGTCGCGCACCGCTAACAGGGGGAGCAGATGGTTCACTTCGCGGAAAGGAAGTGGAGGATCTCCCGCATCACGCGCTCTCCTTGATCCGTTTGAAAGAGATACTGAGCGTGCGCAGAGCCCTCCAGAATAATCAGGGCCTTTGGTTCGGGAGCTTTCTCGTACTGCGCCTGAATCCTGGGAAGACGTGGTCCATCCCCGCTTGCATCGTCGCGTGCCACGATGAACAGTGTGGATGACTTGAGCTTTTCGGCCGGGCCGTTCGGCGATCCTCCAAGGAACACCAGGCGATCGATCTCACCTGGCTGCGAAGCGATCGAGGCATCGCCTGCGGCCCCCGCCCCCATGCTGCCGCCGACGACCGACACGCTCTTCGCGCCCGCCTTTCGCAGATAGTGGACTGCCGCCAGTACATCCAGGTGGAGCGGTGCATCCATCGGGTCGGAGTCGCCTGGGCCTCGCGACTTGCCGTAGCCGCGGAAGTCGAGCGCTAGCACTCGAAATCCTGTCGACGCGAGCGTACTAGCCTGCTTTTCCCAGCTTTCCTTGTTGAAGGGTCCCCCGTGCGCCAGCACCACGGCGCGTTCGCCTTTTCCGTAGATGTCGGCATGGACTACGCCTCCGTCCTCGGTCGGAAAGGAGACGTGCTCTTGTGCCGCGGCGAACCGCGTCAGTAGGAGAGTCGCCAGGAGCGCTCTGAGGGCAAACACCCAGGAATTGTACAGCCAACGGCGAGGGGATTTCTTGGCGAACGGCATCGTCGGCGTTATGGCCGCGGAATTTCCAATTGTTTGCAGAAGGCCCGCCCCGTCCCTTCTTTGATTTCGCGATGGCGCGGGACGCTGGCGATCTTGTTCAAAATGCGGGGTTGAACCAAATACTGTGGGCGGCACCCTCGCGATACAAAGCGCAACCATGGTGGCGCAGATGGCGTTCCAATTCCGCGAGTTTCATACTTCCGCGATTTCAAAAACCTCGTGCACGGCTTGTGGAGAAAGACCCTTTTCAGCAAGCTCCCGTTGGCACTGCAGCGCCAGCTCTAGCGCGTCCGCAAGATTCGCTTTGGCCTCTTCGATGGTTTCGCCTTGCGAAATCGCGGCAGGAAACTCTTCCACAAAACAAGTATAGCCGCCCTCTTTGGCGGGTTCATAAACGGCTGTCAATTTCATGCCTTCAGACTATCACATTCGCCCACGGCGGTTGGCCGTCCTAAGGCAGGGAAGGGCGAAGCTTGCCGGATGCGAGGGTGACGGGCATTTTTCGCGGAATGCCGGCCAAGGAACATGATCACGCTCCGTCTTGCTACATCGCCTGCACCAGCCTAAACTGAAACTGTGATTCCGGCGAGCTTCCAGATTCGCGACCTGACCATCCGCCCGGCGGCGGTCCTTGCTCCCATGGCTGGAGTGACGGACACGCTTTTCCGCCGCGTCATTCGCGGGCTGGGCGGCTGCGGCCTGCTGATGACGGAATTCACCAGCTCCGAGGGGATCACGCGTAGCGCCAAAAAAACTCTCCGCTATCTCTATTTTCAGGAAGACGAGCATCCCATCACCGCGCAACTTTTTGGCGCGAATCCCGCCGTTATGGCCGAAGCAGCAAAGATGGTTGAGGACCTCGGCTACGACGCCGTGGACATTAATCTCGGCTGCCCGGCCAAGAAAGTCGTCAAATGCGGCGGCTCCGGATTGCTCCGCGATCTCCCGCTACTCGAAGATATTTTCAAAGCGGTCCGCGCCGCCGTGAAAATTCCGCTGACCATCAAGCTGCGCGCCGGCTGGGACGAAAATTCCATCGTTGCCGTCGGCGTTGCCAAAATGGCCGAAAGCATTGGCGTGGAAGCCGTCGCCGTCCACCCGCGCACCCGCGAGCAGGGATACAAAGGCGCCGCTGACTGGAGCCTCATCGCCGCCGTCAAGCAAGCCGTAAAAATTCCCGTCATCGGCAATGGCGACATCAACAAGCCCGAAGACGCCGCGCGCATGGTCCGCGAAACCGGCTGCGACGCCGTCATGATCGGCCGCGCCGCCGCCACAAATCCATGGATCTTTTCCCAGATGCACCAGCAAGCCGAAACCGGCCGCTACGACATCCCCACTGACGATGTGCGCTACCGTTTACTGATGGGCTACTATAGGCAAATTAATGCCGCCCAGCTGCCTGATGGTGTAGGCAAAATGAAGCAGTTCGCTTGCTGGTTTACTCATGGCGTGGGGAACGGCAGCGAGCTTCGTAGCATCGTACATGCGGCGCGCACGCCCGCGGAAATCCTCGAGAGTGTGGAACGTTTCTTCGAGGGCCGAGCTGCCGCAGAAAAAAGAATAGAGGACCCAGCCCATGGTCCCGCTCAGCACTACTGTATCGACGCAACGCTCGGAACGTAGAATTGCCGTACGCTTGCCGCTGAAAGTCCGCGGCCGCGATGCCCGCGGATTCGCTTTCGAAGAAGATACTTCCAGCGAAAATCTTTGCCGCAGCGGCGCAGCCTTCGTCACGCGCTTCGACGTGGCCATCGGCTCCGACCTCGAGATCCGCATCCCTTTTTCGCAGTATGCGTCGCGCCGCAGCGACGCTGATTTCGCCACTCACGGCCGCGTCGTGCACGTCGCCGATGCCGAGTCACACGGAGAAAAACTGGTCGGAGTGCAATTCACCGGACCGCGCTTTCAGCGCGTGTTCCGCTCCGAATCCGCCGCCTGATTTGCTCATATAGAGGCGGCTTTACGCCGCCATCTTCGCTTTTGTAGTGGCGGGTCTTCAGACCCGTTCTTTTCCTTATTCTTTTTTCCTATCGTCCGTCATTGCCCCAAATAGGTCGCGATAAACCAGCTATTTCCCCATGCGTCTTTCACTCCCGCCGCGCGGTCGCCATAAGGTGCGTTGCGTGGCGCCTCGATCGAAGTCGCTCCCGCTTGCAACGCCCGAGCGTAAGCCGCGTCCGTGTCCGGCACATAAACATGCAGGTGGCAGGGCATCGCCTGAAATTCCCCGTGGGCCTCGTCAATCTCCAGCGTGGCATTGCCGATCCGGATGGTTGCATGGTGCACAATGCCGTCAGGTGATTTATGAAGGCCGATGCACTCGGCGCCGAAGACCGACTCCATAAACGGAATCATCTTGTGTGCCTCGCTCAAGTGCAAATACGGCTGCACGGAGCGCAGCCCCTCCGGCCCGGGCGTCCATCCCCGAGGCTTGGCAATGTACCAGTGGTTGCCGAATGGGTCCTTGACGGCACCCCACCGGTCGCCTGAGGGATGGTCGTCGGTCGGCGCGTAGAAGGAGGTGGAACCGGCTTGCAGCGTACGCGCGTACGTTGCGTCAGGGTCATCCACGTACAGGTGGATTGCTGCAGGCGCGGTCGGATACTGCTCGTTTCCGTCGCTCACCTCGATTGCGCCGTTGCCGATGGCCACTTCCGCGTGCATGATCGTGCCGTCCGGTGCTGGCATCCTCAGTTGCTCGATTCCGTTGAACGCATTCTTCAAGAAATCCATGAACTGCGCCGCCGGCCGCACAATGATGTACGGCGTGATCGCCGTGAGCCCCGGCCGCTGATAATGAACGGACTTGGCTTGCGACTCCCCTGAACCTGCCGCCGCTGCTGCTGTGCTTTCGCTCATGGTTGCTCTCCTTTGCAAATCGGACTTTAACGTTGCTCGAAACTCTTGGCGTGGAAGCTCGCGCAATGCTTGCGCAACGCGCGTCAGGGAAGCCAGGTCGCGATCTGGCGCTTCCTCCGGGCGCGGCTGGAGCGATACAAGCATCGCCTGCACCACTTCATCAAGTTGCAAAGCGAGGGAGCGCTTAGCCACGGCCACTCTCCATCTGCGCCCGCAACTTCTGCACCGCGCGCAATTGCAATTGCTTGACGGCTCCTTCTGTCTTACCGAGCCGCTCCGAAATCTCCCGTATGCTTCGTTGCTCCACAAATCGCTCGTACACCACTTGCTTCTGAACCTCGGGAAGTTGCCCCACCAAGCGGAACAACTGGGCCCGGTGCTCAACGGCTCGCAACTCGGAAGCTTGCAGATCGAGATCGGCGGCAGGGTCCGGCGGATCGTCTGGGGCAGGGAACTCGCGCGCGGCACGCTTGGCCTGATCTACGATCGCATTTGCTGCAATCCGCAGGAGCCACGCCACAAATGGCACGCCTCGCCACTCATATTTCGGTAGGTTGGTCAACGCTTTGTGAAACACTTCCGACGTCACATCTTCCGCGGTAGTCCGGTCCCGCATCCGGCTAGCAACAAACGCGTACACGCGCTCGAAATGCAGCTCGTACAGCTCATCAAACTTTGCCGGATCTCGCTGCGCTGCCTCCACCAGCAACCGCTCGTCCATGGCCCCCGGGGGATCACCGGACACACCCTTATCCCCGCCTTCCGCCGAACGCTTTCCTGCCGGTCGTTGCCTGGCCATCATCGCTCTAACAATATAACTGCCCACCACGAAAAAGGTTACGCTCACCTTTGCTGAATGATGGCCGGCTCCGACACTGGCCGGATCGTGCCCTATCGCGGCGTTTCACCTCCGTCCTGAAACGAATTCACTGCCAGCAGCACTATGGAGTCAGAGCAGGCCTGCGTCCAGCCAGGATGCAATCTCCAAAATGCTTTGACGTATAGCTAACTCAGTGCTAAATAGAACTGCAATCCTCGTAATGGGCGACTACCAGGTGCTCTCGTTCCTGGGCCACGCATTCGAACGCCATCAAGGAGGAAAAATGAAAAAATCCGCTCAAGTGCTCTGTTTAGTTTGCTCCCTGTTCGCTGTTCCTGCCTCCCTGCTTGCCGACCGAGCTCACGATCTGGCTAAACTCGCCGCGGCACAGAAAGCGGCAACCGGGTGTAAACCTGCTACGCTCGACACGCAGTCGTGTCATACGAAATTTCCCACTGGCTGCACCGATTCAACGCACATATACGATGCCTACTTGAACTTCCTCAAGAACCAGGTCCCGGGTGCAACGTTGCCTTCCACCGCCGTGCTGGCGGGAACTGATTTCCATGCTCTGGAAGGGAAGATCCCCAGCGGACTTGCAGCCGGCAACCACGCCAAGTCGGCTCCGGCACTGGCGAATCTTGGTGAAGGCAATATCGTTACCGTTTTCGCTTACCTTTATTTTGTTGAAGACACGGGGAAAGGCGCAGCCGGGAAACCTTCGACTGGGGAAACCACCAATTGCAAACTTCAGCTTCCGGGCAGCTATGACTTCCATATCGGCCTTGGTTTTGACGCTGCGCTGGCGAAACAAATTCTGAAGAAAAAGCCCCAGCCCGTCCAGGGCAAGCCAGGGGCGATGGACAAGACCAGCGTAGTTGCCGAGATGACTCCTCATACGCGCGATCCCAAGTGGACTTTTGCTCGAATAAATTCCTTGCAAGGGCAGCAGGTTAAAGTTGTGGGTCAACTGATGATCGATAACACCCATTTGAACGTCAAAGATGACTGCGGATTTCCCGGAGCAACTGCGGCCTGCTGGCGCTCCACGGTTTGGGAGGTCCATCCGGTATCGCAGTTCTACGTTTGCAATCTCAAAGCCGGCTGCGACAAGAACTCTCCCGATTCCGCCTGGACCAGCCTGGATAACGTGCCGTGAAGAAATGCGGCGCTTGACTCCCCGGCACGAGCAGGCTCAATATCGCGCAGGATTCACCCGGCCGGGAGGAGGGACGGCATGCGATTAGCCTTCAGCCTTGTTGTCGCGGCGGTTGCCGTGCTGTGTTTCCCCGGCCTGACTCGCGCGCAAGCCCTGTTCAAGACCGATCCGACTCCGCTCGAAAGGCCCACGCCCCTGAAGACGCTGAAGAGCGGTGACGCCACGAAAATCTGCGATGCCATCGCCAAGGCCCTCACGGACAACGGTTTCAAGGTGGCGAATCAGGACTGCGACGCCGGCGAATTCGAAGCCACAAAAAAGACGAACGGCGCCGGGGAATTTGACAAAGTCCTGATCTGGTTGGAGCGCGACTTTGAAAAACCCAAAGACGCCATCAAGCTCTACTTTCTTTACGGCCGTTATGAAACTCTCGCCGGCCATCCCGAGCCCGTGCGCATCGTGACCACCGCCGCAGACGAACTGCAAAATGTCGGCGCGCTCAAGGACTCTCTGACCTCGCTCAAATTATGACGGAGGCTACAATGGGAATCAGAAGAGTCCGGGCATTTCTAGCGATCATCGTTGTAGGTGTCTTCATGTTGATTACCGGCACGATGGCGATTTATCCGCTGTTCGGCAAAACCAACGTCGCGCTGAATGAATACGCCGACTTTTTCTCGAAAACCGCCAGCGTCTACACCGGAATTATTGGCGTGATCGTCGGCTACTATTTTGGCCGCGCGGAGGATCCGCCGGCCAAGGACGACCACAAACCAAAAGAAATCTAAATGGCTGTACGCCCCCCGCGCGAATACGCTTGACCCGATCTGGGGTTTCGCCATCACGGGTTGATGCTCCACCGACTGATACTTTGGGGCCCGGCGGCTCGGAGGATTCGCGATGGAAAAGATTGGCAGCACCTCGGGGCCGCTGTAGGATGAGAGCTGTTCCACAGGGAGGATTCGATGGCCAAGAAGAGCAGGTTGACGCGAGTAGCAGAGGGAATAGGCACAGCGATGGGCAAGGCGGATCGTAAGGCTCATCAGATTGTTAAGGCGGGAAAGCTCGCGAAGGAAGAACTGGCGGACATTTCGAAGCAGGTGGATGCTTTGAAGCGCCAATTGCAGACGACCACCAAGCGCTTGCGGCGTGCGCTGAGCTAGAAACTGGAAAATTGAAACTAGAAACCAGAAAGAGGAGCCCGAAGCCGAGAGGTGAGCGCATCGGGGGGAGGACTCTAGTGCGATTTTTCCATGGCAGCTTGATGTTCCTGTGTTTCCTGACGCCCGTCTTGGCGCAGGAAAAGACGGGCTTGCCAGCCGATGAAAAAGCCCTGAAAACGTTTGAGAAGGCCCAGAAGTACCTGCACGAACGCCACAAAGAAGCGGCTCTGGACGAGTTTAAGAAAGCCGACAAACAGGACGGCGGGCATTGCCTGGCCTGCCAGAAACAGATGATCAAGTACGGAGAGGAACTCGGCGAGTGGAAAACCGCCGAACTCGGGGCCGAGGAAATCGTGGCGCAAGCCCAGGGACCAAGAGATACGGCTCTGGCACACTACGAATTAGCGGTTGTGCTGCTGGACGAGGGGCTGCAGAGGCACAAAGACGATCTTTTTGCGCGCTCTCACGAGGAGATTGGCAAGGCACTAGCGGCTGTTTCCAATTTCCCGGATGCGTACTTCCTGGATGGAAGAGCGCTTGCGCAGTTGAAGCGCGACGATGAAGCCAAGGCCTGTTTTGAGAAGTTTGCGAAGGCCAAGCCCGCCGAAGATCCCAGCCGTCGCAGGGCTTTACGATACATCAGCCGGCCAGAACTCGCGCGGGCTAGAATGGTGCCGCCCTTCTCCATCACCACCATCGAGGGACAGCGGGTTTCCATGGACGAATTGCAGGGGAAGGTTGTCCTGTTTGATTTTTGGGCCACTTGGTGCGTCCCCTGCCGAGAAGCTCTCCCGCATATCCAAAAAGTTGCAAAAAAACTTCAAGGCGAGCCGCTGGTGATTCTCAGCGTCAGCCTCGATTCCGACGAGCAAAAATGGAAAGAGTTCATTGTGAAGAACGAAATGACCTGGCCACAATATCGCGATGGTTCCTTCGCCGGGCCAATCGCAAGGATGTTTAGTGTCAACGCCATACCTCACACCTTTACCATTGATGCCGATGGCGTCCTCCAGGAAGAACACATCGGCGACGCCTCCATTGAAGGCAAACTCAAGAAACTGATCGTCCAAGCCCGCGAACTGCAATCAACCAATAGCATTGCAAAGTGACCCAAGCTGCCTTGCATCAAGCTTCGATTCGGGCGGCGCGCTTGCGGCGCCAACGCCGGTCGGACCACAGGACGAACCAGAAGATCCACACGAACCAGTAGATGAAGTTGCCGAGCAAGGCGCTGAGAAGGTCATCCCAGTTGAACCCTGAGGGAGGTGCCTGCTGGGAGGCGAGCAGCGCGGGCCATAGCCAGCCGGGAGACAGCGGCACTACCAATACATACCATCCCCAGCTCCTCTCTTGGAGCACGTAAGGAAGAACGAAAGGAAGTGCGGTTGCCACGCCCGCCACAATCGCAACTACGGGGATCGAACAAAGAAACATGATTACGATTTGGCTCCAGGAAGGCCGCAGAGCAACGGGGGACTTCTGCGGCGGATGCTCCGTTTCGCTCACGTTTCTTCCTGAATTGCTTTGGCGTCGACGATTTGGGCGTAGGCGTCGTGGCGCGTGAGGCCGCGCTCTTTGGCGGCGAGCTTGAGGGCTTCTTTGCGGTCGAGCTTGGCCTGGCGGATGAGTTCTTCGACGCGGTCGGCGAGGCTTTGCGTGGAATTGGCGTGGGTGCGCGCGTCGGCTGGGGCTTCCGCGCCGATCAAGAGAGTAATTTCGCCGCGCGCGGGGCGTTCTTCGAGGGAAGCGGAGAGTTCGGAAAGTTTGCCGCGGCGGAACTCTTCATGGAGCTTGGTCACTTCGCGCGCGATGCAGGCGTCGCGATTGCCAAGCACTTCGCGCGCGTCGGCTACACACTCCGCGACACGGTGCGGCGCTTCGTAAAGAATAACGGTGCGGTCCTCGATGCGCAGGCGCTCGAGGGCGCGGCGGCGTTCGCCGCTGCGAGCGGGCAAAAAACCGACGAAGAGAAATTCTTCGTTGGGCAAGCCGGAAGCGGACAGGGAAGCGAGCAGCGCGGATGGGCCAGGAATCGGGACGATAGGAATGTGGTGGCGCAGGCATAGCGTTACGAGGCGATGGCCGGGATCCGAGACGAGCGGCATTCCGGCGTCGCTAACCAGTGCGATCTTTGCGCCTTGCTCCAGCGCGACGACGAGCTCGGGGGCGCGCGTCAATTCATTGTGTTCGTGGTAGCTGACGAGTGGTTTGTGAATGTCGTAGTGCGTGAGGAGCTTCTGCGTGTGGCGGGTGTCTTCACAGGCGATCTGATCGACTTCCTTCAGAATACGGATCGCGCGCAGGGTAATGTCTTCAAGATTGCCGATGGGTGTGCCAACGAGATAGAGGCAGCCGCCAGCCGCCGGATACGCGACTCTTTCATGCTTGGAGGGAACCGTCTTCGCGCTCATGCTGACGAGTCTAGCACGCGGCACATTCACAACCAGCACACTGGGCGAGAGACGACGGGGACTCCGGCGATACAGGAGCGAGTACGAAGAACGGGTCTGAAGACCCGCCACTACGGGGCCAATCGCGCTCGCGCGCGAGAGCAATGCTATACTTGCAGTTTTGAATTACACGTGGGAGGAGCGTCAGTGCCCCTGTACGAGTACAAATGCCTGAAGTGCGCCCGGCATACCGACAAAATCGAGAACGTCGCCGGGCCGCACCTAAAAAAATGCCCGCATTGCGGCGGCAAAGTCGAATCGGTGATCACCGCGCCATCGATTCAGTTCAAAGGCGCAGGCTGGTATGTGACAGACTACGGCGGAAAAAAGCCGGGCGCTAGCTCCAGCGACGGCGACAAAGCGGACAAGCCAGCCGGGGAAACAAAAGAATCCGGGAGCAAAGATAAAGATTCGGGGAGCAAGGAAACGGCATCCAAAGATACGAAAGAAAGCAAGGATAAGAAGCCCGCGAAGAAGAGCAGCGCTTCGGAAAAGTGAAGTGCGTTAGAGCTTTAGCGTTTTCAAGTAGCTGCGAAATGCGGCGCCGAACTCGGGATTCTGCAGGGCAATTTCAACGGTAGCTTTCAGGAATCCGAGCTTGTCGCCCGCATCGTAAGAAATTCCTTCGTAGATGTAGGCCCACAAGCCGTGCTCGCGCGCGAGAATGCGCAGCGCATCGGTCAGCTGGATTTCGTTTCCCGCGCCGGGTTTGGTGCGCTCCAGACAATCGAAAACCGCAGGCGGCAAAACGTATCGGCCAGTGATGGCGAGATTCGACGGCGCGTTTTCCGGCTTCGGTTTTTCCACGAGATCGCGAATTCGCAGTAGGCGTTCGCCAAAAGGCGGCTGCGGCGCGGGTTCGCCGTCCACAATGCCGTAAAGATTGGTTTTGTCCTTGGGAACCTCTTCCACGGCGATAGCGCCGACGCCGGTGGATTCGAAGACGTCAATCAATTGCTTTGTCGCGGGATTTGGGCCGGGAATCAAAACGTCGCCGAGCAAAACGGCGAAAGGTTCGTCGCCGACGAGGTCGCGGGCGACGAGTACGGCATGGCCGAGGCCGAGCGGTTCCTTCTGGCGCGTGTAGCTGACCTGCACCATGTTGCTGATCTTTCGAACGAGTTCGGCTTGATCGTGTTTTCCTTTTCCTTCCAGAAAATGTTCGAGGGAGGGTGATGAATCGAAGTGGTCTTCGATGGAATTCTTACCTTTGCCGGTGATGATGATGATGTGCTCGATGCCGGACGCGACGCACTCCTCTACGACATATTGAATTTGCGGCTTGTCGACGACGGTGAGCATCTCTTTCGGCTGAGCTTTGGTGGCGGGCAGGAAGCGCGTGCCGAGTCCGGCGGCAGGGAGGACGGCCTTGCGTACTTTTTGGCGGCTGCTCGCGACGCCGGTTCGTGCAGCGTTGGGCGTGCTGGAAGAGTTGTTGGTCATAGGCTCAGTTTTTGCACACTCTAAGAGGATGGACACCATTCTTTGATGCGGAGGCAAAACAGTCAATGCATTTACATTCGAGCCGTGCCCGTTGGGTAAGTCGCGCCGCGGTGGAACAGGAGCTAAGGAGAACCGCGCCTGCGGCTGTGCTAGCATTATTTGGTTGCAGGGCGACGGTCGGTGCAGGTGGAATAAAACTTGAGAATCTTGGGGATTGAATCTTCGTGCGATGAGACGGCGGCGGCGGTGGTGGCCGACGGCCGGGAGATTCTGTCCAGCGTGGTCGCTTCGCAGATCGACATTCACCAAAAATATGGCGGCGTGGTGCCGGAACTGGCGTCGCGCGAGCATTTGCGGCAGATCGTGCCGGTGGTGCGCGAAGCGCTGGCGCTTGCGGGGATGAAGCTGGCCGATGTGGACGCAATTGGTGTGACACAAGGGCCGGGGCTGGTGGGGGCGTTGCTGGTCGGAATTACGTACGGAAAAACGCTGGCGCAGGCGCTGGGCAAGCCGCTTGTGCCCGTGAATCATCTTGAGGGACACGTCCATGCGGTTTTTCTGGAGGCGCACAAGGCGGGGCGAACGGCGAAATTGCCGGCAGTGTGCTTGATTGTTTCGGGAGGGCACACGGTTTTGTATGAAGTGACGACGGAAGATGCGAATGTGCAGGACGCGGGTGCGCGGTTGCGTTACCGGAAGATCGGCCAGACGCGCGACGATGCCGCGGGAGAAGCTTACGACAAAGTGGCCAAGCTTTTGGGGCTTGGGTATCCGGGAGGGCCGATTCTGGATCGGCTGGCGGCGGTTTCGAATGGCGCGCCTGCGCCGGTGAAATTTGGGCCGACGAAAATGAAGGGCAACGTGTTGGATTTCAGCTTCAGCGGGTTGAAAACGGCGGTGCTCTATCACGTTCGGGAGCATCCGGAATACGCGGAGGAGATCGCCAGTCGGGAAGCGGCCCTGCAGCGCGGGGAGAGAAAATTTGAGCAGTTGCTGCCGCTATGCTCGCCGAAAACGCTGGCGCTGGTGCGGGAGTTTCAGAACGCGGTGGTGCGCGATTTGGTGGAGCGCACGATGCGCGCGGCGGAAGAATTGAGCGTCGAGAGCGTGCTGGTTTCTGGCGGAGTGGCGGCGAACTCACAGCTGCGCGCGACGTTTGAAGAGCGTTCGAAATCCTCAGGCATCGAGGTGTTTTTTCCGACCCGCGCTCTCTCTACCGATAACGCGGCAATGATTGCGGCCGCGGCGTACTCACGTTTCAGAAACGGCATGCTCGCGGATCTGACCTTGAACGCCGACCCCAGCCTGACCCTCGCCTAGAAAAGCCCAATTCCGTTGACGGAGATGAGTTTAGCGTTGGCGGATTTCTTTCGAAGAATTAGAATTTCGGTTCGAGAGAACTTCAAGGCGTTGGCAGGTTCACACACACTTCACCGAGTTCGCAGGGCAAGGCCTCAGGATCGGTGGGGGCTGCCGGACGGTCTTCCGGAGTGGCATGAATGATTCCGGAATCATCCATGAAGTAGCTACGAATGCTATCTTCAGCGTAACGCTTGGGCCGCAGCGTGATGTAAAAATGGGTGACCTTGCCGGAGGCATCGCGCTCCAGCTCGTAATTCAAGATGTAGCCAACGTGTTCGACGCGATTGGAGTTAGCGGCGGCCTGCAAGATGGGATCGGGCCCTGATCCGTAGACTTTCAGGCAGTCGGGATCGTTGGGCTTTTCCTTTACAGTCAAAATCGCCGCCAGCGTCGCGGGGAACTCGGAGTCCGCGCTTTGCGTGCGCAGGAGTGTGGAGCAAGCTTGAATTCGGACGAGCATCCAACCTGGTGAGGTGTCCCACTGTCGTTTGTAGATCCCAGGAGAATCCCACGAGATGTGATCGGCAGCGACCATGTGCGGCTGCTCGACGTTGGAAATGCCCGTGACAAAAATGCCCTTCTCGTCCATAAGGGCCGCGTCGAAATGATGCTGCCAGTTGAGCTGTGCGACGACAGTGAATCGATCAAAGCGCTCGGACCCGGCTGATTTCGCTGCCGTGTAGCGGAATGAGTAGCCTTCCGGCGTGCCCAAAGCATCCAACTTCGTTAGGCAAGCTGTCCCGCTTGGACCCATCAGGGAAGCGTTTTCCGGGAATCCCGTACCGGGATGCGTTTTGGCATACAGGAACGCGCACCGGCCATAGGTGTGTACAAGCTCGCGAGCGACAACATCTCTATTCTTTAGATCTTTGAGCTCGTCGCCCCACGATTTCACTCCGGGGACTCTCAGCCGTCCCTGCTGCCAATCAAAAAAGAATTGTGGTCCTGCAGTTCCTAGAACCACGGGAATCAAAAAGGCAAGGCCCCAGACCCCTAACCCTGCGGACTTTGGATTTGGCGGGGGCAGAAGGCGGGTAGCAACGAGCGCGTTTACGAAGGCAACGAATTGAACTAGCGGTACGAGCTCCAGTAACGCGAAGAGCCAATCCGAAGTATGGCTGGGAGAAGAGGCGATCCAAGCCCAGGCGAATAGGAAATTGGGCAGAAAAATCGCGCCCATATAGGCTATAAGCAGGCCGTACCCTGCAGCCAGGCCGAGAGACAGGCGATCCGGACCCCGCCAGGAGCGGATCAAGATAATTACGTGGGGTACGAGCATGACGCACAACAGAAAGCGTGTCTCCCGCCCGTTTGTCCCATTGTCGTTAAGGCCGCCGAACAGGAAGACAAGATCTAAGAGGAGGGCGCCGGCGGTAGCGGCGAGAAGGAACTTATTCACTCGTTGCAGCTTGGTTTCCTTCGGCGCTGCGTGAGAATCGGCTCCGGAGAGAACACTGGCGTTTGTTTCCGGTGGAGCGAGTGCGGGCAGGCCGTGGCGAAGCAAGAGGCGAAACAAAGTTATAGAAATAGCCATGCTCGCAAGGATCGCACCAGGCCCGCCTCCTGCGTATCCCATGTTGGCCGATCGGTAATTGGAACCCAATACCGTCAGGAGTCCCCGGGAATGTATGACGAGCTGAAACAGGGTAAAAGCCTGGAGCGCTGCCGTGAGCGCACATATCGCGACGAGCACCGAGCGCGCCCAGCTGCGCAGTCTTAGGATGCTCAGCCCGAGCACCACACTGAAAATTAGCGTGAGTACATTGAGAACGGCGGAGTACATCTTGGACTGCACCAGCGCCGGAGCGATTGCAGCCGCGACATGACTTATGACCCACGAAACCGATGTGGGCGAAGGGAATAGACCGAGAATTCGCCAGATCGCGGTGTATAGGGGCGCGTTCTCGGCAGCGCCAGGTTTGAGCGGCAGAAGACAAAGGGAATAGGCAAGAGCCGCAGCGGTGGCGAAGCAGAGGCTCGCCAGGACAGTTGTAATCCAGTGACGTCTCATTGGTCAGCCAGAAAGGTGTCTTCAGGGACTCTAGCATTCGGCGAGCTTTTGTCAGCGACTTGAGCTCACGTGTTTGTCGAATGCGTCATTTTGTCTACGCTTGAGACGGCAATATGAGCGGGGCCGCTCCCGGGAGATCTAAGAGCCGCCAGAGTTTCTAGTAGCCGGGCTCCTGGCTGCTGGTGCGTGGGGTATACTCTCGCGAATATGGATACGGGGGCGGGCGGCGGGGCGCGATTTCAGTTTGCCAGCGATCAGTCTCTGCTGGTTTATTTTGATCAGCCGCAGGGGTTAAGCCGGGCTCCCGGCCGTGTCGGGACAAGTTCGACCCGGCCTCTACAGAGTCAGATCACACGCGAAGCCAATGAAAAGGTTAGGAAGCTGCTTCGGCTGCTGGAGTTGGAGCCGGTGGACGGAGTCCGCAATCTTTATCCGGCGTACTGCTCGTTGCTGGTCAAGTTCGATGCGCTGAGGTTTTCTCATGAGGAACTGGAAGGGAAGCTACGGCGATACCTGGAGCGGCTTGACGAGGTGAAGCTTCCGGCGGCGCGGCTGGTGGAAATACCGGTCTGCTATGGCGGGGAGTTCGGGCCGGATTTGGCGGAGGTGAGTGCGCTACGGGGAATGACCGTGGCGCAGGTGATCGAGCTGCATTCCTCCGTGGAATACTTGGTTCATTTTTTGGGGTTTGTGCCGGGATTTGCTTACTTGGGTGAACTTCCCGAAGCGTTGGTAACGCCCCGGTTGGCCTCGCCGCGGCGAAAGGTGCCTGCGGGCAGCGTGGGGATTGCCGCCAATCAAACTGGTGTGTATCCGTTCGCCACGCCGGGGGGATGGCGATTGCTGGGGCGTACACCGATCAAAGTGTTTCGGGCTGACCGCGAGGGGTTGAGTCTGCTGACCATTGGAGATCGCGTGAAATTCAGGCCAATCGACGCGGAGCGGTTTGCGGAGCTGGAGAAGACATGAGCGTGATTCATGTTCTCGAGCCGGGGTTGTTCACCACCGTACAAGATCTGGGGCGCGAAGGGTTTGGACCGCTGGGAGTTTCGCCTTCGGGAGCGGCGGATCGGATTTCGCTGCGGATTGGGAATCGATTGGTCGGCAATGTGGAGGGGGCAGCAGGACTGGAGATGACGCTGCTTGGCGGAACCTTCGCGTTTCCTAATGGAGCGATGCTGACGCTGGCGGGGTCCGATTTTGGCGCTACCCTTGACGAAAAGCCTGTTGCGCTCTGGGAAAGGTTTGAAGCGCGTGCAGGACAGGTGCTCCGGCTCGGGCCGACGCGGTCAGGTGCGCGGTGTTACTTGTGCGTTGGGGGTGGGATCGAGGTGGAACTTTTCTTGGGTAGTGCATCAACTCATATTTTGAGCGGGCTCGGTGGACATCAGGGCAGGGCGCTCCGGAAGTGTGATGAACTGAGAATCGGCTCGGCGAGCAGAGAGGTGGTGGGGGAAGGGCGGGGAGCGGCCCGCCTCAGAAGGCAGGCCCTACCGAAGGCGAGCGAGGCTCTTCCACGGCAATCACTTTCGGCGCGGGCGCTCTCGCAGTTGACTCCTCGCAAGGTTCTGCGCGTTACGCCTGGGCCGCAGAGCGACTGGTTTTCCGATGAGGCGCAGAAAATATTTTACGCGAGCACGTACCGAGTGGCAGAGGAGTCCAATCGCATGGGCATTCGGCTGGAGGGCGCGGCTGTTCCAGCGCCGGCAGGTGGAGAGATGATTTCTGAAGGTGTTTCGCTTGGGGCCGTTCAAGTGCCGGAGGGGGGTAAGCCGATTATTCTTTTTGTAGAGCAGCAGACGACGGGCGGGTACCCGAAGATTGCCAACGCGATTTCGGCGGATTTACACCGGCTCGGCCAGTTGCGGCCGCGAGACGAGGTTCGCTTCGAGTTGCTGGACATGGAGATGGCACGGCGCTTGTTGATTGAACAGGAGGAGTTGCTGGCGTCGGAGAATCTAATTGTCTAGCGGCGGATTTACCCCGCCATCTTCAGCGGCGTAAAGCTGCTGGCACAAAAGCCAGTCCTCAGACGCTAGGAAGTCCTTTATTTTCAGTGACGAATTAGTTCGCAAAAAATCTTGCATTTTTATATTAACAAACTAGGTACTGCTCTTGTAAGGTATCAACGTAGAAACTTGCGCCCCGGCTCCAGCCGGGGCGTTTTTGTTTTTGGGCCCTCCTTAACTTCCCGACAGAAGAAATGCAACACAGAATA
This sequence comes from Candidatus Acidiferrum sp., assembly GCA_036522305.1. Lineage (GTDB taxonomy): Bacteria > Acidobacteriota > Terriglobia > Acidiferrales > UBA7541 > Acidiferrum. The sequence continues at coordinate 18,220 of DATDGB010000054.1, read as the reverse complement.
AAGACACGCGAGCTGCGGCGAAGCAGGGCGATCTAGGCTCGTAGAGCTATAGCGCGGATGTAGGAAAAGCTGCATCAAGCCAGCTTGCGGCAGGCCGCCGCTCACCAAAAGGTCCGGCCTCGGTGCTCTCTGTGTTTCTCCTTCTCTCCCCGGTCTCAACTGTAAGTGACGACTGTCAACTTTCCAAGGATGAAAACATGAAAAACAAAAAACCCAATGCTGAACAAGTGTGCAAGCAAATCGAGGACTTCGTGGTGCCTCGTCTCCGGCTCTCCCCGATCGACCGTGCGGTCTATTTTCATCTCCTTCGCCAGAGCCGCTTTGAGGGAAAAGTGCGCGTCCGCTTTTCCATTCCCTGGCTCGCCCGAGGCGCCGGCCTCAGCCACCCTCCCGTCCGCTGGGCGGTACGGCGGCTTGCTGCGCGGGGAGTCTTGCGGGTGGTGGAGCGCGGGAATACAGGCCACCTGGTCGAGGTGCGCGTTCCCGAGGAGATTAGGGCCGCCGGTATTGGGCGAATGGCCCGCCGCCCCCTAAGCTCGAGGCGCATCGACGACTTGGAGGGGCTGGACTTCTGGAAACACCGGGCGCTGCGCCGGGCCATCCATGCGCGTGAAGGTGGCCGTTGTTTCTATTGCCAGCGACCGCTGACGCGTTTTATGCGCTGCCTGGATCATGTCGTGCCGCGTGTGGAGGTCGAGGACAATTCCTACCGCAACCTCGTCTCTTGCTGCGTGGAGTGCAACTCGTTGAAAAGGGGTCGCACCGGGAAGGATTTTGTTCGATGGGTGCACCGCGAGGGCCGCATGAGCGCTACAAAGCTTGCCGATCGCCTACGCGCCCTGGACGCCGTCGCGTCCGGTAAACTTCGTCCGCCGGTGGCGAGTTTGGGACACATGGCAAACCCCCTGTGAGGCTTTGTCTGGTATCTTGGCAGGCGTCAGCGATGAAACGCATCGATCTAAATTGCGACATGGGCGAACTGCCGGAGGCCATTGCCGACGGCACGCAGGAAGCGCTCCTGCGTTCGATCACGTCGGCCAACGTCGCCTGCGGCGGCCACGCGGGCGACGAACAGACCATGAAGGCCACCATCGAGCAGGCTCTCCGCACTGGCGTGGCCATCGGAGCGCATCCGGGGTATGCCGACCGGGCGAGTTTTGGGCGCCTGGAATTGAGGCTGCCGTCGAAAGAGATAGCGGAGTCTGTATTCGAGCAGGTTTGCGCGCTTGACGAGGTCGCTAAACGATGCGGCACGCGCGTGGTACACGTCAAGCCGCACGGCGCGCTCTACAATCAGGCGGTCCATAATCGCGAGCTTGCCGAGGCAATTGCTGAAGGCGTCGGGCGATGGCGCCGCGACGTGGTGCTAGTGGGCTTGGCCGGATCGCCGATGCTGGATGTTTTTCGGAAGGCGGGGTTTGCCGTAGCCGCCGAAGCGTTTGCCGACCGTCGGTACGAGCCCGGTGGGACATTGCGTTCGCGCAAGTTCGAGGACGCGCTGATCCGCGATCCCGAAGAAGCCGCTCGCCAAGCGCTAAGCATTGCGCAACGAGGGACACTCATTGCGAGCGATGGCGGCGAAGTTTCCGTCGAAGCACAAACGCTCTGCATCCACAGCGACACACCCGGCTCCGTCCAAATCGCCGTCACCGTCTCCCGCGCTCTGCGCGAGGCTGGCATTGTGGTTGGGGCGCTCGCCCAGACCTGAAGAATCTGATCGCACCGAAGATTGCTCCTTGCGCTACTACGTTCATCACTCGGTGCGAATTCGTCTGGGACGGTGTTATCTTTCGCACACGATGTCAATTATCGCGCTCTCCTACCTTCTCGCTTACGTTCTGATATTCGGAGTATTGTCGATCGTTGGGAGGCTTCTGTTCACGTGCATCTCCCGTCCACACGCTACGAAGCTGAATGCTTTCTTGTTTGCTGTTGGAACGTTGGCCGGCGCATACGTCCTCGCGCTTCTAGCTTTTGTAGTAGCTGTGGTTTTGAAGATTTCTTTGAGTCCAGATGCCGAAGCTGGCCTGGGTAAGCTCTCACTGCCAATCGGCGCATTCTTGGGAGGGACGACTGTGATTTGGCTAAGGCTTCGAAAAAAGTAGTGAACCAAAAGAAGAGGGCGCCGGACTTAGTCGGGCGCCCCCAACAGAAAAAGTAGAAGCCCAGCTTACTCGAACTTTTCCGTCATTACCGGGAACTGCAGCTTGGCTTTTGCCAGGGACTTTACGACGGTGGCCTCGGCGCTTTCCGCGGTGGTGTTGCGGGAAGTGGCCATCTCGCTGACGAGCAGGTACTTCGCGCGTTCCAGCATTTTCTTTTCGCGGAAGGAGAGAGGCTTGCTGCGGCTGAGGGAAACGAGACTTTTGAGGACGACGGCGACTTCGAGGAGGGACCCGGTGCGCATGCGCTCGGAGTTTTCCTTGAAGCGGTGTTTCCAGTCGTGGTGTGAATTGAGTTTGCCTGTTTCGAGGAAGCCCAGGACTTTGCTGGATTCTGCGGAACGTATTACGGAACGAAGACCAACAGTCATTGCGTTTGATTGCGGGACCATGACACGCAAGCCGCTGGAAACAATGCGGATCATGAAGTAACGTTCGGTTCTGCCGTTCAAGACTCCGTAGCTGATCTGTTCAACAATGCCCACACCGTGATTCGGGTAAACGACCTTGTCGCCGATCTTGTAGTCCATAGATTCCGATGCCCCCTAGGAGATGCATAAACAGTGTAAAAGGGTGTGTTGCAAGAGTCAAGGTATATCCAGTGGAATCAGGGGGTTAGGGAAAATTAGGTACCAATTTGGCAATGGAATTGCTACGCGGCGGGGAAAATTTGGTTTGCGACGCGAACTGGGTTGCAGATAGCAGGGTTCAAGGGGGAGCGAGAGTAGCCACAGAGCCAAGAGTAGCGGGGATGTAATCAATGAGGATTCGAATGGCCCCGCTGGGTGCGGTAGAATGCGGAAGTGATTGTACTGGCGATAGATACGTGTGATTCGCGCGGCAGCGTAGTCCTGCTGCGAGACGATACGGCTTTGGCTATATCGAATCATCAGACGGAAGAGGATTACTCGTCCTGGTTGTTGCCTGCCGTGGGGGAAGTGTTGAAGAAGTCGGGCTTGGAAATAAGGGAAATAGATGTATTCGGGGTGGGCTCCGGACCGGGCTCGTTCACAGGATCACGCATTGGGTTGACGACCGTGAAGGCGTGGGGAGAAGTGTACGGCAAACCAATCGTGGCGGTTTCGCGATTGGAGTTGATCGCGCGACAAGCCTGGGGAGGGACGGATTACGTGGCCTCATGGGCGGACGCGCGGCGTCGGCAAGTATTTGGCGCGGTCTATCGACGGAAGGAAAATGTTCTTGAGATACTTGGCAACGAAATGGTGGTTGAGCCCGGGAAATTCGTCGAAATGGCGGCGCAGCTCGCGGGTGGGGAGAGGATCGCATGGGCTTCGACGGATGCCGATTGCATGTTCGAGCAGAAGGAATGGAAGGCTCGAGAGGAGTTGAATGAGGGCTTCGAGCTGGTTACGGGTTTTCTGGGGATGGGGATCGCGATAGTTGCCGCGAGCGAGGCAGCGGCGGGGCGGTACACGGATGCTCTCGCGCTGGATGCAAATTACGTGCGGCGGCCGGACGCGGAGGTTTTCTGGAAGGGGAACGTGGCGCATGGGCGCTGAAACGAAGCGCGAGTGGGCCGGCGCGGCAATTCGGGCATTCCGCCCTGACGATGCGGCGGGGCTGACGTCGATTTTGCGTGACGCGCCGGAAGCGGCGAACTGGACGCAAGCAAGTTATCGAGAGTGGATGAATTCGCCGGGCGCGGTGGCCTTCGTGAGTGAAGGTGACGGCAGGGTTACGGGATTCGTTATCGGGCGCCAAGTGGCCGACGAGGCGGAGGTATTGAACCTTGCGGTGGCGCCGCTGGCCCGGCGGAAGGGGCAGGGTGGCGTACTGCTGAATGCGGTGGTCAGCGAATTTCGGGCGCGCGGTGTGAATCGTGTGTATTTAGAAGTCCGCGAGTCAAACGTAGCAGCAAGGGCGTTTTATGCGAAGCATGGTTTTTCGCAAACCGGCAAGCGGCTGAAGTATTACCGTAAACCCGAAGAGGCCGCGATTGTGATGGAGATGAAACTGGCGGTCTAGGACCAAATTCCCACAGGTTCCCCCTTGACGTGGGAAACCAAAGTGCTATCTTGCGTTCATGTAGTGATTACATCCCATTCACGGAAACGTCAGGAGGAACGCATGGCAAGTGCGCAGCGGACACCTCGGGACATACCCTTCGAGACAGACGCCGAGTATCAGCGTCTGGCAGAGCAGCACCGGCAATACGAAGCAGAACTTCAGAAAATCTCCAAGTCGCCCTACCTGAACTCGGAAGACCTCCTGGAAGAAATCAAGCTGAAGAAGATGAAGCTCCACTGTAAAGATGAGATGGAGCGGATTGCCGCGCGTATCATACGACTGCGCGCGAGTTAGAGCCAATAACGACTTTATCGCAGGCGATTCTGTCGTAGAATGACCGTGCATGCTCGCGGTGCGAAAGCCGCGCGCAGGAATTCTGGAGTCTACTCCCGGGAAGCATGGTCAAAGAAGGCTACACCTTCGGGTTGCCGCTGCTCACGCTTGGCGGCGTTTTCTACCTACTACACTGGAACTTTCCTGCTCTCGTCCTGGTGTTGCTCGCCCTGTTTGTTTTCTCTTTCTTTCGAAACCCGGAGCGCGTGATTCCCGCGGAAGATGGGGCGGTGGTGTCTCCCGGGGACGGGCGCGTGGTAGTCGTTACGGATGAGGAGTGGGAGGGCCGGCCGGGGAAGCGCGTGAGCATTTTCCTGGCGGTTTGGAATGTGCATGTCAATCGGTCGCCGGCGGCGGGAACTATTGCGAAGATGGACTACCGGCCGGGAAAATTCCTGGCGGCGATGATGGAACGGGCATCGCTGGAGAACGAGCAAAACGTGTTTACGCTTTCGACCGATGCGGGCGAAATCGTGTTCAAGCAGATTGCGGGATTGATCGCGCGGCGGGTAGTCTCGTGGAAGAAAATCGGTGATAAGGTGGCTCGCGGAGAGCGCATAGGACTGGTACGATTCGGGTCGCGGGTGGACCTGTGGGTTCCGAAGGAAGCAGAGATTCTGGTGAAGGTAGGAGAAAACGTGAAGGGCGGATCGAGCGTGCTTGCGCGGTGGCCCGCGAAACACACAGCCGGTAAGTTGGATGGATCAAGTACGGCGGAAACAGACGCAAATCTAACAGCCACGGGGAAACGATCGTAATCATGGGCGAGCCCGAACAACACGAGATTCCCTTCAAAGAGAGACGCCTGCGCTTCCGGAATCCCCGGCTGCGGCGAGGGATTTTTATCCTGCCGAGTTTGTTCACGTCGGCAAATCTTTTGTGCGGCTACTACGCAGTGGTGGCGTCGCTACTCGGCGGTAGAGAAAACTTCGATCACGCGGCGAAGGCGATCGGTTTCGCGATCCTTTTTGATTCACTGGACGGGCGCGTCGCGAGGATGACGGGAACGAGCACGGAATTCGGCGTGCAATTTGATTCGCTGGCCGACGTGGTAAGTTTCGGAATCGCGCCGGCAGTGATGGCGTATGCGTGGGGAGTGCGTAGCCTGCCGGGAGATGGTTCGGTAGCCTTTCAACAAATTGGCGAGTTTGGATGGGTTTGCTGCCTGGCGTTTTTGATTTGCTGCGCTTGGCGACTGGCGCGGTTTAACGTACAAGGCATGGCGCCGGGCGGATCGAAGTATTTTGTGGGCATGCCGACTCCTGCTGCGGCTGGAATGATTGCCGCGCTGGTCCATGGATTCAAGGAACCGCTGCACAATTGGCATTGGTCAGTGGCCTGGTTCCTTCTGGCGGCGGGATTGGGAGCGCTAATGACCAGCACCATCCGGTACTCCAGTTTCAAGGACATCCCTTGGACCCGAAAACAACCGTCACTTTCGATTGTGGCGCTGTGCCTGATGGTGGCAGTGGTCTGGAGATATTCTGAGTTTGCGCTGGTGATTCTGGCGGGCACGTATGCGGCGGTAGGGGTTGCGCTGCACCTGGTGCGCTTCGTGCGCCATCGCCTGGTTTCGCGGACCGCGTGATTCATGCCTTCGTTTGAACGGGAATCCAACCGGATTGTGATTGCGGGTGCGTCTTCGCTGTTGGGAGCGGAGCTGAAGTCGTTGCTCGAAGAGAGCAAGTTTGCGGGATGGGATTTTCGGCTGGTGGATGAGGAAGTGGTCGCGGGGACGTTGACGGAGGCGGGCGGGGAACCGGTGGTGATTCAGCCGGTAGAAGAGGGAAGCTTCGATAAGGCGCGACTGATTTTCTTCACGGGCACATTCAGTTTCACTCTTGCGAACTTCGAGATGGCTCTCCGCAGCGGAGCGGTGGTCATCGATCTTTCCGGACATTCTATCGGTATCGCCGATACCTTTGTCTGGTATCCGGGGATAGAGAAGCTTCGCAAGCAGACTCTCCCCGAAAAACTCCATCTCGCGGCAGTTCCCTCCGCCGCAGCGGAAGGCATTGTTCGCCTTTCGCTAGCGCTACAAGGTTTCGGTTTGCAGACCTTGACCTCCACTGTTTTGCAGTCCGTTTCTGCAACCGGGAAGAAGGGCATTGAAGAACTCGAAACGCAGACCAAGCAACTCTTAACCTTTCAGAGTCCCGGAAAAGAGCTCTTTGACCTGCAGGTGGCTTTCAATACGGTCGACCGCTTTGGTCCCGCCCGCCAAGCTGATTCGCATAGTGCGCGATTGACCCTTCGCAATGAGTTAAGCGCGTGCCTGCGTGAAGGAGGCGTGCTTCCGGCGGTTGACTTGGTCCATGTGCCAGTTTTTTATGGTGTAACATTTTCCGCATGCGCGAAACTCGATGATGGCGCGGAAAAAGGGAAAATCGCGGAAGCCTGCCAACAAGCGGGATTCGCGATCATAGATGAATGGGGAATTGGCCCGAATAATATAGGTGCGGCCGGAGAAACCGCTGGTCAACTGTCGAAACCGCACGCCGATGGGCTGCAGCCTGGAAGCTGGTGGTTCTGGGGAGCGGCGGACAATATTCGGTTGCCGGCTTGGAATGCGGTGAAGTTAGCGGAGAAATTAGTGCCATGAGGCGGTGGATTGCGTTTGCGTTGGCGGGTGCAACCTTGTGGAACGCAGGCTGCGGGTACCACGTGGCCGGGCGGAGCGACGCGCTGCCGAAGAGTATTCACGTGATTGCGGTGCCGTCGCTGGAGAACAAAACGACCAGCTACCGCATCGAGCAGAGATTGACGACGGCTACGGTGCATGAATTTTTGGCGAAGACTTCATACAGGGTGGTGTCCGACCCGGCGAATGGTGATGCGGTGCTGCGCGGCAAGGTGCTGAGTCTGGAAGCGGTACCGTTGCTGTTTGATACGGCGACGGGGCGCGCGACGGCGATGCTGGTGACGCTGAAATGCGAAATCACTTTTGAAGAACGCGAAACGGGAAAGATTCTCTATCACACGGATAATTTTGTTTTTCGGAGCCAGTACGAGATTTCGACGGACCCGGGCAATCCGAACAGCGTGAAGAATTTTTTTGAAGAGCAAGATCCAGCGCTGGACCGCATGGCGCAGGATTTTGCGGCGCGGCTGGTGGCAGCGGTGATTGAGAATTATTGACCGAATGACCGGACTAAAGTCCGGCTACTACAGAAGAGGGAATTGATGGCGCGGATTTCGCCGGAAGAATTGGTGGGGCGGCTGGAGAAGGGGAAGCCTGTTCCGGCAATTCTGTTTCTGGGGGAGGAGCCGTACCTTCGTGACGCCTGCCGAGCAGGGTTGATCGAGAGATTTGTGCCAGTGGCTTCACGGACCTGGGCTGTATCGCGTTATTCGGCGGATCGTGGAGAGACGCAAGCGGCACTGGATCAGGCGCAAACGATGGCGATGCTCTCGCCGCAGCAGGTAGTTTTTCTTGAAGATGTGGAAGCGATTGAGAAGTTGGGAGAAAAGAATCGCGACGAGGCCGTGGCGCAATTGGGTGCGTATCTTGAAGACCCGGCGCCGTTCACCGTGCTGGTGCTGGAAGCGACGGGGCTGGATCAGCGCATGAGATTGGGAAAGCTGCTGGCGGAGAACACGCTGGTGGTGGAATGCGGGCTGGGAGAAAACGCCGGTGAGCGCCAAGCGGCGGCGGTGGCGCTGGCGCGGGCGATTGGGAAAGAGCAGGGAGTGGAGTTCGACAAAGGCGCGGCGGAAGATTTGGCGGAGTTTGTGGCTGCGGATCTGATGCGACTGAAAACGGAGATCGACAAGCTGGCGACGTACGCGGCAGAGAAAAAAGTGATCGCGCGCGCGGACGTGAGCGCGCTGGTGATTTCGGAGAAGACGACGACGGTTTGGGAATTGGCGGACATGCTGGCGGCGCGGCAGTCGAAGAAAGCCATGGAGTTTCTGAACCGGTTGCTGCGGGATGGCGAAGAGCCGCTGCAAATGCTGGGTGCCATCACCTGGATGTACCGCAAGCTGATTGAAGCCAGTGAAATTAAGGGGATGGCAAATGGATGGCAGGCGGCGCGAGCGCTGGGGATGCGGCCGGAGCAGGCGGAACTGGCGTTGCAAAATGCGCGGAAGATTTCGAAGCCGCGCTTACTGGCAGGATTATCCGCGTTGCGCAATGCGGATGACCGGCTGAAGGGCAGCGGAGTGGAGCCGCGGACAGTGATGGAATTTTTGGTGGCGCAGTTGACTGGCGGAGAAGCGAAAGCGGCGCGCGGATAACAAATCAAGAAAAAGGATTTAACGCAGAGGTCACAGAGAACTCAGAGAACACAGAGAAGAAAGTTCCGACAAGAACCAAGGAAAATGTAAAAGGGCGGCCCGCGGGCCGCCCTTTTTGTTGCTGAAGGTGAAACGATTCTCAGCGATTGCCGCTGTGGGCGTCGCCGTCGTGATCGCCGTCATGGTGCTCGAAGTTGAAGAGGTCGAAGAGATCGCCGAGTGCCGGGCTGTTGAGCGGCACATAGGGATCGTCATCGTCGACGCGAGGATTCGGGAAGTTGTCGCGGCTGCGATGGGTTAGCGGTTTCAAGTTCCAGTTGCGCTCGATGAACTTCAGGATCGAGACGTGGTCGGTGTAGGTATGACTGATGTGGCCGCCGCGCGTGTAGGGCGAAACGATCAACAGCGGAATGCGTGGCCCATCGCCGAAGAAGTCCAGCGGCTGGATGTAGCCTGAGTCATAGTAACCGCCGCCTTCGTCGAACGTGATGATGAGTGCGGTGTCGGCGAAGAGATCGGGCCGGGCCATGAGGTGATCAACAGTCTTTTTCACCATGCCTTCGAAGAGGTCAAGCTTCGAGGACGCCGGGTGACCGTCGAGCAAGCCGTCAGGCTTGACGAAGGACACTGCTGGCAAGGTCTCTGCGTCGATAGCGGCGAAGAAATCCGTCGCATCCTTGATGTGCGCCGCGCGCTGGGCGGCATCGCCCATGATCGCGGTAGCGTAGGACTCAAAGTTGCAGATGGTGCAATACGCAGCGCCGATCTTCTTAAACGGGTCTGTGCTGCCCGGATCGTGCTGGAACGCAACGGCAGCGTTGTAGGCCCCGCCGTAGTAAGCCCAGGAAATGCCCTTTTCATTGAGCGCCTCGCCGATTGTGCGCGTATTCACGGGTGGGATAGAGCCACCGCCGGCGATGCCTGCCGTGTCGACGGTGCCGTCCGGAAGGAATCCGGGCGAGTCATTATTGATCATGTAAAAGCTTCCCGGCTTGCACTTCGGATCGGGATCGTAGGGCAGAGACTCCAGATAATCGCGAATCGGCTTGATGCCGGGCTGATCAGGATTTCCGCATTCGGTGAAGTTGCCGTTGAAAAGCAGATCCACGGTATAAACGTCATCCGTACCCGGAAGCGGATCGGGATTCGCGATAACCACCGAGGGCGGCGTGGTGGGATTGCCCTTGCCATCAGACCAGAATATCGCGTCACCAGTGCCAAGCATGACGTGGTTTGCGCCGGTGCCGCCCATGAACGATTGATGGAAATTGTCGCTCATGGAGAATTGATCGGCCAGGCTCTTGAGGACCGGGGCATCTCCCGCCTGAACGTTGTAGAAGGCCATGGAGTTGCCGCCGCCGTTGTCGTCGATGGCCGGGGGGTTATCAAAGACGCTGTCAATCTGGTTCGTATAGTTGGTGATGACGAAGGGATAGAGATCGCTCAAGCAGCCCGAGGGATTGTGCTTGGTGGCGTTCTTGATGTTGCAATCGGATTGCTGCCACATTTCAAAGAGGCGATGAGTGGTATCCCCGGTATAGGAATCGTAGGGGAGCAGATTCCCTTTGAGGGGGAATGGCCCGTTTGGCAGCGCGTTGTAATTCTGGACGCGCGCGTCGGGATCGGGCTGTACGAAGGTTTGCGTAAATTGCGAGGCAGCACCGGTGGTCAGCAGGTGTTCATCCGCGCCTTCCAACGACGGTTCGATCGCTTCCAGGAAGTTGAGCGGCGTGCCAGGAGGGAAGATCGTGGCGGTTGGCGCGAAGTTCAGGCTCGGCGACGGGAGCGTCTGGTAGGGAGCTTTGTCATCCTTGTCCAAGCTGATGAAATACTTGGTCTTGAACGGGGCGATTGCCTGGAACTGCGCGGCTTTAGAGAAATGTTTGCCGGGCGTCCCGTCGGCGTTGATGATGCCTTCCGACAGCAGATTCTTGACCGAATCATGGCTCTTCGGGGCGTACGTCGCGAAGACGTGGTCAAAAGTGCGGTTCTCACCGATGAGTACAACGACGTGTTTGATAGGGCCGCGGGTATGTGCTGTCTCCTGCGCCTGGAGCGAACCAGCAAGCGGGCCGCCGAGGCTAAACTGAAACACGGTCACCGCGACAAACGTGACGCGAAGACCATGCAGACAATTTAAAACTATTTGCTTCAATGACATGCAATCTCCTCTCAGGATCTGGGCCGCAGGCACAATCGGGCGGACAAAGAGTGAAGCCGGCGGGTTACAGGCAGGTTGCTGCACCGTTAATTGCTGGTAGCGTCCGCTCCAAAGGGGGCAGCTAAATTCGAGCACAGTTGTGGTTCAGCCACAGAATCAAACTGAGCGGTTCACAACTTCTCGCTCCAAAAAAAAGATTCGCAGAGTTTTCATGTTCAGAAGAACCCGCAGAAACAATACCCGCCTAACTTGACTAACTTCAGCGTGAATTCTTCGCGAGTCTGTTGTGATCGCTTGGACGGCATGCTTACGGTCCGGCACTCAAGGCCGGATCGTGAGGAACTTCACAAGGGGGAGGAGTTGCAATATGAAAATGTTCAGGTTCGGCGAAAAGTCCAAGGCGATTGTTCTCGCCTTGACCATCCTGGTTTTTGCGGGCCTCGCAAACACGCAACCTAGTGCGAGGCTCGACGATGATGACGATAAAAAATCACCGACGCCGCCAGGATTGTTTATCACGCCAACGGCCGTGGCTAACGCGGTTCAGCAGCCATTGAGTCCTGGCCTCACAAATTATCCGGACTTCGTCGCGGGCGAGGCTGTAAAGGCCGTAGTCAGCCCGGACGGCAAGACCTTGGCGATCCTGACAGCGGGAATGAACTCACTGTATTACCCTAATCCTGCCTCCCCTACACAAGTCGGTACAGTTGACAAGACGGCTTCCACACAGTTCCTCTTTCTCTACGACATTACCGGTGCGAATAAGAGCAAACCTGTCTTGAAGCAAGTCATCCAGCAGCTCAATGCACACGTTGGTCTCGTTTGGGCGCCAGATAGCCAGTCGGTGTATGCGGCAGGAGGCTGTGACGACGTTGTATACGTCTACATCAACAATGGCGCGAGTTTCGGGCTAAGCAGCAAGATCAGTCTTGGACATGCCCCGAACGGCTGCTTGTCCAACGCAGCCAATCAAAAGGGTCTCGGTCTCGGTGTCGAGCCTAATGTGGCGGGGCTTGCCCTTTCTTCTGACGGCAAAGCTCTGGTCGCCGCCAACAATTACAACGATTCGATCAGCGTAATTGACACCGCGACCGGAACAGTGCGCTACGAATATGATTTGCGGCCCTTTGCCACTTCGGGGGCTCCGGATGGCACGAAGGGCGGCACGTTCCCGTACGCCGTGGTCTTGAATGGCACCGTGGCCTATGTCAGTTGCGACCGCGATCGTGAAGTCGTCGCGGTGAGCGTCGCCAGCCCAAGCGCCGGCGCATTCCTCGCCCGCATTCCACTGGATGGTAATCCAAACGGCATGACGCTCAGCGCAGACGGCGAAAAACTCTACGTCGTGCAGGATAATCAGGACCAGATCGCCGTCATCGATACCGCAAGCAATAAGGTCATCCACGAGATCGACACGCGCGGTCCTGCCAGGCTGGATTTTCCCCGGAACATAACGGGTGCAGCGCCCACCGCAGTCACCATTAACCAGGCGAAGAAAACGCTCTATGCAGTTAACGCCGGCTCGAACTCTATCGCGGTGATCCCTCTAAGTGGTCATCACGCCTTCAAAACGATCGGGCTTATCCCGACCGCGTACGACCCGACCGATGTGGCCTTCAGCGCCGATGGTAGCTGGATGTATATCATCAACGGCAAGAGCGACACCGGCCCGAACCCCGGCTATGGCTACGGCAACTTTGCCGCTATCCAGTTCATCACGCCGCCGGGCGGACCCTTTCCGGATGGCAATGCGGCAGAATCTGCTAGGCTCCGGTCAAACAACCAGTATCAATTTCAGTTGGAACACGCATCGCTCGTCAGCGCTGAGGTCCCGGACTCGGACGATCTCTGGGATTTGACCTCCCGTGTGGCAGCCAACAACGGATACTTGTCCAGACCCTCCGATCGGGATGAGGACACCATGGAATTCCTTCATTCCAAAATCAAGCACGTTATCTACATCGTGAAGGAAAACCGTACTTTTGATCAGATCCTCGGCGATTTGGGTAATGGTTCCAACGGCGACCCCTCGCTGGCTCTCTTTGGCGAACCGGTCACCCCCAGCTTCCATCGCATGGCACGGGACTTCGTGACCCTCGACAACTTCATGGCCCCCGGCGACGGCTCGATGGATGGCTGGTCCTGGTCCATGCGTGGCCGGGTGACCAATACAGAGACGCTCACGCAGCAGATTAATTATGCGCGCGTGAACCGCGGCGTCTCGTACGAAGGCGAAGGCCAGAACCGGAATATTCCAGTCAACTTGAATACCACTGCGGCGCGCGACTTTTTCTATGACCCAACCGGCGCAACCACCCCCTATAGCAAAGCTACTTCCTCGCTGAAGGGCGGCACCGCCAACATACTGGCTGGCGACGGCGATCATGCGGCTACCGACGGCCCAACCGGTTATCAACAGGGCTATATCTTCAACGCGGTGTTGAACGCCGGCGGAACCATTCGTAACTACGGCTGGATGGCCAACACTCCGGGCAGCATCGGAACGATCGCCAACCCCATCTCTGATCCCTTCACAGCCGGCGTCATTCAGACCACCGCCGCCAATCAACTCATCTTTGAAAATAAATTCTATGATCCGTACTTCCGCGCTTACGACCAGGCCTACCCGGATCTTTGGCGCTTCAATGAATGGAACCGTGAGTTCCAGCAATTCGTTGCCAACGGCAATCTACCGACTCTCGAGATGATCCGCGGCCTCAGCCACGATCACACGGGTAGCTTCGGTTCGGCGCTGGGTGGAGTCAACACCCCGGAAATCCAGCAGGCGGACAACGATTACGCTGTCGCTTTGCTGGTCCAAGCCGTGGCTAACAGCCCTTACGCGAAGGACACGCTAGTCGTGATCATCGAAGATGACTGCCAGGACGGAGCCGACCACGTCGATTCTCATCGCGCCACCACCTACTTCGTTGGCCCCTACGTGAAGAAGCATGCGGTGGTGAGCACCCGCTACAGTCAGGCCAACTTGCTCCGCACCATCGAGGACATCCTCGGCACGGAGCACCTGAACTTGAACACCTACTATGCGCGACCCATGGCGGATGCCTTCGACACCAAGTCCTCAGGCGAGTGGACCTTCAAGGCCGTGGCCTCGACGCTTCTCAAGCTGACCACACTTGGACTAGACCCAACGAAGGTGGAGTTTGCTGCTGGTCCCAATCTGAAACCGACTCATAACGCGCAATACTGGGCACAGAAAACCCGCGGCTTTGACTTCTCAGCAGAAGACCGCGTTCCAGCCGAGCTCTACAACAAGATCCTTTGGGAAGGCCTGAAGGGAAAGGCTGCTCCAGCTGCCAAAACCCGCTTCTCGAAAGCCGATGCCGACAACGATAAAGACGGGAAATAGGCCACGTCCACTCGCAAATCGGTGGGACCCTCGGGTCCCACCGATATTGGCGAATCTGAAATAAAGAATCAGCGAAGAGGGAATATGAGCCGAGCATCGTGTCTCCGGAAGACTATTCTTGTTGCTTGCACGCTGGCAATTCTTCCTTGCGTGCTTGGCGCACAGGAGCATACCGCCGAAGAAAAAGCTCCGGTTGCCGCCACACCAGCGGTTCCCGCAGCTCATGTCGAGAGCGAATCGCTGTTGCGCGCCGTTTTTCCGGGGCACAAGAATTGGGGGCGCGTCGAAAAAGGAAGCAAGTTGGAGGGGCGGCTTTCGCTGCCGCTGTACGCCGGCGAAGAAATGGTGGCGCCGGCCGACAGCATGGTTCGCATCACCGTCAACTCAGCGGAAAAAATTCGTGAGCCGCTAGGATTCTGGCGAAAAAGCGGCCGCGCGATTGTCAGGGCGTTTAACCCGCTGGAGACGAGCCATCCAGCCGAATATCGCGTGGAACTAAGCGCTGCGGACTTGCTGACACCCACGGGGGAAGTGCGGCCGTTGGATGTCCGAGTTTTGCGCTCCAGCTCCGTAGTAATGGTCCAGCCCAAATCCGACTCGAAATCAGCAAGTGCGGAGCGAGGGAAAAGCAAAGCAGGAAATATTCTCCTGATGTCTTTGTCGCGGACGGCGGTCTTTTCTGTTCCGGCCGGGCACGGCCCGGCACCAGTAGACACGGCTGGCGAGCAGCGCTCTGGGAGAGCCTACATGCTTACAGGGCTCCGCGCATCGGCGAATCATCAGGGCGACACGTTTCGGGCGCAACTGGCGGAGCCGGTGCGCATTGGCGGCCGCGTGTTCGCGCCGGGGACAGCAGTGGAAGGCACGGTTGTTCGCCGCGTTCCGCCGCGCACGCTGAGCCGGGCAGGAAAACTGTCCCTGCGGGTGGATCGCGTCGTGCCTGCGGAGGGTGAGCCTCTTCGCGTGGGCGGCTCGTTGAGTGCGGCGGAATCGGATGCGCAATCGCGATTCGCCCTGGACGAGGAGGGCACGCTGCATGGCCGAAAGCCCGGAATGCTAAACGGATTGGTGGACATTGGCTATGCATACTTTCTCGGAAAGATTTCCGATGATATTGCAGAGACTCCCGTTCGCGCGATCGGGGCGACGATGAGTGACGCGGCGGTCGCCAATGCCGCGAGGTACGTCGGCCTCGGTTCTTCTCTAGTGTTCCTGATTACCCGGCATGGGCGTGACGTTTACCTGCCGAAATACTCTTTGATTGAGATCGATTTTGGCCGCGTGAGTGAAACCGCCGCGGTCGGTAGCCACGACTAAGAGTGTTCTGCGACGGCAATTTCATAATGGCGGACGTGGCCGTCGAATTCCGTCAGCATGGCCATGGCTTCCTCGGAGACGACGGCGGCTTCGACGTCCGGCCCGGCGAAGGAGCGAATGGATTCGAGCGAACGCCAGGAGGTTTCGACAAGGATTTCGACTTCGTCGCCGGCGTGCCGCACGAAGAGGGTGGCTCCCAGAAAGCCGGCTACCCTGCGCAAATCCGGTAGCACCTTGATGGAAAAGTGGGCTCGATACCTGGGCCACTGCTCCTGGCTTGTGCCGGCGGTCCACTGGCGGAGGATAATTCCTGGGGCGGGAGGCGCGGCGGTCGAAGACGAGGCAGCGGGCTCATTGCCGACGACGACGTTCCACGGGCGGACTTGCCATTTTTTTGCGAGGCCATTGATGACGTAAGGATCCTTGCGGGCGAAGGCCTCGACTTTGCTCTTGTCATCCACGTGAAAAACTAGCAAGGCGCTATCCACTGGTTCAGAGAGAGCGCCGGCCAGAACCAGCTCAGCGCGTTCGCGGGCTTCACGGGCGAGGCGCAGGTGGTCGCCGCGGAAGGGGACGCGGCGATTGACCATGTCGTCGACGAGTTCGTAGATCAGAGCGTAGTAGTTCATCGCATGTCACCAATCCTTCTGAACGAGCACACGAGTCTAGACGGACAAGAGCCAATTGTGGGTGTCCGGCTCGCGGCCGGTTTGGATGGCGACGAGGCGGGAGCGGAGGCGCGCGGCGACCGAAGAATCCGAAACGGCGGGGAATTGCAGGTCGCGTTCGCGGTAACGGATGCAGGCGATGGCAGCGACGATGGCGGCGGTTCCGGCGCCGAAGGCTTCGGTGAGTTTTCCCGCGGCGTGGGCGGAAATAATTTCGTCGATGGTGATTTGGCGCTCTTCGGCGGGGATGCCCATTTCGCGGAGCAATGTCAGAGCCGAGTTGCGCGTGACGCCGGGGAGGATGGTGCCGCCAAGCGGAGGAGTGATCGCCTTGCCATCGAGGACGAAGAAAACGTTCATCACGCCAGATTCCTCGACGTAGCGGCGCTCGACGCCGTCCAACCACAAGACATTGTGAAAACCTTTTTCCTGGGCGAGGCGCGCGGCGAGGAGGCCCCCGGCATAATTACCGGCGGCTTTGCTGTCGCCGGTGCCACCGGGGAAGGCGCGGACGAAACGCTCTTCGGCGAGCAGGCGAATGGGCTGCGCGAAGTAGGGGCCGACGGGACAAGTCATAACGATGAGGCGGAAACGATTGGCGGGACGAACGAGAAGAGTGTCGTCGATGCCGAAGCAGGTTGGGCGGACGTAGAGAGCGCCGCCTTCGCGATGCGGGATCCAATCGCGATCGAGACGGACTAACTCTTTGACGCCCTCGATGAAGAGCGATTCCGGAATTTCCGGCATGGCGATGCGCACGGCGGAGCGGTTCAAGCGGGCGAAATTTTCGCGCGGACGAAAGAGAGCGACGCCTCCGTTAGGGGTGCGATGCGCCTTGAAGCCTTCAAAGATTGCCTGGCCGTAATGGAAGGGAGTCAGCGCAGGAGAAAAGGAGACCGGGCCAAAGGGGACGATTTGCGGCGGCTTCCAGGAACCCGCTTCCCAATCGGCAACGAACATATGGTCGCTGAAGGTTGCGCCGAACTCGGAATTCTCGCGCAGCGCTTCCGTGAGACGGGAAGTCGGAACGCGGGTGACAGGGATCTCTGTGGACATCGGGCCTCACGGGGAAAAAAGAATGGGCGGGCCGAGGCCCGCCCCTACGGAAACTGGCAAGATCGAAACACGGCGAAATCAGATCCCGCAGAATCGAAAAGCGCGAGAACTCCTGCTACTTCGCGGCCTTCGCTTTGATGCCGTTGAAGGCCAGCGTGAGGCGCGATTTGTAGCGGTTGGCGGTGTTCTCGTGCAACACGTTCTTGGCAATGGCTTGATCGATTGCCGACATCGTGGGCTGCAGAAGATTGCCCGCAGCAGTGGCATCGCCGGCGTCGATGGCAGTGCGCAAACGCCGCATCATCGTACGGACCCGGGTGCGGTTGGCGCGGTTGACTTCGGCGCGTTGACGAGATTGCGCCGCCCGCTTCAAAACCGACTTTTTCTTCTTCTTAACTTTGGTAGCCTGTCCCTGGGCCATCTATTGCTCCTTTTGCGTATCGCTCAAACTTCTAACGTTAAACGACCCTCCCGCCTTTGTCAAACGAGTCATAAGGACGACTCTCAAGCCGTGCGCCGAAAGACCTGTGGTGGTCAGTTCGCGATTGCGCGTTTTATCGGGAGTTTCGATTGCCGCTGATCGATACGAACTAAATGACCAGTCGGATTGTGGCTCTACGAATTCGACTGGAAACGAACCATTGAACTGAGTGCAGCACAAGGAAGGCGAGAAAAATAGCCGCGGCAAGGCGGAAATCTTCTCTGAAGTTTCCAAGTATCATCGGGCCGACGGGACGGTTGTTCTCTAGCAGGCTGCTGAAAAAGTCAGAAATTTTGTAACGAAGCGGCGCACGGTGCGTCTCATTGAGCATGCGAGGAACCGATCAGCAGCAAGGGCATGTTTTTAGCTACATTTCTCCGGAGCAGCGGGTACGCAAAGATCATC
>DATDGB010000053.1:0-16402 GCA_036522305.1 Candidatus Acidiferrum sp. | reverse complement strand
GAGTGCGGATGGAAGGGTGGCGACAGAGGCGGCTTGGCTCGATGGGAACAATATGGAAAAAGAAGAAACAAAGAAGAAGAAAGAAAAAGAGAAAAACAACTAATAGGCTTGACACTCACCGGCCTTCTCATGGAAGGACTTAACCTAAGTTCATGATATAAACTTTCGGTCCGGTTCAGCGAATCTACGATTTTGCAAATTATCATGCGTTCCGTCATTCAAGTGTCTGGAGTCCGCAAGACCTACGGCCCAACGGTAGCTGTCGACGAGGTGTCGTTCGAGGTCAACGACGGCGAGATATTTGGCTTGATCGGGCCAAATGGCGCGGGAAAGACTACCACGATGGAGTGCATCGAAGGTCTGCGCACGCCCGACCGGGGCAGCATCTCGGTTCTGGGTCTTGATCCCTTTCAACAGGTCTACAAGCTGCAGGAGCGTATCGGCGTTCAGCTCCAACAGGCGCAGTTGCAGAAGCGGATCAAAGTGTGGGAGGCGGTAGACCTCTGGGCTTCGCTTTACCGGAAGAAAGCGATAGACGGCGAACGCCTGCTTGAACAGCTCGGCCTCACTGATAAGCGGAACGCTTGGTTTATGAATCTCTCTGGAGGCCAGAAGCAACGGCTGTTTATTGCACTGGCGTTGATCAACGATCCGGAGGTGGTGTTTCTCGACGAGCTGACCACCGGGCTGGACCCGCAGTCGCGGCGGGCCATCTGGGATCTGGTGCGCGGCATCCGCGAGCGCGGCAAGACGGTCTTTTTGACCACTCATCTGATGGAGGAAGCTGAACGGTTGTGCGACCGGGTAGCAATCATCGAGCATGGACGGATTATCGACATCGACAGTCCGGATAAGCTCGTCAACCGGCACTGCCCCGAGCGAACCGTGGTCCTCACCACGAACGATCCGGTCGCTGAAGAGCACTTTCGGGCGATCCCCGGAGTTGAAACGGTGAACTGCACTGACTTTCGATTCACCATTCGCGGCCGGGGCGACGACCTGGTGTCCGAAGTGATTCATTGTTTGTCCGAGAATAGGATCCGGGTCACGGATTTCCGCACGATTCTCCCCAACCTTGAAGACGTCTTTCTCAAGCTGACTGGTCACTCGATTCGCGAGTAGGCGGTAATATGATGCTGCGTGGACTCTGGAAACTGACTTGGATCGAGATCAAGATATTCTTGCGCGAACCGCTTGGGGCGTTCGGCACGGTCGGTTTCCCGGTTCTAATTTTCCTGGTTTTAGGTCGAGTAGTTGGCGGCAGAGTCGCACCACCCTCCCTCGCCGCCAGCAGTTTCATCCGCGTGGGCCTACCGGTTCTCGCCTCGGTTCTGATCGCCATCAGCGCAGTGCTTTCGCTGGTCACGATTATCTCGATCTACCGCGAGGGTGGCATCCTCAAGCGACTCCGCGCGACGCCGCTGCGCCCGCAGACCATCCTTACCGCCCACGTAATCGTCAAGCTGTTACTCACCGCGGCCACACTGGCCTTGATGGTCCTGGCAGGCAAACGCTACTACCCGATCGGCGTTCATGTTCCATTGTTCTCGTTCACGATTGCGCTGCTCATAAGTACCTGGAGCATCCTGTCGATCGGCTTTCTCATTGCCAGCATCGTTCCGACAGCGCGCTTTGCACAGCCGATTGGGGCCGTCATTCTGTACCCGATGATTGCTGTCTCGGGACTCTTCGTGCCTATTCAATCGCTGCCACCAGTGCTTCATGTGGTGGCGAGAGTGCTGCCGCTGGGCTACGCCGTGCCTCTACTCCAGGGAATCTGGAACGGCGACGCGTGGTCGGCGCACGTTGGCGATGTAGCGGCCCTGGCAGTCGTTTTTGTCGTTTGCACCGCGCTTTCTGCGAAGGTGTTTCGTTGGGAGTAACCCGTGTTGCGCGGCAATCTGGTTCTGTCTCGCGCAAATTGCTGCCGGTGCCAGAGCAACGCAAACTGAAAATTTCACTTGCCTGACAAACGCTCTGACCGTACAAGTGGAATCACCTCAAAACCACATGTCCGGCAATCCGGCTTACCAGGAGTCGGTTGCTCAGACATTGGTTTGTATCCTATCGCATAGTTTCGGAGGATCGGGCAAATACTCTGGCGGAATGGGCAAGCGCCCGGAGCGTAGGCGGACTACACTTCTTATCGTTGTTCTTGGCATTTTGTAATTGTCGCTGAGAACCAGCACGAAGCGGTTCGACCTTGCCGTTCAACACCTTTCGAGGAGAAACAATGCAGAAGCGCAAACTTGGAAAAAGCAACTTGGAAGATTCGGCTCTCGGGCTCGGCTGTATGGGAATGAGCTTTGGCTACGGCCCGGCCGGAGAAAAGCAGGAGATGATCTCGGTTATCCGGGCGGCCGTGGAACGCAGCGTCACCTTCTTCGATACTGCCGAAATCTACGGCCCGTTCACGAACGAAGAGCTCGTGGGCGAAGCCCTCGCTCCGTTTCGTGGGCAAGTGGCCATAGCCACCAAGTTCGGGTTCAAAATTGATCCGAACACCGGCAAACAGGCCGGGCTAGACAGCCGGCCTGCGCACATAAAGGAGGTCGCTGAAGCCTCGCTCAAGCGGCTCAAGACAGATGTCATCGATTTGTTCTATCAGCACCGGGTTGACCTGGATGTACCGATCGAGGACGTTGCGGGAGCGGTGAAGGACTTGATCCGGGAAGGTAAAGTGAAGCACTTCGGCCTTTCTGAGGCAGGGGCAAAGACGATTCGTCGTGCACACGCCGTTCAGCCGGTCACTGCACTCCAGAGCGAATACTCGTTGTGGACGAGAGAGCCAGAAGCGGAAGTGATACCGACGCTGGAGGAACTCGGGATCGGGTTCGTGCCTTTCAGCCCTCTGGGTAAAGGTTTCCTCACCGGAAAAATCAGTGAAGATACGAAGTTCGACAAAAGCGATTTCCGCAACATCGTCCCTCGCTTCACGCCAGAGAACCGGAAAGCGAATCAAGCATTGGTGGATCTGCTTGGCAGATTTGGGGAACAGAAGAAAGTAACACCTGCTCAGGTCGCACTCGCTTGGCTGCTTGCGCAGAAACCGTGGATCGTGCCGATCCCTGGGACAACCAAGCTACATCGGCTCGAAGAAAATATCGAAGCCGCTAACGTCGAACTTTCGCCCGACGACCTCCGCGAATTGGAGAATGCAGCCTCAAAGATCGCGGTGATAGGTGCCCGATACCCCGAAGAACTGCAAAAAATGGTGGGCCGCTGAACATGAAGAAACTGCTTTCGCTCGGCGTAGTTTCCTTGTTTATCGGTATGACCGCAATGGCGCTGACTGGCAGTCAGGATCGCGGTGCAAAGGAAGGCATCCGAGAGCGGTTTGTCGGAGCGTGGCGTCTGGCCTCGCTCGAAGCACAAGGAGCAGACGGGAAAGTTCACCGCTCCGACTCTACCGGGCTGCTGGTGTTCACACAGGACGGCCACATGTCGGTCCAAGTCATGGAACGCAACCCGCCGGCACAAAACCCTGGTGGGCCTGAGCAGTATTCGCAAGGCGGGTACGAGGCCTCCTTTGGCACATATGAGATCGACGAAAGGGCTCACACCTTTACTTTCCACGTTGAGGGCGCACTGGTGCGGACGCTGATCGGTAAAGACTTGCCGCGCTCATTCGAGTTCTCGGGCAAACAACTCATCGTGAAATCGACGCGCCCGGAGGAACACTGGAGAGTTGCTTGGGAGCGCTACTAGGCCGCCTTTGAAAGTCATTGAATGAGAGTTCTAGGCTGAATAGTGAGGAGGGAGGGCACATGCCGGGGCGGGACGATGCTCTAAGAGACCACCTTTCCCGATCTCGCGAAGTCAACATCAGTGTGACCGGTAGAAAGTCGGGACGCGCCATCTCCATCCCGGTCTGGTTCGTATTGGAGGACGAGGCACTTTACTTGCTGCCGGTGCAAGGTTCGGATACACAGTGGTACAAGAACGTGCTGAAGAAACCGTCGATTCGCATCGACGCGGGCGGCGCAGTGGCTGAATTAAGGGTCGTTCCTGTCACAGACGCCACACAGGTGTCGTCCGTGGTCGAAAAATTCCGCGACAAGTATGGGGCCAGCGACGTGAAGAAGTACTATTCAAAGTTCGACGTTGCTGTCTTCGTTCCGATGCAATGAGCTCATAATGATCGCGAAGGAGGTATTCTCGAAGGCGTGGGGACCAACGGCAAAATCGCATCTTCGCGGATGGCATACACGCTTGCGGGCCTAGGCGAACCAGACACGGCTCAGTTGGCACGCCTGATTGCCGCTTATGCCCCGCACGACGGCAGTTTTGAGCTTCGCATCCCTGGCCTGCATGCTAGCCGCCTTTCACGAATCAACAAGGAATGTGTGCATGCGCTCCGGCTGCCTTGCTTGTCCATTATCGCGCAGGGGGCGAAGACCATCATCGTGGGGCAGGAGGTCTACGAGTACGACCGCTCGCGTATGCTGGTTTACTCCGTGGCACTACCCGTTGCGGCACAGGTCACGCAAGCCAGCCATTCCGAACCTTACCTATCGCTAAGGCTGGACCTCGATCCCCAAAAGATTGCCGAACTGGTCTTAAAGGTGTTTCCGCATGGCTTGCCTCCCGTGCAGGAGAGAAAAGCCGTTTACATTTCTCCGGTGGACGCGAGCATTGTGAACTCCGCAAGACGATTGATGGAGTGTCTGGCACAGCCGGAGGACGTTGAACTAATTGCCCCACTAGTGGTGGATGAGATTTTGATCCGCTTACTGCGCAGCCGGATTGGTGCTCGCGTGGCGCAAATGGGCTTTGCCGAGTCCAGCGTCCACCGGCTGGCGAAGGCGATTTCCTGGCTGCGCGCCAACTTCGCTCAACCCATGAAGGTCGGAGAGCTCGCCGAACTGGTGCACATGAGTGTCTCCTCGTTCCACGAGCACTTTAAGTCCGTCACTTCGATGAGCCCGCTCCACTATCAAAAGGTGCTGCGTCTTCAAGAGGCGAGGCGTCTCATGTTGTCGGCGATGATGGATGCGGGTAGTGCGGGTCAACGAGTGGGCTATTTAAGCGCTTCGCAGTTCAGCAGAGAATACAGCCGCTTCTTCGGGAGCGCGCCGACCAAGGACATTGCAAGAATGCGCAACGATTCTCAACCCGGGGTCTAGCGCCTCGCGTGGCGTGATTCTCAGAAAAGCAAAATTGCACTCTGCCACTTTCCTCCTTTGTCGTGACCCGCTAAGATGCTCTCCATGAAATACCAACTTGATCGTCGCACTTTTCTTATCGCAGGCGGGCTGACAGCTCTGGCATCAACCCGAGTCTTGGGCGCTTCCGAGACGCTGCGCGTGGGAGTTATCGGCGCTGGCGGACGGATGAACGACCTGCTCAATGCCGCCGACAAGGCCGGCAGCTACCAGATCGCCGCGGTGAGCGACGTCTATGGGCCGCGGCGCGACGCGATAAAAGAACGATCAAAGGGCACGGCGACAATCCACACGGATTATCGCGAGCTTCTCCAGCAGAAGCTGGACGCTGTCATTATCGCCTCCCCCGACCATTGGCATGTGCGCATGGCTGTCGACGCCATCGCCGCCGGCATGGACGTCTATCTGGAAAAGCCGGTGACCCACACCTTTGAGGAAGGCGCGACACTCACGCGTGCGGTCCGCTCCAGCAAACAAATATTGCAATGCGGCATGCAGCAGCGCAGCTGGAGCCATTTTCGCGACGCCGTGGATCTCATTCAGGGCGGCAGCCTTGGCCGCGTGGCGCAGGTGAGGACCTATTGGTGGCAGAACTACCTGGCGTGGAGGGAGCGCAAAGCGATCGATGTCCAAGTGCTGGATTGGAAGCAATGGCTCGGCGGAGCTCCCGATCAGCCTTTCAGCGAAGAAAAGTTCTACCGCTGGCGCTGGTTTTGGAACTTTGGCGGCGGCGCGATGACGGATCTCTTCACGCATTGGATCGACGTCGCGCACTGGGCGATGAAATCCGATCAGCCCAAAGAGGCGCAAATCCTTGCCGATAAGTTGATCTTCGAGCAATGGGATTGCCCCGACACCATTCAGGCGGCATTCCGCTATCCGGGATTCGATGTGGTGTATGAGGGGATGATGGCGTCCTCGATCGACGATGGCGGCCTGGAATTCCGCGGCACAGAGGCAACGTTGAAGCTCAACCGGAGTGGCTTCGGCGTTTATCACGAAGGCGTGTCGGGCAAAGAGAATCCGGTCGTGAAGGCAGACAGTTTTCGTGACGGCACGATCGACCACATGCAAAACTTTTTTGACTGCGTCAGAAGCCGCAAAGAACCAAACGCGCCAGTCGAAACCGGGGTTTCCGCAGCGCGCGCCGGCCACATCGCGAACCTAGCCTACCGCCGCGGTGGTCAAATCGCGTGGCCAGCAAAGTAGCTTCTTTGAAGCGCCTTAGTGCCTTAGAAACAGATATAGGGAAAATCCAGATACCGCAAGGAGTGCGATTCCCATCAATCTCCATCCCCATACTGGCATCCACGAGAATCCCGTCTTGGGGAAATCCGGTACATCCGCGTTTTCCTTCTTGACGGCCTTCGGATTGATTACCGAATAAAGCCCAGAAAGAAACATTATGACGAATACGAATAGGAATCCGTAGTGGTCGCTCATTTTCATTTGACTAGTCTGCCACGAAAAAGCCCAACTCCTGATGAACGCGCCAACCGGAAAGGTGCAGTCCTGGCAAGTCAGATGGCCGGCAATGCGAACAGGTGACGGCCACTTGGCCGAGCATTGAAACAAGCGCGTTGCGATTCCTCAAGAGGAGCTCACTTGCCCTGAACAGTATCCATCCGCAAAAATCGCGCGGCGTTGTTGTACAGGATGTCGCGTTTCTGTTGGGGCGTCAGGTAATCGGCGTTCTGAATGATGCCGATCGAGTAGGCCATCAGCTTGGGCCAGAGCAGTTGGTCGGTTCCGAACATCACGCGGTCCTCGAATCCGGCATCCACGAGCCGCTCGATGTAGCGATTGACTTCCTTGATCGGATAGCTCCAGATGAGTCCGGCAACGTCCACGTAGACGTGGGAGTTGGCCTGCAGCAGGGTGAGCATATTGTCGATCATGGGATAGCCGGCGTGCATCACTTGCACACGCAGTTTCGGGTGGCGCGCCAGGAGTTCCTCAAGCAGAAGCGGATTCCCCATCGAGCCACGGAAATTTGGCATCGCCACGTTTGCCCGTCCTGAGCCGCCGGTGCCCATATGGATGGCTACGGGAATATCCAGTTCCTCGGCGAGAGCGAAGTAGGCATCGACAGAGGGATCGCTGGGTGAGATACCCTCATATTGGAGGCCAATCTCACCCATGACTTTGAAACCGCCGTTGATGAAGTCTTTTCGCAATTCTTCGAGGGCGATGCGCTGGCCGGGAGCCATCCCGTTACTGAACGATGTGCCGGGGATGATCCTGGCAGATCCAGCATCTTTCCATTTCTGCACGCTCTTGGGATCGCCAAAGACAACCGCGGTGACGTTGAGGCGCTCCATCTCCGCGAGAACATCCTTCATATACTCGCCCGGAGCGGACGGGTAGAGCGCCGGGGTGCAAGGCTCTTTCACCCAACCGAAGGACTCTTCTTTCGCTTTAGGATCGGATGCGGTGAACTTCGAGGTGTTGGGGCACATGGGTGGGACGCCGGGAAATCCGTCAATGGCGTGGACGTGAACATCGATCACCGGCGGAGCTTTGGGCTCCGTGTTCTGTGCGAGAGAGACTGCTGAGCAGGAGGAAAGGAGTAAAGCGCAACACAAAAATTGCCAGATGGCGCTTGAGGTCATTTGGAATCTCCTTTTTTGCGCAAACGCGTAACTTCGATTCGTCAGAGGTATATCACAGGTCCAGCAATGCGACTTACGAGGACTTAGACCCAATCGCAGTTGATATAGAATCTCACTCGGTGGCTTGGCCAAAGACTTAGCCGGGCGTCAAAACCGAATCGGGGTGGATATGTTGGATGCACCAGACCAACGCCTGCTTGAAGCTCTGCTGGACTCTTGGGACCGGAACAACACCATCCTGGTCAACCTACTTCGCAACCTGCCCGAAGGCGGGTTAGAGGCCAGGGCGATGGAGGGCAGCCCATCCATCGCGCAGCTCTTCACACACATTCATTTTGTGCGACTTGTGCTCGTATTCGAGGACGCCCCCGAGTTCGCCGCAGAGCTGCCCGAAGAAGAGTGGGTGGCCGAGCGTGACCCTGACCGCATCGCGCAGATGCTGAACGACAGCGCCAAGGTTGTGCGGGACGCGGTAAGGGGCAGGTTGGAGGCAGGCCGGGAAATGGACCTTCACTACGACCACCCGATCCTGCTGCTCCAGCACATGGTCTGGCACGAGGGCTACCATCAGGGTCAGATGAAGCTGGCCCTTAAGGTGGCGGGCCTCCCAATGACCGATGAGGAAGCCGGGCCGGTGACGTGGGGCGTCTGGATGCGCAAGAAGTGAGCGGTCTGAAGGGCGTTCACAAGCGCGCTCAGTGACCGCCTAGCATGCAACGGCGCGGCGTATATCGGCCTCAATTCCAAGGGAAAACCCCCTGCGTGTGGATGCGGAAGGTATCGCAAGATCCAATACGAAGCTATTGGAATTATTGCGCAGATGGCCAAAGCGGGCAGCTGCGAAGCTCGCAGGTAACGTATACCCCGAACGAAACACTCGAACATCTGCAAACGCGTTGTTTCAATTCTTCGAATTCTTCTTCACGGTGATTTTGCGGTACAGGGTTTTGCCGGCGTCGGTGGTCAGAGTGCCCTGGAGGGTGAGGCCGGAGAGAGTGTATTGCCAGTCGTCGAAGCTTTTGCCGCGAAAGGTGCAGCTGAGATTCTTTTTGGCGGAGTCGTAATCGCGGTGGAGAGTGCCCATGAACTGGCGTTCGCCGTTCACGATTTTGTAGCCGTCCAATTTCAGCGGGGCCGCGGCAGACTTGTCTTTTTCAGTGGAGATTTCGTAGATGACGTGCTCGTCGTGGCAAGGGGAATCGGGAATGGTGCATTTGGATTCACCTTCCCAGGTGCCGAGGGTTTCCGAGGGGGATCGGGAGGTTTGGACTGTGCAAAGGCTTGAGGGCCGAGAGAAAGAAAAATGGCGACGGTGCCAAGGCAAATAGGAAGGACGCGTATTGATCTCATAAGGACTCCGAGGATTTAGACGCAGGGGATTTGCCGATCGTCTCAACTTTTGTAGGCAGAGGCGCGGACGGGGAGAGAAGATGGGCGGCGACTATTGGACCTTGGCGTTGAAATTGGCGGCGGCGTTGGGCTTGATTTCGACGGGTAGGCCGCTAGGGAGGTAATTGAAGAAGACGGCGGGATTGGACCATTCGAGGTCCCAGCCGTTTTCAACAGCGAGGAGAGTGTACCGGCCGGGAAACAGCGGCGCCATCGAGAAGGAGCCGTCGGAGTCGGACTGGTCGCGGTGGAAGAGGGCGGGGTTCTGGTCGGCATCCTGCGGAATGAGAAGAATCATGGCGCCGGTTCCGCGTTCGCTGAGAGTTGAAGGGACTGCGTGCGTGACGATTCAATTTGTCCCTGAGAGCCGCCTACGGTGACAGTGATGTCGCCAGGCGGCCTTCACGGGGAGCTGTCTTCACAGACACCAGGCGAGGCTAGTTGGTTCCCGCAGTCTTTCTGAGCGGGTCGGCGGGCTCCAAGAAAGACAGAAGGAACTGCAACCGGCAGAGAGTGACGAGGTTATTTGGAGCGGCGGGCGAGGGAGCGGAGGGTCGGGCTGAGGCTGAGACGCTCGACACAGACCTGCAGGGAGGTGCAGCGGCAGTGGAGGAGGTGTTGCAAAAGTGATTTCAAGCGGAGGGACCGCTCGAGGGTTGCTTCAATTTCGAGGATCTTGCGATCGGCAAGTTTTTTCCAGCGAGGGCCAACGGGAGTATTGTCGCGGAGGCCGCTGAGGAAAAGTTTGATTTCGGAGAGGCTAAAGCCCATATCGCTGGCGAAGCGGATGAGGAGGACGCGATGGACGGCGTCGACGGGGTAACGGCGCTGTCCGCCAATCCGGTGGGGAGCTGCGAGGAGGCCGCATTTTTCGTAGTAACGGATGGCAGAGGCGTTGAGGTTAGCGGCGCGGGCGAGTTGGCCGATTTTCATGATGAGTCCTAACCTTTCCTGAAGCAAAATACCCGCGAGTTCCCTCTTGACTTAAAGCTGCGTTTAAGTTTTAGCATTTGGGGATGGGACGTGGCAAATCCTAAATTGGAGGAACGCCATGAAGAATGGAAACGAACGGTTTGTGACGCAGACGAAAAAGGGTGCGGCAATCGTGACGCTGGCGATATGGATCGGAAGCAGTGGAGCGATGCGGCTGGCCGCACAAGGCTCGGCAATCGTAGTAAAGCCGGAGAGGCAGATGACAACAGTGCAAAGCAAGTTTTACTGCAACACGAAGGCGCTAACGGCGGAAGAGAGGGCGAGGCATAAGCAATTGAGCGAAAAGCTGATGTCGCTGCGGAAGGAGACCGTGGAGATGGAGAAAGGGTACGAATTCCAATTCGGCCCGGCGGACGTATCATTGGCGGAATTGGCTGAGTGGGTGGTGGCGGAAAGCAAGTGCTGCCCGTTTTTTGATTTTCACGTTGATCTGGAGAATCAGGGGAAATTGGTTTGCTTGAGGTTGACGGGAGAGGAAGGGATCAAGGTGTTTATTCGCGCGGAATTCAGAATCGAGAAATGAGGCTAAGAAAGGGAAAGACCGAGTCACTTGCGGAGATGGCTAGCGAGCCAGAATAGAAGAGTAAGGACGGCACTCAGAAGAAGGCAGGTGACGATGGGGAAGTGAAACGTGGTGTGCTCGCCGCGATGCACGATGTCGCCGGGGAGTCGGCCGAACCGGAGTGGGAGCCTACCGCCAAAGTAAAGAAGCGCGCCAACGACAACCAATAACCCGCCGAGAACGAGGAGAGTGCGGCCAATTTCGCGAAGCGGATCCACGAAGATATTATAGAGGATAGAACGCGCCGACGCGCCAGCGTCCAGTGCAAGCCTTTGGCGCTTACAGCCGAAGGAACATGCGATTCGCGTCAGGGCATTACTCTCTAACCCGTTCAATGAAGAAAAATTGAGATGATCAATCCGCAGCCACAGAAAGAATAGCCGGCTGAAATTGCCGGCCACTCCCTGCCAGTCCAGCCGTCTAATTCTATTCAAATGAATTATATTCAATAATATTAAGTCATGCTGTATAGTACGCATCGATTTACTCCGTAGGCAATCGGAGGGGCTGTCCGCCAACCCCGATTTTCGAAGCTGATGCAATAGGGAGGTACCACATGATGGGCACCCAGCGCCTTCCAGCGATTGTGATGTCGCTTCTATTGGCAGGCATTCCCGGCCGCGCCAGTCCGGACGTGCTTGGAATTGTCGTTCTGGCGGACCGGGCGAGTGTGAGCGGCCATTTGCTTTCGGAAGGAACAAACGTATATGGCGGCGACCGGCTTTCCACGGAAACTCGCGGCACAATGCAATTGCGCAGTGGCGGCGTGACGCTAGCCATGGGTGAAGAGAGCAGTGTGATCGTGCGCGGCGATGCCAGCAGCGCGGGAAATGGGTTGGTAGCGGAACTTTTGTCTGGCAGTGGCACTATGACGCTTTCTTCTGCAGCAGAAGGGGCGGCGGAAATCCAGGCGCTCGGCGCACGGATTCGGCTGGCGCGAATGCACGGGTCATCATGTGGGTACGGATTCTGAACCCAAAAGAGTTGATCGTTCTCGCGCGGCGCGGTTCGGTACAGGTTTCTTACCGCGAGGAGAGCGAGCTAATTTTGGAAGGCAATTCGTACAATGTGCTGCTCGATCCGGCGGACAGTGACAATTCCAAGGACCAAAACACCAAGGCTCCCAGAAAGCGTAGGAAAGCATTTGCGCTGATTGCGATTGCTGCGGCAGCCACTGGGATTTCGATTCCGCTGGCGTTGCAGCAGCACTATAAGAGTCCCGACCGGCCTTAGACGCGATCGTGATGATTTCAGCCGCTAACCTGGAATTGGCGGGCTGTAGCTCATCAATGGAAAGGCGCACAGACCGAAGTCTGGGCAGCCCGGGGTATCAAATGAGTTCGAGGCCGGAGAAGAAGTAGCTGATTTCGAAGGCGGCGGTTTCCGGGGCGTCGGAGCCGTGGGTGCAATTGTTGCCGATGCTGGCGCCGAGGTCGTGGCGAATGGTGCCGGGGGCAGCTTTCTTGGGATCGGTGGCACCCATGGTGTCGCGCCACTTGAGGATGGCACCATCGGCTTCGAGGACCAGGGCGAAGATTTTTCCGGAGCTCATGAAGTCGGTGAGTTCGCCAAAGAAGGGACGTTCTTTGTGGACAGCGTAGAAGCCTCCGGCTTCCTCTTTCGTAAGGCGCATGGATTTGATAGCGACGATTTTGAAGCCAGCCTTGTGTATACGGGAAAAAATTTCACCTTGCTGGCCGCGACTCACGGCGTCGGGTTTGATGATTGCGAACGTGCGCTCGATGGACACGAACATTTCCTCCAGAGGATTTAAGTGCGGACGGCTAGATACCGGCGTTGCAAAATCGGGAAAAAGCCTCGGGCCTGAAGGCCCGAGCTACAGTCTCTTTATTTCAAGGCGGCGGCGAGAGTGCTACCCAGGTCCGCGGGAGTTTCGACGGTACGGATTCCAGCGGCGGCCATCGCAGCGTACTTATCTTTGGCGGTGCCCTGGCCGCCGCTGATGATGGCGCCGGCGTGGCCCATGCGGCGTCCCGGCGGCGCGGTTTGCCCGGCGATGAAGCCGACGACGGGCTTCTTCACGTTCGCCTTGATCCACTCGGAGGCGCGCTCTTCGGCGTTGCCGCCGATTTCGCCAATCAAAATGATGGCATGAGTATCCGGATCATCATTGAAAAACTGGATGGAGTCGAGAAACGTCGTGCCGATGATGGGATCGCCGCCGATGCCGATACAGGTGGACTGACCAATGCCGAGCTGCGTCAATTGATGGACGGCTTCGTAGGTTAGCGTGCCGCTGCGGCTGACCACGCCCACATTTCCCTGCTTATGGATGCGGCCGGGCATGATGCCGATTTTGCATTTGCCGGGCGAGATGATTCCCGGGCAGTTCGGGCCGATGAGGCGCGTCTTCTTGAAATCAACGACCGAGGCAACACGCACCATGTCGAGGGCGGGAATGCCTTCCGTGATGCACACGGTGAGCGGAAGCTCGGCGTCAGCAGCTTCCAGAATCGCGTCAGCGGCGTACTGCGGAGGAACGAAAATGACGGAGGCGTTCGCGCCGGTCGCTTTCGCAGCCTCGGCGACGGTATTGAATACGGGGCGTTCCAGATGTTTCGTTCCACCTTTGCCCGGCGTCACGCCGCTGACCACATTGGTGCCGTACTCAATCATTTGTTGCGCATGAAAGGTGCCTTCGCGCCCGGTGAATCCTTGAACGATCAGGCGCGTTTTTGCGTTGACCAGGACGCTCATCGCGCACCTCCCGCGAGAGCCACGACCTTTTGAGCGCCGTCCTTCATGCCGTCAGCGATAGTGAAATTGAGGCCGCTGTCACGGAGAATCTGCTGGCCAACTTCCACATTGGTGCCTTCCATTCGAACGACGACGGGGACGGTCAATTTCAGATCCTTGGCAGCGGAAACGACGCCAGTGGCGAGAACATCGCACCGAAGGATGCCGCCAAAAATATTGATGAAGACGGCTTTCACAGCCGGATCGCTCATAAGGATGCGGAAAGCATTCTTCACCTGCTCGGCAGAGGCGCCGCCGCCGACGTCGAGAAAATTTGCGGGCGAGCCGCCGGCATACTTGATGATGTCCATGGTGGCCATGGCCAGACCGGCGCCATTGACCATGCAGGCCACGCTGCCGTCGAGCTTGATGTAGTTGAGGCCATACTTGGAGGCTTCGACTTCGAGAGGATCCTCTTCATCGAGGTCGCGGAGTTCGCGAAGCTCCTTATGGCGGAAAAGCGCGTTATCGTCGAAAGTCATCTTCGCGTCGAGCGCAACAAGCTTGCCATCGCCGGTGAGCACGCAGGGATTGATTTCGAGCATCGATGCGTCGGTATCGATGAAAGCGCGGTAAAGCGCCTGGAGGAACGGGATTGCGGAGTTCGCGACTTCGCCCGGCAAGCCGAGGCCGAAGGCGATTTTGCGGGCTTGATAAGCCTGCAAACCGAGCGCGGGATGAATCGGTTCGCGCAAAATAGCGCCGGGGTTTTCCTTGGCGACTTCTTCGATTTCCATGCCGCCGGCGGCGCTAGCCATGAAGATGACGTGGCCGGTAGCGCGATCGACGAGCAAGCCAAGATAAAGTTCGCGTTTTATATCGAGGCCTTCTTCGATGAGCAACCGCTTGACGATGCGGCCACCAGGACCGGTTTGGTGAGTGACGAGTTTCATGCCGAGCATGTGGCTAGCGAGATCGGCGGCTTCGTCCGAGGAACGTGCCAACTTTACGCCGCCGCCTTTGCCGCGGCCGCCGGCATGGATCTGCGCTTTGACGACAACGACCGTGGCATGTGACCTCAGGCGGTGGGCTGCCTCGCGCGCTTCATCCTTGGTGAAGACGACTTCGCCGCGGGGAGTGGTAACACCATATCGGGCGAGGATCGCTTTGGCTTGATATTCATGAATCTTCATCGAGGTTCCGTTTTCCGTTCGACTTTGAGACAGTCTGCTAGTGTTAGAATTTTGACGGCACTTGAAACATAGAAGTTTACTAGCAAGGCGGAAACGGAGCAAGGACGCGTGAAATGGCATTGGAATTGACAGAAAAACACAGCGTTCATTGTGGGCCCATCGGCGACTCTGTGGCGGCGTTGCGATGACCTTGACGCTGATTGAGCGAGTTGAGGCCGGGCACGCCTTGCAGCGCGCAGACGCGGAAGCGGTGATGGAAGAGCTGCTTTCGGGACGCATGGCGACGAACAAGATTGTGCGGTTGCTTGTGGCTCTCAACAAGCGCCGCGTTGAAGTGCAAGAACTCGCGGGATTTGCGCAGGTGATGCGGCGGCATGCCACGCGCGTGTTTGCGGAGGGCGAAGCGCTGCCCGCGAACATGGTGGACACGTGCGGAACCGGGGGCGACGGCACGAACACGTTTAATATTTCGACGACGGCGGCAGTCGTTGCGGCCGCAGCGGGCGCGCGCGTCGCCAAGCATGGGAATCGCGCGGCTAGTTCGCAGAGCGGTTCGGCGGACGTCCTGGAAGCACTCGGAGTGCGGATCGACCTCCCGTTCGAACGGTATGGGCGAGCTATCCGGGAGATCGGCATTGGATTTTTGTTCGCACAAGCGGCGCACACTGCCACACGGCATGCCGCGCCGGCGCGAAAACTGATCGGTGAGCGAACGGTTTTCAATTTGCTCGGGCCGCTCACGAATCCTGCTGGCGCGCAGTCGCAAGTGCTGGGTGTTTTTTCCACGGATGCGATCGACCTGGTGGCAGCAGCACTGGTGGAGCTTGGCGTTGAGCGCGCCTTTGTGGTGCACGGCGCGGGCGGTCTGGATGAGATTTCGTTGTCGGGAGATTCCCTGGTCGCCGAAGTTCGGGGCGGCAGCGTTCGGCGGTTCACCGTGGCGCCTGAAGAGTTCGGCGTGGAACGCGCGCCGCTCGAAGCCATTCGTGGTGGAACAGCGACGGAAAATGCGGCGCTGTTCCGGCGCATTCTGGAAGGCGAAGCCGGGCCGGCGCGGGATATTGTAGTGATCAATGCAGCCGCGGCGCTTGTCGCTGCCGGGGTGGCTGACAATTTTCTCGAAGGAGCGGGGCTCGCCAGTTTCGTAATCTCCTCAAGCGCAGCGAGAGAGACACTCGCGAACCTCGTTCAATTCACGCAATCCGGTTGAGTTAACGGGGGACATCGGCGTTTACATTTTTGATGCGGACAAGTGAGAGAAGCCGGAATTAGAGCAGGAGTTTCACAAAGTGGTTGATGCGCTCCACATGGACACGCCCGTTCATCTGTGAAAATGATACCAGGCCCCCAATAATGCCGTACCGAAAAGGATCGCACCCGCGGCAAGCATCATGAAGACTATGGTTCTTTTTGGACGAGCGATATCGCTTAGCCGGCTCATGACGTCAGGTCCGACCTCGGGCAGCGAAGAAGTTACGCTGCGAATCCCTTCTTTGTAGGTACTCCAAAGTATCCATACGGCGGCGAGAAAGATCAGCATCGAAACCGAGGAAGCCCAGGCAAAAATCACTAATCTGCTCTTCAGGGGACTTGGGCGGGCGAAGGCATTCACGAGCGTAGGAACAGAATATATGGTTATGTATCCGAGCACATTAGTGTCCCAACGTTATGCGAACAAAATCAATTGGTTATCGAGAACCGGTTGAATTTTGTCGCTCATCGTTTGTGCAAGTAGTTGATCCAACGGGATTTTCTCGAACATGGTCAGGCTGAGGATCTGTAGGATTTCAT
>DATDGB010000052.1:0-1734 GCA_036522305.1 Candidatus Acidiferrum sp. | reverse complement strand
TGGAAATACTTCCGCGCGGGTAACTCCGTGGACAGCTCTGCCAAGCCACGCGGAGGATTCGCGCTCATGGGTGGCGGAGCAAAGCAAGATGCGGCATTCCGATTCTTGTGCGAGCGCGCCAATGGCGGTGATTTTCTCATCCTTCGGGCCAACACGGAGGATGACTACGCCCAGCAGGTGAACAAGGAAACCCTGGCGGTGTGTCCGCTGAATTCCGTGGGAACGATCGTCTTCACCGAGCGCGAGGATTCCGATGATCCGAAGATTGTGGAGATCATCGCGCATGCGGAATCCATTTTTTTCGCCGGGGGCGACCAATCAAATTATATTCGCTTCTGGCAGGACACGCCAGTCCAGGACGCGCTCAACCGCCACATCGCGGCGGGCAAACCCGTCGGGGGCTCCAGCGCGGGCCTGGCAGTCCTGGGAGAGTTTTCGTTTGCGTCGATCATCGATACGATTCATTCCCCCGAGGCGCTTGCCGATCCCTACGGAAACAAAGTTACGATCTCGCGCGATTTTCTGCGCATTCCGCTTCTGGACGGAACGATTACCGACACGCACTTTGCCAAACGCGACCGCATGGGCCGGCTGGTGGTGTTTCTGGCGCGCATTTTGCAGGATGGCTGGGCCAAGGAGGTCCGGGCGATTGCCGTTGAGGAAAACGCCGCGGTGCTTCTTGAGCCGGACGGGAGCGCAAAAGTCGCCGGTGAAGGGCCGGCTTATTTCCTTGCGGTCAAGAATGCGCCGGAGGCCTGCCGCAGGAAGACGCCGCTGCATTTCAGCGGGATCGCAGTTCACCGCGCCCCCCCAGGCGCCTCCTTCAACGTGCGGGAGTGGAAAGGAACCGGCGGCGACGATTACGCATTGTTCGCCGAGAAAGGCGAACTCAAGGCCGTTGGCTCGACTCATGGAATCTATTGAATTCTGGGTTCCGGTGGATTCTAGAGGTTGCATTCAACTCTCGCGAAACGCTGTTGGCGCTTCATGCGTCCCACAGACAGATCGTAAGGCAGTTGAATTCCGTAACGAGTGGCGACTGCCGCGGTTCCGCATTTAATCCATACAGGGGTAGACCATGTCAAAGCGATTTCTTTCTGGCGGATGCATCCTTGCAGTCGTGTGTGTTCTGGCGCTAGCGCTGGCAGGCATCGGTCTGCGCGCCTCGCCCGGCGCGGCGGATAAGCCAAGTTCGTGGGGATTTGAAACCACGAATCTCGACAAAACCTGCAAGCCTTGCGACGACTTCTATCAGTTCGCCATGGGCGGATGGATGAAGGCCAACCCAATTCCGCCGGAATACTCGACTTATGGCAGCTTCACGCGTCTTGCGGATCAGAACCAGCAGAATCTTCGCCAGATTCTCGAGGATGCCGCCAAGGCTAAGGCCGCTCCAGGATCCAACGAACAGAAGATTGGCGATTTTTACGCCGGCTGTATGGACACCGCGGCGATTGAGGCCGCGGGGACGAAACCGATCGAACCGGAGCTGGCGCGCATCGCGGATATCAAGACCGTCGCGGACTTGCAGGCTGAAGCCGAACGCCTGCACGGTATGGGTGTGAACACGCTCTTTCGCTTCACATCGCGCCAGGACCTCAAGGACAGCAGCGTGGTCATCGGTAGCGTTTCCCAGGGCGGACTCGGTTTGCCGGAGCGCGACTATTACTTGAAGGACGACGACAAATCGCGCCAGCTTCGCGCTGCCTACGTGAAGCACATTGCCAATATGCT
>DATDGB010000051.1:0-330650 GCA_036522305.1 Candidatus Acidiferrum sp. | reverse complement strand
CGATTCCCATCCAGAGTCTCCATGTAGCTCAACCTGTATGGGCCAATTTCAAGACGCGACAAGTCTCGCTGGACGGCAAAACCGTATGCTGCACGATCGCGAGCGGCCCCACCGCTGCGGCGGCTCCACAGAAAAGCCCTTCACCCAGCGCTGCGCCGGCCGCCCCGCAGCCTGCTCCCAACGCCGCGACGTCAGCTAAGCCATCCCCACCAGCCCTAAGTGTGTCTACAGCAATCGCGGAGCGTGGCGCGATACCCACGGCGAAGATCCAGGCTCTTAGTGTTACCTCGAAGCCTATCCCGGGCGGTCAAGAAGGCGCCGGGAACGTGACACTCACCGCTGACAGTCCCAAGACTCCCGTGATCGTGGAATTGTCGAGCGACAAGCCGGGCGTAGTCTCCATTCCCGCTACCATTTCCGTTTCCAATCAGTTCGCGACGTTTGCGATTGCGACTTCCGGAATCGCTCAGGCCACGGAAGTGAATATCAAGGCGAACGCCCGAGGCGGCAACGAGGTTCTAACAGCGAAGCTCACGGTGCGACCCTCCCAGCTCTCAGCATTCGACTGCGCTCCGGATAAGCTCCCGTCCGGGACACCGGTTCCGTGCAAGGTATCGCTGGACGGGAAAGCGCCCATGACGCTCGAACGCGCCGGCGGCGGTGTGCAGTCGCAAGGGATCCAATTGCAGCTCACGGCGGACAAGCCTCTGTTGGTCTCATCGCAATCCGTCGTCGTGGGCGCGGGAATGGATCGCGCGGCTTTCCAAGTTCCCACAATCGCTGACGCGCAAGGGGGTTCCATCACCCTCACTGTGTCGTATCAAAACGTGAGCAAGAGCGCCACGGTGCAATTGACTCCGGCGATGATCAAGGATTTTGGATGCTATGTTGGCGGAGCCAACTTGACGGCGCCGGGCGCGAGGACATGCACGATAACGCCGTGGCAAGGACCCAGCCCTTACACGGATCACGGGCTCCTCATTCACTTATCCAGTCCGCAAGCC
Organism: Candidatus Acidiferrum sp.; assembly: GCA_036522305.1. GTDB lineage: Bacteria > Acidobacteriota > Terriglobia > Acidiferrales > UBA7541 > Acidiferrum. Next base: position 329,646 of record DATDGB010000051.1, on the reverse strand, counting down.
CAAGACACGAAAATCGGGGTTTCGGAACCTGGACGGCTCCACCATACCTCAGCTCCTTTTGGGTGGGGGCCCATAGATATTTCACCTGGGCAGACTGCGGGCCAGCTCAGCGGCTACCAGGCTCTTTACGGCTACTTCGAACCCGTGCCAAGAACTGAGAACCACACCGTATCGGTTCACGATCCAGTCTCGGGAACCACCCTGCAAACCACGTTTGTGGTCCTTCCCGCGCGGATCTTGAACATCGGTTTTGGTGATGCCGCCGACGCCGCACAGAACCCGGCAACCGTGAATAGCTTAGTCGGCCAAAAAGTCAAGGTATGGGTGTCGTTCGACTCGCCACCTGCGCCTACGGATTGGCAAAGTGAGAATGCATGGCTAGACGTAAGTTATGGAGGAAGTGTTGACTCATCCAAAGGCAGCGTCGCGGTCCAAGGGCCAAACAACCCGGCAATCCGTGAGCAAGATTGCTCCAACCAAGGAGCAGGTCCGTTCCAGAATCCTACTCGCTTTTGCGTGTGGAACGCGACAGGCTACCGACCTGACCTTAACAACTTCAGTTTCGAAGTGATCCTCGGGGCCTGTTCGAAAGCTGAGCATCCGAACGGGTGCCAAGCGACTGTAACGGTCTCGTCGAACCAGGCGCTGGGCTCCCAACTCGGTGTCCTCAATGTCATTCCGCAGTAGAACTGGATCCTTATCAACACCCTGCAACCTGCAGTCCGGGCTGGCCTCCTGTGAGTTTGACCCCGTGAAGGCTTTTGCGCTCGGCCTGGTCTGGCCCACAGCCGGGACATACAACTTAACGGTTGCGGCTGAGGGCGACACGCATCGCCGCAAATATGATCCGCCAGGGGCCGCCGCACTGGACATCACTGTCCAACCATGATGGGGGCTTGGGGCCTTCCGGCCTCAGCCATAACCCGGGAGATGATGTGGGCGAGTGCTGCGCTTCGATGGGTAGTTGCGGGGCTAGCGACTGTATCTGCCGCCGGGAGATGGAGAAATCTGTAGTTGGTTTGTGATTGAGATGGATGTTGATCCGCGCGTTGAAGGCGTTCTGCGTCCTCGACAGTGATGATCATCCGAACGAACCTCTCCGTCAGAGGCCAGTCGTTCGGTTGCCTTTTCAAGCTGGCCTGGGAGATCGCTAGGGCAATCCCCTTCCTTTTCCTGCTGAGGCCTGGCAAGAAGTGCTGCGACAAGTCCGCATGCGGCGGCCAAGGATAGCCACAAACCTGCGATTCCCGGTGAGATGAATCAAATAGTTGCTAATCGCGGGTGTAAAGCCGCCAGAGATGGCGGTGGCAAGACTATAAGCGAGCGAAAACCCCGAGGTTCGTACGTCAATCGGCATGTTAAGAACACTCCAGGATGGTCGGCTACACGGAAGTTATCTGAAGCCGTGTTGTAGGAATAGCGCTTCAAGTGTCGCGAACTATTTACAAGTGCCTCTTGGGTGCAGGATTGGGTGCAGCTAAGAGGGTCAGAATGGCTCCCGATTTCATGCAAGCGACACCAAACGCGGCACTTAGATTTTTGATCCACTCGGCTGTTAACCGAAGGGTTGCTAGTTCGAATCTAGCCCGGGGAGCCATTTTTCCTCTTGAAACAGAATCACCAACGTAACGAGTTAAAAATCTGTGCTGTAAGTGAAATACAATGCAACTTCGGCATCTCAGTGGGAAGTGCCAACCCGACGTCCAGCTCAACTTGCAAAGGATCAACCAGTTCCAAAACAACGATTTGCCTCATCCCAATTCGGACACTGGCAGTGCGCGGAATCCACTGCTGAGAGGAAAACTATTGGGGGTGCGAGAGATAACCGCACCCCCGGTCACTCGCGACTTACCCACAACTGCGCGCGCGAAATTGAGGTTTACCGTATCTCCGTCACCCGGAAGTTCGGTCCACTTCGCTTCGAAAAGGTCCAACTGTCCGCCGACATCAACAACGAAGTCCACTTCGCGTGTACGGTCACGCCAGAAAAATAGACTGCCGACACGTCCGGCGCGGCGTTCTCGACTACGCAGTTGAGCAAAAACAAACGTTTCCCAGATTGCGCCCGCCGCAGGTGATTGGTGGAGAGCATCTTCAGTACGGATGTTCAATAGAGCGCAAAGCAGGCCGGTGTCTGCTAAGTAGAGTTTAGGGCTCTTGACGATCGACTTGGTACGGTTTGAAAACCATGGTTCAAGGAGCACCACCTGCCCCGAAGCCTCGAGCGTGGATAACCAATGATTGGCCGTGGAAGGAGCGATACCGACGTCACGCGCGAGATCAGCTTTGTTTAGCAAGTTTGCAGAACGCAAGGCGCAAGCGCGTAGAAAACGCTCGAAGTCTCGCAGGTTACCAACGTTGGCCAGTGACCGCACGTCACGTTCCAGGTAGGTGGCAAGATAGGAGTTATAGAAGGCAACCTGGTCAATGTCCGGGTTCGCGTGCAGCTCGGGAAAACCGCCCCGAACGATGATCGTCTCGATCGTGGTTGATGGCCTTATGGAGTGAATCTCGCCAAAGGAAAGCGTCTCGAGTTCCGTAATATCCGCCCTCCCGGCCAGAGATTCAGACACACTCTTCATCAATGTAAATTTCTGTGAACCTGTAAGCAGGAACTGGCCGTTGCGGGCGCGACTCGCGTCCACAACCACCTTGAGATGCCGGAATAGGCGTGGAGCGTACTGCACCTCGTCAATGATCACTGGCGACGGGTGGCGACCAAGGAAGTTTTGTGGTTCCTTTTCCGCTTGTTCTGCTTCGGTCGGCAGGTCCAGGGAGACAAACCCATACTTCGGAAATAGCCGCAGCAGGGTGGAAGTCTTGCCGGTCTGGCGCGCTCCTGTGAGCACCACGACGGGACGGGTGCGGACAGATCGTTGCAGCCTAGGCTCAATGTCCCGTGGTATCCACACGTTTATAATATACGGTAGAATCGCATATTTTGCAATGCCTTCACACAAACGGGACAAAGCAACGCAGAATAACAGAAAGCACCGGGTCTCATTTCACGAGGCCGCTACAGTTTTGCCGATCCGTCGGCGGTGACGTATCATGACCCGGATCACTCGCCCTCGGAAGAGCGGAGCGGCCGCGTCTTGATTGTGGCCCATGCCGACCGCCTTCCAATAGGGCTCTTTATCCTATGGTGCTAAAGGAAACTCCATTCAGGCGTTTCTGGCACAACCCTTCACATGGACTTCAATTTCTCTTCGACATACAGCGAGAGCTCAATCATGCGCTCCACCACTTGTTCGACCGGCAGACCCGCAAAGTTCTTGAGCACCAGCTCCTTGACATAGAGCCGCACAAGGTAACGCAGCTGGAGCGCGCGACTGCGCGTGGCGAAAACAAAATCGCGATGCCCGCTATTCACGACGATCAGGTTGCGCCCAGCATCAAATCGCGAGCGCCACAGTTCTCCGCCAGCCCGTTCAAACGTGTAGCCCGGCAAGCCGCGTGCATTGACGACAGCCGGGCCTACGGCCACATCAAGGCTGTCGGTAACGGTGATCAGCGCCTCGGCACTACACCGCAAGTCGCGCTGTGAGACGGCGACGGACAAACGCACGAGAACCGGCGACGAGGGAGCCTCGAAGCTCACTTCTTGATCGGACGTGGACGATAGAGTGCCACCCCCTTCGACGATCTTCCAGGCAAATGTTAAGTCCTGCTCGACTCGCCGGCGCGAACGATCCCGGGGCAGCGCGCGCAAGCGGCGGCTTTGGCTCACTGTCAAGGTGCTTCCCGCTGGTGAAATCACGACGGTGTACAGAGGCCCCGCATGGTCGAAGAATTGGCGCTGGGTAGATTCGCCTCCGCTCGGTTCCGGAACGCCCCCCTCTTCCTCTGCACTTGGGGCCTCTACGCCTCGCTCCGGTGGCACTTCGGCACCGACCGCTTGCGCCGAGCGCGACTGGATGTCAAACCAGTCGTATTCCTCGCGCGGCAAGACCAGCATGGCCTCGCGAAACGCACGTTGGATGGCACGCAGGGATTCCCTGTTTGCCTGTTCTTCCTCGGCCCGGCACTGTGCGTCGATGAGGTTACTGAGGTGTGCTTCCAGCGGCACTAAAGCTTCCAAGAAGGCCCCATAGCGTTCATCGTGCACGATCCCGGAACGCGTGCTGGGTGTGAGGCTAAGGTAGGGCACGTCGATCAAGCCCTGCAAGTAACGAGAACTCCACGGCGGGCGCTCCAAACCGGGCAGCGTTCCGATATCGGCGATCACCCGCGTACCATCTCGGGTAAGGGCGACCCGGGAGTCCTCGGCCGGCTCCGTGAGATACAATTCGGCATACGCCTCGCCGAATGGCGACCGAATCGTCGGCAGTTGGTGGAGCAAGCGGCCTTCGAACTGTCGCGGCTCGACTTGGTACTGCTTGCGCGCAAGTTTATCGATCACCGTTACACGAACTTGCGTATTGCGAATACGGTCGCGCAGCTCTGAGGCCAGATACCACTGGATTTTCTCGCCGCTTAATCCGCGAATGCCCTCGAGCAAGGGCCTGATCTTGAGTTCGGTGCCCCGCTCAGCAAAGAGCACCCGTCGAAGCTTCACGATGTAGCGAGGATCCCCTTTGCTCATAACCATCTGATAGACCCGCTGATCGGTACCGGAAGAAGTCATCGTGAGCGTGTCGCCCACGGTCCAGAAGCTCAAAAGACCGATGCCAAATTCCCCTTGTAAGCCGCCTCCAGCGCCGTCTGCTTTCAAGCGTCGCTTGACCGAGTCGCAGATATGAGTTGCGACGTACTTGAAATCAGGCAGCCCGTTCAGATCGCGCGGGACACCGTCGCCATCGTCCTTGACCGTTAGATAGTGCTCGCCTTGCTCGCGGCCGCGCGTGATGGTAATGATCTTGGCACGCGCATCGATGCTGTTTTCGACCAGCTCCGCGATGGCCTTGAGTGGATTGCTTTGCGAGAGTGCGATGATACGGATAGCATTCCAATCATCGCCGATCCGCAATTTGCCTTTTTCTGATTTCTTCGACTTGGCTGCGTTTGTCTTCGACACAGTGACAACGAACTCCTCGGGTTGAGTGCAAGGCAGGGAGCGGCGGTCTCAGCCTGCCATGAGCCAGCTACTATATCGAGGGCTTTGGCTGTCGGGCAAGGTCGGCTCGGTAGCGGGCACGCACGTCAACTAAGTAGGAATGCGCTCCAATTCATCGCGGATGATTTCGCCGTTCGCCGCTCCGAGCTGCTAGGTGAACACAGGTTGGTGTCATACCAGTGTCATGCGAATTGTGATGAATGGCGGCAAATGACGGCAAAAACTGAAAAGAGAAGGTGAATCTGAATTAGCTGCATTTGATCAGAACTTGCTGATTCCCCTCGATTTGTCTCGGCTCCGGCAAATCGTGATTAAGTTGGTCTCAAGGCTGTTAACCGAAGGGTTGCTAGTTCGAATCTAGCCCGGGGAGCCAAATCTTTGGAACAGTTAGCGAGTTGCCGCACTCGTGGCTTCTGAGACTGGGCCCAACTCTGTGTCCCATCGCCCTCAAAATCTGCCCCTCCTAACGCATGGACGGCCTGTCACTGAGCGGTCTGACTCATTTGCCCTTACACGGATACCGGCACTGGCGAAAGACAGGCCACGCTGGCAGGCCTCCCGTTTTAACGGAAGGCCCGCGACTTACTGCTAACCGGTGCGTGACGTTACCTTTACTTCAGGTCCAACTTCCACGCGCTCCGGCCGTGGGTGGCGGCGTAGAGCACACGCTGGGACGCATTGATGGAGAGGCTGGAAACCTCAACCATCGGCAAACCTTTTGCGGCGGTGTGCCAGTGGCCGGTCTTAGCGTCGCGGCGCAACACTCCGAAATCGGTGCCGACGAAGAGGTCTCCGGTAGCGTCATCCCGCACCATGGTGTTGACCGGCAGGTCGCCGAGCGAGCCGTCGCCGATGCCGTCGAGCAGGGTGAAGGTGGCAAATGCGGAAACGCCATCCCATGTGACCTCAAATACGTGACCAGGGACCGCCGTTTGCGTGGACGGATGGACCAAGTTGTAGCCGCCGTAGGAAACCCATCCGTGGTTCGAGTTGGCGGGATCGATCACGATGCCGGAGATAAAGCGTACTGGAGTCGTGTTGCTGGCAACGAGCGCGTCCGAGACTTCGGATTCGCTGGCGGTTGACGGGTCCGCAGCATCCACGCCCTTGAAGATGTAGACACGACCACTCGCGGTCCCAGCCCAAAGCGTTCCGGTATCGCCGCTTGCGCGCGTGACCCAAGATACCGTTCCGCCGGTCAGCCGGCGGTTGCCCACATGCTTCCAGTCGCCGCATTTGCCTGATCCGGTGAAGGGACCAAACTCGTTGCAGTTATTCGCCAGAAACGTGGGGTCGCCGCCATTGTCAGTCGTGCGCCAGACCCACTGCAGGCCGGTGAACATGGTGCCGCCGCGGTCAGCACGCGGGTCAGCGATGATGGGCATATAGAAGCGAACATTCTCATGCGACTTGCGCAGCGGGTCGCTGATGAAGAACCATTGGAAGGGATCGCCACCGGCGAGATTGATGTCGGTGCTGCTGCCGAAGAATGTGTGGAAACGGTTCGTGGGGTTGCTGGCGTCGAAGCCGGAGAGGCCGCCATCGCCCCCTATGCTCTCGAACCAGACCTTGGGCGAGCCCTCGAACTGGAACGTGCCGTTGTCCTGCGTCCCTCCCTGCAGTTCGCCAAGGGGATTGCTCGGGTTGATCGACAGGTGCTGGAACTGCAGAGTCACCAGACCGGCGTTCAGGCTGAAGTTGTGGGTCGGCACCGCCGAAAGGAGTTGCTGGCAAGTGGTGAGCTGGGCGGGGGTTCCGACACGGGACACGCAAGTATTCGAAATGGAAGCGTACTCACCACTGGAGCGGACAAGGCCACCGTCGGAGCCTTCGAACCAGATGTCCGGGTTACCCGGTGAGAACACGAAAGCATGCTGGTCGGGGTGGATGGCGGTGGTTAGCGACAAGTAGTCGGGGCTGGTTGGATCGGGCGTTTGTGCGTCGAACGTGAGGTCCGTGAAAGTGACATTGTTGTTGTTCGGGTCGGGCTCACCGGCAGTCGTGGAGCGGAGAACGGCGCGGGCATTGGAGAGAGTGTAAGCCTCTCCGTAGGAATAAGATCCAATGACGAAGACGGTGTCCGGACGATGAGCCGGGGTGTAGATACCAATGTCATACCAGCACTGGCCGGTGCAGAAATTGAAGGTGGCGTAACCGGGGTCGCCGACCACGGAGCTAGTCAGATTCTTCCAGCCGCCCGGTGCCGGCGGTTGTCCGCCTGGGACGACGAGGGTCTCCTCGGCAATCAATGTTGCCGCCGGACGCTTTACATCGTCGATCCGCCAGACTTGGCTGAACGCCGTCTGAGGCGCGGGGAAGCCAGAGAATGCCCCAGTCGCGCCGGTCGCCGCGTAGATGCGCATCTTGCCGCTCGGCAGTTCGGTCAGAGCGAAGTCGGTACGATCCGAACCGACATTGGCCTGATTTTGGCTGAAGAAAATTTGGGTGAAGGCGCCGCCATTGTCAATCTGCCAGCTGCGCCAGATGCCGACGTCGGTGGCCGCCGCATAGATGATGGTGTGATCATCTGGATCGAGCTGAACCTTGTCGACGCCCCAAGAGGTGATGCAGGGGCCGCCGAACGGGGCGCAGGAGCTTCCGCCACCGTTCCAGATCTGGTTGAAGGTCGACCCGCCGTCGGTGGTCTTGTAGAGGCCCGGAGCGGCGAGGTTCGCAGCGATCACGCCGCCCACGGTGGCGCTGATGCCCCGTACACCGAGAGTGGTGGCAACGTAAAACGTCCCCCGGCTGGTCGGGTCGAACACGATGTCGGAGATCGAGAGGTTGTTGAAGCCGTCCGAAACCGTGACCGGCCCACTCGGGCCGGAGAAGGTGAGTGTGGATGACAAGTGCTCCCAGTCTTCGCCGCCGTTTCTGCTGCGATAGAGGCCCAGGCCAGCGGCCGAGTCCGCTGACGCATTGGGCTCACCAGTGCCCGCGTAGATCACGTCAGGATTTCGCGGGTCGATGGCGATGGTACCGATGGCGTTAGTGGCAAAGCTGTTGGACGTGAAGCGCCACTTTGGTTCGCGTGAGAAGGGCCGGTCAGTGCGCCAGATGCCGCCGCCAGCGGCTCCCACGTAAAGACGGCAGGTGCGGTCTTCGTCCTCGCGAGATTCCTCCGCGTGGCGAATACCGCAGCGTGGGTCGAGGGCGAGCGCCGAAATGCGTCCGGAAGCCACATAGGGTGCGTTCGTCCTGCTGGTGGCGGAGGGGTAAATTGCGCTGAACGGGCCGACCGAAGTCCAGCGATGCCCCCTCTCGGAGTCAGCGTCGTTAAAGCCGTCAATCCGGGCCGTCTCCTGTCGTCCGATGGCGGCGCCTTCAAGCATCAGTCCCTCGCCGGGAAACGCTCGCGTGCCCGCTTTCTCGGACTCCAGCGCGCGCGGACCCTCCATATTGGAGAGGCTGGGAGTAGCGCGCTGGTAATCCCGCTCGATCCGTCTGCGTGTTCGTCCGAGCGTCTTCTGCTCTTCCTTATCTTGGTCCGAAGTCATCCAACGCGGGAGAACTTTCAAATTTGTGGTGTGGCTGGTCGCGAGCGCTACTGCCTCGGACCGCATCGGTCCATTATTACGAGGCATTGCGCTATGACTGCTCCATGAGATCAGAGCTGCGACGGCCAGTAGCAAGAATGCAATGGATAAATAGCGACGCATGGGCACCCCCTTCATCGGCTTGGAACGTGGTTATCCGCGCGGGTGGCACTGGAGTTTACTACGGCATCGATAGTAGTCAATATGAAAGTTTCCTGTGCAGGAGCTGCGATCTAGTGCGGTTTTTTCGTTGAATTTAGGTAGGACCCAAACTAGCTGAGTTCACTCTTCACGGCGCGAGTTGCACGGGATGATCGTAGCCGGTCATTTCCAGATAGCCGGCGCCAGTGAGCGGTAGTGGATTGCGCTGACCAGTGACGACGATGGCGCCTTCCCAATAGTTGGGGGTAAGTTTTGTGCTGGCGGTTAGTTCCTGGGATGCGAGAGGAGTCTTCACCTCGAGATCGATGCCCAGTTTTGGAATCGTAATCTTCCAATGGATGGGGTACGCGGTGCCCGCCACTGGGCTCAGCCACTTTTCTCCTACGGGCTCGAGCTTGAAATCACTGGAGTGCAGGTGACTCGTCTTTCCATTTGTATCCACGTACGTGCCGGCGGAGTAGGGATCAATTGAGCCATCTTTGCGGCGAAGGTGAAAGAGCATCAGCTCGGTGTGGTCGTCGAGTTGGAGGCTCAGCCAGTCCCAGCCGGCGTGGTTCGAATCGAGCTGATGGGTGAAGAATTCATGATCCATCCAACTTGTGCCGGTCACGTCCATTTTCTTGTTACCGAGTTCAATCGCGCCGGAAGTCGCCAGACGCGTTAGGGAAATATACTGTGAGGCGCGGCCCGGACCATCGGCCTTTTGACTGACACCATTCTCACCGTGAATGACTGGAGGTTTTTCCGCGTGCAGCGTGAAGTGAAGTTGAAAGCGCTGATCGATGGCATGCAACTCCTGGTCGCTGCCGTGCCACTGGATCTGCCAGTTGCCGTTCCAGATGCGGCCGAGGGATTGGTTCACCCCGGCGATGCCCGGGCCGGAGCGGTTGGTGCGCTCGGCATGGTAAAACTTGCCTCCATCAAGATCGCTCAGCGCGAGATGCGCCAGGTAGAGATCTTGCACTTCCCAAGCGCCGGCCTTTGCGGGATCGCGGCTTACAGCCTGGCGGAAGAAAGTCAGTTCGAATCCGAAACGGTGGCCGTCCGCGGATTTGACATTTCCGGTGTAGTACCACCATTCGGTTTGAAAATCCGGATGATTGAAATGGTCGCGTGGAAATTCGTAGTGGTACCCCGGCAAGGCGGTGCGGTATTGCGCCGCAAGCGGCTGCAAGAGGAGAAGCGCGGCGATGAGGCACGCAAACCTACTCTTCATGGACGACCTCGAGCGGATTCAGACGCACAGCGACTTGCGCCGGGTAGAGACCCGCAAGCACCGTGGCCACATACACGACTGTTAGTGCGCCAAGAAGAATTTGAACCGGCCAGTGAAACCGGATGGTCCAGCCGAATGACTGCTTATTGACCACATAGATGAGGACTAGCGACAACACAAATCCCAGGGCTATGCCGGCAAGATTGGCCAGAAGGCCGAGCAAACCGGCCTCGACGAGAATCAGCTTGCGAACTTGCCCGGTGGCCGCGCCAAGAAATCGCAGCAGGCCAAGCTCACGGCGGCGATCAATCACCAGAGCGAGAAGCGCTCCGGCAATGCCCATCACCGCGACGACGACCGCGACCGCTTCCAACGCGTAAGTGATAGCGAAGGTGCGGTCGAAGATGCGGATGGCTTCAGCGCGCAAGTCTCGATTGGAAAAAAGGAGGACGCGACGGCCGGCGGCGGCTTTCTCAATGGCGGCGCGAACTTTTTCCACCTGTGCATCCGGAGAAATATAGATGGCGAGATTGGAAGGAGCGGGATCGGGCAAATACCGCAGCATAGTCTTGCGGTCCATCAGGATGCTGCCGCGCTCGCTGGAGTAATCGTAATAAACGTCGGCGATGCGGAAAGTCGCCTTGGTTTCCCCGAGCGATAGCGTTATGGAATCACCGGCTTTCTTATGATGCTTGTAGGTGAAGGGCTCGCTTACGACGACGGCGTTCGACTCGCGCAGTTCGGCAAGGACTTGCTCCTTCGGGCGGCCAGAGAAAAAATCGGAATCCTGATGGGAGCGCTGGACGTTCAGATCAGCGGAAGCAAGCGAGGCGGGCATGCCTTCAAAACTAATTTCGTAAATGCGTAGGCGCTCGACGGCTGCAACGCCAGGAAGTTTCGCAAGCTCTTCTGCCAGGCCGAATGAAACCGTCGGATGGCGATCCGCGGCTGCGGATCCTGCGGGACGAAGGTAGAGATCGGCGGGCAATTGGTCTCCCATCCAGATCATGACAGTCTGTCGAAAGCTGCCGACCATGATGCCGACGGCGGTCATCATCGCAATGGCGGTCGAGAGTGCGCCGACGAGAACGGAAGTCCGCCGCAAGGAAGCCGCGAGGCTGCGCGAAGCAAGCTTCGCCTCCACGCCGAAAAGTTTGCCGAGAAGTTGCGACGAAAGGGATGTGAGTGCGTCGACGAGAGCGGGCATTGCGAACGCCGATGCGGCTACGAGCAAGGTGGCGGCTAGATAGCCAAAAAGCGGCTTGCCGGCAACAGCGGGAGCGCGGGAAGCCGCGGCTGCCGCCAAACCAAGCACAAGAGCAATCCAGAAATCGCGCAACTTGTGGACACGAACGTCATACTCGCGGCGGCCGCGTGCCATGGCCTCGGCGGGCGAAACCAGAGAAGCTTCGCGCGCCGGCGAATAAGCGGATGCAGCAGCCACGCCCACTCCGATCGCTAGCGCCAGAACAACGGACGCGGGGCTCAGCTCGATGCTGCCGGGCCGGCTGCTGACGTAAAGCGACTGCACCGTAACGGCCATCAACCTGACCGCACCCGTCGCCATGAAGCGGCCGAAGGGCAGCCCGATGAGCGCGCCCGCGAGCCCAAAGCAAGCGGCTTCGCCGACGAACGCGGAGAGGATGATTCCGCGGCTGGCGCCGAGGGCGCGAACGATTCCAATCTCCGCGCGGCGGCGAACAACCGATACCGAAATCGTGTTGTAGATCAGAAAAGCCCCGACAACGAGGGAAATGTAGCTCAGCAGCCGCAAGTTCCAGCGGAAGGCCGCCAGCATGCGGCGATTCTCGTTGGTGCCAGCGCCCTGCGGACGAACTTCCACTCCGGCGGGAAGCACGGCGCGCAAACGCTGCTGCCATATTTCAAGGCCAGGAATCTCCGGCACTTTCAAGAGGATGCGATCGACACGTCCCAAACGCGCTAGAGCGTGTTGGGCAGTTGCAATGTCCATCACAATGGCGGATTCGTTGCCGTTCGAATCGGGATAGACACCGCGCACGGTGTAACTGCGGACTAGATCGTTAAGCAGCAACTCGATGCGGTCACCTGCTTTGTAGCCGGCGCTCGAACCAACCCAGACGCTGTCCGCATCGCCGAGGTGCTCGAAGACATTCTCAGAGGCGCCCTGCGTTCGAGACTCCGCAAGTTTCGGCGATTCACTCGGCGCATTAGCGCTGCCTTCCGCGACGAGATCCAAACCGATCAGTGGCAGCGACTTCCTGGTCCCCGCGATCACGACGTAGTCCTCGATGCGCGGCGCAACTCGAATCGGATAAGGCAGCGTGGCCAGCGCGCCGGCAACATTTTCTGGTATGCCGCCAGAAGCCGTGACCTCTAGATCGTTATCGCCAGCGAGGGTTTCCAGCGAACTGCGGAACGATCCGGTGGCGGCGCCGCCCGCAAGATCGATCGCCAGGACAACGGCAACCCCGAGCGCGATTGCCAAAATTGTCAGCGAAGTCCGCACCGGTTCGCGCAAGAGCGGGCGCACCATCAATCGGTAAAAAAGCAGAAAGAGTGGCATTTCAGCGCCGGGTGATTTCTTCGATCGTGCCGTCGCGCAATCGCACGACCGTACTCGCGAGCGACGCGGCTTCGAGACTGTGGGTGGCCATAATGGTCGCGGTGTCTTGCTCCCGGGTAAGGCGCTGGAGCAATTCCAGAATTACGTTACCCGTCGTATTGTCGAGATTGCCGGTGGGTTCGTCGGCCAGCAGGATGTTCGGTGAATGAATGAGCGCGCGTGCAATGGCGACGCGCTGCATCTGGCCGCCGGAAAGTTGGTGCGGCAAGCGATCGCCGAGACCGTCCAGTTCGACCCAGGCAAGTCGTTCCCGGGCGGCTTCGCGAGCACGCGGTTTTCCAGCGAGGAGCAGCGGCAGCTCGACGTTTTCAAAAACTGTCAGGGTGTGGAGCAATTGAAACGACTGAAAGACAAAGCCAACCTTCGCGCGCCGTAGTTGGGTCAAGCCGCTGTCGTTCAGCGAGGAAGTCGAAACTCCATCCAAAAGCACCTGGCCCGACGTCGGAAAATCCATAGCTCCGGCAAGATTAAGCAACGTGGATTTTCCGCAGCCGCTGCGCCCCACCAAGGCCACAAACTCGCCGCGCTCCACGTTCAGCGTAAGACCGTTGAGCGCATGCACGGGTTGGCCATCCGTCAAATAGTCTTTCGAGACGTTTTGCAACGAAAGAATCGGCATAAGGATTCGCGAACGGGTGACACTATCAGAATCGCCCGGTTCGCAGCCCACCGATTATACGTTGCCCTTGAAGATTCGCCTCCGGATTGACTCGAGCGCATACCCTCTATTATTTCAGCGAAGCCAAGGCCTTCTCGATGGCAGACGTTATTTGAGGTGAATCCGGCGTGACTTCGGGTTCGAAGCGCGCAATGACGCGGCCGTCAGGGCCAATAAGAAACTTGGTGAAATTCCATTGAATCTCGCCGCCGGTTTGCGGATGAGCTGTCTTGTCGGTCAGGAATTGATAGAGCGGGGTGATGTCTTCGCCCTTCACGGACACCTTGGCCATCATCGGGAAGGTCACGTTGTATTTCGAACTGCAAAACGTCTTGATCTCCTGATTCGTGCCGGGTTCTTGTGCGCCGAAATTATTCGCGGGGATGCCTACGATAACAAATCCCGCGCTCTTGTACTTCTCGTACGTCGACTCCAGCGCCGTATACTGCGGCGTGAAACCACAGCGGCTGGCAACGTTGACAAGCAGGACCACTTTTCCCTTGTAGGCGGCAAGCGGCGCGGGCTGGCCATCAATCGAATTTAGAGTGAAATCGTAAACCGTCTTGTCCGCAGCCATCACTGCGGCCGCGCAGAAAAGCAGGCAAAGCAATGCTTTCATCATGTTTCCCCCTGTTCTTTTTTACCCTGTTCCAGGCCCGGGAGCAATCTGGAGAACACCCCCGGGCTGGCGCATACCTTGATACCGCACGTGTGACTCGCTTATTCCCACGCAATGGAAAGCGGCTCCCCACAATAAACGGGCATTGAGACTGCGCGGAGCCTGTTATAGACTGCGCAGTCACCAATTCCACGGATGCTTTCTCCAGGGGCGGATTGGCGGCAAAACGCAACATCGTTTAGCACGGACGGTCACGACCAATTCGAGAACTGGTTGAAATTTCTTTGAGGCGGCACCCCGCGGGCGATTCGATGACCGCGGCGCCAAGGAGGCATGGATGCTGTTTGCATCTTTTGTGGAAACTACCCACCGAGCCCTCGCAACCCTCGATCTCGTCATCATCGGAGTCTATTTCGCCATCGTCTTCGGCATCGGCTTGTATTTTTCCTTGAAGGAGCGCAGTTCGGAAGAATACTTCCTCGCCGGCCGCGATATCGGATGGTTCTTCATCGGCGCGTCCTTGTTCGTATCGAATATCTCCACCGAACATTTCATCGGACTGTCCGGCACTGGTGCTTCGTCGGGGCTAGCGGTCGGCCATTTTGAGTGGCTGGCGTGCCTGATCCTCCTGATCCTGGGCTGGGTGTTCGTGCCTTTCTACCTGCGAAGCAATGTGTTCACCATGCCAGAATTCCTGGAACGCCGCTTCAACCGCCAGTGCGCCGTTTATCTGGCTGGCATTTCGATCATCGCTTACATCTTCACCAAAATTTCGGTGCAACTTTATGCCGCCAGCGTGGTCCTCGAGCGAGTGGCCGGCTGGTCGCTTTGGAAGACGGCTGTAATTCTGGTCATCGTTACGGGCATCTACACTGTCGCCGGCGGATTGGCGGCGGTGATTTATACGGACACCGTACAGACGCTGATCCTCATTACCGGTGCAGTCGCCCTCACGGTCATTGGTTTGGGACGTGTGGGCGGCCTGGAGCATCTCCGCACCATGGTGCCGCCGGATTACTTCCACATGATGAAGCCTTCCTCGGATCCAAATTTTCCGTGGACAGGGATTTTTTTTGGCGCGCCCATCCTCGGCATCTGGTATTGGTGTACCGACCAGGTGATCGTGCAGCGCGTACTCTCTGCGCGAGATGAGGGGCACGCCAAAGCGGGAACAATTTTCGCCGGCTTCCTGAAGATCCTGCCGGTGTTCATGCTCGTTCTGCCGGGCATCATTGCTTTTGCGCTGTTTCCGGAGCAAGTGAAGAAGCCCGATTTCGCTTATCCCACTCTCGTCCTCAATCTTTTGCCAGTCGGCCTCGTCGGCCTGGTCATGGCCGCATTGCTGGCGGCGGTCATGGGCGCGATGAGCTCAGTTTTCAATTCAGCCTCCACGCTCGTCACTCTCGATTTTTACAAGAAGCTCCGGCCGCAAGCTTCCGAAAAGCAGCTCGTAAATTTTGGCCGAGTGGCCACGGGTTTCATGGTGGTGCTGGGCTTGCTGTGGGTCCCGTTTATCCATTACATCAGCAGCCAGCTCTACATCTATTTGCAAAGCGTGCAGGCGTATATTAGCCCGCCGATCTCCGCCTGTTTTATCCTGGGAATCTTGTGGCCCCGCATGAACGGATCGGGCGCCATTTCATCGCTCCTTACCGGTTTCGTCCTGGGCGCCACGCGATTCGTTCTGGAAATCGCCGATCGCGCCAGCGGCGGCCATTTTAATTCTTCAGCGGTCCGCTGGCTCATCGACATGAACTTCCTGCATTACGCGATTTTCATGTTCGTGGTCTGCGCGGTGGTGCTGGTCGGGGTCAGCTTGATGACGCCCGCTCCGGACCGCAAGCAGCTCGCCGGACTTACATTTGCGACCGTGGATGACAAAATGGAAACTGTCGCCGTTGGCGTTCCTCAGCGCAAGCCCGCGCATGAGACGCCTGCGGAACATGTCATCAATGTGGTCTTCAGCCTGTTGTTGCTGGCCACGGTCATCGGACTATGGATTTACTTCCGGTAGAAGCGGGGCGGAGAATGAGTTCGATGAAGACCGGCGCCATCCGCGCTTTGAAGCCCAACGTCACTCAGGAAGAGGCCGTGCGCGCATTTTCCGGCGCGGGAATCTCCGCTATGTATTGGCGGATGCGCAGCGGTCCTTTGCGGCGAATCGCCGACGCCTACGTACCCTATTTTTTGTACCGCGTGAAATACGCTGGAGCACCGGGGCGGCTTTTCGCTATCGACGCCGTGGATGGCTCTCTTGACCTATTCGAATTTCCGCGAATACCGGTCGAGCGCGAATTGCTGGAGATGGAGAGCCGCAACCGCCTGAAGGCAACTCTGACCGAAGAGCGGGCGGTGGAACTTTTGCGCGATAAAGTTCTGCGCGTCATTTTCCAGCAAGGATTTTTCAAATTGCGCGACGCTCATCTAGAAGTCACGCTGGTGCCTTGCGAACTGCATGTACCTTATTGGCTAGGTTTCCATGAACGCGCTGGAGCGGTGCGCTGCCGCGTGATGGATGCAGTCAGGCGCCGCATGGAAGGCGCCAAAGCCTGCGCGTTTTTCGAACATTGGCTCGCAGCTTGATACGACGGGTCGTTGCTGGAACGTTTCTGCTCAACTAAGAAACATGCCTGATCGTTTTTCGCTTTTCTTCGCATCCCGGGAGGATGGACATGACAGCGTTCGCTCGACGCATCGGAATTGGCCTGCTTGCCACAGCTCTCGGGTGCGGGATCACGGTTGCCCAAGGTTGGCAATATATTGGAAAAGTCCAGCGCGTCGAAAAACTCAAGGATGGCGTGGAGTTAACGGCAGGCGCCGCAAAAGTGCGCGTCACGGTCTTTCGCGATGGCATTTTTCGCGTGCGGGTAGCGGCGGATGGAACTTTTCCAAAAGATTTTTCCTGGGCGCTCATTGAATCGCCGGAACCGCCTCCGGTCAAGATCGAAGAAAGCCCGAAAGAAATTCGAGTCATTTCTGGGAATGTGGTTGCCGCAATACAGCGAGATCCGCTGCTGATCAATTTTTCTGATGCGGCCGGAACCGTTTATCTTGCCGATCAGCCGGACCTGTCCATGGCCTGGAACGGCAAGCGCGTGCACGTCTGGAAAAAGATGCCGGCGGATGAAAATTATTACGGTCTTGGCGACAAAGCCGGCCCGATGAATCGCCGCAACCGCTCCTTTACGAACTGGAACACCGATGAATTTGGCTGGCAGGAGTCCACTGACCCGCTCTACAAGACCATTCCTTTTTTCATCGGGCTGCGCAAAGGCATGGCCTATGGCCTTTTCTTCGACAACACCTATCGCAGCGTCTTCGATTTCGGCAAGGAGTCGCCAGATTACTTTTCCTTCGGCGCCGAAGGCGGCGAGCTGAACTACTACTTCATTGCCGGACCCGAACCAAAAAAAATCATCGAAGAATATACGGCGATGACGGGACGAACTCCACTACCCCCGCTATGGACACTCGGCTACCAGCAAAGCCGCTATTCGTATTATCCGGAAGCGCGCGCGCGCGAAATCGTCAAAACGCTTCGCGAGAAGAAAATACCCGCCGATGCCATCTACTTCGATATCGACTATCAGCAAGGCAATGCGCCCTTCACCATCAGCCGGGAATATTTCCCCACCTTCGAAAAAATGCTCTCGGATTTTCGCGCCCAGGGCGTGCGCGCGATTCTGATCACTGACCTGCACATCAAGAAAGATCCCAACCATGGCTATGCGCCGTACGATTCGGGGATGAAAAATGATGCATTTGTGAAGAATCCAGATGGCTCGGTGTACGTCGGTATCGTCTGGCCAGGCGAAAGTGTTTTCCCGGATTTTACGTTGACGCGCGTGCGTGACTGGTGGGGCGGGCTTTACAAAAACTTTGTCGGCATGGGCGTGGCGGGCTTCTGGAATGACATGGATGAACCGGCGCTCTTCGAACGCGCCGATAAAACCATGCCGCTTAACACCAGGCACCGCCTCGACGATGGCACCAGCGTCGATCATCGCGCCATCCACAATGTCTTCGGCATGCAAAACGTACGCGCAACGTATGAAGGTTTGCGCAAGCTGCAGCCGGACGAACGCCCCTTCGTGCTCACGCGCGCCGCGTATTCCGGCGCTCAACGTTACGCGGCGACGTGGACCGGCGACAACAGCAGCACCTGGAATCACCTGAAAATGAGCACGCCAATGCTCCTGAGCATGGGGATTTCCGGCTACCCGCTGGTAGGCGACGACATCGGCGGCTTTGCCGGCTCCCCGCCTGCTGACCTTTTGACGCGCTGGTTTGAGGTCGGAGCTCTTAACCCGATCTACCGCGACCACACCGCCAAGGGAACTCTGGACCAGGAGCCGTGGGTGCACGGGCCGGAACACGAAGCCATCCGCCGGAAATATATCGAGCTGCGCTATGAACTGATGCCGTACCTGTATACCGGAATCGAAGAAATGTCGCGCACGGGCCTGCCTCTCATGCGGCCCGTGTTTCTCGAATATCCACAGGAGTCGGATTTTTATGGCGACAACCGCGATTTTCTATTTGGCCGGGATTTTTTTGTCGCGCCAGTGACCACGGACATGGTGGATGCCGAGGAAATTTCCTTGCCGCCCGGCGAGTGGTACGACTTCTGGACAAACGCGAAGCTGTCGAGCAAGCAAAGATTTACTTTGCAGCCTCGCCTCGACGAGATGCCGCTCTACGTGCGCGCCGGAGCCATCGTGCCGATGCAGCCTTTAGTGCAATCCACGGAAGAAACGCCGAACGGACCGCTCCAACTGCGCGTATATCTGCCCAGCAGCACCGCGAGCGGTGATTGCCGCGGAACCCTCTACCAGGATGATGGGCACACCTTTGCTTATCAGAAGGGAGAGATTCTGCGCGTGAACTATTCTTGCCAGGTGTCCTCTGGCGCGTTGACGGTTTCAAGCGCCATGGAGAAGAGCGCTTATCAGCCGTGGTGGAAGAGTGTGGAAGTCACGATTTTTGGTGCTGCTGGGGCGCCGAAGGAAGTTCACATCGGTGAGCAAACCATCCGCGATTGGCGCTACGACAGCCTTGCGCACGCCGTCACGCTCACCGTGCCCGATGCGTCGAAGAATTGGAGCGTTCGCCTGGCGTTCTGAGGATCACGCCTGATTCAGACTAGTTCAGAGAAAATATCGAGATCGATTGCGCAGGCATCGTGATTCGGAGTTCACTCCTGGACAATTCCGCTTTTCCCTCGCCGGAAACAAGTCCAATGGCTGCCGCGTCTTGCGCCGGCGTGTCGCTCAGCGGAATGTGAAGTTCCCGCGGCCGGTCGGCGTTATTGAACGCCACGACAATTCGTTCCTCCTCCGATTCACGAAAAAAAACATAAGCGGACTCGTCGGAAGCCAGATGCCATAACCGGCCGCTTTGCAGTGCGGCGTGTTCGCGGCGAAGCTTTAGCAGCGATTGCACGCAAGAGAAGATCTCCTGTTGCTCGCGCGTGCGCCCCGCTTGCGTGAATGCGTCGTTCGCATCGCCGATCCATCCGCCAGGGAAATCGCGCCGGTTGTCCGGATCGCCACCTCCAGCCATTCCGATTTCATCGCCGTAGTAAATCTCAGGAATCCCTCGCAGCGTAAGCGTAAGTCCGAACGCCAGCTTGAGCTTCGCGGGAGAACTGCCTTCCGTGCTCGCGAAACGCGGCACGTCGTGATTCGCAAAAAACGGAACCAACATTTCAGGATGCACATACAAGGCGTCATGCCGCAACACATCCGCGATGCGGCCCACGGGCGCACCTCGCAACAACACATCCCTCAGCGTAAAAAACATCGGAAAATCGAAGACCGTGGAGAGCCCGCTATCGATTCCGTCGTAGCGCCTTACACCACCCACAAAAAGCGAAGTCACACTCGGATCGGGGTGAAACACTTCGCCAATCGTAGTCAGGTACGGATAAAGCCTGCGCAATCCCGCATGCCAATTGGCCCAGAACTTCCGGGCAACATAAGGAAACGTGTCAACGCGGAACCCATCTAGTCCCGATGTTTCCGTCCACCAGATGGCATTCTGCAAAAGATATTGCTCGACGATTGGATTCTCTGTGTTCATGTCGGGCAAAATCCCGAAAAACCAGCCGTCCGTGAGATTCCGTTTCATGCGCACCGGCGCGTGCGGATCGATTAGCGCTTCGAACGGATCGTTTGCGATGGGCTGACCGCCAGTTTTGCCGTAGAAGCTGCCTTTCAGCGGCGAAAAAGAATCGATGTGGCGTTGCAGCGTTCCATGAAACCAGTCCGGCAGCGGCGGATTCGAAACCCAGGGATGTTTAGGGCCCACATGATTTGGAACGGCGTCGAAGAAAATCTTCATGCCTTGCTTGTGCGTCGCGGCGACTAAATCCTGATAGCCCTTCAGTGCGCCGAGGTGCGGATCAACGGCGTAGAGGTCCACCGCGCCATACCCGTGATAGTCCTGCGCGGCGCCATTTTTCACGATGGGAGTGAGCCACAGCGCGGTCACCCCGAGATCCTTTAGATACGGCAAGTGGTTTTGTATTCCGCGCAGGTCGCCGCCATGATACGCACGCGGTTTCGAACGATCGTGCGAACCGGGCGCTTCCGCGGGCTCGTCATTCGTCGGATCGCCGTTGGCAAAGCGGTCCGGCATGATGAGGTACATCACGTCATCCGGCGCAAGCCCTTGAAACTTCCCTAGCCGCGGAGTGCGCGCAGCGAACGGCAATTCGAAAGACGTCGCTCCTTTCGGAGCGGTAATCCGGCAGACAGCGGTGCCCGACTTCGCGTCCGCAGCAATTTTTAGCCAGACAAAAAGATAGTTCCCTCCCGCCGTGGACTGCGTGCGCGATACACGTAGCGTTGGCAAATTGCACGCCACGTGCGTCGCTTCCAGATCGTGCCCGGAAAGCAGCAGCAATACCTCAGGTGTAAGTCCCACCCACCAGCTTGGAGGTTCGACTTTTGTTACGGTCGGACCGGCATCTTTTTCCGTTTGCTGCGGACGGGCCAGTAAAGCCGAACCGCCGCAAACGATCCCCGCGGCGCATAGAGCGCTGAAAAAGACTCGAAGTACTCGCTCCGCCGTTAAACATAGAAAATGGCACGTTGTTCTTTTCACGTAGAAAGGATAAGAAAAAATCACTCGGGACACCACTTTTGATCTTCCGCACCGATTGGACAACTGCGCTACTCGCGCGGCATGGGGCTGGAAACAAAGACCAATTCACCAAACGCTTCAGGAACGTGGAAATTTGGCGCAGCCGTTTGCGTGGCTTGCCATGCAGAATAAAATCGCGGCTCGGCAGCTCCTTCCACGCGATAAAAATTCACCTTCCAAACGGCCGCGGGATCGAAGCGCTCGACCAGGCAGTTCATCGGCAGCGCAAGCTCCGCGACCCAGGTTTTTTTGGCTTCGTTTGAAATAACGCGGCGCCGCAAACCGCTCTTCAAGTCGTGCTTCTCGCCCGGCGCGATATCGAGATCGATCCAGAAGCCATTCGGGCTGACTTCAAATTCCTTATACCGGCGCAACTGCGACGGGTCTGGCTGAAGAAAAACCTCCGCGACGTCGCGGTCCCATAGCTGGTCGCGGCGGCCATTGGCCTCGGCATCTGGAAAAACCGTGATGACGCGAAACCTAGCGTAGAACCGTAAGAACAGCCACTCAGGAGTCCAGAGTAGCCGCACTTCCGTCTCTCTTTCCGGATCGGCGTTCTTGCCTTGCCAGTCCGCATCGAAACGCAGCGGGGCCGAAGTCTCCCACGACGATGGAGTTGGAAATCCATCGGCAGCGGGCGGTTCCGTCATTCGAACCGCCACGGCTCTCCGTTCCTTGAATATGCGGTCGTGTTGAGACATTCCTTTGAGTTCCCGCGAGCGTTCTCCAGCACCCACACTTCGTGACTGCAGACAGCATAACCATTGCAAGGCGATGCACAAGAAGAAACTGGATGAAGTAAAAAACGTTTTTCCCGCTAGCAAACGCTTCAGCACTTCCCCCTCAGACCCTGTCCCAATGGCCTGCGAACTATTTGCGCACCACGCGCCTCACTCTTCGTGGATACCACAAAACGCCGTGCTAGCATCAGATTTGGATTCTTCCAAGGACTTACACAAGGCATTTGCGCAATGGACGACCAGGAGCATGGGAAATGATTAAACCTGTCAACACCCAGGATTTCACGTTGCAGCCGGATCGGCGCCGGCCCGAAGAATTTGAGCATGTGAAGTTCCACATCGACGCCGGCGTTGCAAGAATGACCCTCAGCCGTCCGGAACACAATCTTCTCAATGAATCCATGCTCCGCGAAATTGCCAGTGGCATCTCTCATGCCGGCGAGCGCGATGACGTCAAGCTCATCGTTGTCGATTCGGCGTGCAAAGTCTTTTGCGGCGGAATCGACATCGGCGAGTACACCTCGCAACGCGTGTTTCAGATGCTCGACGCGTTTCATGCCGCCTTCGCGGGAATGCTGGAGGTCGGCAAGCCCGTCATCTGCGTGGTGAACGGCCCGGCCATCGGCGGCGGCGCGGAGCTGGCCGCTTTCGGCGATCTCGTAATCGCCACGCCCCGAGCGCGATTTGCCCAGCCAGAAATCAGCATCGGCATTTTTCCGCCGCTCGCCTCCACAATTCTGCCCTTCCTCGTAGGGCCGAAAATCGCGCTCGAACTTGTTTTGACCGGCGAGCCGGTGACCGCCGAGCGCGCCATGGAACTGGGCATGGTGAATCGTCTCGTCCCGGAAGCGCAGCTCGAACAAGCGGTGAAAGACCTCGTCGACCGCATCAGCGGCCACTCCGGGCCGGTGCTGACCATGGCGAAAAAAGCGATTCTCGGTGGCATGGGCATGTCGCTTCGCGAGGGCCTGAAGCATTCCATGAACATTTTCTTGAACGAGCTTTACCGTCTCGAAGATTCGCAAGAAGGCCTGCGGGCGCTGGTCGAAAAGCGCAAGCCCAATTGGAAGAACCGCTGAGCGTTCGAGCTCATATTTCACTCGCGCATTGACACTCCCGCGGACGCGGCTTACACTCGAAATTCAATTTGCAGGCAGGGGAAGCGGGGAAGGCCGTGTGAATCGGCCGCGGTCCCGCCACTGTAATCGGCTGAAAAGCCGTAAGCCAGGCCACCCTCCCGTGCCGCAGAGGCCGCGCTCTTCGCGAGAAAGAGCCATGCCACTTGCCCCAAGGTGTCTCGTGGGGCTTTTTTGTTGGTACAGTGTGATCCTCGGATCAGGGAATATTTGTGAAAGAATTCTCACGCAAGCGCCTTCGAACAATTATCGCCGCCGCAATCGCCGTCCTGTTCTCCTGCGCGGCAGTGGCGCGTGCGCAAAGCGCTTCTCCACTCTCTCCCACGTCCCCTACCTATCGAGAAGTCACCGACGAAACCGGTCGCACCGTTCGCATTCCCCAGCCGGTCAACCGCATCGTGTCACTCGCCCCCAGCTTGACCGAAACGGTCTACGCGCTTGGGTTGCAAGATCATCTCGTCGGCGACACCGAGTACTGCGATTACCCTCCTGAAGCGCAGAAAAAGACCAAGGTGGGCGACACCATCAATCCCAGCTTGGAACAGATTGCCGTTCTACATCCGGATCTCGTCCTCGTCACCAAAGGCCTGAACCGCCTGGAGACCGTCCACGGCTTGGAAAACATTGGAATCTCTTCCTACGCCACTGATCCGCACACCGTGAACGAAATTGCTAGTTCATCAAAGAAGCTCGCCGATGTCTTGGGAGCTCCTGACGCTGGCGCTTCCATCGCCATCGAGATGGAACATCATCTTGCGGATTTGCAGCAACACCTCGCTTCTTCTCCTCCCAAACGTGTTCTCTTCGTTGTCTGGCACCAGCCGCTCATCTCTGTTGGCAAGCACACCTTCATAGCGGATGCCCTCCGCCTCGCCGGCGCTGTTTCCATCGTCGATTCCGACCAAGACTGGCCCCACGTAAGCCTGGAAGAAGTCGCCCGGCTGCAGCCCGACTTCTTGGTATTTGCGTCCACTCATTCCGATACCGCTCCCGCTACCGTCGAGATGCTTGCTACCCTTCCGGGATGGAACATCGTGGATGCTGTCAATAATCACCATATTGCGGTGATCAGCGACGCCGTGAATCGGCCTGCCCCGCGTATCATCTCCGCCATCGAGGATCTCGCCAGGCAGCTTCACCCGGATGCCTTCGTTAAAAAACTGGAGAAAGAAAAAGACAGAAACGAAAAGGCAACTCCTGTGCCTGTTCAGCCGCCGCCCTCGCCTCTTGCTTTTCTCTCCTCCGCACCGCAGCACAACGAGGCAATCCCTGGAGGCTGCGCATGCGCCCGCTGACCCTCCGCCGCCTTCTTCTGCAATGTACGGTTCTATTGGCGATTCTTTTCGGCGTTGTAATCGTCGCCATCAAATTCGGCGCCGTTCCCGTTTCTCTTTACGCGCTTGGCCGCGATATGTGGGGTGTCCTCTTTCACCAGCGCAGCGGCATCTCCACTGACTACGTCCTGATCATCCAGAATATCCGCCTCCCGCGCATTCTTCTCGGTATCATCGTCGGCGCATCTCTCTCCGTCGCTGGCACCAGCTTTCAAGCGCTGCTTCGGAATCCCCTGGCGGATCCTTATGTTCTCGGCGTTTCCAGCGGCGCTGGCCTCGGCGCTATCCTCGCGCTTATTGCCGAACCCCATCTCAACCTCTCTCCCATGCTCGCTGCACTCTTGACGCCTCTTGGTGCATTCATTGGCGCGGCCGCCACGATTACCGCGGTCTATTTTCTCGGCCGCCGTGATGGCCAGATTGACGGCAACACCCTTCTCCTCGGTGGCGTCATTACCGGCTCATTCATCTCCGCCATCATCATGTTCCTCATGAGCACCCTCAGCGGCAATCTTCGCGGCCTCTCCTTCTGGTTGATGGGCGAACTTTCCACTCCTCTTCAAAAGAGCATTTATTGGTTTCTGGGAATCGGCTTCTTCGCCGCTGCCGGCGCTATTTACACCACCGCTTCCGACTTGAACTTGCTTCTCGCTGGTGAAAAGGAAGCCATGCATCTTGGCGTGGACGTGCCGCGCGTGCGTCTGGTCGTCTACATCGCTGCTTCGTTCCTCACGGGGTTGGCCGTCTCCGTGAGCGGCGCCATCGGCTACGTCGGCTTGATCGTCCCTCACGTGATGCGTCTTATCTTCGGCTCAGACCATCGCACTTTGTTGCCGACTGCCGCGCTCGGCGGAGCCATTGCCGTGGTATTCGCGGATACTTTGGCTCGTACCGTTGTCGCCCCCAGCGAGCTTGCCGTCGGCGCCGTCACTGCCGTTGTTGGCGCGCCGCTTTTCATCTATCTCCTCCGACGGAGGCTCGCATGAGCAGCAGCTCCGCTCTCGCACGTAATCCCATCGACCCCGTCCGCGCAAGCACCGACGTCCGTCTCAGCGTCGAGCAAGTCAGCTACGCCCATTCCGCAAATCCGTCGCAGGCCCCGCTCTTCACCCTGGAAGCGACAAGCTTTCAAGCCAAGCCCGGCGAAATCGTCGCCATCCTCGGCCCCAACGCCAGCGGCAAATCCACTCTTCTTAAACTAATCTCCGGCGCCCTCGCGCCCCTCTCCGGGCGGATCCTGCTCAATGGATTCGTCGTCCACTCGTTCACTCCGCGCACCCGCGCGCAGGCCATCGCAGTCGTCCAGCAGGAGAGCACTTTGCTCTTCCCCGCGCGCGCCTGGGAATTTGTCCTGCAAGGCCGCCATGCCCATGGGCGATCGCTGCGCTTCGAATCGGATGATGATGTCTTGATCGCGAAAAACGCACTCGCCCAGGTCGGCGCCGCTGATCTCAGCGACCGTTGGATGGACAAGATCTCCGGCGGCGAAAAACAGCGCGTGATCCTCGCGCGCGCCCTGGCACAGCAACCGCTGCTTCTGCTGCTCGACGAGCCCACGCTCCACTTGGATATCGCCGCGCAAATCGGTCTGCTCGATTCGTTGCGCCGCCTCGCTGCCGAGAATCGTTACACCGTCGTCGTGGTCACACACGAACTAAACCTCGCCGCGGAGTACGCCGATCAAGTCGTCTTGATGCAGCGCGGCCGCTGCTTGCGCGTTGGTCCGCCCGCCAGCATTTATCAGCGCGAATTGCTCGAACAAGTTTTCCAGACGCCGCTCACCGTGGAATTCGGTTCCAACGGGCGGCCTCGCGTCAACGTTTTGTCTGGAACGCAGTGAACGTCGTTTTGTAAATAGAAGTCTTTCTCGTTAACCCCAACCCTGCGGCCCCGCGCTGCAGACCACATTCACCGCGAACTTCGTGCTCGGGAAGACGGTTCGGCAATCCTCGCAAGATCGAGGATCGCCAGCAACTAAGCCGTCGCCGCCGCGCGACTGTAAGGCGGATTCAGTTTATGCGCAGGCCACTGCGGCCAGTCGCCCCTTCGCTGGGCGGCCCCGCGGGAAGGCCCCGCAACGGTCCTCATTAAATAGGCCCGGAACTACCGCCAAGCCAGGAGACCGGCGAAGTTCGCAGCCGTGCGATGCACTTCCGTCGCACCGGACAACCTTCAACTCCCGCGCGAGAGGGAGCGGAGGACAAAATGAAAACTACGGTTGTTCAAAATATTTTCCTATCTTTACTGTTGTCGTTTGCATTCTGCAGTTTTTCCCTCGCACAAGATGCTACCCCCAATGCGCAACTCCAAGGGACATTGCTCGACCCCAGCAGTGCAGGCGTTGGCGGCGCGCGTGTAACTGCACAGCTGGAAGGTGTCGCTAATGCCCGTATCTGGGCTGCGACTTCGACTGCGGATGGCACATATTCCCTGGCACTCCCCGCCGGCCGGTATCGCGTCCGAGTTGTCCGCTCGCCGTTCGTTTCGCGCGACTTCTTGCTGGACTTCACGCCGAATCAGCAGCGAACCCTTGATCTACACCTTCAGCTTGAACGTCTTGCCGCGAGCGTCGTGGTTACCGCTCAAGCTGAGCCGGCCCCGGCGCAGGAGACGACCGCCCCCGTGACTGTAATCACCCGCGATGAAATCGAAGCGCGCCAGTCTGTGGCGTTGCCTGACCTGCTGCTGTTTGTCCCCGGCATTGCCATCGGCCGCACCGGCGCGGAGGGTGGCACTGCCTCTGTGTTTCTCAACGGCGGAAACTCGAGCTACACGAAGGTGCTCGTCGATGGCACGACCGTGAATGAACCCGGCAACGCCGTCGATTTTTCCAATTTTACGCTCGACAACATTGACAAGGTGGAAGTCGTGCGCGGCGCTGAAAGTGCGATCTATGGAACCGACGCGGTCGCCGGCGTCATCCAGGTTTTCACTCACCGCGGCACCACGCGCACACCCGAGTTCAGTATTTTCGGAGAAGGCGGCAGTTTCTCGACGGGGCGCGGCGGCGGCCAGATCAGCGGCCTGCTGGGCGCATTCGACTATTCCGCCGCGGGATCCTATTTTCAAACCAATGGCCAAGGGCCGAATGACCAGTTTCTGAACCGCACGCTCTCTGGCAATTTCGGTTACAGCTTCAGCGATTCGAATCAGTTCCGCCTGACGTTGCGAAATAACAACAGTGATGCGGGTATTCCCGGCCAAACGCTGCTGCTGCCGCCAAATCTCGATCAGCGCAGCGTGCTGCACTTTTTCAGTTCTAGCGCCCGTTGGGATTTCACGACCGGTCCGCGCTGGCACCACCAAATCAGCGTCGCCGAATCCTACAATCATGAGTTCAACTCCAATGCACTTGCCGATTTCTTCGACGCGGGCGATCCCTTTTGCGCGCCGCGCTCCGCCGCAGCGGTTCCCGCGATTACCTGCGATTTTCCTTTCGTTGGCACCAATGAATACAATCGCAGCAGCCTGCTCGCGCAATCGAGTTACGTCCTTCCTAGATTTGGCGCAACCGCCGGTTATCAGTACGAAGTCGAAAACGGTTACGTCAGCTCGCTCGACCTCAGCCACGAGCGCCGCAATAACCAGGGCGGCTTCCTCGATTTTCGCTATCTCCCTCACGCGCGCGTATCGCTCAATTTCGGCCTTCGCGTGGAGGCCAATGCCAACTTCGGCACGCGCGTAGTGCCCCGCGGTGGAGCATCTCTGGCTTTGCGGTATAACAAGGGCTTATTTGGCGATTCGCGTCTCCGCGCTTTCTACGGACAAGGCATCAAGGAGCCGCGATTCGATCAAACGTTTGGAAGCAACGCTTGCTTTCCCGGCAACCCTTCCCTCCGGCCGGAGCGCAGCAAAACCTGGAGTGTCGGCGTCGAGCAGAAGTTGGCCTCGGATCGTGTCATCTTTTCCGCTGATTACTTTTCAAACCGTTTTTATGACATTGTCAGTTTCCAATCCGCGGCTCCACCGCCCGGAAGTACTTGCGGTTTCTTCGGCACTTTTTTCAACACGGATCTTGCTCGGGCGCGGGGAGTCAATCTTATTGCCACGGCCCGCCCCTTGCGTTGGCTCTCTATCGCCGGCAACTATACTCATGACGATAGTCGCGTCCTTGTTTCTCCAGGCGCGTTTGACCCCGCGCTGATTCCCGGCAATCGTCTGATCCGCCGGCCTCCCAATTCAGGCTCTCTCACCATGAACGCCGCGTTTCGGCGTCTCAATGTAAATCTTGCCGGCTATTTCACCGGTGTCCGTACCGACAGTGATTTTCTCTTTGTCGGGCTAAATCTCACGCGCAATCCCGGCTACGCCCGTTTCGACCTGGCTACCAGCTACATTCTCGGACGCGGGGTTTCAGTCTATGCTCGGGCCACCAATCTTTTCGACAAGTCCTATCAGGACGCGCTCGGCTATCCCGCGCTCGGCCGCGATGTGCGCGTTGGCGTGAACTACCGCTTCAGCGGCCGGAACTAAGCTCGTCCTACGTAGGGGCGCAGCATGCGCCCCTGCTCGGCACGATTGCACCCATGTGGAGAATTCCTTGACGACCTCCGAACCCATCCTCTTCTGCTGGAGCGGCGGCAAAGACAGCGCCATGGCGCTGCACACCCTGCTCCAGCAGAAGCAGTTCCACATCGCGTCTCTTCTCACCACCGTCACGGAAACCTACGACCGCATCGCCATGCACGGCGTTCGCCGCGAACTTCTCCGCAGGCAAGCCGAATCTCTCAGCTTGCCATTGCACGAGGTTTTCATACCCCCACAGTGCGTCAATCCGGTCTACGAAGCGCGCATGGAAGAAGCCCTTCGACTCTTCTACGACCGGGGCGTTCGCCAAGTCGCCTTTGGCGACATCTTTCTCGAAGATCTCCGCGCCTACCGCGAGAACAATCTCGCCCGCATCGGCATGACCGCCCTCTTTCCCATCTGGAAACGCGACACGCACGAATTGATTCGCCACTTCCACCAGCAACACTTCCGCGCCATCGCCGCCTGCATCGATTCGAAAGTTCTCGATCCCAGCTTCGCCGGCCGCGAACTCGACGAATCCTTCTTCCGCGATCTCCCGCCCCGCGCCGACCCGTGCGGCGAAAACGGTGAGTTCCACACTTTCGTCTTCGACGGCCCCATTTTTCAATCTCCCATCCCCATTCGAACGGGAGAAGTCGTCAACCGCGATGGTTTTGTGTTTTGCGATCTATTGCCCCAATTGGAGGAAGTACCAAAATGAACGGCGAAATCTCTCAAAAAGAAAATCTGCTGTACCGCACCTTGCTTGCGTTGGTCCTGATTGCGCTGGCCGCAGCTTTGCGCATCGCGCCGCATCCCTGGAATTTCACGCCCGTCGGCGCCATGGCTCTCTTCGCTGGCGCGGCCCTCAAAGACCGCCGCCTCGCCTTCCTCTTTCCCCTCCTCGCGCTATTCGCAGGCGACATCTTCATCGGCTTCCACAAATTAATTCCCATCGTCTATGCCAGCTTTCTCATCAACGTCGCCATCGGCCTCTGGCTTCGCGACCGCCGCACCGTCGCTCGCATCAGCCTCGCCGCGCTCCTCGGTGCCACTCAATTTTTCCTCATCACCAATTTCGCCGTCTGGCAATTCCTCAGCGGCTATCAGCACACCGCCAGCGGCCTCCTCGCCTGCTACATTGCCGGCATCCCTTTTTTCTGGAGCACCCTCGCCGGCGATGCTCTCTATGCCGCGTTGCTCTTCGGCAGCTTCGCTTTTGCTGAGCGCTTCCTTCCCGCGTTTCGCGAGTCTGTCCGGACCGCCCGCTGATGCTATAATCTTCGTTCCCTTATGGCGAAATCCACTCCAGAGGAACCCTCCCTCGCGCCCGAAGTGCTCGCGAAATACGAGCCCGTTATCGGCCTGGAAGTCCACGTCCAGCTGCTCACGCGCACCAAAATTTTCTGCGGCTGCTCCACGCGCTTCGGCGATCCTCCGAACACTAACGTATGCCCCGTTTGTCTCGGCTTGCCCGGAACTCTTCCCGTCCTGAACAAGCGCGCCGTCGAAATGGGCATGCGCGCCGCGCTCGCCCTGCATTGCACCGTCCACGAGCATTCCCGTTTCGCGCGCAAAAACTATTTCTACCCGGACCTTCCCAAGGGCTACCAAATCTCCCAATACGAATTGCCACTAGCAACCGGTGGCTGGCTCGAGATTGAAGTCGGCGGCACAAGAAAACGCATTGGCATCACCCGCCTCCATCTCGAAGACGACGCCGCAAAAAATATTCACGAAGGTTTATCGCAGTCCGCCACCAAGGCTTACGTCGACTACAACCGCGGCGGCACCCCGCTCGCCGAAATCGTCTCCGATCCGGACATGCGCACGCCCGAAGAGGCTTACGCCTACCTCACCGCGCTTCGCCAGGTCCTGCTCTACACCGGCGTCAGCGATTGCAACATGGAAGAAGGCTCGCTCCGCTGCGACGCCAACGTCAGCGTGCGCCTGCGCGGCGCCAAAGAATTCGGCACTAAAGTCGAAGTCAAAAACCTGAACTCTTTCCGTTTTCTTCAAAAAGCTCTCGAATACGAAATCGAGCGCCATATCGCCGTCCTCGAATCCGGCGGCCGCATCTCGCAAGAAACGCGCCTCTGGAATCAAGCCGAAGGCCATACCGTCTCCATGCGTTCGAAAGAAAAAGCCCACGACTACCGCTATTTCCCCGAGCCGGACCTTCTCCCCATCCACGTCAGCCCCGCCTGGCGCGACGAAGTCCTCCGCACCCTCCCCGAACTCCCCGAAGCCAAGCGCACCCGCTTCGTCGCCTCGTACGGCATCACGCCCTACGACGTCGAACTCCTCACCGCGACCCGAACCATAAGCCAATATTTTGAAGACGTTGTGGCAGTTGGCGCTCCAGGGAAAGTCGCTTCCAACTGGATCCTTAATGATTTGATTGGGCTGCTGAACGATAGAAAGAAGCCGTTTGACACCAGCCCTCCTCCTGCAGCGCTAGCGGAACTCCTAAAGATGATCGAGTCGAAGCAGATTACTGCTGGGATCGCCAAAAAAGTTTTCGCCGCCATGTTCGAATCCGGCCGCACCGCCGCCGAAATCGTAGCAGCCGAAGGCCTCGGCGCCCAAGTCAGCGATTCCGCCATCGAAGAAGCCGCCCGCGAAGTCATCGCCAAGAATCCCGACAACGTAGCCAAATTCAAATCCGGCAACGAAGGCGTCTTCAAATTCTTCGTCGGCCAAGTCATGAAAGCCACTCGCGGCCAAGCCAATCCGCAAGCTGTCAACGATATCCTTCGCAAACTGCTTTCTTGAAGTTGCAGCTCGGGCCTTTCTAGGGCAAGGCCTTTGGGAGTGCGCGGCTTGCAGCCGCTTTTCCATCGTCCTGGTCGATACGCAAGAAGTGACTTGTATTTCTGAGGCGCGCCCACAAGAATCACAGACGGTCGCTTCCTATCCGCGCGGTTTGTGCGCGGAGAATCTCAACGTATAATTCAATTCAGCCGCAGGGACGGCCTTCACAGGCCGTCCGCTCCTAATTCCTGCTAAACTCACTATCCAACGCGAGGAACTTGTAATGATCAAACCCGGCGCCAAATCCCCCGCCTTCCGCCTCCTATCCGACGAAGGCAAAACTGTCGCCCTCAAAGACTTTGCCGGCCAGCGCGTCCTCCTCTTCTTCTATCCCAAGGCCAACACTTCCGGTTGAACCATTGAAGCGTCCGAGTTTCGCGACGCAAAAAAAGATTTCGACAAGCACGGCGTCGCCATCCTCGGCATGAGCGCCGATCCCGTCAAAGCCCAAGCCTCCTTCAAAGAAAAACAAAACCTCAATTTCCCTTTGCTCAGCGATCCCACCCACAAAACCATCCAGAAGTTCGGCGCCTGGCAAAAAAAACAATTCATGGGCCGCACCTTTATGGGTATCGTCCGCAGCTCCTTCCTCATTGGCAAAACCGGAAAAATCGAACACGTCTGGCCCCTCGTCAAAGCCAAAGGCCATGCCACCGCCGTTCTCCACCTCATTTCGCAAAAATGAGACATCGTCGGCCTAATCTTCGATCATTTTGTTATTGGAAGTTGGCTCGTCGTAAGTAAGCTGCGAAACGCGGGTCGCCCCGCAGGGGATCGAAAAAGGGATGCACTTTGAGGAATTGCAGGATGTTCGATCGCTCTTTGGCGGCCCGCTCCATCCACGTAAATGCCTCTTCCGTGTCTCCAAGTCCCAGGTAGGCGTTGAGAAACGCAGCTGGCGGCACATATCCGGCTTTCCGCCTCCGGTGAAGTTCTTCGAGAACCCGCAGCGCTTCCGCGCGACGGCCGGCGCCCCCATAGGCATGCACAAGCACGCCCAGCACAGCCGAGCTGCGATTCGAAACGGAAGCAGCTCTCTCTAGTACTTGGATCGCTTCATCAAACTGCTCGGCGCCGATGAGTGCAAAGCCGAGAAACCATAGAGCGGACGGGCTTTCAGGTTCTATCGTCAGCACAGTGCGTAATTCCTGAATTGCCTCGTTGTAGCGGTGGGACTGAAAAAGAACCCAACCGATTTGGATGCCATGAAGCGCCAGGGGGTCAAGCTCCTGCGCACGTCGCGCCCAGGAAAGCGCCTCCTGAGTCCGCCCCTGGCATAGAAACCAGTGCGAAAAGCTAGCGTGGGCCCCGGCATCGCTCGGGCTCAGCTCGATCGCTCGCCTATACTCCGCTTCGGACTCCGCCCATCGCCAATCGCCGGCCAGAGTTTCGGCAAGCAGAACGTGCGCCTCAACAAGCTCGGGATCGAGTTCCAGTGCCTTTCTGGCGGCGGCAAGCACCTTCGGGCGAGCTTCGGAAGGGGCAACCCCATGGAAGACCGTTCCCAACTCGCTATGGGCAGCCGCCAAGCCCGCGTAAGCCGGAGCAAATGTGGCGTCTGCATCGACCGCGGCTTGGAATTGTCGAAGGGCTTCCTCTAGGCCCGGTCGAGTGCCCTTGTGGAGCTCAAAACGCCCTTTCAGGTAACTCTCGTAAACCGCCGGGGCCACCGCGCGCGCGGCGACGGGACTGCTGCCTTGCGGTCCCAACGCGATCTCGATCTGGCGTGCGATGCCCTGCGCCACGTCGCTCTGAAGCACCAGCACGTCACGCAATTCACGATCAAACGTGCCCGACCACAGGTGCACATCGGTTTCACCGTGAATGAGCTGCGCCGTGATGCGAATCCGATCGCCCGAGCGAATCACCGAGCCCTCGACCACCGCAAGGACATTCAACTTTCTGGCGATCTCTGGAACCGAACTTCGGGTGCCCTTGAACTGCATCGACGATGTGCGCGAGATGACCCGAAGACCCTGGATCGTCGAGAGCCGCCCTATGAGCGCTTCCGTCATGCCATCCGCGAGGTAGTCCTGCTCGGCATTGCCAGACAGGTTTTGCAGTGGAAGCACGGCAATGGACCGGAGGCGCGAACTGGCACTCGTTGCCAATTTCGTGCTCCGTAGATGCCAGAGCCAGGCCAAGCCACCCGCCAGGATCAGTCCCAGCACTGCGAACGTGATTACCGGCCAGCCGCGACTTACCGTTTCGGGGACGTGGTTCGCCCCCGCGGCGGCTGTTGCCGCGCCAGCGTCTCGCTCGTTCCGCCACGCGTCGAGTTCTCCCGTGTAGGCGTAGACGGACCCCAGCCGCTTGTGTTGGAGGCGCCGTACCGGCAGCCGCTCGAGCTTCTCCCAGCGGCGGACGGTCGTAACGTCTCTCCCCAGATAGGCGGCAATCTCCTTCCAAGATTCCAGACGTCGTCCCCGGGAGTCGGCCAGGGGATTAGGGCCCGATGTTACTTGGACAGACATAACTTACCCGCTCCTGCTGTGCGGCAGGATTATCACACTCGCTTTGGTCCCCGGCAACTGCCTGAACAGGCGAATATTGGTGCGAGCGCCCCACTTTGCCTTGCTTTGCCTCTCTTTGCATCTTGCGCTGCGCCGCCGCTCGGCCCAGCATGCCTCACGAGCGATCCAAGCGGATTCACCCATTGCGTCGTCGTGCTCGCTCTCCCCCAATGGGCCGCTCAACTCAAAGCGACCAAACTCGCCCCTGCTACCGGCGAGTTGGCACCACACGGTAGCGCATTCCTGCTGACGAGCGATTTGCCAGGTCATCGCAGACTGTCCGCTAGCCACTTGCAACGCTACCGGGGTCCCTCAGGAGGAAACATGATACGCAACATATGTAGATTTAACCCAGGCTCCCTTCTGTTACTTGTCCAGCGCCGGGGCGGCACGACTATCCGCAGCGCCATCCTGATGCTGATTGTAGCGCTGCTTGCTGCCAATCCCCTGCCGGTGTCCGCGGACACCCCGGACCCAGTGCTCGAGTGGATCGGCGTCATGAACACCACGGTCCTCGCGGCCGGCACCGCCCCGAATGTAACTAGCCGCATAGTCGCACTCGTATCGGCCTCTGTATTCGACGCCGTCAACGGCATCGAGCCGCGCTTCCGCCCACTGCGTGTGAGGCCGGATGCGCCGCATCACGCCTCTCAAAGCGCAGCGGCGATTCAGGCGGCCTACACGATTCTCCTGAATCTTTATCCGGCGCAAAGCGCGATGCTCGCTACTCGGCGGAATGCGTCGCTCACGGCTCTCGCGTTGACCGAAAAGGCTGAATCCATCGCGGCGGGTGTGGCCTGGGGCCAAACAGTTGCCGATGCCGTCTGGGCCTCCCGGCTGACCGACGGCTTCGCACCCCCACCCCCGCCGTTCCTCGGCGCACCGAACGCGGGCGTTTGGCGCCCTACCCCGCCCGCCAACGCTTCCGGCGCAACACCGCAGATCGCCAGCATGACGCCGTGGGTCCTCACGCGGCCATCGCAGTTCCGGCTGCCGCCGCCTCTGGCCCTCAACAGCCCGGACTACGCTGCCGATCTCAACGAAGTGAAGGTTATGGGCACCCTCTCTGGCTCGATGCGCAATGCGGATCAATCGGAGCTGGCATTATTTTGGGCATTGAATACTCCCCTTGCCTGGAACCGTATTGCCGCGCAACTCTCAGCCGGACGCGGGCTGACTCTGACCGAAAATGCGCACTTGTTTGCGCTACTGGATCTCTCACTTTCCGATTCGCTTATCGCCTGCTGGGATAGCAAGTACCGCTACGTTTTCTGGCGGCCGATCACGGCAATCCAGGCGGGTCTCACGCCGGCGGAGGCCGACCCGCTGTGGGAGCCGTGGCTCGACTCTTTGACAGGCACTCCTGCGCATCCCGAATACCCGTCTGCCCACTCCTCCATGAGTGGAGCAGCGGCTTTCATCCTTGCCGCCGCGTTTGGAGAGAACACTGACTTTAGCCTCACCTCGGAGGTACGCCCGGGCACTACTCGCTCGTTTCATAGTTTCTCGGACGCGACAGCGGAAATCGCCGATGCGCGCGTCTTTGGCGGCATTCACTTCCGAACCAGCTGCGTGCGCGCAAATACCCTGGGTAGATCTGTCGCGGATTACGTCTCCAGGCACGCAATGCGTGCGCGAGGCGACGACCGAGACGATGATAAAGATTAACCTCTAATCCCGGACTGTTCGTCGGGATGGCCGTTCTCACTTAAGACCAAATTACGTTTCCCTAAGAGAGGGTGAGCGCGTCGATGCCCGCGCTCACCCCTTCGCCATCCTCGCCCTCGCCGTCGAATCCCCCGAAGACCAGATCCGCTCCACCGTCAGCTCGCTCAGTCCCGATCTCCATTGGGCCATCACCGACGCCCCCACCGCCCAGTCCTTCGGCGACATCACCGCCGTCCCACCCTCTTCCTCTTCGACCGCTCCGGCAAAACGTCCCGCGTCCTCTACGGCGCTCCCCCCGACCTCCACGACCAAGTCGAGAAGACTCTCAATTCACTCCTGCAGTAACCACAACCAAGTTCCTCTTGACTTTTCTCTATCTCTTGCTATACTTGACCCTGTAACAAACTACGTTTGGAGTGCGGGAGCCTGCTCCCGCTTTTCTTTTTTGAGCACCCTTTTTTGTAACACCCACTCCTTCAACGGAGGCATAACTGAAGACTCGGTGGTGCCCCACCACCGCAGATTAAGTCTTTTAAAATCAACACTTGCAGAAATGTAGTCTAGGGTCACCTCTAACTACCTTTAGAATCAACACTTCCAAGAGTGTATCGAAACAAAGGGCTTTAACTCCCTTTAGAATCAACACTTATGAAAACCAGGGGGAGGGGGGCCAGTTATTGTTAACTAGAAATCCTCGCTTCACGTCAGGGGCCGAGGACAGAAGTGGCTAGCGCAACGGCGACATCGCCGTGCCCGGCTGACTCCCGTCCGGTGATTCGCACTACTTGATCGCTACAGCCGTCCTTGTAGTGAACGCCAGCCGCGTCTCTGCGGGATACTCAATATCTTTCTTTCCTGTCGCAGCCGCGCCAGCCGTCCCGGCTCCAGCACCCGCCGCCGCTCCAATCGCTGCGCCTTTGCCGCCGCCTGCCAGCGCTCCAATAACCGCGCCGCCAGCCGCGCCGCCACCGATGAACCCGGCATCCCGTTTGCCTTTTCCGCCCTCAGTTCTTCCGGCGGAACTCGTGGCAAACGTGTACGTCTTGCCGCCCACGGTCACCGTGCGCAACCGCAGATACAATTTCGCGGGTGTGGACAAGCGGCCCGAAGCCTGCACGCTGCTCACCGTCAATTTCACTTCCGAGCCCTTGGGAATCACCACTTTGCCGCCTGATGTCACATCTCGAGAGACCGTTCCTGTCACGGTCTGGCCAACCTTGGCCGTCTTGGAGCTTACAGATTGGTCCGTCACCACTGAAATCTTGGTTCCTTCTGCAATCGTGCCGCCGGCCTGTGCGAGCACGGGTAGAACAAGCGCCAACGCCTGAAAAACTGCGACTGTGCGAATTCGTCGATGCATCTCCGTCACCTCAGAATGGAATTACGGGCTGTAGGAAAAGTTTAGCAGACGGAATTGCAAGAGCGGGATAAGAGCGCTACGACGGCGCTAGAAGTGAAACACCAGTTCGTCCGACTCGGAAGACTTCGGTTCGATATACAGATTGTCCATTAAGCGGGTCTTTCCGATGAATACCGCGAGAAGAATATAGGAGGGCTTGCTCACCCGGACAACCGGCTCAAACGTTTCGGCGTCCACGATCTCCGCATAATCCACGCGCGCTTGACGCTCCGTGCCTAGCACGCGGTGGAGTACAGCTTGCAGTTGCAAAGCATCGCGAACTCCCGCGGTCAACTCGCTTTTCGCTGCATCCAGCGCGCGATGCAAAACCGTGGCCGCCTTGCGTTCCTCCGCGTTCAAATAAACGTTTCGCGAGGAAAGCGCTAACCCATCCGGTTCACGTACCGGCGGGCAAACCACAATCTCCGTTTCTAGGTTCAAGTCGCTCGCCATTTGGGTGATGAGCCGTGATTGCTGCGCATCCTTTCGCCCAAAGTACGCAAAATTCGGCTGCACGATTTGCAGCAGCTTCATCACGACCGTCGTAACGCCGCGAAAATGTCCGGGTCGCGAGCGCCCTTCAAGTCTCTCGCTCAAGCCATCGACGTTGACGTAGGTCGCGAATCCTTCGGGATAAATCTCGCGTGGTTCTGGAGCAAAGAGGAAATCCACGCCCACATGCTCGAGTTTTTCGCTGTCGCTCTCAAATGTCCGCGGGTATTTTGAAAAATCTTCGTTGGGCCCAAACTGTTTCGGATTCACAAAAATAGAAGCGATCACCGGCGAGCATTCCCCCCGCGCCCGTTCGACCAGCGACAAATGCCCCGCGTGTAGCGCCCCCATCGTCGGTACCAACCCGATGATGCGGCTCTCCGCGCGCGCTTGCCGCGCCTGTTCCTTCATCCACGCAATCGTCCGGATCGTTTCCACAGTGTGGTAAAGAGTTCTGGAAACTAAGCGCCCGCCGCCGTGGCGCGCTCACGATAAAAGTGCATCAAGTCTGTCGCGATGGGCTGGGCCCCAAGCTGCCGCAGCAGCGTGGTGACCTGCCCGCGGTGATACGACCCGTGATTCACCAAATGCTGCATCGATTCGCAGAGCGGATTGCCGTAAACACCGAACTTCAGGGTTTTGTATTCAAAAACGCGTTCTAGGTCCGTCTGCGTCAGGCCGCGCACAAAACCAAGCAGGCGCGCCTCAAGCTCGCTCCAGCGCTCTCGCAATTCAGCCATGTTTTTGAATTGCGTCGTGTCCGGAAGCGATGATGGCGAGCGCCCTTGAAATCGTTCCAGCCAGATCCATTCGCCGCCGAAAATGTGCGCCAGCGTGTCGCGTACGGATCCAAAACTCGAGCCCATCGGCTGAACAAACTTTTCCACCGAAAGCGCTGAAGCCGCATCCAACGAACGGTGATTGGCCCAGGCATTGTAGTCGTACAGCACGCGCATCTCTTGTGGCGTCATTTTTCTCTCCACTTGCAAGACTGAATTTCGGTTGTTATTCTGGCCCGCTTGCCGCAGCTTGCCTGCTGCGAGTAGGGCAGGCGAAAGCACGCCTTTTACGCTCCGAGTGTTTTTCGCAGCGAGGAATCGCCTTTGGCTCCTACCTCGCGGTTCGCTTCCTACCAATCGCCGTCAGTATTGACCGGCTCCTCTTGCTCCCCCATTGCCCTTTGCGCCGCATGATAGGACTCTCCATCGGATGGAAACATCCCTCCGCGCACGTCCTGGCAATACTCGCGCACGGCTTTGGAAATAATATGGCCGACGTTGGCATACTGCCGCGCAAATTTCGGCGTCTGCCCAAAGGTCAGTCCCAGCAGATCGTGAATGACGAGAATTTGCCCGTCGCAGTCCGGGCCAGCGCCGATGCCAATCGTTGGTATGCGCAGTTCGCGCGTGATTTGCGCGGCGAGTTCGCGCGGCACAGCTTCTAAAACTACCGCGAAAGCTCCCGCAGCTTCCACTGCGCGCGCATCGCGAATCAACTGCTCGGCAGCGTACGCTGTTTTTCCCTGCACGCGGTAGCCGCCCAGCGCATTCACCGATTGCGGCGTCAAGCCCACATGCCCCATCACGGGAATCTCCGCTTCCGTCAACCGCGAAATCAGTTCGAGCCGCCGTTCCCCGCCTTCCACCTTCACGGCCTCTGCGCCTGCTTCCTTCACGAAGCGCATGGCGTTGTGCAGCGACTCGCTCAAATCGGTGTGATAACTGCCGTAAGGCATGTCCGCCACGACGAGCGCACGCCGCGTTCCGCGCCGCACCGCACGCGTATGATGCAGCATCTCGTCGATCGTGACCGAAAGCGTGTTCTCGTGCCCCAGCACCACCATGCCCAGCGAATCCCCGACCAGAATCACGTCCACGCCGGCTTCATCAACCAAGCGCGCGGTCGGATAGTCATACGCCGTCAGGCAAGTAATTTTCTGGAAGTTGGAGTGGGAGCCCGCAGCCGGGGTCTTGCGGTGCAGCAGATCGGGCACGGTGACTTTTCCGTTCCCGGAATTCGGAACAACGCTCATCTTAGCCTCCGGTGCCGTTCCTTTGCCTTTTTTAAGGGCGACCGCAAAGCGGTCGACGGGATACGGCCCTGTACTTCACCTTTGCGCAGAATAACAAATTTCGATGCGCAAGACTAGAAATTTGGATGCGGCATCGTGTGAACTGGTTTCAGCGTGGTGCCTGGGCGCGGCCTTTCCATTGGCCGCCGCGGCCGAGCCAGTAGCGCACGGCGGAAACGCAAGTGGCGTAACCGTAGTATAGGGCGGCGAGAGGGAGTGCCAGGGCCCATAGCCAAGGGAGAGCATAAAACCGCACCGTGACGCCGAACGTTACGGTCATCAAACAGATGGCGGTGCTGGCCAGAAACCAGGCAGGATCTTCACCGGAAAGAAAAGAAAACCACGGCAAAAGAAACGTGACGAACAAACCGGCGAAGGTCAGGACGAGAAACAGAATGGAATAGTGGAGCTGCGTAAAAGCGGTGCGAGCAATCATGTTGCGAACTTCGGGAAAAGTGCCGTAGCCGCGAAGACTGAAGCTCGCGCGCGTGAGTCCCATCCAGATTCTTCCGCCGTTCTTCTTCACGGCGCGGGCGAGCGCACAATCGTCAATCACCTCACCGCGAATCGAGGCAATCCCGCCAATGGGCGCGAGGACATTCCGCCGCAGCAAGATACATCCGCCCGCGGCTCCGGCGGTTCTTGCGTTCGGGTCGCTGATCCAACGCGGTGGATAGAGCATCAGGAAAAAATAGAGAAACGGCGGAATCAACAGGCGTTCAGGAAAAGTCTCTGCCTGAAGCAGCACCATCAAGGAAGCGAGATCGAGCGAATCTCTTTCCGCACGAAAGACCAGGCGGCGCAAGGTGTCCGGCGCGTGCTCGATATCCGCATCGGTGAACCAGAGAAAATCAGGTTTGTGCTCGGACGCGACCTGCACGCCTTCGTTCAACGCCCAGAGTTTTCCCGTCCAGCCAGGCGCGAGCGGAGCCGCGGAGTGAATTCTCACTCGTTGCGAAGCGCCGGATTCATTGGCGGCCTTTTGCGCGAGAGCGGCGGTCCCGTCCTCGCTGTGGTCATCCACGATGATGATCGAGAATTCGCCGGGATACTCTTGCGCGGCGAGAGACCGGACGGTTTTTGCGATGTTTTCCGCTTCATTGCGAGCGGGAACGATGGCGGCGACGCGAGGCCAATTTGCAAGAGGTTGCAGATAGATGTCGTCTTCGCGCAGTTGCCAAAAGTTGCCGCGCGCGAGAAAAAGATAAATCCAGATTGCCAGCGGAATCGCAGCAACAAGAGTCGGCATAAGAGGCACGCGCTATTCTGCAATAAGCCGGGAACGAAACGCTATGCCAGATCTTCCTTGCGAATGGGCAGGCGGCGAATGGGCTTGCCGGTCGCCGCAAAAATCGCGTTGCAAACAGCTGGAGCGATCGGCGGCGTGCCGGGCTCGCCGACGCCGCCGGGCGGTTCGTTGCTCTGCACAATGTGGACTTCAGTCTTCGGCGTTTCGTTTAGCCGCAGCATTTCGTAATCATGGAAATTGCTCTGCTCGACGCGGCCCTTCGCAATGGTGATCTGGCCCTTCAGCGCGGCCGTCAAGCCAAAGACAATGGAACCTTCCATCTGCGCGGCAATCGTATCGGGATTCACATAGCGTCCGCAGTCGACGGCGCAGACCACGCGATGAACCTTCACTTCGCCGGAACTGCGATTGACGCTGACTTCAGCGACCTCCGCAACGTAGCTACCAAATGACTCGACAACGGCAATCCCGCGCGTGCGTCCTGCCGCCAGCGGCTTTCCCCATCCGGCTTTCTCCGCGGCAAGCTCCAGCACGCCGCGATGCCGCGGCGCATTGGCAAGAAGTTTACGGCGAAACTCGAATGGATCTTTTCCGCCAGCCTTGGCAAGCTCCTCCACAAAACACTCCGTGATGAATCCGTTGTGCGAATTTCCCACCGACCGCCAGAAACCTACCGGCACACCCGGTTCCGTCAGCGCATACTCCACCAGAAAATTCGGAATCCCGTACTTGGCGTTGGCCTGACCTTCCACAGACGATTCATCGATGCCGTTCTGTACCGAGCCGGGAAAAAAGCGCGACATGATCGAAGGGCCAACGATGCGGCTTTTCCATGCGACGGGCCAGCCGTCCGCATCGAGTCCGGCGACTAGCTTGGTGTACGCTGCAGGCCGGTAAAAATCGTTCTGAATATCGTCTTCGCGGGACCACGTAACCTGCACCGGCGCGCCCGTATCTTTCGAAATCTCCACCGCTTCGGAAATAAAGTCTTGTTCCGCGCGGCGCCCGAATCCGCCGCCGAGAAACGTGGTGTGAATGCGGACCTGCTCGGGTTTCAAACCTGTAATTCGCGCACCCGTCATCTGATTGATGGTTTGAAATTGCGTTGGCGCGTAGATGTCGCAGCCTTCGGCGCGCACATCGGCGGCGCAATTCATGGGCTCCATGGTGGCGTGCGCCAGGAACGGAACTTCGTAAGCGGCTTCTACTTTTTTCGCGGCGCTGGCGAGCGCCGCGTCGGCGTCACCATCTTTGCGCGCGATGGCGCCGGGCTTTTCGGCAGCTGCCAGATAAAGCTTTCGAATGGCCTCGCTGGAATTGGCGGCGCTCGGGCCTTCATCCCAGGTAATTTGCAGCGCGCGCCGGCCTTCCATCGCCGACCAGGTGTTGTCCGCAACCACGGCGACTCCGGAGGAAATCTGCAGCACCTGCTTTACACCGCGAACGGTTTTCGCTTTGGAGTCGTCGAAGCTCTTTACCTTGCCGCCAAAGACCGGGCAGCGCGCCACGACTGCATGCTGGATATTCGGCAGGCGCACGTCGATGCCAAATTCGGCTTTACCGTTTACTTTTGAGGGTGTATCAAGACGTTTCGTGGGCTTGCCGATGTACTTGTAGTTTTTCGGATCCTTCACCGCTGGATTGGCAGGCACGGCAAGTTTCGCCGCCCGCTCGACTAACGACCCGTAACCCAAGCGTTTGCCCGTGGCGCTGTGCACCACCGCACCATTTTCCACGTGGCACGCCGACGGCTCCACATACCACTGCTGAGCCGCGACGGCGATCAGCATTTCGCGGGCGGCCGCGCCCGCTTTCGTCAACGGTCCCCAGGACGCACGCACGCTGGTGCTTCCGCCGGTCCCCTGCACGCCAAAGATCGGGTTGAAATACACTGGCGCGGCGGGCGCAAATTCCGTCTTTACTTTTTTCCAGTCGAATTCGAGTTCTTCCGCAAGCAACATCGCAAGCGAAGTCACGATGCCCTGGCCCATCTCGGACTTGTCGATCAGAATCGTGACCGTATCATCCGGCGCGATGCGAACCCAGGCATTGGCAGCGACAGGCTCAGGCGGCGGAGTTGCCGCCAGCGCCTCGAATTTTCCGGGAAGGTAGAAGCCGATGACGAGCGCCGCTCCACTAGCGGCGCTTTTTTTCAGAAAATCGCGGCGCAACATTACTTCGGAAGATGACACGTGTGCTCCTCCTGACAGTCCACAACAAAATGTCCGGGCCCACCGATGGCCGCGTTAAGCCAAATCTTCGGATCGAATCGGCAAGCGGCGAATGCGTTTCCCCGTCGCGGCGAAAATCGCGTTGCACATAGCCGGGGCAATGACGGGCAATCCTGGCTCGCCGATGCCGGTCGGCTCTTCCTGGCTCATCACCACGTGAACTTCGGTCTTCGGCGTCTCGCTCATGCGCGGCATCTCGTAGTCGTTGAAATTCGACTGCTCGACGCGGCCGCCGCTGATGGTGATGGCGTCGTGCAGAGCGGCGGAGAGTCCGTAGATGGCAGCGCTCTCGACCTGCGCGCGCACCCCCTCCGGATTGATGGGGCGTCCGCAATCCACGGCGTAAACGATGCGGTGCACTTTTACGGCGCCATCTTTCACGCTGACTTCCGCGACCGCGGCCGTGTAGCTTTCGAATGAGTAGTAGCCCGCAATGCCGCGAGAAATTCCCTTTGGCAGCGGCTTGCCCCAGCCAGCTTTATCTGCCGCGAGGCGCAGCACGCCCTTGAGGCGAGCGGTGTCCAGCGGTTTGTTCTCTTTCGGATTGGTGAAATCGGGGATCTTGCGATCATCGCCGATGTGGCGCAGGCGAAATTCCAGCGGGTCGGCTCCGGCGGCCACAGCAAGTTCGTCCACGAAAGATTCGACCACGAAGCCA
This sequence comes from Candidatus Acidiferrum sp., assembly GCA_036522305.1. Classification (GTDB taxonomy): domain Bacteria; phylum Acidobacteriota; class Terriglobia; order Acidiferrales; family UBA7541; genus Acidiferrum. The sequence continues at coordinate 285,834 of DATDGB010000051.1, read as the reverse complement.
CTGCTGGAGTGTTCGACGGAACGCCACCAGGCGCGCGGCACGGAGGACTTTGCGAGCGTGTATTCGACACGGTAGTTCGGCGTCGTGTACGGAATGAATGCAGCGGTAGCAAACTCCGAGTTTTCCGGAGTTTCCTGGCCTTTGGGGCTCCACATCGCGTCGATGGAAGTGGAAGTCTGGAAATGTTTCCAGGCGGCGACGTTACCCTTGGCGTCGCTGGCGCCGGCGAAATGATGATACGAAGCGGGGCGGTAGAAGCCATGCTGCATGTCGTCTTCGCGAGTCCAAAAAACCATGACTGGTTTGCCGGAAACCTTCGCCACTTGCGCGGCTTCCATGACGAAGTCCGCTTGATAACGCCGGCCAAAGCCACCGCCCATCAAGGTGGTGTGGACTACTACTTTTTCCAAGGGCAGCTTCGAGACTCCGGCGATCACTTCTTGCGCCCATTGCGGCGCCTGCGTCGGGACCCAAGCTTCCGCGCCGTCAGGCCGGATGTGCACCGTGCAATTCATGGGCTCCATGGTGGCGTGCGGCGCGAAGGGAAGTTCGTAGATGGCCTCGATTTTTTTGGCGGCGCCAGCAACCGCAGCATCGGCGTCGCCATCGTTGCGAACCACTTTGCCCGGTTTAGCGGCGTTATCCACAAACTGCTGGCGGAGCGATGCGGAGGATTCGGACACGGCCGGACCTTCGTCCCAAGTGATCTGAAGCGCTTTGCGGCCCTGAATGGCGGCCCAGGAATTATCGGCGAGGACAGCGACACCGCCCGCGGTGAAAGCACCCTGCGCTACGGGATCGATGGCAAAGACGTCTCGCACGCCAGGCACAGCTTTGGCCTTCGCGGCGTCGAACGTTTTCACTTTCCCGCCGAAGACCGGGCAACGCGCGATGACCGCGAACTGCATGCCGGGCACGCGCGAATCGAGACCGAATTTCGCGGCGCCAGTCGCTTTGTCACGGCCTTCAAAGCGCCGCGTGTCGTGGCCAACGATGGTGAATTCGCTCGAATTTTTGAGCGGGACGGTTTTGAAGTCTGGAATGGGGAGCTGGGCTGCATCCGAAACCAGTTCGCCGTAGGTCAGGAAATTCTTGCGCGCGCCGTGCAGAATGCCGCCATCCTGCGCTTTGCAAGTATCGCGGCTGACGTTCCAGCGCGCCGCCGCGGCAGTGATCAGCATCTCACGCGCCGCCGCGCCCGCTCGCCGCATTGGCAGCCAGGAGCCGGAAACGCTGCCGCTGCCGCCGGTGCCGTGGTCATAGACTTTCGGATTGGTGGGCGCTTGCTCGACCTTCACATTTTTCCAATCAAGGCAGAGCTCTTCCGCCAGGATCATGGGAAGTGCGGTCATGATGCCCTGGCCCATTTCCGATTTTCCGAGAATGAGCGTGACGTGATTGTCGGGCGTAATGCGGACCCAGGCTTCGAGGGGATTGGGAATTTTCTTTTCCTGCTCGGCCGCCTGATCGGCAAAGGCGCTAGGAGAAAGATGGAAGCCGACGACCAGTGCCACACTTCCAGCGGCACCGGTCTTCAGAAAATCGCGACGGTTTACTACGGGCACGATAGCCATAGGACACCTCGGGATGAGTTCTGACTACTGTGATTAAGACGGCTTGACCGCGGTTTACGCTTTGCCCGCCGGCATAGACGCGGCGCGGTGAATGGCTTTGCGAATGCGCTGGTAAGTGCCGCAGCGGCAGATGTTGCCGCTCATGGCATCGTCGATGTCAGCGTCGGTGGGCTTGGGTTTCTTCGAAAGCAGCGCGACCGCGGACATGATTTGTCCGGACTGGCAGTAGCCGCATTGCGGAACGTCTTCTTCCATCCAGGCTTGCTGCACAGGATGGCTGCCATCGGCGGAGAGACCTTCGATGGTGGTGACTCTTTTGCCGGCGATGCTGGAGACCGCCGTGATGCAGGAACGCGTGGCTTCGCCGTTGATGTGCACGGTACAAGCACCGCAAAGCGCCATGCCGCAGCCGAACTTCGTGCCGGTCATGTTCAGCGTGTCGCGAAGCACCCAAAGCAATGGCATGTCCGGGCTGACGTCAACGGAAGTGGCCTTGCCGTTCAAGGTGAAACTGATGGCCATGGGAACCTCCCTTTGCAGATGGATATCCTACAACAAAATGCTTTATAGATGAAAATCCGCGTAAAGCCGGTTAGAGGGAGCCGGGGTGGGACGACGGGATTTCAATTGCCGGCCGCCAATTGTTGCTTCGTCCAGTCGAGGATCGTGGACACAATCTCCGCGTAGAACTTGTTTTCCACGATGAAGCCGTGACTCATGCCCTGAAGTTCCAGGTAGCGCGCCGTGCCGGGATGGACGCGGTTCACAATTTCGGCGATGGCTGCGCTGTCCGCATGGCTCATGATGGTGTCCTTCGTGCCGCGCAGGACCAGAACCGGTGCATTTACTTTTTGCCAGATTTCCCCGAGATTCAACGCCTGTAATTGTTGGTAGAACGCCGCGGGACGACCGTACTGGCCGTCCGTTGAATCGTACCAGTAGTCCTTCCAATTCGGGTGCTGGCGGATGATTTCTCCAGGAGTAAGCCCCTGGTTCAAGTACAGATCGTAAAACTGCGAAAACACCTTCACGGCGTCACTCACGTCCGCGGCAGACTTGCCCGCGTCGGTCAATCGAAGACGCTCCAGCTCCAGCATGTGCTCGTACCAGGTGCGACCCCAGGAGCCGGCAGCGACGAAGCCACGAACATGATGCTGGCGCGAAACCAGCGGGGCAAAACCGCCACCGTTGCTGAGGCCCATCACGAAAACACGTTCCCGGTCGATGAAATCGTACTTGCTCATGGAGTCGAACACCGCCTGATAGCCTTCCAGCTCACGCTGAAAGTCGGATTTCTCGCAAGCCGTCCCTTGACTCTCACCGACTCCCGGTTTGTCCACGCGGACCGTGGCATAGCCGGACTGATCGATCAGGCGAAGAAGCAATGCGCCGAAGCCGTCCGTTTCGCCCCGCGGGTACTCCACACTGTCACAACTTAGCCAGCCCACAAAAAAGATGACCGGTGCTTTGCCGGAGAGTGTCGTCGGGCGCGTCACGAAGGTTCGCAGCTTGTCGCCACGGCTGTTGCTGACCCAGTCGTACAGCACATCAGCATTTTGAAAGTGCTCTCTCGGTTGCGATTGCTGTGCGGATCCCGGCGAGAGGGAAAGAAATATTCCGAGAAGAAAAATAGTGATGATCCTGGCAGGCACGAGTCGCCTCCGCACCCCGGGCGCGTTCGGAGATTCCGACGTGAACTCAGACGCGCACCATCCTGAGACGTGAGCAGGCTCAATTCCCTTCGGCGGGGGCGGGCTTGGGGCGGGCCTTGGGAGCTTGCCGCGGGGCTTCTGGCTCGACGCCACGCCAGCCCACGGGACGGCCGCTCACGGCTTCCTTCACGGAACGGAACAGCACGACGTACATCAACTGGCGATAGTAGAAGCGCTGCAACAGGACGGGGATCAGGAGCGTCCAGTCTTCTTTGCGCTCCAAGGCAAATGCGAGGACGCAGGTCAGGATGTCAATCAGCAGGAAGCCGATGAAGAAAAACACCGAGCGGAGCAGGTCATCGGTGGAAGACTGCACCGTAGGCAGCCAGGTGAAATGCCATCTCTCCACGGCCCACAACAGGACAGAGCCGAGAAACAATAAATCAATGATGGGTGAAATTAGCGGCAGCGCCAATTGGAATACAAAAATATTCGGCAAGGCCACCGAGCCGAGCGTTCCGTATTTCGGGCGGAACAGTGTGTCGCCATGCTTCCAGAACGACTGCAGTGTCCCAAAGGTCCAGCGAAACCGCTGCCGAATGAGTTGCCCGGCCTTTTCGGGAGCCTCGGTCCACGCGATGGCCTCTTCGTCGTAGCCGACGCGCCAGCCGAGGCGGCGGATGGCGATGGTCAGGTCGGCGTCCTCCGCCACAGTGTCCGCGGTTATGCCGCCGGCGGCTTCAATGGCTTTCTTGCGCCAGGCACCGAGGGCGCCGGGAACGACAGTGATACAGTTCAAAAGATGGAAGGCGCGCTTCTCCATGTTCTGGCTGGTGATGTACTCGAGCGCTTGCCAGCGCGTGAGCCAGCGCGAGCGGTTGCCGACTTTCACGTTGCCGGCGACAGCGCCGAGTTTCGGGTCGGAAAAATGCCGGATCAGTTTGCTGATGGCGTCGGTTTCAATTTCCGTGTCCGCGTCGATGGTGACCACAATTTCGGTGTCGGCCTGGGACATCGCCAAATTCAAAGCCGCCGCTTTTCCGCGATTTACCTGATGAATGATGCGCACGCGCGGTTCGTGAGAAAAGTTGGCGTCCAGGAGTTCGCCGGTCCTATCCGTGGAACCGTCATCCACAACGATAATCCGTAAGCCCCGCAGATCGGACAACAAGACGGAGGTCACGGTCTGCACGATGACGTTTTCTTCGTTGTGAGCGGGAATCAGCACCGTCACGCTTGGCGGGGGGGCCGGCATCACGGCATGATCGGGACGCAGCTTCTCAATCAGCGCGAGGATGCCGATGATGAGCGTGCGGCCGCTGACGAGAATGATGCCCAGGATGAACGTCGTGGTGATGATCACCCAAAACCAGTGATAAATACCGAAAATGAAGCCGTCAGCCCGCGCTTCGAACTGCTCTTCGGCGGAAAGCGGCAACATCACCTGGGCGCGCGTTTTGCCGATGAGATCCGCGACGGAAACAAACTGATAGCCTTTGTCACGCAGTGTGTCGATGATCCGCGGGAGCGCGGCGAGCGTCTGGCTGCGGTTACCGCCGCCGTCGTGCAGCAGGACGATGTTCCCCTTGGGGGCTTCCTCCAAAATATTTTCAAGGATTTTGTCCGCCGAAATGGGCACGCCAGGCGATTCTTGGCTCCAATCGTTGGGATCCACTTTTTGACCAATGATGATGTAGCCCATGTCTTGCGCAGTCGGAAGGTGCGCCACTTCTTCGGCATATTCGGGCTGGTGATCGATTCCAAAGGGCGGGCGAAAGAGAATGGACTTGGCGCCGATAATGCTCTCGATGAGCCGCTCGGTCAGATTTAGTTCCCAACGGATTTGCGTCGGGGAGAGGTTGGGGCCTTCCCAGTCCGGATGCGTGTAGGTGTGATTGCCGATTTCGTGGCCTTCGGCGTATTCGCGGCGGAGCAGTTGCGGCCACTTGTTGGCATCCAAGCCGATTACAAAAAAAGTTGCGGGGACATTTTTCTGCTTGAGAACGTCGAGGATCTTGGGAGTCCAGGACGGATCGGGTCCGTCATCAAACGTCAGGGCAAGTTTTTTTGGCGCGGCTCCAATTTGATCGATGTGATAGGAAAGCGGATATGAGTCGTACTTTTCGCTGGTAAACAGATCGGTCGCGGCCTCATAGGTGAAGCTCCGCTGGCCGTGCTTGGGCGTATCGATGAAGTGCCAGACGTCGCCATCGCCCTCGAGGATCAGGTCCGGCCCTGGCGGCAAATCGGCGATTTTCTGCCGGGCTGCGTCGTCAGCACGCGTGGCGTCCCAAATCGGCCACATGGAGGTATCGGCTGATCCCAGCCGCCAGAGAGCTGTGCCCTGAACACCGAGCCGCTCGCTCGCGCGCAATTCGTTATAGGCGGTAACGGCATCGAGCATCCACACTTGATGAACGTGATCGTGCTCGTCGTAGTAGGAGTAGTGTGGGTTAAGCGATCCGGTGTCGAACTCGACTTGAGTTTCAGATTCGTAGGCGTGCAGCAGTGCTTCTTGAATCGTGAGGGACTGCGCAGGCTCGTTTGCTTTCTGTGGAGCTTCCGACCAGTCGTAGGCGTAACTTCCCACCGCGGCAATAATTTTCTGCGCGGGCACGTCTTCCATCACCTGCTTCAGATTTTCGACATACCAATCCTGAGAAGCGATCGGGCCGGGTGGTGACGTCAGCCAGTGCTCGTCGTAGTTCATCAGCATGATGGCGTCGCACTGTTTTCCGAAGAATTCGTAGTCGTAAGCATCGTCGCGCGCGGGGAGCGCGACCATGAGCTTTAGTCCGACGGCGTGCATCGCCGGCGCCAGCTCCTCCACAAACGTTTGAAAATGCTCCTGGCTTGCATCGGGAACTTCCTCAAAATCGACGACGATGCCCGCTTCGTGGGATTGCATCGCAAAGTCAACGACATCGCGCGCCAGGTTGTGACGCGCCGCGGGGTTGGCCAGCATCAGCACCATTTCTTTAACGTGCCAGGTCGAGCCATCGTAATTATTCAGCAGGCCCATGGTCGGAAGCTCGAGCGGCGGATTGAGCGATTTCATCCATTGATGGAGCTTATCCCTCTTCAAGATGGCGACGGCTTCGGGCGGGGACGCTTTTACAACTTTTTGGCCGGCCGGGTCGTAATCCACGACCGTCATCGCACCGTCGGGCGTCACGGAGTGCAGTTGCTCCGGGATCAACAAGTCGATGTCTTTGTAATGCTTCTTGAGCGAGGCAATGCTGTTGGGGTCCCAGCTGACGTAAAACGCGGCACGCACTGGATCATAGCTTGCCGGTATACTGCCGATATTCTGGACGCGCCGGCGGCGTTCGCGCACGGGCGTTACCTTCTTCTTGGTTTTCAGCGGGTGAAATCCCGGCTTGGTGTCGGGCAAAAGTCCCGCGGGCAGTTCGACGCTGATGGCGATGGTAACGAAAAAATAGGCCAACAGAAGTGTCAGCAGTAGACCAGAAATTTCCATCACGCGCCGGGTTCGGCGCCAGCGCACACGTTCCGCGTCATAAAAAATTGGTCCGCGTTCCTTCATTTCACCTTTCGACCCGGCGGCCCGGCAGGCAAATATACATCAGGCTGGGACTGAGTCCGTCTGCGCGATTCCGTCTGCTCTATTGTAAGATGCGTTGCATTGATGAAGCGAGTTTTCTCGAACCGCCTTGTTGCCTTAACCGCGGGCCTCTGCCTGCGGCTCTATTCCGTCCTGAAGTTTCCCGCCAATTCTGGCGACACGGTTCTCTACGAACAGATCGCCACGAACTGGCTGAAGCACCACGTCTACGCGATGACCGTCGGCGGCCAGATCACGCCAGTGGATCTGCGCATGCCGGGCTATCCGGCGTTTCTCGCCATCCTCTACGCGCTCACGGGACGCACGGGCGCGGACGCGCGCCTCTGGGTGATGCTGGCGCAGGTCGGCGTGGATCTTCTTTCCTGCCTAGTGATTGCCAGGCTCGCTACACTTTTGGCGTATCCCTCGGAGGATGCCGCGCCGAACGAGCGAGTGTATTCCATTGCATTGTGGCTCGCGGCATTGTGTCCTTTCACTGCGAATTACGCGGCAGTCCCTCTAACCGAGGTTTTCGCTACGTTTTGGACGACTCTCGCCTGTTGCGGTCTAGTGATCGCGCTTCGTCGGGTTGATAAGCCAAACTTTCTAGTGAGGGGATCGCATCTGCCGCTCAACCGCAGCGTGGAATACGCCGCACTGGCAGCCGGCTTGATCGTTGGGGCGGGCACGCTATTTCGCCCGGAAACTCCGATGTTGCTGATCACTGCCGCCATCGTTTTTGGTGGAATATTTCTTGTGCGCGGGAACTACCGGCGGTCGATCTGGGTTTGCCTCGCCATGGCTTTCGGCTGTCTGGCGATTCTTTCTCCCTGGGCAGTTCGAAACATAGTGACTCTCGGCGAGACCCAATTCCTCGCTCCCAAGAATTCGAATCTGCCGGGCGAACTGGTTCCCTACGGCTTCATGGCCTGGGAAAAGACCTGGCTCTACCGCGTCCGCGAGTGCTACCTGGTGCCCTGGAGATTGAACGAGGAAGCCATTTTTGTGGAGGACATGCCCGCCCGCACCTTTGACACGCCGGAAGAGAAACAGCGCGTGGCCGCAATTCTCGAACCCTACAACAACGATTTGATGCTGACGCCGGAAGAGGATGCCCAGTTCGCGCAACTTGCTAAAGAGCGGAACGCGCGCCATCCCTTGCGCACCTACCTATGGGTGCCGGCGGCGCGCGCCGTCACTATCTGGTTTACGCCGCGCATTGAATTGCTGCCGATTTCGGGACACGTCTTCCCCCTCAGGCAGATGCGCGAGGATGATCCTGTCGATCAGGAAGTCACCAGCCTGTTTTTTGTCCTGAATTTGTTTTATGTGGCATTGGGGATCTGGGGCGCGGCGCGGCTTTGGCGTTCGAATCCAGCGGCGCGTGTTGCGATTCTCCTTTTGGCGCTATTCATGGCGCTTCGCACGGCGTTCCTGACCACGCTGGAAGCACCGGAGCCGCGCTATGTTCTGGTTTGTTTTCCGGTGTTGATCGCGCTGGGCGCGCAGGCGTTCGCCCGCCGTTCCGAGGCGCAGTAGCCCACGCTGCCGTTTATTCTGTCATTTTTCTTCGAAAGGCTCGGGGTGAATGGTGACGCGGTAGATCTGCGGAAACTTTTCCTTCACGCGATCTTCGAGGACCGCAGTCACATCGTGGATCTGGGTGATCGGCAGATGACCTTTCATGGTGCAATGGCAGGACACCAGAATGTGATGCTCGACTTGCCGCGCCCGCACGTCGTGACAGTTGACCAGCTCATCGAATTCCGCCGGCAAGCGGTTCAGGAACTCCTCGATGGCCCGCGAAAGCTGCTTCATCTCTCCGGCGCCGGAGTCCGGTGTGGCAATGTGCCTACCCAGCGGCTCAATGTGAATGTTCACCTCCACCTGCCCGCCGCGCAATTCACGAATTTTCTCTTCCAGATCCGTGGCTTGGCGATGCGCGTCGCCTAGGCTCAAATTCTCGTCTACTTCCAGGTGCAGTTCGATGAAGAGCTGCCCGTCCTGCTGCACGGCGGTCAAGTCATGCACAGCGAGTCCCAGCTTTTGGGCTACGGCGCGAATCGCTTCGAATAAGTGCTCGCCTTGGGGCGCGCGAGGCTCCGCGTGCACCATCACATCCGCGGGCACGATTTCGCTGATGCGCTTTTCGATGGCGTCGCTCAGGGCGTGGACTTGCTCGAGGCTCGCCGTGCGCGCCACGCTTACGGTCGCGTCGACAAAATAGCGATTACCGGCGCGCCGCACGCGCACGCGGTCAACATCCAGCACGCCATCCATGTGCGCAACGGCTTTGGCGATCTCTTGCTGCAAACCTTGGGGCGCCGCATCCAGCAACGCATCCAGCGTGCGCCTGCCAAGCCGCGCGCCGACCCACAGAATGACGGCCGCAACCGTCAAGCCGGCCAAAGCATCGGCGTAATTCAGCCACGGCAAGTTCCAAGTTTCTCCGGCCCACACCAGCCCGATGCCGGCAATCACCACGATGGTGCTCCACACATCCGTCGAAAAATGGAGCGCGTCGGCCTCCAGCGCGTCGCTGGAATATTTTCGAGCGACAATTCCGAGCGCCCGCGCGCGCGTCAGGTCAATTATCAAAGCGACCAGCAGCACCAGGATCGCGGTCACGCTCGGCTGGATGTGCACGCTGCGGAAGAACAGCCGGTGAAATGCTTCATAAACGATGTAGAGAGCCGTCAACGCCAGCAGTCCGGTTTCCATGAACGCAGAGAAGTTCTCAAATTTGCCGTGACCGTAGGGATGCTTTTCATCCGCCGGCTGGTCGGACATGCGCACGGAGAGAAACGTGATGATCGCGGCAAGTAGGTCCAGACCCGAGTGCAAAGCCTCCGAAAGAACCCCCAAGCTTCCCGTCCGGACCACCAGGAACGTCTTGAGAGAAACCAGCAGGAGAGCGGAGCCCACGCTCAGAAGCGCAGCGCGCTTTTTTTCTCGCCCTTCTTCGATCGGATAGGTCGCAAGCATCGCCCGCCTAGACTACCTCATCTCGCTTCATTCTCCCGCACGCGGGTCTTTCATCCCCTCGGATCGACTACCTCAAGAAGAACCGCATCGCACCTTTTTCGCTACAGGTCCATCGCTCGGCACTTGCCTGCAAAGCAAAGACAAGGTACTTTCTCGACGCATACCAGGAGACACTTTGATGATTCATCGCGCCTTCCTATCGAGCGTTTTTTCGGCACTCCTCGCTACTTGTGGTCACGCGCAAGCTTCGGCTGCATCCTCGGCAGCCAGTGTATGGAATGCACTCTCCAGTCCTGCGATGGACCCCGCGAAGTCTGCGCACACCGAGAACGTCGAGATCATCCGCGACCGCGTGCACATCACCCTGCTTGACGGCACGATTCAGTTCGCCCAGCCGGTGAACGGAGTCGTGTTCGCCGCGGTTTTTCATGGCAATGGGCGCGTCCAAGCCGATCCTCCCGATCCCGCCGAGGCGCATCAATTGCGGCTCTTCACAAAGCAGGACAAGCTCGATATGACTTTTAGCGATGCCACATTCAGCTTTACGGATGGTTTCTTCGAAGAGGTCGCAAAACAGGTTCGGTGGGCAACTTCTGGCAGCGCAGGTAACGATCTCTATGCCAAACGCCAGAAAGAACGCGAAGATCTCGGCGCGGAATACCTCCCGCGGCTTTTCAAGAGTGTCATGTCCGGCGACAGAAAACGTACCGCATATTTCCTTGCCGACCTGAAGAGCAAAGACAAGGGCTGGATTGAAGTTCGTGACGACGCCATGCAGCTCGAAGAAATGCGCGTCGGGCGGTGGGGAGACGGCGGCGCGGTAAAAGTCCGGGACATCTGGATGAATTTTCCGGCGGACGGCCGCAACCCTCGCCATGCTTATGACGATCCCGCGGCACGGCAGGACTTCCTGATCCCCGGTTACAGAATCACCACCGCCGTGGCGGATAACGCGGAAATGAACGCGACCGCGCAAGTTTCGGTTCAGCCGCGCTATACCGGCGAAACCGTTCTTCTCTTTTCGCTCGACTCCAATTTGCGCGTGAGCGCCGTCAAGGACGGCAAAGGCCACAACCTGGAGTTCTTCCAGCCGGCAGAGCGTAAGGACCGGTATCAATCTTACGGCGATTATGTCGCTGCGGTGCTAACCACTCCCACGACGTCTTCTCAGGTTGAACCGATCACTTTCGAATATGGCGGAAAACGCGTGGTTCGAAAGGTCGGCGACGGCAATTACTTCTGCCAGAGCTTCGGCTGGTATCCATCCGCATTCAACGGAGAACTCGGCGTCGACGAATTCGCGTTCCGCTCGGATTTTGACCTGACTTTCCGGAATCCGAAGAAATACAGCCTGGTGGCAACCGGAAACAAAGTCAGCGAAACAGTGGAAGGCAAGGAGTTGGTCACCAACTGGAAGAGCGACATTCCACTCGCCGCAGCCGGGTTTGTCTTTGGCGACTACAAGATCACCAAGGAAAAAGTCGGTGACGTCGAGATTCAAGTCTACGCCAATGTTCAGCCCGACGATTTGCTCAAGTCGATCCAGACCGCTTTCAACAATCCCTTAAACGATCTGGAGCGAGGTCCCCGTGGGGGCCCCACCGGCAGCTCTCAAGCGGCGATTGGCACGCTCACGCCGTCCGCGCTCGGCAAGACCATTAGCATCGAAACTGCGAACACTTTGCGCGTTTTTCAAAATTACTTTGGGCCCTACCCTTACAAACAACTCGTCGTCACAAACATCATCGGAAGCTACGGTCAGGGCTGGCCCGGCCTTTTGTACCTGGGCTGGTTCACCTTCCTCGATTCCACGCAACGCAACGCCCTGGGCATCCGGAATCAGGTCCAGCTCACGGATTTCTTTCGTGGCCATGAAAGCTCCCACCAGTGGTGGGGCCATCGCGTCGGCTGGAAAAGCTATCACGACCAGTGGCTTTCGGAAGGCTTCGCGGAATTTTCCGGAAAGCTCTAAGTGCAGTTTAGGGACAACAAGAAAGAATTTCAGGAGCAATTCCGCCGGGACAAGGAGCGCTTCATTCGGGCGACATTCATAGCCACCAAATCGATTCCCTGGGCCCGATCTGGATGGGAAGGCGCATCTTCTCCTCGGAGACCAATGGCAGCTCTTACCAAAATCTGATCTATTCAAAAGGTGGTTATGTTTTGCAAATGTTGCGGATGCAGCTCTCCGATCCTCGGAATCCCGATCCCGACCACCTCTTCAAGGAAATGATGCAGGACTATTGCAAGACCTTCGATAATAAGCCCGCGTCCACCGAAGACTTCAAAGCCATCGTCGAAAAACACACGATTCGCGGCATGGACCTTGACGGCAACCACAAAACGGATTGGTTCTTCAACCAGTATGTCTACGGCACGGGAATCCCGCAGTACAGCTTCCATGCTTCAGTCGAGGCAACTCCCGCCGGAAAGACCCGCGTCAAGGGAGAAATCACGCGCTCCGGTGTTCCGGAAGCCTGGAAGGATGCCGTGCCGCTCTACGCTCACATGGGTGAGAAGGTGGTTCGCCTGGGGCTGCTTGGCGCGACTCACTCCAACGAGCCGATTGACATCACTCTGCCCGGTAAAGTCGACCGCCTCAGCATCAATTACTACGAGGACATGTTGGCTGACGTAAAGCAGTAAGCATGGGGACAGGCGTTTGCGCTTGTTCCATTTCTTGCAGGAAAGAAATCTTCAGCGCTTTTCTGAGGCGTTCGCCGGCCTGGGAATGAACCGCAGCGCGGCCGAATTCATGCAGTAGCGCAATCCGGTGGGCTCGGGGCCATCGATAAAGACATGTCCCAGGTGTGCGTCGCAAAGCGTGCATTTCACTTCCGTTCGAAACACGCCCATGCTGAAATCTTTTTTCTCGCGCACATTTTCCGCGGCGATGGCTTCCCAAAAACTCGGCCAGCCGGTGCCGGACTCGAATTTCGCATTCGAATTAAAAAGCGCGTTGCCGCAATCGACGCAGCGGTACAAACCCGGCGCATGCTGGTCGTAGAGCGCTCCGGAAAAAGCGAATTCCGTCGCCGCGCGCCGCGTCACATCGTATTGCTGCGGCGTCAGCTCCTGCTTCCATTCGGACTTGTTCTTGCGCACTTTTGCCAGCGTATAAATCCCCAGTCTCGCTCCATCGTCCGCAAATTTCACGATCTTGATCGGGCCCAGATCGTCTTCCGCCTCGGTATCGTCGGCGAAAGCCGAGAGACAAACCCTTTCCACGCCCACTAGCACGCCACATGCGGCGGCTGTGGCTGCCCCAAAGATCAATCCGCGTCGTGTGATTTCATTCATGCCAGCGATTCACGAAAAGAACTTACTTCGCCGGGCTCATCGGCGGCGGCGGCAAGAGCGGAAGCCGCTTGGCTTCTCCGCGCGCCCCGCGCACTTCGAGTTCCTCGAACAACAGCGAAGGGGCCACGATTGAGGCGGGCAAGCCATTTTGCGCCGAGCCGAAGGCCCCCAGCGCCGTGCCCGCAAATCCATTGATCTGGCTCTGCATGTAGTTGAAAACGAAACTATCGTTGCCGATTCCGGCGAGGTTCCGCAGCGCTCGCGAATTCAATCCAACGATGCGCGCGCCGCGAATCATCTCTTCGCGGCCAGTTTCCGGATAGATGCGGTAAACGACCAGCGGCAGGCGATCGCCGGTCCCGGCGCCGCCGCCGTAGCTTGCCAGAAGTTCGGAAAACTCATCCTGGTGCAGCAGGCTCAGCGCCGGATTGTCCATTTCCCGCACGACCAGGCAATATTCTTCGCGCTCCGAGCCCTTCTCCGCGCGGCAGGAGTCCAGAAATTTCTTCCTCAAATCCGCCGCCGAGAGAGTATCCGCCGAGGAAAAAACCACATTGCTCATCGTCGGCTTGGCATCGTTCAAAAACGCGGCGCGCCCGTGTCCATTGGACTGCATGGAATCCGGCCCTGGCCGGCGGGACATCAGCTCGTTCTTCAGGTTGCCGCTCTCCACCAGCGTGACTTTCTCCGCGCGTACGCCTTCGTTGTCCACGGCGTAACCGCCGATCAGCGGTATGCCATTGAATTCCTTCGCGCCCGGATCATCTGCCACCGTCACACCAGCCGGCAACACCCGCGCGCCAATCCGACCGACCCAATCGCTCTTGCCGCCCAGGTTGCCAAGCATCTGCTCCATCACCGGACTGAACGAAATCGGGGGCCGCGCTCCGTTCACCGCGGGTCCGAGCACTTGCGCCAGCAGCGACGACGACGCGCGCGCCTCAAAGAGCACAGGTCCGGTATAGTCATGTGCCGGAGGCGCGGCTCGCATGGTCATCAGTTCCGTGCCGGCAACGTTCAATCCCTTGCGCACGGCATCCACGCTGGGCAAGTCCGCGGGCCGCGTCGCGTAGGTAGCATAAAAATGGTTCAGGGGCACGCCGTCGTCGGCAAAGGTGCCCATGCCGGCTTCGATGCCCGCAAAATGACGATTCTGCCGGATTTCCGTGCCTTCGCTCGTGAGCAGATATTCCGTGGCATAGACGATGTAGTAGGTTACGCGCGCTTCGTGAATCTCGGAAAACGACCGCAATGTCGCCGAAGTCTCGCGAGCTTCCTGGTCCCAGTTGCGGCTGGTCCAATCCGGCGTCTGCAGCGGTTCGATGAGCTGCACCGGCTGGACTTTCGCGAAATCGTCGATGTCCGACTGCCGCGCCAGGCTGCTGAGATACGCTTGCTTCCGCGAATAAGTCTCCACAGCCTCTTTGAAGGCCTGATCGGTGGCGATCCACAAATCCTGCCGCAGCGAATCGTAGTCGCGGTCGATCCCCACCGAACCGGTCGGCCCGATGAAGCCGCGGAACGCGTCTTCCCCTACAAAGTTCGAACTGTCCAGCTTGTAGCTGCCGACGCGCGCTTCCACGTCCATAAAGCGGTTCCGCACATGCGTGCTGGAGAGCAAAGTCCCGTATTCGGCGACGACTTCGCGCACCTCCAGGTCGAGCAATCGGTATTCGACGTAATAAGGACGCACCGGCTTGTCAATGTTCGGAATTTTCAATTCCAAGCGAGTCTTTGCCCGTTCCATCTCATCGCGCATGGCCTGCAACGTGTGGTCGTTATCCTGCGGAACTTCCGCGCCTCTCGCTGCTAGGGCCCCCGCCGCAATCAGAAACAAAATCAATCCTGCCACTCTCTCTGCACGCCTCACTGCTGGCCTCCCGTTTTGATTACGTCATGCGCGGGCGGCGGCAGGATCGGCGGCCGGTCCGTGGAACTCTCTTTTTTCTGCACTTCCAACTCCGAAGTCAAAATTGCCGGCGAAGCGGCGGCCACGGGAACGGACCCTGATTCCGCGCCGCAATAGCCGTTGAATACTTCCGGCGTATCGCCCGTCGCGACAATCTTGGTCAGCGCCGCCAGCGGCGTCCCCACAATGTCCACTCCGCGCACCAGTTCGTCTGGGCGCCCGTCGGGAAAAACCTTGTAAACCACCAGCGGCAACACCTGGAACGCTTGTGGCTGCCCGCGTCCAGTGAAAGTAAATCCCCCGGCGATATCATCGATCAACAAGCCGAACGGCTTGCCCTGCGCTTTGATCAATTCAATCAGCTTGGCGCGGAGCTGCGCGTTGGTGACCGTCTTGCTGCTCTGAACGATCAGGTTGCCCTGCCGCGAAACCGGCGTCGCCCCCAGCTGCCGCCTGCCGTGGCCGTTCGAACGGGCAAACCCCACCAGCGGCGACCGCGACATTTCGAAACCCTTCAGCACTCCGTGATCCACCAGCACCACGCGCTGCGCCGGCACGCCTTCATCATCGAACTGGTAGTAGCCTAGAAGGTCCTGCTTCCCGAGCTTTCTCATCGTCGTGTCGTCAGTGATGCTCAGGAATTCCGGCAGGATTTGCTCGTTCACTTTTTTCGAAAACGTTTGTCCTTCGGTCACGTCTTTTTGCCGATGGCCCTCCGCCCGGTGTCCGAAGACTTCATGGAAGAATACCGCCGCGGCGCGTCCCGTCAGCAACGCCGGCCCCACGGTCGGATCGTTGATCGGCGCCGCGACCAGCCCTTCCAATTCCTTGCGCATCGTCGCTTCCGCTCCGTAGACCGCTTTGTCATCCGGCGCGTCCTTGGGGTCCACCCAATCGAAATTGTAGTAGCGGTCGATGTCCATCCCGTCCGGCGCTTTGCCCTGAATGAATAGCTCCAGCCGGTAGCGAATCTGCCCGAATTGCAGTTGCGTCCCTTCGCTGGTTACCTGATAAGCGTTTTGCGCCTGCGCCGCAAACGTTACGATGGAGTTGATGATTGCCGGCGATTCGCGGAAAGACTTGGTATAGACGCGAACGCGTTCCTCCCACGGCTTGCGGTCCACGGCGAGGGACACTTGCGGTCCGATAAACGTGTGCGGCTCTTCACGCGAAAAATCCGGCGCGCGCCCTTCCGCCGTCTCTACTTTCACCTCTTTGCCCGTCTTGATCTTGATCAGTGCTTCCGAGGCGGCCCGGTACTGCTTGTCGGTTTCCAGCCAAATCGTCCGCCGCAGCACTTCGGCGTCATCGTCGATCGGCACCGGAGCGCCGGGGCCCCCGCTGGCCATCTGCCGTTCACCAACCTTGTGCGAATTGTCCAGGTTGTAGCTGCCCGTTCGAACCGAAACTTCCAGCCAGCGGTTGCGCGCTTCGTTGCTGTTGAGCAGCGCTCCGTTCGAACCGGAAACATCTGCCCGCTGCGTCTCCGTCACGGTATAGCCCATGTAGTAGGCCGGAGGATCGAGCGTACCCATCGTCTTCAGGGAGCGTTCTAGCTCCGCTTGCAGCGCTGCGAGCAGCGGCGAGCGCTTCGCCTGCCCATCCGGTGGCGCTGCGTATGCCCACTGCGCCATGCTCGAAAAGAGAGCCAGCGCACACAGGTAAGGAATCACTCGACTACGAATCAGTTTGGTCAAAGGGTGCCTCACTCGGAATTAGACGGGACCGCCAAACATTCAGTGTACGCCACCGGGCAGCGGCGTACCAAGCGCCGGGCGCGCGTCATCGCAGTTCACCTGACACCATTGGACGGCTTAATCTCTCCATCCGTTGCATGCCTTATAGCTCAGCAGCGCTTCCGGAAAACGAGAGGCCCCAGCTAGTGCTCTCCGCCGGGGCCAAGTAATCGCAATTCCGTTTGAGGTTCTAAAGATCAGCAGGCCGTTGGATTGTTCGGCGAACAGCCGCCTTTTCCTACTACTCTTGGTGTCCCACCACCACGCGTCAACCCAACACCCAAACCAACTCCGACAGCTCCCGCGACGATTCCCACCGTCCCCCAAACCCCCAGGTGCGCCCCCGCTCCGGCCAAGCCTGATGGAGCCCCCGGATCGGTATCTTTGCTCGTTGCGACCAGCAGGTCGAGCGTGGCCTGCTGTGGCGGCAGCGGGCCCGAATTGTCTCCGCTGCGCACGCTGGTCATCTGCCCGGCCTTCACCAGCACGCAAACTCCGGCCAGGTTGCAAACCTTCACCAGTCCCTCGAAGGTGATCACGTTCATCGTTCCGGTGGTGTTGTCAAACGCTACAAAAAAATCCGTTCCCACCACCCCGGCCACGCCTGCCGGTGTGCGCACCTCGAATTTGCCGTCCGGCTTGGCGATCTTCTGCGCCTGTGTCCGAAGCTTCCCATAGGTCAGCTCCAGCTCGGTTTGTTGCGCACCCGCGTCGTGCTTCACCACTTTCATGGACGATTCCGAGCCCACATTGAGCACAGAACCGTCGTCCAGCGCTATGCGCGCTCGCGCGTTCATCTGGGTATTCACCAGATCTTGCCAATCCACGGCGGTCTTTGCCGAAGCAGTGATGGTCTTCCCGCTGCGAGCAATGCTTACCGCTGGAATCACGCGGGAAACTTCACCGGCGCGCTGTCCAGCGGCTTGCGGCGCAGCCCAAGTGTCTGCTGGAATTGCGATAAGAATCGAGAGCAACAGTGCCAGCCCGAAGGCGGACGGGGACTTCGTGTTCATCAGGGACTCTCCTGGTTTTAGAACCGTATCTATCGTAGTTACTGGAGGGCGGCGCGAGTGTCAACGCCAAACGGGGAGGCTTTTGCCCACTCTCTACATGCTTTTGTGAGCACACTCCGCGTATATTCACTCAACCGCAAAACTGGAACACGGCCGCGGCCATATCGTCATGCTGTTCCCGCCCGCGGGAAAAATCTTCGACCGCGGCAAATATCCGGCCCAGCAGTTCGGTGGGCGAAACGGGCCGATGCGCATCGCAAAGCTCATGCAGCCGCTCGATTCCGAATTGTTCTCCGTCGCGGTCGAAGGCGTCCGTAATTCCATCCGTGCAAAAGAGTACCGACTCGCCCGGCTGCAATCGCAGCGTCAGCGTTTCGTAGCTCGTCGCGGGGAACAAACCCGGAGGAGTCCCGCTGAGTTCCAGAGTAGAGCACCCTTTCGCGCGGAGGTGAAACGGGCCGGGCATGCCCGCGCTTGCGATTTGCAGTTCGCGGGTGCGAGGATCGAACACAGCATACTGAATCGCTGTGTGCCGGCGGGGCATCCCGCGAATCATCAGCCGCCGGTTCAACGTCGCAAGGACATCGTGCGGCGAGGTGCCGGTCTTGTGCACCCCGCGCAGCGTTCCCACCGCCAGCGCCGCATACAGTGCGGCCGGCAGGCCCTTGCCGGAGACATCGCCCAGGTACAAGCCCACGCTTTCGTCCGTCAATTCGAAGTAATCCAAAAAATCGCCGCCCACCGCGGCAATGGGCTGGAATTCGTGCGAGATCCTCACCGCCCCGGCGCGCAGCGATTCGGCGGGAAGCATCACGCTCTGGATCGAGCGAGCTTCTTCCAGTTCCTCTTCTCTCAGTTGCTCAATGGCATGCAGTTCCAGCGGGAGCGCAGTTGTGTTCATTCGTCAGTCCGAAAGGAGGGCGATGCACCGGAGAGGGAAATTCGGCGGCAGACCGAATTCTAACAGAGCGGCCGCGTTTCAAAGCGAAAATGGCAGGCGTTGTTTCCTTACGCAACTCCTCGCGCGTACCGCTTGAACCGCAATGCGCGCAGCGCAACAATTCTCTTATGCGCTCTCTTGCTGGCCTTGCTGGCCTCCTGGTCGGTGTCGCCCTTATCTTCGTGGTGTATCACTTCTATCTTAAGAGTATGCCGGCCACGGACAGCGGCACGGCTCCCACCCAGGCCATCAGCCTGACGGGCGTTCGAACCGATCTCTTGCAGATTGCCGACGCGGAACACGGCTACATCGCCACCAACGGCCATTGCGCTACGCTCCCCGAACTCATTTCTTCCAATTCCATTTCCATGACTCGCACCGAACGCGAAGGCTATTCCTATGCCATCGAATGTAATGGCGGCGATTTCACTGCCACCGCGCGCCATCTCCCCGCTCCCGCTGGCTCTCCCATTCGCTATCCCAATCTCGCCATCGACTCCGGCATGCAAGTCCGCGAAATCGAGTGACGCTCCCGCCAAGAGTCTGAGTTTGAGTCCAGGTCATTCCGCTTTCTGTCAGGGGTCAACCCTCGCGGCTTCTGCTTTTCACCATGATAGTTTCAGCCCCAGCTGAATTTGCCGGGACGTCGTTGCAGTGGTGGTAATCACTCCCGCCGTGGGTGACGGTCCTCCGCTCGCGGACGCGTACACCACTGGATTAGGTGTGTTGAAGTTCGTGTGGTTGAAGACGTTGAAGAACTCCGAGCGGAACTGCAAGTCCACTCGTTCTGAAAGCGCGAACTTCTTTCCCAAGGACACATTTGTTTCCGCCAATCCGGGGCCTTGCAGAATGTCGCGCCCCACATTTCCATACGTGCCAGGGAGCGGCTGGATAAACGCGTTCGGATTAAAATACTGATTGGGCCCGCCCTGGATCACTCGGCCTGCAAAATTTGGATTCAAGGATGGCCGAACTGGATTGCGCGTGTCGCCGTCATTGGATGGGTTGTAAGACAACTGTGGTGTGAAGGGCAGCCCCGACTGCAGCGTCTCTATTCCGCTGAGTTGCCAGTTTCCGAGAATTTTCTTCATCCAAGGGTTTCCATCGGCTGCCTTGCCGCGTCCAAACGGCAGGTCATAAGTTAGGTTGAAAACGGCGGCGTTGCGGGTGTCGAAGGAAGCGCGGCCGTAATCTGTCTTAGGTTGAAGCGGATTCGCAACAAAGGCGGGTGAGTTTGTGGCCACGCTGGTGTTCATGTTGTCGCCATCGTCGAGCGTTTTCGAAAAAGTGTAGACCGCGCGGAACTGCAGGCCATGGCTCAAGCGCCGGTTCACGTCCACCTCCAGGCCGTGGTACCAGCTGATTCCTTCGGAGAACCAGTGCGTGGTATTCCACAAACCGTTGTTGGCCAGTGGCGCACCCGATGGATAGTAAATCGCTCCAACGGGATAACCAGCAGGGCAAGGTGAAGCCGGGCATATCGTCTCAGTGGGCAAATTGGCGTCCACGGAAAGCAACTCGTGGTAACCGTGCGATCCGATGTAGCTAACCCCGAGCGCCGTGTTTGGCGAGAGCTGCTGTTCGATTTTCAGCGTCCAGGACTCCACCGTTGGCGTCCGCAGGTCCGGCTGTACGCCACTCGGGATGACTTTTGCGCCGGTGTATGCCGCGCCCGGAGCGATATTTGAAAACGCGATGTTCTTGACCGCAAACACGGTGTTGAAAGGCCCGTTCTGATCCAGGCGATAACTCAGATTGTCCAGCAGCGCGTAATACAAACCAGCGCTTGCCCGAATCACCGTCTTCTTTGATGCAAACGGAGACCAAGCAATTCCGATACGCGGCGCGGGCAAAAACTTCGCGTGGTTCACAGTGAACGGCGAATTGCCGACCACCGGCTGCGTGACGATTACTCCGTTCGTATCGAACGCGTAATTCGACGCACGCCCATTTGCCTCGTTCCAGCCATTCGTAAATTCACCTCGAAAACCGATCCGCAGTTCGACCGATGGGTTCAGCTTTATCGCGTCTTCGATGTAGAACGCTCCTTCGCTGGAACGCCACGACAGCGGCGTAGATGACGGGGCATACGTGTACGTGCTCACTTTGCCTTGCAGAAAAGTCTGCAAGTTGGTGAACGAAGCCTGCCCAAACTGGTCCTGAACCAGGTTGTCGTTCGCTTGAATCCGCTGGAACCACAAGCCGAATTCGAACGAGTGGCGGCCTTGTGTGAGCGTCACCTGATCGGACGCGCTAAACAGATTGCGCACTGCCGTCAGATTGCTTCCCGCGTTCGTGCCCCCATTGGTGATTTGCGAAGCCCCGTTGAGCGTTGTGCCTCCGCCCACAACCACTGCGCCGACAGGCTGCCCCGCATGGATCCATCCCGGCAAACTCACTTTCGTTCCACCGTTAAAATAGAACGCCCCACGTGAAAAACCAAACGTTGCCTTGTTGAGGAGCCGCGGAGAAAAGGCATGCGTTTCGCTTAGGCTGGCAACTTGCTCTCGCAAGAAGATATCGACCAGGCTGAGAGGATTGTTGGTGGGGGAGTGCGCTTCACTGTCGTCTACGGTGTAAACTCCCGCAAACGCATCTTTACTCGTGAAGATTTGATCGAAGCGCGCGGTTCCAAAGTCTTCGCGAATGTGCTGCACAGGATTCGTGAATGCTTCAGCGATACCGCTGTGCGCCCCCGTCGAAGTCAGAAGTTCGGGGCCGTTAGCCACGGGCCACAATGCCAAAAGTGGTTGGACACTTGCGACGGCGCTGGCCCGCGAAGCGGCATCAGGCACCAGGGAGAGATCACTGAGTCCCAGATTTTGCCGGAACCCTTCGTAATTTCCGAACAGGAACGTCTTGTCCTTCCGCAGCGGCCCGCCAAGCGAACCGCCAAATTCGTTGCGCTGAAATTCTGGAATGTTGCCGTGGTCGAAAAAATTCCGGGCGTCAAAGGCGCTGTTCCGCAGGTATTCGTAGACGTTGCCATGGAGCTGGTTGGTGCCGGAGGCCGTCACGATGTTGACTTGGGCTCCGGGGCGCTTCCCGTATTCAGCGCCGTAGGAATCCTTCACGACCGCGAATTCGCGCACCGCGTCCACTCCCAGGAGTTGCCCGCTCACCCCTCCCGGCGTGTTGTTGATCTCTGACGCACTCGTGAATTCCACGCCATTCAGCAGGTAGAGGTTCTCTTGCGGCCGGCGGCCCGAACTCGCGAACATGCTTCCCACCACCGAGTTGGACGTTCCGATTCCGCCGGACCGCTGCGAAGTGTAATTCACGATCCCGGGATTTAGAGTGAGCAACTGGTCGTAGCTCCGCCCATTGAGGGGCAGTTCTTTCATTTGCCGCTCGCCGACCAGCCCGGAAATGTCCTGCGTGGTGACGCTCACGATGGGAATGTCTTCCGTGACCACCACGGTGTCCTGTATCTGTCCCACTCTTAGCGTCAGATCCACCACCGCCTGCTGCCCAACGGCCAGTGTGATCCCGCTTCTGATCTCCGCGCTAAAGCCCTCTTTTTCGGCTCGAATCTCATAGCGCCCAACTTCCAGCGACGACGCGATGTAGCGGCCCGATTCATCCGCAGTAATAACCCGGGCCGCCCCAGTTTCCACGTTTTTCACCGTCACATTTGCGCCCGCCAGAGCACCACCCGTCAGGTCCGTGATGGTTCCAGAAATCGAGGCCCCGGCCTGTCCGTACAAAGAACGGCCTAAACCCAGCGCCATCCACAAGACCAAGGCAATTCTCCAAGTGCTGCGTCTGCCCTGCCGCGATAGAATCTTCCGCGCGTTCATCGAAATCTCCTGAAATTTTGCATTTCTTGAATGCTTCGAGGTTATGCGCGGCTGCGTTTCCGCCTGTCGCAATGAAGACTAACTTTTTTTGCGTGGAGACGAACTTATGAAGTGGATCAACAACAACAGCGGAGCGAGGTTCTGCAGGAGGGAGAAACGGCCGAAGAGTTTGACTTTTGCGTCATAAGTACGCCGAACATTCAAATTACGAATCTTTCCAGTTTCTGTCAATGCCGCTTTTCAAATGGATCGCATTCAATTCTTCAATCTTTCGCGACACATGGGTACGGATCCGCATTTCAGAACTGCTGTTGCCGGACGTGTGTGTGAAAGCAACTAGGACACATGAACTTGCCGAGAGTATTCTGCGCTGCCGAAACCGGCTGATGGGAGAGTCAGGCAATTGGTTCGAGGGCCGAAGGAACTGCCGACCTATGCAGTAGCGGCGGAAGGAACTGCGCGCCGCAATGGCTTTGCGCCAGCGGCTGGAAAAGACATCTTCCAGAAGTTGCCGTTCGGCGAGACAAATTCGAACGCCACGATGGTCTTGCCATCACCGCCAGGCCGCAAGGAAACAATCTTGCATTCCGCTTTCTGCCGGCTGTTTTCGTTAATGAGCAGAAGTGTCTGGCCAACGACCACGTTGGCATCCAATATCGTCAAACCACCGTGGCCGCTCACCGACAGAGAGCGCGTCTGGAGCTTGAATTTCTGGTTGTTCTCGTTGTAACCCTGGACGGTCAGATCCGCGAAGACGGAGACTCGGTCGGTTCGGCGGCGTTCGACACGACGGAAATGAAGGGTAGACATAGAAACGGGAACCTCTCTCTTACCTGGATTCGCGTGGATCCCCTCCTTCTTCTCAGCGAGTTAGCTTCCAACCCACTAGCTTTTCCACAGGAGGGTTACAGTGGACGCTGAAGGGAGCGAAATCATTGCTCCACCCACTTCCACCTGGCATTGATACTGAGATTTAAGTGCTGATAAATGAATAGCTTGAAGGTACCGAAATGAGCCCCCTTCCAACAGTACTCTTGGTCCAGCACTCTTGATGTCACACCTAAACTGCTGGTTTCATGCGCCGTAAGAATGCGGGGCTTCTAGTAATTCTGGGAAATGCAGTTCCGTACAAGGGCAATGCGATGCCAATGCCTCGAGTCATCCGGCCCCGGCCTTTCTCGATCCTCTCGGAGTGCCCAAGGGATGCATCGACAATCGGCTCCGCGCGTTTTGCTCGCTAACTCCGGGAACTTTCAGGGTCTGATGCGCGTACCTTTTAGTGAAAGCGGTTCCCCCGATAGAACGCGCTCGACCGGCGCCTAAAAGAGAGAGAAGGAGCACATCATGGGCGGAGAATTGATTGGATTGGTGGCCGTGATCCTGGGGATGGCAGTCCCACTCGGCGCGCTGTACACCTATTACCGGGTTCGTCGGCTGCGCAGCGAAGAGCGGCTCGCGGCGATTGCCCGCGGAGTCGACATTCCGCTGGAGCCGGAGTTGAACCAGGCGGGACATTCTCGCCGCGCCGGCATCCTTCTGGTTAGCGGGGCGCTCGGCTACATCGCAACTTTCGGATTGATTGCAGGCATCCAGGCGGATCGTGACATCTGGACGGTCGCGGCGTTTGGCATTATTCCTCTCGCAGTTGGAATCGGCTACTTCGTTGACTGGTCCATGATTCGCCGCGACTCGCACGCCTCGAGCTAAATACATCAGCACCACACGGGGGCGGGCTTCGCCGGAGTTCGTGAGAGAGGCAGCCCGCTCTGATTTGTGTCACCCACCATTGCTCACGGCGTGCGTTTGTGGTCCACCACCAGCACGCCGGCTTCGGCGTAGTTCGTTGCTGGAACATCGTGAAACGACACGTGAATATTTTCGCGTTTGGCTTTGCCATCTTCTATCAGAACGGTCGTGACGCGTTTCGCGATTTTCCGTTTTTGCTCCGGGGTCCTTCCTTCCACCCAGGTGATTTGCACGTGCGGCATGTTTTCTCCTCGTTCGAATCAGGGACTTCTAATATTTAGCATCAAAACGCTGGCATTCTATCCGGATGCACGGTTCCCGCAAAGCCCGCCGCTTCCCTGTGCTAGAATTGCCTACTCATGCATCCGGCTATTCCTCACCTTATTGAGCTGCAACGCGTTGACCACCAGATTGCCGTTCTGCGCGCGGAGTTGGAAAGTTATCCAAAGCGCATCCGCGATGCGGAAACCAAACTTGGCGGCGCTCGTGCCCACGTCGCTTCCGCGAAAGAGGCGCACGCCCAGGTCGTGGCGGAGCGCAAGAAATTCGAATTCGACGCCCAACAATGGAAAGACCGAGCGCGCAAGTACCGCGATCAGAGCGGTGCCGTAAAAACCAACGAAGCTTACAAAGCCTTGCAACATGAAATTGCCAACGCCGAAGCCGAAGTTTCCAAGGCCGATGACCGCCAGCTCGAAGTGATGATGGCCGCGGAAGAAGTCGAGCGCCGCGTGAAAATCGCGGAGTCGCGATTGAAAGAGGCCGAGCAGGCCGTCGCCGCAGAACGAAAAGAAATCCACGCGCAAGGCACCGAGAAGAAGAAACAGCTCGACGCCGCTAACGCTGAGCACGAGAAAATTATCGCTCCGGTTCCGGAAGATTTGCGCGTGCTTTACGCGCGTATCGCCGTTCGCCACAACGGGACGGCGATGGCCGAAGCCCGCGACGGACAGTGCCGCGGCTGCGGCATGCGCGTCCTGCCGCATATCATTCAGGAGCTGCGTTTGGAAACCAACGAAGAAGTATTCCGCTGCGAAAGCTGCCGCCTGATTCTTTACTCGCTGGAACCGATTCCCATCGCGAATCCTGCCGCTGGTTCGGCAAACTCGACTTCGGCGGCTTCGACAAATTCCTGATGCCGAAACGTCCGCCAACTTCCCGAGGAAAAGATTTGTTCGCCGACGCGCCCGCGGAGCCCAAGCCGGCTGCCGCGGCGTATCGCATCAATATTGACGGCGGTTCGCGCGGCAATCCCGGACCCGCTGCTTACGGCGTGATCATTCGCGATGGAAGCGGCGAAATTGTCGCCAAGCTCAAGAAATACATCGGGCGCATGACCAACAACGTCGCCGAATATTACGGGCTCATCGCCGCGCTGGATTATGCGGAATCGCACAGCGTGAAGACGATTCGCATTGAAAGCGATTCCGAACTCCTCGTCAAGCAAATGCGCGGGCAGTACAAAGTGAAGAGCGAGGATCTGCGTCCGCTGTTCGAGCGCGCGTTAAAAATGTCGAAGGCGTTCGAGACTTTCCGCATCGAGCACGTTTACCGCGAGCAAAACCGCGAAGCCGATGCCCTCGCCAACGAAGCGCTGGATGAAACGGAAGCGAAAGCTCCCGGCGGAGCCACAGCAAAGAAAGCCGCTGCGCCCGCTGTTAAATCCGAACCGGCCAGCCCCAAGGCTGAGCCGAGCAGTTCCAAACCGGAGCCGCGAAAAATCCAAGCGCGTTTTCGCGGTGGAGTTTTATATCTTCTCGAAGATGTCGAATTGCCAGACGGCATGGTCGTCGACGTTTCCATTCACCTGCGGCCGAAACCACCGGTTTAGCCAGCCTCTTCCCTTCGTTCTGTAACAGATTCCATCATTTCAAAGCATAACTGCGATAGAGAGTGTCGCGCTGGGCGGGGATGAAGCCGGCGTCGGAGATGACGCGGCGGAGTTCTCCTTCGTTGGTGCGGTTTTTTACGCCGGCGGCGAAGACGACATTTTCTTCGATGAGGATGCTGCCGACGTCGTCAGCACCGAATTGCAGGCCGACCTGGCAGACTTTGATTCCGGGCGTTAGCCAGCTGGATTGGATGTGGTCGATGTTGTCGAGATAGAGGCGGCTGACGGCGAGCGTTTTCAGGTAATCGACGGCGGTGGCTTCCTGGACTTTTTTTCCGAGCGCGGTGTTTTCAGTGGCGAACATCCACGGGATGAAGGCCGTGAATCCGCCGGTATCTTCCTGAATGCGCCTCAGCCTCTCAAGATGGTTGACGCGGTGGCGCAGTTCTTCGCCGCAGCCGAACATCATGGTGGCGGTGGTGCGCAGTCCCAGGGAATGGGCCACGCGATGCATTTCTTCCCAGTCGTCGCTGGTGCACTTCAAGCGGGCGATTTTCGCGCGGACTTCATCGTCGAGAATTTCCGCGCCGCCGCCGGGAATGGATTGCAGGCCCGCGTCCATCAGTCGCTGAATCGTTTCGCGGATGCTGAGTTCGCTGACTTCCGCGATGCACAAAATTTCCGGAGCGGAAAAACAATGCAAATGCACTTGCGGATAGCGCGCTTTCAGGGAGCGCAGCAGGTTTTCGTAATAGCCGATTTGCAGATCCGGGTGCAAACCGCCCTGGAGCAAAATGCCAGTGCCGCCGAGTTCCAGCATTTCGTCGATTTTCTTGTAGATTTCCTCGAAGGACAAAATGTAGCCGTCCTTGGCGCCGAGCGGGCGGTAGAACGCGCAGAAGGAACAGTATTCGGTGCAGAAATTGGTGTAGTTGATGTTGCGGTCGATCTGGTAGGTGACGACGCGGGGATCGTTTTTCTTCAGGCGCATTTGGTGCGCGGCCATGCCGAGGCCGACGAGGTCATCGGATTCGAGCATTTCGAGAGCTTGTTGTTTGGTCAGTCCCAAGAGTTTTCCTTATTCCTTTTCCAAATCCATTGTAACCAATGCATTCTCTGAACTCGAAATCCTCAGGGCACGGCTAAAGCCGTGCCCCCTACAACTTCACGGTTTCCGCTCTCGCGTTGGCCCAATCGAGGGGCTTGGCTTGCGGGATCAGGCCGAGTTTTGCGGCGTGGGCGAAATACAGTTCCAGGCCGCGGCGATTTTCTTCGTCCAGAGAAAAGTCGATGTTGTCGCGCAGGTACGATTCGAGCTTATCCGCCGGCAATTCCAGTTCGTGTGCGGCAGCGCAACCGATTTCCCCGATGCGCGACATTCCGTAGTCGCGAGATGCGAGGAAATCGGCTAGGACTTCCGGCGTGGCGACGCCCTTCCGCGCGGCCCAGACCGCGAGGACCGCGGGAAGGCCGGTCATGGCGCGCCATTGTTCGACCATATCGAAAACAAAAAGCTTCTGTGAGGGCGACGCAATACCTGCCTTTTCCGCATTCCACATCCATCCCATGAGAGGCGGGTTCAGTGGCGCGACCTGCGAGCCGTGGTCTGCAACTCGGCTGCTATACGGCTCCATCGTCAGCGAAAGGCGAAGAGCCGGATCGCCGATGAGCAACGCGGCATCCGCCTTTTTCAGCATGATCTCCAAGTCGGGCGGCATCTCGATGAACTCTGGAGCGATTTTCCAATGCTCGGCGCAAAGAATCCTCGTCAGTGCTTGCGTGCTGCGGGAACTGCTGTCCAGCGCAACACTCTTGAATTGGCCAATGGGCGCTTTGGAGACGAAGAGAAGGCTGCGCACCATCTTCTTGGAAGCAATGGAAAGGTCCGGGAGAATTTCGAGATCCGGGATGCGCGCGTATTCGATGGCGGGGATGATGGCGATGTCGGCTTGGCCGGTGCGCAACTGTTCGGCGCACTGGGAGGGGACGGTGAAGGACAGATCGTACTTGCCGCGAAGCGGGCCGTTGGTGAAGCCCCAGACGAGCGGCGCGGTGTTCAAGTACTGAACGATGGAGATGCGAAGTTTGGTCACGGGTCGAGAGGCCGCCTTTAAGTTTCAGTATAACAAAGCCAGATTTTGCGGCGGCAAGCTTCTGGTAGTAGGAATCCTCCGGCGAATTCGTAAGGTTGGAAGGCAATGAAATGTCGGGCGAGAGGCGACCATACCCCACAATTTCAGGCAACCCCTGGTATGACTTCGGCAGTCCCTTTGATACTACAAAGATCATCAACAAATCGTCTAGGGTCTAGTAGTTTGTGGGCCGCGTCGTACACGAACACCACTATGTGTTCGTAAGGAGATGAATCGGACAAATACCCGGGGACGTCCGCGATGATCTCTTCTTGAATTGATGCTACTTGTGTCTTTTCTCCAAGGTACTTTACCTCAACTAGGGTTATAGCTCAGGAATTCCAAAGTCGGGTTTGTAGTTCTTCGCGCCGAATTTCGGTAGTGTGTCTTCTCGATCGACAAGGTCGAATTGAGAGCGAATCATTATCCCTACAATGTCTTGAACAGCGGC
This sequence comes from Candidatus Acidiferrum sp., assembly GCA_036522305.1. Lineage (GTDB taxonomy): Bacteria > Acidobacteriota > Terriglobia > Acidiferrales > UBA7541 > Acidiferrum. The sequence goes on along the minus strand of DATDGB010000051.1, from coordinate 257,200 downwards.
CTCATCCTCAGGTGGTTCGTGAGCGTATTTGCAGCATTCACGGAATCTTCTTAGAACTCGAGCCAGAGCCTCGGTGGAGTGGTCTTCCGGTCGAGTCTTAGGGGCCGGTTTGGACTTGTTCAAAGTTCTAACTCTGCCGATGACCTTGAGGAGTTGAGTGTATCCTTCATGTGTGTGAAAAGTGCGGCTCGAGAGAAACCCTGCCTCGATTAGATTTGGATAAGTCGCGTAAACCCCTCCTCGCACCTCTACTTGAATTTCGGAGCGACCTACCACTGCGTCAATGACGGTCCCGACTTCTCCGTACGCTAGACAAATTTCCTCGCTGAGTCTTTTTGACTCGGGCGTCGACTGAAACATTACGGGCATGTACTGTTCCACTAGCGAGCGAAGGTGTTCCAATTGTGGAAGATACGATCCGTAATCCAAGTCATCCATTTTACAGTTACCTGCTCTTCCGGAGATTCTAGCAGCAAGATCCTGGTATGTCTGGAAACGTGCATATCCGGGACGTTCTGTTGTAAAACCATTCGGCGAGTTTGGAGGGGTGGGATATGTCGAAGGCATGGATGGGCGTTTTGTTGATGGTGGCTGCACTCGTAGTGCCACCTGCTGCTTGGGGGCGGGCGGAAACGCCTGCGGCGGCTACGATTGCGGAGAAGACGGCGGGGGCGCAGAAGCTGGCTGGGTATTTCAACCTTTATTGGGATGCGAAGCAGGGGAAGCTGTGGCTGGAGATTGATAAGTGGGGGAGCGAGTTTCTTTACCAGAGCGGGCTTCCGGCAGGCGTGGGGTCGAATGACATTGGGCTGGACCGCGGACAACTGGGGGCGACGCGTATCGTGCGGTTTGAGCGCAGCGGGCCCAAGGTGCTGCTGATCCAGGAAAACCTGGAGTACCGGGCAGTGAGCGAGGATCCTTACGAGCGGCGTGCCGTGCACGATTCGTTTGCGGAGTCGGCGTTGTGGGGCTTCAAGGTGGAGGCGGAGGAGAAGGTAGGAGAGAAGGACCACGCGCTGGTGGACGCGACGGATTTTTTCCTGCGGGATGATCATGGGGTTCCGGCGGCGCTGAGGCGGGCGAAGCAAGGGGCCTTTCACCTGGATGGGTCGCGATGCGCGATCTACATGCCACAAACCAAGAATTTTCCGCTGAATACGGAAGTGGAGGTGATGCTAACGTTTGCGGGGGAGGATCCGGGGCGATGGGTCCGGGAAGTGACGCCTTCGCCGGAATCGATCACCGTGCGGGAGCATCATTCTTTCGTGCAGCTTCCGCCGCCGGGGTACAAGCCGCGGGCTTACGATCCGCGGTCCAGCTTCTTTGGCCCCGGATACATGGATTACGCGACGCCGATCAGCGAGTCGATCGTGAAGCGGTTCATTGCGCGGCACCGGTTGGAGAAAAAAGATCCGAAGGCGGCGGTGAGCGAGGCGGTGCAGCCGATCATTTATTACCTCGACCGAGGTGCGCCGGAGCCAATTCGCTCGGCGCTGCTGGAAGGAGCGCGGTGGTGGAACCAGGCGTTTGAGGCGGCGGGGTACAAGAGCGCGTTCCGGGTGGAGTTGATGCCGGAGGGCGCGGACCTGATGGACCTGCGCTACAACGTGATTCAGTGGGTGCATCGGGCGACGCGGGGATGGTCGTATGGGGCGGCGGTGATCGATCCGCGGACGGGCGAAATCATCAAGGGGCATGTAACGCTGGGGTCGCTGCGCGTGCGGCAGGATTTTCTGATCGCGGGAGGGCTGTTGGCGCCTTACGAAAAGGGGAAGCCGGGCGCGGCCAAGGCGCAGGAAATGGCGCTGGCGCGGCTGCGGCAACTGGCAGCGCATGAAGTGGGGCACACGCTAGGCTTAATGCACAACTATTCGGCGAGCACGGTGAACCGTTCTTCGGTGATGGATTATCCGCCGCCGTACGTGAAGCTTGGCCCTGATGGCGTGCCGGATGTGTCGGCGGCTTACGCTACGGGAATCGGAGAGTGGGACAAGGTTTCGATTGCGTGGGGGTATCAGGATTTTGCGCCGGGGACGAATGAAGAAGCGGCGCTGAGCAAAATCCTGCTGGATGCTTATGGGAGAGGGCTGCGCTACTTGACGGATCAGGACGCGCGTCCGGCGGGTTCTTCGAGCAGCGTGGCGCACCTGTGGGATTCGGGAGCTAATGCGGTGGATGAGCTGAACCGGATAATGCAGGTGCGCGGGGCGGCGCTGCAGCGCTTTGGGGAAAACAATATAAGGGAAGGGGCACCGCTGGCGACGCTGGAAGATGTGCTAGTGCCGCTCTACTTGCTGCATCGGTATCAGGTGGAAGCGGCGAGCAAACTCGTTGGAGGGATGGACTACACGTTTGCGCTGCGCGGTGACGGGCAAACGCCGACGCAGATCGTCGCGCCGGCGGAACAGCGGAGGGCGCTGGCGGCGGTTCTGGCGACGCTGAAGCCGGAGGTGCTGGCTTTGCCGGAGCCACTGCTGAAAATGATTCCGCCGCGTCCACCGGATTACGAACGTGGCCGCGAGCACTTCAAGATTCGGACGAGTCCGGCGTTTGATGCGCTGGCTCCGGCGGAAGCGGCGGCGCAACACACCTTGTCGTTTCTGTTCAATCCGGAACGGGCGGCGCGGCTGGTGGAATTTCATGCACGCAATGCGGAGAACCCGGGGTTGCAAGAAGTCTTGGACGCGATTGTGGCCGCAACTTGGAAAACGCCACGCGGAGAAGGCTACGCGGGGCAAACCGCCAATGTCGTCGATATGGTCGTGCTCTATGACCTGATGGGGCTTGCCGCCAACGAACATGCCACGGATGAAGCGCGCGCGACGGCCAGGCTCGAACTGCATGAGCTGAATGCGTGGCTTAACGCCCCACTGGGGAGCCGCCAGCCAATACTCGATCCAGCGCACGTCTCCTTCGCGTCATGGCAAATCGAGCAGTTTGAGAAAGATCCGAAGCGGATTGAGGTGACGGCTCCGGCCGACCCGCCGGACGGGCCGCCCATCGGGACGGACGATGACTGGGACGGCTGGGACTGAAATTTCGCCCGGATAGCACGTGACCAAAGGCCTGGTCTGTCGTCTATAGCTGCAGGGAGGACCCCATGCCTCGACGCAGCTACTTCTTTCTGATTGCGATGTCGGCCCTGATGGCGCTCGGGTTTACGAGCGCGCGAGCGAACCGGCATCACCATTCCGTGAACATTTCCGACGGGCACAGACATCCAGCGACCGATTGTTCCGATCTGCGCATCCGCTTTGACGACCGGGATGCGGTGGTGCGTTCCGAAGAGCGCACGTTGACCAAGGCCGAAGCAGCTGTGCTGCAGGTCCGTCCGCACACCAACGGCGGGGTGCAAGTAGAGGGCTGGGACAACGCGACGTATTCCGTGACGGCTTGCAAGGCCGCGGCGGCCTCCGGCGATGCGGAGAGTATCCTCTCGCAAATTACGATGTCGATTGAAGGCGGGAGGGTTTCGACGAAAGGCCCAGTGGATGATGACGACTGGACGGTGTACTTGCTGATTCGCACGCCGAAATCGGCGACGATCGACATGGAGACGACGAACGGGCCACTTTCCTTTTATGACGTGGACGGAAAGCTGACGGCGCGGGCTAAAAATGGGCCGATCGGCTTGAGGAATTTTTCCGGCGATGCGGAAGTTACGGCGGTGAATGGGCCGATCAGCGTGGACGGGGGCAAGGGTAGCGTGCGGATTCATACAGAGAACGGGCCGATCACAGTGGAATTGGCGGGGAATACGTGGAGCGGCGCGGGGCTGACGGCGGATGCGAAGAATGGGCCGCTGACCCTGATGGTGCCGAGCGGGTACCAGTCCGGCTTCGTAGTGGAAGCAACGAACAATGGGCCGGTAAGCTGCAGGGCGAGCATTTGCGGGAATGCGCGAAAGACGTGGGACGACGAGCACCGACGGATTGAGTATGGGAGTTCGCCGGCGACGATCCGGTTGTCGACGGTGAATGGGCCGGTGTCGGTGGTGGAGTCGCGCGGGAGTCTCTGAGAGCCAGAGGTTCCGCGCTGAACGACGGGGCTTAAGCGGAATTACTTGAGCGCCGGATTGGACGCGCTCCGGCACTTGCGGATAAGATTTGGCGCATGCTGCTGGAGGCGCGCGTAGCTCAACCGGTGACCGAGGCGGAAGCCGCTCGCCTGGCGCGGGAGTTGTATGGGATTGATGCCACGGCACAGGCGCTGCCGGGTGAGTACGACGACAATTTTCATTTAACCGGCGCGGATGGACGAGCGTTGGTGCTGAAGGTGATGCACCCGGCGCGAGAGCGGTCGTTCATCGATCTGCAATGCCGGGCGCTGACGCATCTGGCGCAACGCGCGCCGCAATTGTCCCTGCCTCGCGTTATTCCCAATCAGCGGGGTGAATTATTTGCTTCGATTGTTGCGGCGGATGGCTCGACGCGGCTGGTCTGGCTACTTACTTTTCTGAATGGAAAAGTTCTCGCGGAAGTTCATCCGCACTCGCCGGAGCTGCTTGGCGCGGTTGGGCGGTTTCTGGGGGAGATGGATGCGGCGCTGCAATCGTTTACACATGCGGCGGCAGCGCGCGAATTGAAATGGGATTCTTCTCGCGCGGGTTGGATCAGGGACTACGTCAAGGAGATTGCGGACTCGAAGCGGCGCGGGCTGGTGGAGAAATTTCTCGCGCTGTATGAGGCGGAAGTTGTTCCGGCGTTGCCGCGGCTGAGGCGCAGCGTGATTTATGGGGATGCGAACGACCACAACGTGCTGGTCAGTGAGGCGTGGCCGCAGCCGCGAACAATCGCTGGCGTGATTGATTTTGGGGACATGCACCAAGGGATCACGGCGTCAGAGGCGGCGATTGCGGCAGCTTACGGGATTCTTGGGAAGGAAGAGCCGCTGGCGGCGGCGACGGCGATCATAGCCGGATACCACCGGGCGTTTCCATTGGACGAGGTGGAGCTGTCGGTACTTTTTGCGTTGATCGGAGCGCGATTGGCGGTGAGCGTCACGAATTCGGCGCACCGCAAGACACTAAAGCCGGATGACTCGTACGTGACGGTCAGCGAGGCGCCGGCTTGGGAGGCGCTGGAGCAGCTGGCGAAGATTCATCCGCGTTTTGCGCACTACACTTTTCGCGCGGCTTGCGGGCTTCCGGCGGCTCCGAAAAGTGAAAAAATCAAGAAGTGGCTGGAATCGAAGGGCGGCTTGGCAGCTTCGATCTTGGACATTGATTTACGAACAGCTCCGAGCGTCGCTTTTGACTTGAGTGTTGGCGGCACGTTTCTCGGCGCCGATCCTCGTGCTTCAGAAACTGCCGCGCTCACGGATAAGATATTTCAGGAGATGAAACGCGCTGGGGCATCCGTAGGTGTCGGGCGCTACGATGAACCGCGGCCGCTTTACGCTTCGGCGAGGTTTGGGGCGAGCGGGAATCCTACAGATGAACGTCGGACGGTCCATCTGGGGCTGGATCTATTTGTAGAGCCGGAGGCTGCGGTTCGTGCGCCGCTGGATGGCGTGCTTTGTGTAGCCGCGAACAATGACGCGCCGCTGGACTACGGACCGCTCGTAATTCTGCAGCACGAAACGGGCGACGGCGAAGGGTTTTTCACGCTGTATGGTCACTTGACGAAAGAGACGCTTGTTGGGCTTAAAGTTGGACAGCGCATTGGGCGAGGGGAAGAATTTGCACGAGTAGGGACGACGGAGGAGAACGGCGGATGGACGCCGCACGTTCATTTTCAAATCATTCTCGATCTGCTCGAGCTAGACGGCGATTTTCCAGGTGTTGCCTATGCATCGCAGCGCGCTGTTTGGACGAGACTTTCGCCGGATCCCAATCTCCTGCTCGGAATTCCAGCGGATCGCTTTCCGGTTCGAGAGCCTGCCTTGGACGAGACACTTGCCGCGCGAAGCGCATTTCTGGGGAAAAGCCTCAGCATCTCGTATCAGCGGCCGCTAAAGATTGTTCGCGGGTGGAAACAGTATTTGTATGACGACATGAGCCGCGCGTACCTGGACGTTTACAACAACGTGCCGCTCGTGGGGCACAGCCACCCGCGCGTGGTGCGTGCGGCGCAGGAGCAGCTTGCGCGGCTCAATACCAACACGCGCTATCTGCACGACAACGTCAACCGCTACGCAGAACGGCTGACGCGGCTACTACCTGAATCGCTGCGCGTTTGTTTTTTTGTGAACTCGGGAAGCGAGGCCAATGAACTGGCTTTGCGGTTGGCGCGCACGCACACAGGCCGGGAAGACATTATCGTGCTGGAGCACGCTTACCACGGCCACACCAACACGCTTATCGACATCAGCCCCTACAAATTCGACGGTCCCGGGGGCCGCGGCAAGAAGCCTTGGGTGCACGTTGCTCCGCTGGCAGATGATTATCGGGGCGCGTACCGGCGCGGTGATTCGCAAGCCGGCGCAAAATATGCGCGGCACGTGGCCGAGATCCTGGAGCGAACGCGAGCCGAAGGCCGCGGCGTCGCGGCATACATCGCGGAGACATTGCCCAGCGTCGGCGGGCAGATTGTTTTTCCGCCGGGTTATCTGGCGGAGGTCTACCAGCATGTTCGCCGCGCGGGTGCGGTGTGCATCGCCGACGAAGTGCAGGTGGGATTCGGGCGGCTGGGAACGCACTTCTGGGGATTCGAAACGCAAGCGGTGGTTCCGGACATCGTGGTGCTTGGCAAGCCGATCGGCAATGCCTTTCCGCTCGCGGCCGTGATCACGACGGCGGAGATTGCGAATTCATTTAACAACGGGATGGAATTTTTCAGCACGTTTGGCGGGAATCCGGTGGCTTGCGCGGCTGGACTGGCGGTCTTGGATGTTCTCGAAGAAGAGAAACTACAGCAGCACGCTTTGCGCGTCGGCACACATTTCATCGAGGGCTTGAAGACTTTACAGGACCGCTACGCTTTGATCGGGGACGTGCGCGGGTCCGGATTGTTCCTGGGGATCGATCTTGTGCTTGACCGTGAAACGCGCGAGGCTGCTCCGTTGCAAGCCTCGTATGTGGTGAATCGGCTGCGCGATTGCGGAATCCTTGCCGGGACCGACGGTCCGCATCACAACGTCATCAAGCTGCGGCCACCGCTGGTTTTTTCCGAAGCCGATGCGGATTTGTTCGTGAAGACGCTGGATGCCATCTTGCAAGAAGACGCGGGGCAACCTGGGAGGTAATTGCCAATTTTTGCTGGCCATCCTAATTGGTTTTCGCGGCGTCTCATGTAGGATTCAGGCCCTGGGTACGGTAGACAGGCCCACAGCAAAGCGCTATCTTTCGCTCTGCCCGGTGGTGCGTCTCGCACTCCTTGGCCCTGGGAAGCAACAGGTGCAAGGGCTATGGTTATTGTCCGGCGTCTCTCTATTTTTGTTCTGTTGATCCCCTGGGGTGCTCAGTTGGCGTCGGCACAGTCCGGTCCGGCGGATCATCGGCGGCGCCCAGCGGTTCAAGAAACACAGGCAGCTTGCGTTGAAGCCTCGCGCGAAGCGGCCCTCTTCTCAATGTGCGAGCCGCTTTCCTATCCTGAAGAAGATGTCTGTCCTCCCGCCAGCGCGATCCTTGCGAAAATCTCTCTCAGCTTGTCCGAGGGGACGCCGTTGCGCATTGCACTCGACCAGCGCACGCGTGTCGATCATCCCGGCGAGACGGTGCATGGCAAGGTCGTAGAAACGGTCTATGCGTTCGACCAGCCCGTAATTCCGTCCGGCAGCCTCGTGAGCGGCCGAATTGCCAGCATTAACCCGGTCTCCGGGGTAAAACGCACACTGGCCTACGCCAACGGCGACTTTTCTCCGTTCCACAGGTATGGGGTCACCTTTGAGACGCTGACGCTTCCTGACGGCAGGCAGCTTCCGATCAAGACCACGGTTTCGCTGGGATCGTCAGAGGTGGTTCACCTGGTGAGTAATCCCGATAAGACGATACAGAAAAGTGCAGCAGGGCGCGCGACGGACAATGCCAAGCAAGAAGCCAAAGGCAAAGTGCAAGAAGCGAAAGACCAGGTCCATGAAAGCTGGAAGCAGATGACGGCCCCCGGACGCATGCATCGATTGAAGCAATTCTTGATTTCGCAATCACCGTACCGGAGGCAGTACCTGGAACCGGGAACCCGTTTTGTGGCGGACCTCGTCGAGCCTATCGAATTTGGCGAGACGACCCGTACCGGCGAAGAACTCGCCGCGGTGGGAAGCGCGCCAGTGCCCGACAGCACGCTTAGAGCGCGACTTGTTGCCGAAGTCAGTTCCGCAACCGCCACGCGCGACACCGCGGTGGCTGCCATTTTGACCGAGCCGCTCTATTCCCCGACGCACCACCTAGTTCTTCCAGCCAACAGCCGCCTCGTCGGCAGGGTGCTGCAAGCGAAGCCCGCGCGCAAACTCCATCACAACGGAGAGCTGCGGGTGATTTTCGACCGCATTGAGACTCCCGAGGAGGCGATTCAAGCGTTGTTTCAAGTGCAAGAGCGGGCGGAGCGAGCCCAAGCAAGCTCGCAAGCCATGATCGGCAACCTGGAAGGCGTCGAAGTGGCTCGCAGCGCGCACATGAAGCTGGACGAGGAAGGCGGGGCGCGCACGACTGACAACAAGACGCGGTATCTGTCGACAGGGCTCGCGGTGATGCTGGCGGCAGCCGCGGCACATTCTGACGGGGAGCACGGTACGGTAGACGCGGGTGGTGATCCAGGTGTCCGGACGGCGGCGGGAGGCTCTGGTTTTCGTTTGACGGGCGCGGTGTTGGGTCTGGCGGTGAAGTCCACGCCGGTTTCGATGGCTTTTGGAGCTTATGGAGCTTCCATGTCCATTTACACGAATTTTCTTTCGCGCGGGCGTGACGTCGTCCTTCCCAAGGACACGCCGCTGGAAATCGGATTCGGCAACCCGCACCCCCCGGCGGCATCGCAGCCTAAGCCGCAATAGCTTGGAACTTGCATTCTGTCTTTTCTACAGGAACCACTTGACAAGTCGGTTACCATACACATAGGCTCGCCTGCGATGCAGCTGGACGCTTCCCTCTCCTGGCTGGCGCTGGGGCTTACTCCCGGCTTGGCTTCCCGCCTGTCCGCGCGGGTGCTGCGGCGGTTTGAGTCGCCGGACGGAGTATTCCGGGCCAGTCTCCCAGATTTCGAATCCTGCCACTTGCCTGCGCAGGTCGCGCAAGCCATCGTGAAGAAGGAAGCCTTCAAGCGCGCCGAGAAGGAATTAGCGGGCATCCAGAAAATTGCGGGTTGTTCGCTGGTGAATTGGAGCGACCTGGAATATCCGCAGACGCTGCTGCAAATCTACGACCCCCCGGTCCTGCTGTACGTTCGAGGCGATCCGCAAGTATTGAATTTGCCCAGCCTCGGCATTGTGGGGACGCGGCGGCCAACGTTGTACGGAACGCACATGGCGCAGCGACTTGGGCGGGAACTTGCTGCGCGTGGCCTGGTTGTCGTCAGCGGGATGGCCCGCGGGATAGATGCCATTGGGCATCAGGGGGCGAACGTGACCCAGCCGGTGAGTTTTGCGCCGAACCAGCTGATCAAGCAGGGCGCCAAGCTGGTGACTTGCGCGGCAGATGTGATTGAGGAGCTGCCGACGCCCGTTCGGGCCGCCCTGACGCAGGCCGAAGCACCAGAAGCCGAGCAGCGCAATCTCTTGGCTGCCGCAGCGCTGAATAGCTCGGAAAAAAAACTGTATGAATTGCTCAGTCCGGACGTGCCGGTGCACATTGATGACATCGTGGAACGCTCCGGCTTGAACTCTTCGGAAGTTCTGGCTACGCTCTTCACCTTGGAGATGAAAGGCATCGTCCGGCAGTTGCCGGGCAAACAGTTCAGTAAAGTCTTGCTGTAGAGGCAGATAGGGATTTGCAGCGCCGGTCGCAGGACCGGCATCCAAGACTCAAAAGAATCCGCCAGGGCCATCGCTGCATCAAAGTGTGGACCCGTTGGGATCCGGGCCGAGCGCTTAAGGTAGCGAGAAGGACACACCCCGCGCGTTCAACCCTCTCTGCAACACATTACGGAGTTACAAAGAAAAGATGGGACGTTCGCTGGTTATTGTGGAATCGCCCGCAAAGGCGAAAACGATCAACAAATATCTGGGGCGGAATTACACCGTCAAAGCTTCCATCGGCCACGTGATGGACCTGCCCAAGAAAACGATCGGCATTCGCCTGCCTGGAGAAGAAGAGGGCGGCAAGAAGAAAAAAAAGAGCAAAGCGAAGAAGGGCAGCAAGAGAGCGAAGGCCAAGGAAATACCGCCTGGGAAGCTGATCAGCATCGATGACGACAAGATATTTGAGCCCACGCTGCAAATTATTGCCGGCAAGGGCAAGGTCATCAACGATCTTCGCAAGTCGGCGATAACGGCGGATGCCGTCTATCTGGCGGGCGACCCGGACCGCGAAGGGGAGGCGATTTCGGCGCATCTCGCCATGGTGCTCTCCAAGCCTTCCAAATACATCGAGCAAGAACCCAGCGTTTCTAGATTCAAGAAGAAAGTGGCGCCCACGGAAGAAGCTGTAAAGAAAGAAGACGACGAGCCGAAAAAAGAAGTTGTGGCGATCGACCCGAAAAAGATTTTCCGGGTCACTTTCAATGAGATTACCCCCAAGGCCATTCGGGCGGCGTTCGACAAGCCGCGGCAAGTGGATACCAACCTGGTAGACGCACAGCAGGCGCGCCGCGTGCTCGATCGCATCGTGGGCTACAAGGTTTCACCGCTCCTTTGGAACAAAGTGCGCCGCGGGCTGTCCGCCGGGCGCGTGCAGACGGTGGCGCTGCGGTTAATCGTTGAGCGCGAGCAATTAATCCGCGCATTCGTCCCGCAGGAGTATTGGACGATTCACGCGATGCTGGACGCGGGGAAACCGCCGCTGTTTGAAGCCAGGCTGTTCAAACACAAGGGTGAAGACATCGCCGTCTCGAACCAGGAGAGCGCGGACAAGATTGTCGCCGCGGTGAGCAAGGCCAAGTGGCAGGTGGCCAGTGTCGCGCAAAAAGAAAAGAAGCGCAATCCGCCGCCGCCGTTTACCACTTCCAAATTGCAGCAAGCGGCTTACAACCGGCTGCGCTACACCGCCAAGCGCACGATGTCGCTGGCGCAAAAACTGTACGAAGGCGTGGAGCTCGGTGACGAAGGCTCGGTCGCACTGATCACTTACATGCGCACCGACTCTGTAAATGTTTCCAACGACGCGCTGATTCAGGTTCGCGAATTGATCCCCGAGCGCTTTGGCTCGAACTATCTGCCGGAAAAGCCCAACTATTACAAATCGAAGAAGGACGCGCAGGAAGCTCATGAAGCGGTGCGGCCCACGGATGCCATGCGCGCGCCGGAAGACGTCCGCAAGTACCTTGATGAGGATCTTTTCAAACTCTATCAGTTGATCTGGCAGCGCTTTGTAGCATCGCAGATGCTCCCGGCAATTTTCGATCAGACCACGATTGATATTTCCGCTGGGGATTACACTTTCCGAGCGACTGGCACGGTGCAGAAATTCGACGGCTACTTGCGCGTCTATCAAATGCCCGCGGCGATCGCGGACCGCGAGGACGACGAAAAGGATGACGAGGGCGAAGGGCGGTCACTTCCTCAGGTCGATGAAGGTCAAGTCCTCCGCTTGGACAAAATCCGCCCCGACCAGCATTTCACCGAGCCGCCGCCGCGTTTCAACGATGCGACGCTCGTAAAGGAACTCGAAGAGGACGGCATCGGGCGGCCTTCGACTTACGCCTCGATTATTTCAACGTTGGTCGAGCGCGAATACGTAACCAAGGACCAGGGACGTTTTTCGCCGACGATGCTGGGCGAGCGCGTCAGCGTGCTGCTGGTCAAGAGTTTCGAAGACATCTTCGATGTTACGTTTACGGCGCGGCTTGAAGAAGAGCTGGACGAAATCGAAGAAGGCAAGCTGCCCTGGCGCGAAGCGGTCAAGGAGTTCTGGGAAAAATTCGTCATTGACCTCGATAAAGCCGACGACGAAATGCTTTCGTACAAGGCCGGCATCCCGACTGGAAAAAAGTGCGAGAAGTGCGGCCAGGGCGAACTGCTCGAGCGCATCAGCCGCCATGGTTTCTTTCTCGGTTGTTCGCGGTATCCGGAATGCGATTTCATCCAGGATTTGACGCCAGTTCCCGAAGACACGGGGGGCGAGCCCAAAATCGAGTATTGCGACAATTGCGGCAAGGAGATGGTCATCAAGCGCGGGATGTTCGGCACTTTCCTGGCCTGCAAGGGTTACCCGGACTGCAAGACTACACGCCGGCTTGTCCAGGGCACGCGCATCGCGCACCAGCCCGATGAGCCTCTCGCGGAACTTTGTACGCTGTGCAGCAATCATCTTGTGAAGAAACACGGGCGCTTTGGCGAATTTATCGGCTGCTCCGGCTACCCCAAGTGCAAGTACACGAGGCCGATCACCATGGGCATCAAATGCCCGAAGTGCAACGAAGGAGAATTTGTGCGCCGCGGCAGCGCCGGCAAAGGCGGACGGGGCCGTCCGCGTATTTTCTATGGCTGCTCGCGTTATCCGGATTGCGACTTCACCACGCCTTTCATGCCGATTGCCGAGCCATGCCCGAAGTGCGGGGCACCGTTCATCGTGGAAAAGCGGACCAAAATCGGCACTGTGCATTCCTGCCTCAAAGAAGGTTGTGATTGGGAGAAGCTTGTGCCCGAAGCGCAACCGCAAGCGCAGCCCGAAGAAGCCCCGGTCCCCGTGGCAGCTAAGTCCTGACCCGCCTGCATCTCAAGAAACAGCGACGTGATTTCGCTTCCCGCGGAATTGCACGCGCCTATACTGTATGCGGGTCTTCCCCTTGGAGTTGTAATTGCGAATGAAAGAAGCGATGGCGAAGTATCTGGAGTACCTTCAGTCGGTAAGAAATTCCTCGCCACATACGGTTCTGAACTACCGCAAGGACCTCGAACAGTTTCTTGTCTTTTTGTCGCCGCCGGGGGTACGGCCGCCTGCGCTTACTGGCGTTACGCACGGATTGATTCGTGAATTCGTGGCGCATCTGCACGATCAGGGCCTGGAGAAAAGTTCGATTGCACGGAAACTTGCGGCGCTGCGGTCGTTTTTCAAATATTGCGTGCGCGAGGGACATCTGAAGGAGAATCCGGCACGCCTTGTTCCCACGCCGAAGCTGCCGAAGCGCATCCCGTCAGTGCTCTCGGCGGAAGAGATGAACGGGTTCCTAAACGATCTTGGCGGAATGAGGCAGGCTACGGTGGACGGCCGCGCGAGTTTCAAAAAGGGAAGGTTGCCTCCGCTGGCAACCGCTATGGCTTTCCCGGCCAAACGGGGTCGTGGCACGCGAATCGAGGAGGGATTGTTGCTTCGCCGCGACTGCGCGCTGCTGGAACTTCTCTACGCCGCGGGGTTGCGCGTCAGCGAGCTCACGGGCCTGAACCTCGTGGACATGGAACAAAAAGAACGCATACTGCGCGTGCGCGGCAAGGGCAGCAAGGAACGGATCGTTCCTTATGGGGCCAAAGCCCAGGAAGCGCTGGAAAAATATTGGCCGGTGCGTGAACAACTGCTTGAGCAAAGCAACCTGAAGCGTGACGGAGAATCGCCGCACACGGAGGCGATCTTCCTGAATTATTCGGGGCGGCGGCTGACGCAGCGCTCCGTCGGACGCATCGTGAAGAAATATGTGCGCATCGCCAATGTGAATTGGGATTTGCATCCCCATTCTTTGCGCCATGCCTTCGCGACGCATCTGCTGGCCGACGGGGCCGATCTTCGCGCCATTCAGGAACTTCTCGGGCACCAGTCACTCTCGACCACGCAGAAATACACCCACGCGTCCATCCGCCAGCTGATGGAGATTTACGACAAAGCGCACCCGCACGCCTGATTTGCGCATCTATTCCTGTTTGTTCCGCCGCGACGCTGAGTTACGCTGGGAGCCACCAGACATTCAATATGCCACTGCGGACTATATTCCTGATCGCGACTTTTTCGCTGGGATGCCTGGCATTGCCCCTGCCCGCCGGCGCGCAGGGGAACTACGAAATCCAGGTCTACCCATACGAAACCGTTGAGCCTCGCCACACGATGGTGGAACTCCATTCCAATTTCACGTTTCAAGGCTCCAAATCCACGGATGACGGGACGCTTCCAACAAACCACCAACTGCACGAAACGATCGAAATCACACACGGATTCACCGACTGGTTCGAGACCGGGTTTTATATTTTCACTTCCGCGAAGAGCGGCCAGGGACTGGATTACGTCGGCAGTCATATCCGCCCACGGGTGCGCGTTCCTCCCAAGTGGCACTGGCCCGTCGGGGTCAGCCTTTCGAATGAAATCGGCTGGCAGAGCCGCCGCTACTCGGCGGATACGTGGACGTGGGAGATTCGCCCGATCGTCGATAAACAGATCCGCCGATGGTATTTCTCGTTCAATCCTACGTTTGATCGGTCGTTCCATGGGCCGGGCGTAAACGAGGGGCTGGTCTTCTCGCCCAACTTCAAGTTCAGCTACGATTTCACAAAGAAAATCGCCGGGGGACTTGAATATTACGGCTCGTTGGGGCCGGTTACTGGCTTTGACGCGGTCAGCCAGCAGCAACAGCAGATCCTTCCCGCCATTGATCTGAATCTTTCGCCCAAGTGGGAAGTCAATTTTGGGCTCGGGGTAGGTGTGACGCGTTCGACGGACCACTTGATTGCCAAGATGATTCTCGGCTACCGTTTTGATTTCTGAAGCGTCCTCTAAAGGGAGTCATCAGGAACTTGCCATGGACTATCAACTTGCTCAGATTAATATCGGGCGGCTTATAGCCCCCATTGACGATCCCAGGATCGCCGAATTTGTTGCACAGCTTGAGCCAATCAATGTCCTCGCGGACAAAGCTCAGGGCTTTGTGTGGCGGCTGCAGTCGGCATCGGGAAACGCCACGGACATCGCCTACAACGATGATCCGTCTATTATGTTGAACATGTCAGTGTGGGAGTCGCTGGAGGCGTTGCGCGATTACGCCTACAAGTCGGATCACATGAAGGTGCTGCGCGATCGCGCGAAGTGGTTCGAAAAAATGGACAAGCCTTATTACTGCTTGTGGTGGATCCCCGCGGGCCACATTCCCACCGTCGCCGAGGGCCGCGAGCGGCTGGAGCATTACCAGAAATACGGTGCGACCCCGTTTTCGTTCTGGTTCTCGCAGGAGTTCCCTCAACCGGCGGATGAAGGCGTCTGCGCTTAGCATTCGATGAACAGCAAAATCGAGCCATTGCAACCGATTTTTACCGCGCACCTCTTTCCTAAAGTCGACGGAATGTTAATCGAACTGCTGCGCTCGCTCGGGCCGGGGGATTGGGAAAAGCAGACGGTTTCTCCGAGGTGGAAGGTCAAGGACGTTGCCGCGCATTTACTGGATACAGCGCTGCGTGGGGTTTCCATCGGGCGCGACGGTTACGTGGCGGAGACTTCAAGCATCCACTCGGCCGCCGATTTGGCGGCGTTCATCAACCGGCTGAATGCGGAAGGTGTGAGCGTGTATCGGCGGTTGAGTCCGGCGGTCTTGATTGCACTGATGGAAGTCGCCGCGACATCATTGGCGAAATTTCTTGCTTCCCGCGATCCGTATGCGATGGCTCCGTTTGGCGTCAGCTGGGCAGGCGAGGAAAAATCCGCAAACTGGTTTGATACAGCGCGGGAATTCACCGAGCGCTGGCATCATCAGCAACAGATCCGGTTCGCCGTGAACAAGCCGGGCATCATGGCTCGCGAACTCTACCATCCCGTCCTGGATTGCTTTCTGCGTGCGCTGCCGTTTACCTATCGCGCCATCTCGGCACAGCCGGGAACGTACGTCCAAATCAACGTTTCGGGTGAGTGTGGCGGCAGTTGGTATTTGTGCCGCGTGGGAGAGGCATGGGCGCTTCTTCGGGAACCCGCGGGCGAAAAAGTCTCTGAAACAACCATTCCGCAGGACATTGCGTGGCGCATCTTCACCAAGGGAATCGACCGGGAATCGGCGCTCAGCCAGCTAAACATCACTGGCGACACCAAGCTGGGTCAGTACGTTCTGGGGATGATCTCCGTCGTCGCGTAAAAATCTGACTCCGGCCTGAACGTTCGCTACCTGGTCGGCTCCGCTCAAGCGATGCTTCGAAAGAACTCGGTCGCATTCGCGTTGCACTCGTGCCAGGCATCTTCTTCGCTGTGCGGGCTGTGCTTGCCGGCGGCGATGAATCGCATCGTCGCGTGCGGGAGGGCGTGCTGCACGCGGTCCATTTCGCCGGGTTCGGTGCGGGGATCGAGGCTCCCGTGCAGAAATAATGTGGGAACGCGAAGCTCGCCCAAACGCCCGTCATAAAGATCCTCGTCCGGCCGTTGAACGCTGTCGGCAATTCGAAACCAGGCTCCGCAGTTGCGGCGCAGGACTGTTTGCCAGGTCGTTTCTCCGTGATCTTCGGCGAGCAACTTGCGCGTTTCTTCGCCCAAGTCCTCGGGATGCGCCGCGAATCGTTCGAAAAAAGCTCGCGAGCCGGGTTTCCTTCGCAGGAAGTGGAAGGCCTCAAGTACCACACCCTGGCAGCGTTCCGGCGCGATCAGTCCCATCATCGCGGCAATCACTGAACCGTCGCTGTGGCCCCAGAGGATGGTGCTGTCGATGGCCAGTGCGTCGAGAAAAGAGAAAGTTTCTAGCGCGGCCCGGCGGTGAAAATCAAGCGGCAAATCGCCGCTGACCCTAGTGGAATGCCCGTAGCCCGAGCGATCGGGGATCAAAATGCGGTACTGGCTTGCGAACTCTGCGATCTGATGGTCGAATGGATAAACTTCGTACCCCCAGCCGCCATGAAGAATGACGATCGGCTTGCCGCTGCCGAATTCCCGGTAATGAATAGTGACAGGCTCGATTCCAGGTTCATGCGGCGACTGGCGTAACTCCAGAGAGGACACTTAGTCGCGCCTCCCGAAAGAAACGAGTGGCGAAATCCAAGTCGAAGCAACCTTAGTGGCTGGATTCACAGCCGGTACAGTACGACAGAGAATTCTGGGACTCAACACTTCTGGAAAAGAAAACGGCCGGCAGTGGATTCTGCCAGCCGTTTCTCTCCGCAAGTGTAGAACTTGGAAGTCTTACCGATGTCCGCCGCCGTGGCCGCCGTGGCCTCCGCCACCTCCGTGGAATCCTCCACCACCTCCGCCGTGGAATCCACCGGACCCTCCGTGAAAACCTCCACCACCGTGGAAACCACCGGAGCCGCCGTGGAACCCGCCTCCACCGTGAAATCCGCCACCGCCATGGAAGCCACGATTTCCGCCGCGGAATCCACCGCGATCAAAACCGCCATGCTCAAAGCCACCACGTCCGCCAAATCCGCGTCCGTAGTATCCGCGTCCATAATAGCCGCGACCGTAATAGCCCCGGCCGTAAAAGCCACGACCGTAGCCGGGACCGTAGAAGCCATGGAACCACGGGCCGGCACCGATAAACACGCCACCTGCAAAGTAGTCAGGACCGTAGTAGCCGTAAGGCGCGCATGCGTACGGGTAGTAGCCATAGTAGCCATACTCGCAGACAGGCGCTGCATAGCCGTAACCAGGGCCGACTCCAACACCAACAACAACCTGGGCATGCGACGGAGCTGCTATCGCCAACGTGCAAATTGCCAGTAAAGCGAGATATTTTAGATAACGCATTTTTTTGCCCTCGCCAGCTCCCGAATGATGATTCAAATTCGATCAGGAGCCAAGCGCTTTGGATGTCCCGGTCTAACCGAGGCACCTGTGTATTCTAACTCCAATACAGGCAAAAAGTTGCGGTCCGCCACAGGGCCATGAGCAGGAAGGGCTTAGCGGCCTCCGCGCCCAACCGAAAATGACCTGATTTCGAGCGTTGACGGCTTGTGGCTGGAGCCTCTATAATCGGGGTTTGCGTTTAGCTCTTGGAGGACCGATGTACGCCGTTATAAAGACCGGGGGAAAGCAGTATCGCGTCGCGCCCGGCGACACTATCCGCATTGAGCGGGTCGATGGCAAGGTAGGGGAAAAAGTGAATTTTGGCTCGGTCTTGGCCGTCCACACCGACGAGAAGAAGGTCGTCGTTGGCGCCGATGCCGGCAAGGCTTCGGTGAGCGGCAAGATCATCTCACAGGGACGCGCCAAGAAGATCACCGTGCTGAAGTTCAAGAAGGGCAACCAGTACAAGATTTCTCGCGGCCACCGACAGAATTACACCGCCGTGCAGGTCAGCGATATCAAGCTGTAACACTTCACCTTTCACCGGGATTCAACCCGGCAGTTTCTCGAAAAGGATTACGTCATGGCAAGCAAGAAGGGCGGCGGCTCCTCAACAAACGGCCGCGATTCACACGGACAGAGGCTGGGAGTCAAGCGCTTCGGCGGCCAGCTGATCAACGCAGGAACGATCATCGTGCGCCAGCGTGGCACCAAGCACAAAGCTGGAGAGAACGTCGGCCAAGGCAAGGACGACACGCTTTATGCGCTGGTCACCGGCTTCGTGAAGTTCGAAGACCGGGGACGGCACGGCCGCTTCATCAGCGTCAAGCCCTCTGAGCAAGCCAAGTCCGCCGCGAACTAGCTGCGATTTTTGGTGGCACGGACTTACTCTGTGCTCAACTTCGATTCCGCGGTCCGGCCCCGCTGGACCGCGTTTTTCTTTTCAGCGTAGCTGTTGCCCCGAAACGCATGTCAGTGGCCCACCGGAGAAGAATTTCTTGTACGCGCTCCGGCCGTGCGCGGGGATGATGGCAAGGCCCGGCACTTTTTCGTGAAGCTCGCTGAGCCTGCCAACGATCTGGTTAGCAAGAGCCATATCATTGTCGCTGTCGCGCAGGATGAGCGATTTGCCAACGCGCTCCTCGAAACCGCGTTCGTCATCAACGGAGTCGCCGACATAAAACAGGCGCCGCGTGGCTGAGATGTTCACGAAAATGCCCAAGCTTCCGGGGGTATGACCGCGCAACGGGACGACGATCACCGAGCCGTCGCGGTAAAGATCGGCGCTCTCGTCAAACGTTTCGTAGGGCGTGGGATCGAATCGCAAGGTTGGGGCGGCAACGGGCGGAAACTTTTGGGTGTGCACGCCGATCACGTAGCCTTTGGCTTGAACGTTGGGATCGGCTGCGAATTGCAGCTCCTCGCGAGTGAGCAGCACGGGGAGATGCGGCAGATCCATCAAGCCGCCGGCGTGGTCCAGGTGCACGTGCGAGAGGATCGCCCAGTGCAGCTTCGCGGGATCTTCGCCGACGCGGCGCAGCAAGTCGGGAAGCGGTGCTTTTGGTTCTAACTGCCCCGCGAGGGCTTTCAACATGAGCCATGTCGCGAAGGGGTAGACAGAAATTTCCTGGTCGTAGTGGCTGGAGCTTCCGGTATCGATCAGCAGGTCGCCCGCGGGATGCTTGACGAGCACGCTTCCGGCGGTCATGCCGAAGGAAAAGCTGCTGAACGTGTTCGCCGTTTCGACCCAGCAAGCGGAAATACCGGGAGTCGCGGAAATCACCGGCACCACGCGCGCATGAGACGCCGCAGCCGGCAGTGGCGCTCGGCGGAAATAGAGCACGTACAGGGCGACAGCCGCCACCGCCATGAACGCAAGTAGCAGCACGGTAAGGCGCTTGAGCAGGCGGAACATCGAGGTACGGCCTCCGTTCGGGGACTTTGCGTCGAGTTAGTTTGCTTATGTTATCTTTTTATGGAGTTTTATTCCTGTGTTCGTTGATGAAGCCAAAATATTCGTGAAGGCCGGCGACGGCGGCCATGGCTGCATCGCCTTTCGCCGTGAAAAATACGTGCCGCGCGGCGGTCCCTCCGGCGGCGACGGCGGCCATGGCGGCAGCATCTATCTGGAAGCCAACATCAACGACAACACGCTGCTGCGCTACCGCTACAATCGCGAATTCAAAGCCGATCGCGGGCGTCACGGCGAAGGCTCCAACTGCACCGGCCATTCCGGCGAGGACATGTTCCTGAAAGTTCCCGTCGGTACGCTGGTCTTCGACGAGCACGGCGCGACCATCGCCGATCTCGCTACGCCTGGGCAACGCGTGCTGATCGCCCACGGAGGACACGGCGGACGCGGCAATCAGCACTTTGCCAAGCCCTGGCATCAGGCTCCTCGCGAACACGAAGACGGATTTCCCGGCGAAGAGCGTCATCTGCGCCTCGAGCTGAAACTCTTGGCCGATGTCGGCCTGGTGGGTTACCCCAATGCCGGCAAGTCCACGCTGATTTCCGTGATTTCGGCCGCGCGTCCTAAGATTGCGAATTACCCGTTCACCACGCTGGAGCCCAATCTCGGGGTCGTCAACGCCGATGGCGGCACCGGCGGGCACGGCACGGAACTGGGCCGCACTTATGTGGTCGCTGATCTTCCCGGCCTTATCGAAGGCGCGCACTTGGGCGCGGGACTTGGCATCCGGTTTCTTCGCCACGTCGAGCGCACACGCCTGCTTGTCCATCTGATCGACACCAGCGACTCCAATGTCGATGATCCGGTCCATTCCTTCGAAGTCATTAATGGCGAACTCGAAGCCTTCAGCACGTCGCTCATCGAAAAACCAATGATCGTCGTTGCCACCAAACTGGACGCCACGACTGATCCCACGCGCCTCCAAGCTCTTCGCGATTATTGCAAGCAGCGAAGACTGGAATTCCACTCGATTTCTGCGGTCGCCGGGGATGGTGTGAAAGATCTGGTGCGCTCCATGGCCGACGCACTGGACAAGATTCCTCGCGCGGCTCGCGATTCCTCGATTGACGCGGAGACTGCTGAAGGCGAGGGCGAGCATCCGCTGCCTGCGTCTGTTGACCACCCGGCCGTCGCCACTAACAAAGAAGAAGATTCGTGAGAGAATTGATTATGTCGTGCGCGGCCTGGATTCTATCGGGGCCGTCAGCACAATCCCGGGAGCATCATTGACCACCGCGCAAGCGCACCGCACCGCCGCAAAACATCATCCTCGCCGCATCGCGATTTTTGGCGGTTCGTTCGACCCCATTCATAATGGCCATCTTTCCGTGGCGCGCGCCGCTGACCGGCGCTTCAATTTCGACGAGCTCCATTTCATTCCGGCAAGCCGGCCGCCGCACAAACTGAAGCAGCACCTCGCGCCTTTCCCGCACCGCTTTGCCATGGTCTCGCTGGCTTCCACCGAGCATCCGCACTTCGTGCCCTCGCTTTCAGAAGCCGGCGAGGATTTCAGCGGCACGCAACTCCACTATTCTGTGGACACGGTCCGCTATTTCCGGCACGTCTACCATGGCGATCGGCTTTTTTTCATGATCGGCGCTGACGCGTTCCTGGACATTCCCATGTGGAAGGAATACGAAACGCTGCTGACACTTTGCGATTTCATCATCGCCAACCGCCCCGGCATTCGTACGGAAGCGTTGCGCCTGGTCATTCCGCCAGACTTGATGGCGCGCGCGGATGAAAAAAAAGAAGCCGAACCGCCTTCCCAGGTCGTCGCGCACCTGCACAAAACCAGCGTCTATCTGCTCGAAAACGTCTCCAGCGAAGTTTCCGCTACCGATGTGCGGCGCCGCCAGCAACGCGGCCAGTCCATCCACGGGCTTGTTTCCGCGCGGGTCGAGGAATACATTCTCAAACAGGGCCTCTACAAATGAAATTCGAATCCTTACCGCAGGGCGTACGCCTGGCCGTCGAAGCCGCACAGGAAAAGAAAGCCGCAGGGATCACCGTGCTTGACCTCACGGCCGCGGGTGCCTTCACGGAATATTTTGTGGTGTGTACGGGGTTCAGCACGCCGCAGGTGCAGGCCATTTGCACGGAAGTCGAGGCGCAGCTCCACAAGAATCTCAAGCGCTCGCCGGAACATCGCGAGGGTCATCGCTCCGCCGAATGGGCGCTGCTCGATTTCGGCGGTTTTGTTGTGCACGTGTTCAGCGAGCAGGCGCGCCGCTATTACGATCTCGAGCGCCTGTGGCGCCATGCGCCCAAGTTCGATATTCCCGACCAGCCTGACGGTCCTTCCTCCGATCGAAACATGCCTGATTCGCATTTCGGGCACGAACACTTTTCCGGCGAAGCCGCTTCCGGGGGACCGCAAAGCGGCCGTTCGCGACAATGACCGTGGAACGATTGCCGTGGATCACCGCCGATCCCGCATCGCTCCGTCTCTTTGAACTTGCCGAAAAAGTCGCAGTCGCTCCAGCCACTCTCTTGATCACCGGGGAAAGCGGCTGCGGCAAAGACCACCTGGCGCGCCTGGTGCATGAACTCGGCCCGCGGCGCGATGCGCCATTCCTGAAGATCGATTGCGCGAGTCTTCCACCACAGCTCGTGGAAAGCGAACTCTTCGGCCACGAGCGCGGCGCTTTTACCGACGCGGTCGAACGTAAACTCGGCCGCTTTGAGCTGGGCGGCAACGGCAGCATTGTGCTCGATGAAGTCGCGGCCCTTTCTCCCGGAGCGCAAGGCAAGCTGCTGCGCATTTTACAGGAGCGCACATTCGAACGGCTCGGCGGCACGGAAACTCTGCGAATCGAAGCACGCTTGATCGCCCTTACCAATGTTGATCTTCCTGCAGCCGTGAAATCCGGCAGCTTCCGCGAGGATCTTTATTTTCGGCTGAACGTTCTCACGCTTGCGGTTCCGCCGCTTCGCGAGCGGCGCGCCGACATTCTGCCGCTCGCCGATCATCTCCTGGCGACCCTCGGTGCCATCCATGCGCGTCCAAATGTGCAGTTGAGCGATACAGCGCGCCGGATGCTTGCAGCCTATGCCTGGCCCGGCAACGTCCGCGAACTCCGCAATGCGCTCGAGCGCGCGGTGGTTTTCTCGCATCCTAGCCGCGGCACTGCGGCCGCCAAGAATGACCTCCTCGAGCCGGAAAACTTTCCCGAAATCGTGCAATCCGCTGCGCGCGGAGCCGCAAGCCTGGTCGCCGGCTTGCGCTCCCTGGAGGAAGTGGAGCGCGAAGTGATCGCCGCCACGCTCGAAGCCACGCACTACCAGATCAGCCGCTCCGCTGAAGCCCTCGGCATCAGCCGCAAAACACTCCTCGAAAAACGCAAGAAGTATGGTTTGAAGTGAAACTTCGCCTGCTCATGCTCGGAAAGACCCGTCGCCCCGAGATGCGCGTCATCCTTGACGACTACGCAAAGCGCATTAGCCGATCGTGCCCGATCGAAATTACCGAAGTTCGCGATGGGGAGGCCGCGGTCAAAAAACTTGAGGCCGACCGTGCCGCCACCGTTGTCCTACTCGATGCTGCGGGAAAAAATCTCGATTCGAACGCGCTCGCCAAGTGGCTCGGCGAACTTCGCGACCGCGGCACCCGCGAACTCATTTTCCTCTGCGGTGACGCCGACGGTTTCCCTGATGCGCTCAGCCAGCGCGCCCACCAGAAGCTTTCACTCAGCGCCATGACGTTTTCTCATGAACTCGCACGCGTCATGCTCGCCGAGCAGCTCTATCGCGCGTTCGCCATTCTATCCGGCAGCCCCTACCCAAAATAGTTTGCAAAATGTAATAACATACAGCCCATGTCCATTCGAATCGCCCCCGACAAGAATCAGCCTTCCGCCGCCATCGAAATTCCGCTCGCAAAACCGTTGCCCGAATACGATCTGCACCAGCTCGAACAACCCACTCCGCGCGATGTGGACGCGGTCCTCGTCTCGCAGGGCTTTCGCGATCTTGTGGACGACGCCCGCGGCGTCCTCACCGAGCTACTGGACGGCACGAGCCTCGAACTCGCTCAGTTCACCGGCGCCATTTGCCCCGGCGATGACGAAACCTACCGCCCCGGCCTCTGGATCGTCCTCCGCGACAAGAATTCTCCCAACGGCCGGGAACTCTCTTCCGATTCGCGCGCGCGTATTTCCGCTACGGCCCAAGAGCTCGTCAAGCGCTTGCAACTCGCCTAGAAATTCTTTCACAACTTGACGTTTGCATTCGGACTCCGCAAACTCTAATCCTTTCGCCGCGCCTCAAGTGGCTCATCGAGACAAGCGTCATGCCGGAAGAAAAAGGACTGCTCATCGTTTACACCGGGCCGGGCAAGGGCAAGACGACCTGCGCGCTCGGGACCGCATTCCGCGCCGTGGGCCAGGGCTTGCGCGTGTTGATGGTCCAGTTCATCAAGGGCTCCTGGCACTACGGCGAACTCGACACCGCCAAAATGCTGGGCGACGACAAATTTGAAATCCGCCCAATGGGCCGCGGCTTCGTCAAAATCGGCGGCGCCGAAACCGACCCTGAAGACATCAAGCTGGCGCAGGAATGCTGGCAAGCTGGCCGCGACGCCATCTACAGCGGCAAATATGACCTCGTGGTCCTCGATGAAATCAACTACACCATCAGCTACAAAATGCTCGACCCTGAAGAAGTTGTCGAAGCTCTGAAAAATCGCCCCGAGCGCGTCCACGTTATCTGCACCGGCCGCAATGCCCATCCCAAGCTTGTCGAACTCGCCGACCTGGTTACCGAGATGCGCGAGGTGAAACACCCCTACACCAAGGGTATACTGGCTCAACGGGGGATCGACTATTAGGCGCGCGGCACGCGAGCCCGATGGTAGGCAATAAGGGGATGTTCTTCTCGGAACTTAAGACTAATAACTAAGAACTGACAACTTTCTTCCATGGCCTGGTTCAAGCGCGACAAAAAATCGATCGAACAAACCACCCCGCCCGAAGAGCGCCGCGTGCGCACCGAAGGCCTGTGGGTTAAGTGCGAATCCTGCCGCACCATCGTCTTCCGCAAAGACCTCGAAGCCAATCTCCACGTCTGCCCCAAGTGCCAGTTCCATTTCAAAATGAATTCCAAGCAGCGTCTCGAGATGCTCCTCGACGGCCGCTGGACCGAGCACGACGCGGGCATGACCTCCACCGACCCGCTCAAGTTCGTCGACACCAAGTCCTATGCTTCGCGCCTGAGAGACGCCAAGAAAAAGCTCGGGATGAACGACGCCGTCATCACTGCCGAAGGCCAGCTCAACGGCCGGCCCGTCGTCATGTGCTCGATGGAATTTGGTTTCATCGGCGGGTCGATGGGCGCGGTGGTCGGTGAAAAAGTCACGCGCGGCATCGAGCTCGCCATGGAAACTCGCCAGCCCTTCATCGCCATCTCCTGCTCCGGCGGCGCGCGCATGATGGAGGGAACCATCAGCCTCATGCAGCTCGCCAAAGTTTCCGCCGCGCTCGCGCGGCTCGACGACGAAAAACTGCCCTACATCTCCGTGCTCACCGATCCCACCACAGGCGGCGTCACCGCCAGCTTCGCCATGCTCGGCGACCTCAATATCGGCGAACCCGGCGCACTGATCGGTTTCGCCGGCCCGCGCGTCATCGAGCAAACCATCCGCCAGAAACTCCCGGAAGGATTTCAGCGCTCTGAATTCCTGCTCGAACACGGTTTCCTCGACGCCGTCGTCCACCGCAAGGAATTGAAGTCCTTCATCGCCAGCTCTCTCGACTTGCTTTTGACCTGACATGAATTACGAATCCTCGGTCCGCTACCTGCTATCCCTCGGCCGCGAATTGGCTGCACCAACACAAGCCGCCGCGGCAAAGTTCGATCTCGAAAACATCAGTGTCCTCGCCGAGCGCCTCGCTAATCCGCAGCGCGCTTATCCCAGCGCCCACATCGCCGGCACCAATGGCAAAGGCTCGACTGCCGCGTTTCTCGAATCCATCTTTCGCCACGCCGGTTTTCGCACCGGCCTGAATACTTCGCCCCACCTCGAAAAAATCAACGAACGCATTCGCGTTAACGGTGAAGAGATCAGCGACGCAGCTTTCGCCGAGACCCTGACGCGCATCCAGCTCTTGATCGAAGAGCTTCTCGCCGCCGGCAAACTGCGGGCTCATCCCACTTATTTCGAATGCGTCACCGCCATGGCTTTCGAATACTTTGCCCGCGAGAGGGTGGAATTCGCCGTCTTCGAAGTCGGCCTCGGCGGCCGCCTCGACGCCACCAACGTGCTCTCTCCGGTTGTCACCATCATCACGCGCATCGATTTCGACCATGAAAATTTCCTCGGCCACTCCCTTAAAGAAATCGCAGCCGAAAAAGCCGGAATCCTGAAACAGGGAGTACCACTCGTCCTTGCCGAGCAGCTTCCGGAAGTCCGCGAAGTGATTCTCGCGCGCGCTAAAACGCTCAGCTGCCCCGTTATCGAGCCATCGAAAGTCTTTCGCGTCGATCGAGAATCCATCCATAACGGCAGCGTCCGCGCGCGGGTAATCGAAGTCGACTCCGGAAAGATCTTTGAGATCGATCCCAGCTTGCCGGGCCGATTCCAGTTCCAGAATGCTTTAAATACGGTTGCTGCCGCTCGTCTTCTCCAAAGCCGCGGCTTTCAAATTTCCGATGAGGCTATCACACGCGGTATCGCTGAGACCGTCTGGCCCGGCCGTCTCGAAAAACTGCAATCCGATCCAGATATTTATCTCGATGGTGCGCACAACCCCGGCGCCGCCCGCGAACTTGCTCATTTCCTGCAACAAGATTTCTCGTCTCGCAAAGTCTGGCTGATTTACGCCGCTCTTCGCGACAAAGCCGTCGACGAAGTAGCCGGCCTTCTCTTCCCCCACGTTGCCGAAGTCATCTTCACCGCACCGAGCACATCGCGCGCCGTTTCGGCAGCGCAACTCGCGGAAGTCGCCGGCCACCACGCCACCCATTTTTCCGTCATCCCCGACGCCGAGCGCGCCTTCGAGCACGCGCTCGCCAAGGCTGCCACCGAAGACGCCATTTTCATCACCGGCTCTCTTTATTTGGTCGGCCAGCTTCGCCACTACTGGAAAACCCGCACTCAGGTGCACGCTCGATGACCGAAAACAAAAGCTGCGGGCTTGTCTCAGAGTAGGGGCACGATATATCGTCCCCCTACGGTCGAAGAATCACCATGACTGCCAAATCAAAGCTCCCAACGCCTGCCACTTACCCACTCGTCGGGATCATCATGGGCTCCACCTCCGACTGGGAAACGATGGAACACGCCTCGAACACGCTCAGGGGACTCGGTGTTCCACATGAAACGAAAGTGGTCTCCGCTCACCGCACGCCCGATCTGCTCTTCGATTACGCCTCCAGCGCCGAAAAACGCGGCATCGAAGTCATCATCGCGGGTGCCGGCGGCGCCGCGCATCTCCCCGGCATGACCGCCGCAAAGACCGTTCTCCCCGTCCTTGGCGTCCCCGTCGAATCCAAAGCCCTCAAGGGCCTCGATTCGCTGCTCTCCATCGCGCAAATGCCCGGAGGCATCCCCGTCGGCACGCTCGCCATCGGCAAAGCGGGCGCCATTAACGCTGCGCTCCTCGCCGCCGCCATCCTCGGGGTGAAGTATCCCAGTATTCGCGAAGCCCTCCGAAAATTCCGCTCCGAACAAACTGGCCTCGTCCTGGCAGCTCCCGATCCGTCCAAGACCGCGGCACCAAAGAAAAAAGGAAAGCGCGCGTGACCATCGGAATCCTCGGCGGCGGACAACTCGGCTACATGCTCGCACTCGCGGGCTATCCGCTCGGCTTGCATTTCCGCTTTCTCGATCCCTCGCCGGAAGCTCCCGTCGGCCGCATTGCCCAGCGTGTCACCGCCGATTACACCGATGAAGCCGCGCTCGAAAAATTCTCGAGCGGCCTCGAGTTGGTCACCTACGAATTTGAAAACGTTCCCGTCGAAGCCGCCCGTTTTCTTGCCGAACGCGTTCCCGTCTATCCTCCTCCCGCCGCTCTCGAGGCCGCGCAGGACCGTCTCGCGGAAAAATCTCTCTTCCGCACACTCGGCATCGCCACCACCGAATTTGCCCCTGTTTCGAATCCCGCCGAATTCGACGGGGCCGTAAAAGCTATCGGCCTCCCTGCCATACTGAAAACTTCCCGCATGGGCTACGACGGCAAAGGCCAGTGGATTCTCCGCACCGCCGAAGACGTCGCGAAAGCCAAGTCCGAGCTGCCTGGTGTGCAGCTCATTCTTGAGCGCTTCGTTCCCTTCACTCGCGAACTCTCCGTCCTCGCGGTCCGCTCCCGCACCGGCGAATCCGCTATCTACCCGCTCGTCGAAAACCACCACCGCAGCGGCATCCTCCGCCTCTCGCTCGCTCCCGCCCCGCGCCTCGAGCCCGACACTCAGCGCTCCGCGGAAAGAGCCGCCCAGCGCGTTCTCGAATCCTTGAAATACGTCGGCGTCCTCGCCATCGAGTTTTTCGAACACCAAGGCGAACTCCTCGCCAACGAAATGGCTCCCCGCGTCCACAATTCCGGCCACTGGACAATCGAAGGCGCCGTCACCAGCCAGTTCGAGAACCATCTCCGCGCCGTCCTCGGCCTCCCGCTCGGCTCCACGGGACCCGCCGGCCACTGCGCCATGCTCAATCTCATCGGCGACCTCCCCGAATCCGCGGAAGTCCTCGCTGTCCCCGACGCCCACCTCCATCTCTATGGCAAATCCCCACGCCCCGGCCGCAAACTCGGCCACGTCACCCTCCGCGCCGCCTCCCCCGAGCGCCTTGCCCTCCGCCTCTCCGAACTCCCCGCCTTCTTCCACCGCCCCGATTTCTGCCTCGACGCCGCGCTGGCCCCCTCCGCCTCCCTCCGCGCCTGATCCGTCGGCCATCTTGCCTGAGCGTTGATCGAACCATATACTCAGCGCCTTGAATCCCTGTAAACCCTTCCCGCAAATGTGTGCGTTGTGCCGACTCGTCGGCATCCTGGGGCTTCTATTCTTCGCAGTTCGTTCATGCCGCTCGCAAGAAACGGCTCAACACATAGTCATCAAGGTGCACGCCGATCAGCCGGACGGCCCCATGATCCCCATCTGGAATTATTTCGGCTACGACGAACCCAATTACACGTACGCTCTCAATGGCAGGAAATTGCTCGGTGAACTTGCAGCCCTCAGCCCTGCACCCGTGTATGTCCGTGTCCACAATCTTTTGACCACCGGCGACGGCTCGGCGTCACTAAAATGGGGCTCGACAAATGTCTACACAGAGGACGCTGCGGGAAAGCCGGTGTATAGCTGGACAATTTTGGATCGCATCTTCGATACCTTTCACGACGCCGGAATCAAACCCCTGGTCGAGATCGGATTCATGCCGGAAGCGCTTTCCCCACATCCGCAGCCATATCGGCACACTTTTCCGCAAGGCACTGTTTTTACCGGTTGGGCATACCCGCCGAAGGATTATCAGAAATGGTCGGAGGTCGTCTTTCAATTTGTGCGCCATCTTCGCGAGCGTTACGGCGATGCCGAAGTCAAGAGATGGTTGTGGGAAGTATGGAATGAACCTGACATTGCGTACTGGCAAGGCACACCGGAGGAATTTTTCAAACTCTACGACTACTCGGTCGACGCGGTCCTGCGTGCGCTTCCGGAAGCCCGCGTTGGCGGGCCGGATTCGACCGGCCCTGCAAATCCGAAGGCTGCGGAGTTTCTGCGCCATTTTCTGGATCATTGCGCGCACCAGCGAAATTACGTGACCGGAAAAACCGGCTCGCGGCTCGATTTCATCGCTTTTCATCCCAAGGGCTCACCGGTCTGGCAGGGCGACCACGTGGTGATGGGAATCTCGCGCCAACTCGCATCCATTGAAGCGGGTTTTAAAATCGTGAAATCTTTTCCCGAGTGGCGTGACACGCCAATTGTTCTCGGGGAGTCCGACCCGGAAGGTTGCGCGGCGTGTTCAGCTCGCAGCAATCCTCAAAATGGATACCGGAATGGCGCTTTGTACGCCGCCTACACGGCGGAGGCGCTCAATGCCACCTACGCGCTGGCGGCCAGCGAACAAATTCGTTTTGCGGGCTCCGTGAGCTGGTCCTTTGAATTCGAAGACCAGCCCTACTTCGAAGGATTTCGGGAGCTCGCCACGAACGGAGTGGACAAGCCCGTACTCAATGCCTTCCGGATGTTCGGGTTAATGGGCACCGACCGCGTAAAGGTTTCGAGCACGGGCGCGCTTCCTGTCGAGCAGGTCGTGACCTCAGGAGTGCGGCAGCAACCGGACATCAGCGCAATTGCCACCAGCAAGAATCACGAAATTGAAATCATGGTTTGGAATTATCACGATGAAGACGTGGACTTTCCTCCCGCGCCGGTCGACTTATCGATCGTCGGGTTGCCCGATTCCGTGCATCTTGCGTTGGTCGAACATTTCCGTATTGACGCCCATCACAGCAATGCCTTCACAGTTTGGAAGCAAATGGGATCGCCGCAATCTCCTTCCCCTGAGCAATCCGAACAGTTGCAGAGCGCCGGACAATTGCAACTCGTTAGATCGCCCGCTTGGATTCACATTGACCGCGGGGAAACCCGTTTACAATTTGCTTTGCCTCGGCAAGGCTTGTCCCTGGTGCGTCTCACTTGGTGATGGCACCCTCGCCCCCTCCGCAAACTCGGCCACGTCACCCTGCGCGCCGCTTCGCCCGAACGCCTCGTCCTCTGCCTGTCCGAACTCCCCGCCTTCTTCGACCCCCCGACTTCTGCCTCGACGCCGCCCTAGTCCCTCCGCCTCCCTCCGCGCCTGAACTAGCTCCCTCTAGCTTTTTAGAAGCCACCGGCGCATCCCCGAAATCTTGGGGTTCTCCACCGGTTGCCGCCCTCCCTTCCGAATGCTACGATTTGATGTTGCATGACCCCTGCTAACTCCCAACTGAGCACCGCCCCTCGCCCCCGTGTGGGCATCCCCTGGCGCACCACCCAGGAACAGCGCGAGGGCACGCGCGACAAACTGGACTTCTATTTCCGGGCGGTCAGAAAGGCAGGCGCTGAACCGCTGGAAGTATCGCTCGAACAATCGCCGGAACAACTCGCACGGCAACTGGAGCAGCTGGACGCCTTTGTTCTGCCCGGCAGTCCAGCGGATGTGAATCCCAGCCGGTACGGCGCATCGAAACACCCCAAAACAAACGCCTTGGACCTGAATCGAGACGCCACCGACGAGGCCATCCTTACACATGCACTCAGCGCGTCGAAACCGGTGCTGGCTATCTGCTACGGCTGCCAGATTCTCAACGTGCACCTCAAGGGCTCGCTGATCCAGGACATCCCTACTGTGCGGCCAGACCGCCCGCAGGCGGTTCCGCATGGGACCACGGACATCGCTGCGGGAGTGATAGGCGGCGATCAGCAGCACGATGCGGTTTTGAGTGCCGGAAGCGTTCTCGCGAAGCTTGCCGGTTCCACTTCGGCGCATATCAACAGCAGCCATCATCAAGCCATTGACCAACCTGGGGAAAAGCTTTGCGTCACAGCGTACGCCCAGGACGGCACGATCGAAGGCGTGGAATGGACCGGCGATTCCAACTGGGTCGTGGGAGTGCAGTGGCATCCGGAGCGCATGCCGGACGATCCGTTTGCGCAGCGCCTGTTCCAGCAATTCGTCGCTGCTGCGCGCGCCCGCGAAACCGTCGCGCACAAGGCATGAGCCTACGGGTTTTCTATTTTTGAATTTCTATTTTTCTGGTTTCCAATTTCGGGGGATTCATGATTTCACTGGCAGGCAAGGCAGCACTCATCACCGGCGGTTCACGCGGCATCGGTGCGGCAGCCGTCAAACTTTTTGCGCAGGCTGGCGCCGACGTGGTTTTCAATTACGTCAAAGCCAAGGACGCCGCCCTCCAGGTCCAGCAGGAGGCCGGCAAGCACGGCACTCGCGTGGAAGCGTTCAAAGCCGATGTGGGAAAACACGCCGACAATCAAAAACTTGTGGAGCACACCATCGCGCGCCTCGGACGCCTGGACATTCTCGTCGCCAATGCCGGCGTCTGGAACCTCGAAGACGCTCCCATCGAGAAGATGACCGAAAAGCAGTGGGACGACATGATTCGCATCAATCTAAAAAGCGTCTACTCGATCATCCACTTCGCTGTTCCTCAAATGATCAAGCAGAAGTCCGGCAAAATCATTCCCATCAGCTCCACCGCCGGGCAGCGCGGCGAGTCCTTACACACCCACTACGGGGCTTCCAAAGGCGGCATCATCAGCCTCACCAAAGGACTCGCCTCCGAACTGGCGCGCCACAATATTCTCGTAAACTCTGTCGCTCCCGGTTGGGTCGCCACCGACATGTCCATTCCGGTGCTGGAAACGAAATCCGGCCAGAAGATGGCCTCCACCGTTATTCCGCTCGGCCGCGCCGCCACCGCCGAGGAAATTGCTGGCCCCATCCTCTTTGTTGCTTCCGACCTAGCCAACTTCATGACCGGAGAAGTCATCAACGTAAATGGAGGTTCGGTCTTGTGCGGGTAAAGTTCGTCCCTTTCATCGTTGCCGTTCTGTTTGGAACCACCTTCTTAGCGTCGCAGGCCTCCGCGCAGAATCCGGACACCATGATGCCGGAGCAGAGCATTGCCAAAGGCAAACAGATTCTCAATGACCTTATCGCCGCACTAGGCGCTGCCGGCTACACGGATGTTCGCGAAAGCGAGTGCTCCGGACGCCGCGTTCTTTTTGGCCACAGTGGCGAGGTTGTCGGCAATATCGAGTTTGCGGAATTGCGCCGCTATCCCGATAAAGTTCGTACCGAATACGTTGGCAAGAACCGCTTCAACCTCCTCCCTTACCTGATCGGGATCGACGGTTTGGATCTCGCGCACGGCGGCATCTTCGTCACCCTCTTCAACGCCAATCATGGCTGGACTTTCGATCGCAGCGGAGTCAACGAAATGCCGGCCGCTTCCATCAGCGACTTCCAGGAACAGGTGAAGCGCAATATCGACAATCTATTGCGGCTGCGGCTCAAAGAACCGGGAATTTCCATCCGCTTCGGCGGCAACGATACCGTGGACCTCAAGCAAGTAGATTGGGTCGAGATCAATGACGGTCAGGAGCGGAAGTTTCGCCTTGCCGTTGACCGTTCCACTCACCTGTTGATTCGCAGCGCGGTCATCACCAAGGACGAGGAATATCAGCAGCTCAACGAAGACGTTTCCATCTACTCGAAGTATCAGTTGAAGGACAGCGTCTGGACGCCACTGCAGGTTTCCCGCGAACACAACGGGCGACGGTCCGTGCAAATCTTTTACGACACTTGTAAATACAATCCCGGCTTTGCCGACGATCTCTTCGACAAATCGACTCTCTCCAAGCAGGTTTCCCAAGCCCTTGCCAAGAAGAGCAAGAACTAGCAGCGCGGACGTCTGCCAAGAAGCCATTTCTTTCGCACGGCCGCCCTGTCGGCCTGCAGAGGCTTACTAACAGGATAGATTACTCAATCTGACCCGTCTCGAGCTGCCATGTTTCATTTTGTTACATTTCTACCCATTCCTTGACGCATGGAATAGAATGTAACGGTCGACTGCTAGAAAGTACTATGTTTAGCAGCAGTTGCATCCTCCTGTCCCTGGTATGGCAACTGCATCATATTGGTCTCTTGGCTGTCCTTATGGCAGGACCCAGGGTCCGCCTTTGAACGAGGAAATGACTTTGCAAAAGAGTGCCCCCATCTCCCGCACTCGCCGCAGCCGCATTGGTGGCTTCAGCATGGTCGAATTGGCCGTTTCCATGACCGTGCTGCTGATTCTGACGGCCATCGCGATTCCTTCGCTGATGCAGTCGTTTCGAACGTACCAACTGAACGACGCGGCTTCACGCTTGTCCGACATGTTGAAACTCACGCGATTCGAGGCGGTGCGCCGGAACAAGCCAGTGTGTTTCTTGATGCAACAGAACCCAGCACCTGATTGGATCTTCGGGACGGACTCCACTTGCAGCGGAACACTCGATACAAACGGGAAGCAGCAGGTGATCACCGGATTCGCCAGCATTCTCCCGGCAGGTGCGCCGCCGAGTTCGGCTTCCATCACATCAACGTTGGGTGCGGCCAGCGCCTTGACGACGCTTTCCAGCAACCCTGCATCAGTTGCGTTTGATGCTCGTGGCGCAGTTTCGCCTTTGACAGCATATATATTGTACGTTGGCAGTGCGGCCAACCCCGAATTCGGATATCGCGCAGTGATCTTGCTGCCTTCTGGCGCGACGCAGATTTGGACTGCTCCTTCGGGCGGTCCGTGGCAGCGAGTTGGCTAGTTGTATCAGGTGGGATAGGACTCCGGAATGCAGTCCCCGATTACAAGACGCCATCGCCACGAGCAAGGCTTCAGTCTTCTAGAGATGTTGCTTGCCACGGTGATCTTGCTGGTGGGCCTGGTAGCGGTTGCACAGCTCGTACCGGCAACGATTTTGCTGAATTTCCGGAATCGCACGGACTCCGCCGCGATGGTGTTTGCACAGCGCGAAATGGATTTCATGCTCGATCAGCCGCTCATCTCGACCAGCTTCACTGATACCAACGTCCCCCCTGTTTACTGCCCCGCCAGCACCACCTGCAATCTGGGAACCCCGTCTCCACAGAATCAGGTCCAGGGGAGCCCACTTGTGGTCGTCAACAATCAGACGATGATCGATTTCAGCAGCTCTCCGGGACTCGCCAACTGGAGCTTTACGTACCAGGATCCCAATGATCCTTCCGGCGCGACCTACGACATTCGCTGGGCGGTGATCGTCACCGGCAATGGCACAAACATCTCCTCCAAACGCTTTGTTCTTGGCATCCGGCAGGCGGGGGGCAGCGGCTACTTTCAGCCTATAACACTGGATACCATGGTGCAAAGATGAGTTCGGTTGGCAGCGAGGCACGCCAAATCGGTTTTACGCTCATCGAATTGCTGGTGGCTTTGGGAATTTTTCTTCTCGTCACCGGAGCGGCATTCGCGCTACTGAGCTCTTCCCAGCAGCGCTACCAGACCGAATCGCAGGTTTTGACTTCCTTTCAGGAAGCGCGGCTGGCCCTGGATCAGATCGTGCGTGACGTCAACGATTCTGGATTTCCGCCGCCGAGTTTCTTAATCACTGGTTTTCCCCGGAATTCCTCCAGCTCACCTTTTGCCTGGAGCCTGGGCGCGGGCTATCCGGGCGCCTCCTGTCAGATCGCCCCGCCGGGGGGCGGCGGGAATTGCACAACCGCCACCGCGGGGCTAACCAGCCCGGGAGATTTTGATCTCATTGTCGAGACCGATCCCAATCCGCTGGATCCAAGCTGTCCTCCGAACCCTTGCCCAGTTCTTTGGATTCGCTATCAGTTGCAGGGCACCACGCTGTACCGCGGGACGGCTCAGAAAGCGTCCGGCGGCGATCCTGACACAGCCACTTCGACACAACTCGTGCCGTTCGTGCAAAACGTAGTCAACAATTCTTCATCAGGACAGATCACACAGTATCAACTGGCGTACCCCACCATGTTTCCGCTAAATGCGCCCGTGCCCATCTTTTCTTATAATTGCGACACGGGAGGCGCTACAACGCCATGTTGGTCGGCAGGAACGAACAATGCCCCGGCGAACATTCGAGACGTGGTCGTTACGCTGATCGTTTCGACCCCGACGCCGGATGCCAAGACGGGTTTGCCACGCATCGTGCAGCTGAACGGGCGCGGCCGCCGCGTCAATCCGAATCAATGAGGTCTGTGAAACTCTAATGGTTGCGCAAAGCACAATGCGGAAACGCCAGCGGGAAGCAGGAATCGCCCTGCTGATCTCCATTTTCATTTTGCTGCTGATCAGCGTGGTGGCGATTGCTTTGGTCGTTTCCTCCGGTACGGAGTCCTCGCTGGCAGGGAACTACCGGTCAGCGACAGGAGTCTATTACGCGGCGCTCTCGGGCCTTGAGGAAGCACGCGGGCGGCTCCTCTCAAAGAATTCAGACGCGTTCACAACGACGAACGCTTCAGGCTTTCTCCCCGCTACTGGAATAGCTCTCAATATGGGGGATACTTATTACCTGATCAATCCAGTTGGAGGCGAAGCCATCACGCCGTGGGATACCAGTTCCACCTACGGAGATAATCAATTCGGGGTGGAGTTTGGGCCCAGCGGTTTTGGCGCGCCGACGAACCCTTCTCCAACCGCTCTTTCGGTGTGGAACAGGAATCCACTGCTGGCGCTGAATCTTCCCGGCCCACTTTACAAGTGGGTACGCATCAACGCAGTTTCGGAGAAATCTGCAGGCATAGACGCGGACAACGACAGCCTTGCGAATAATACGGTGCCGCTCTACTACGATGGGGCCCACTTTAGCAACAACCCCCTTGCAGGACCGCAAGTCCTGGAACTCACGGCATTTGCGGTCTTGCCGAACGGCAGCCAGAAGATCGTGCAGTACCTCGCTGCTCCCACCCCGCTAAACCTCCCTAATTTTCCGGCCGCAATCACCCTTGCCGGTGATAGCGCAAATACCGTCCCGGCGAACAGTTTGAGTTACAGTGGCCCGAATTCCCCATCGTTTAACGTCGACGGTACAGACTCTTTCCGCTTTCCCTTCGGGTCCTGCACAGCAACAGGGAACGTATACGCCGGAATCGGGTACACAAATACCAGCGACAACAGCCAGACCAATATCAAGTCTGTCCAAGTGGTGGCACACGCGAGCGATTATAAAGGTACGGGCGCCGTAACGCCGAACGTGCTTCCCGTAACGATGCCGCCGTCTCTCCAGACGCCCAACGATTACAATAATCTGGTCCAAACCATAACGAAGAATGCCGATGTCATCATCACACCCGGCTCCGGCACGAGTCCTCCCTACACTTCCTACGCAACAACCGACATGACGTCGTTGGGGATGAGTCCAACCAACCCTTTGACCGTAGTGGTCAATGGCAATTTGGATTTTAATGGGTGGCATAGCCCCCCAGGCCCAGGTTACGGGCTCCTTCTGGTGACCGGCAATCTGAAATATGACCCGGATGCCTCGTGGTTCGGCATCGTGATGGTGATTGGGAAAGGCACGATGACTGGCTCCCAAAACGGTGGTGGCGAAGTCGATGGAGCGACCCTCGTGGCCCAGACTGTTAACCCGAGCACCGGCGCCTCGCTGACATCTCTGGGGCCGGCGAGCATAACGTTTAGTGGCACCATGACGGGCGCCCAAGGCTTTTATTACAGCAGTTGCTGGATCAGGAACGCGCTCCCGACTGCCAGCTATAAGATTCTCTCCTTCCACGAGATCACGCAGTAAGAGATTCTCGGCCCATTACTGTGAGTGGCCTCATGATGTTTGCCGATTCGATAAGCGGAATTTTCTTGCTCCTGCGGTGCCTGCCCATTCCAGCGTAGAGTGAGTAGCAGGCGAATTGTCGCAGGCTGCGCCATGAAAACCCCTTTCTTTGCGTCTCTCTGTCTGCTGGCATTTGGCAGTGGAGCGGCGGATGCGCAAGACTCGCCGGCCACGCCGGCTATGCAAGCCTCGCCGACGACTGCAACTTCCGATATCTGGCTGCCTGGCAAGGCTTGGGCACTGGAGTTGGACGGCGCCGGATTTACCACGCGGGACAACGAAATCCAGCCCGATGGCCGTCGCTACTTCCTGGCCGAAAATGCCAAGACCCACATGGTTGTCTCGGTCTTTCTGGAAGCTGCCAAAGCTCCGGTACAACCCGATGATTGCAAACATTCACTGGAAGAAAAGGCCAAGAGTAACGCGGCGCTGGCGTCCGCCAAGCTCAAGGGCATCGACTACCGCGCCGACGGAGAACTGCAGATTCTGGAGTTCACCTTGCCGCAATTTGACGGCGTGCCCAAGAATCAAAAAAATATTTTTGGCTGCCTGATCAAGGACGATGTCTTCGTGGACATTCACGTTTCGAAACTTTTCTTCAAGGCCTCCGACCAGCCGCTTTTCGATGCTCTGCTGCAATCCATTCGAATTGTACCCAGGGACGCCGCGGACACGGCCGTGCCAGCGGGGAACAGCGTGCTGCTGTTCCAGCAAGGCAGCCGCTACTTCATCGCGCATCAGTACCGCGAATCCATCGGACCTTACCGGCAAGCGTTTGAAATCGAAAAGAGCACTCCCACGCTGGACAAGAATCTCTGGCGCGTGCTGCTCGACAACCTGAGCATCGCTTACGGAATCACTGGCGACGTGACCCGCGCTCGCGAAACACTGAATTACGGCGTGTCCAAAGATCCCGACTATCCCCTCTTCTATTACAACCTGGCGTGCGCCGCGGCCGAAAAAGGCGCCCTTACAGAGACGGAAAAGTACCTGACACTCGCTTTCGAACGGCGCGCCAATACTATCCCGGGAGAAACCTTTCCCGACGCCCGCGTCGATGACTCTTTCCAGAAATTCCTGCTCCAGAAAGAATTTCGCCAGTTCCTCAACTCTCTCTACGGCCCGCCACAGTAGCTCCCCTTTCTGACAGGGTTTTGGCGCTCGGAGTCGCGGGGCGCTATAATGGGCGGATGCGGAATCGCCAGGAAAGCTCACCGATGCACGGCACTACAGTTCTGTGCGTGCGCAAGGACGGCAAGGTGGTGCTCATCGCCGATGGCCAGGTGACCATGGGCGATCACGTGATGAAGCACACCGCACGCAAGACGCGCCGCCTTTACAACGATAAGGTTGTAGCGGGCTTCGCTGGGTCCACGGCCGATGCGATTACACTTTTTGAGCGGTTCGAGGGGAAGCTCCAGGAATTTTCCGGCAACCTGCAGAAAGCCGCGGTGGAGCTGGCCAAGGAATGGCGCAAGGACCGCGCGCTTCGGCATCTGGAAGCGCTGCTGATCGTGGCGGACACCAAGGGGACATTCATTCTTTCCGGCAACGGCGACGTCATCGAGCCGGACGACGGGATGGTGGCAATCGGGTCGGGCGGGACGTATGCTCTTGCTGCGGCTCGCGCGCTGCTGAAGCATTCGAAACTGACGGCCAAGGATTTGGCGATGGAGGCCATGCGCATCGCCAGCGAGATTTGCATTTTCACCAACGCAAACTTTACAGTCGAAGAACTCTAGGGATGGGGCGCAAGAATGCGCCAAGCGGTTTTCGCGCATCAAAGGAACTGAGCAACTCATGACGAGTAAGACCGAAAAAGAAATTATCTACGCTCCGGGAGGGAACGGGGCCGAGCCCGTCGAGGGGCAGGAGCTTCTGCCGGCCCTCGATGACATGACGCCGCGGGAAATCGTGGCGGAGCTCGACAAGTATATCGTCGGGCAGGGCGCGGCCAAGCGCGCCGTGGCTGTGGCTTTGCGAAACCGTGTGCGCCGCCAAAAGTTGCCGCCGGAAATTGCCGAAGACGTTTTGCCCAAAAACATTTTGATGATCGGCCCAACCGGCGTGGGAAAAACGGAGATTGCGCGGCGGCTGGCGCGCTTGGCCGGCTGTCCGTTCGTCAAGGTCGAAGCTTCGAAGTACACGGAAGTCGGTTATGTCGGGCGCGATGTGGAATCAATGGTGCGCGATCTGGTGGAAACTTCCATCGACATGATCCGCGAGGAAAAACTCGATGAAGTCGCCGATCGCGCCGAGCAAGCCGCGGAAGAACGCGTGCTCGATCTGCTGCTTCCACTGGCTCCGCCGCCAGCGACGGGCACTCCGGAAACGGAAGTTGCCGCACAACGCGAACAGGCGCAGCGCACACGCGAAAAGCTTCGCGTGCAGCTTCGTGAAGGCAAGCTGGACCAGCGCATGGTGGACCTGGAAGTCCGCGAGCGCGCCATGCCTTCGTTTGAAATCGTCTCCAATCAAGGCGTCGACGAGATGGACATGGGCAAGCTGCAGGACATGTTTTCGGGCATGTTCGGGCAACAGAAGAAAAAACGCAAAATGAGCGTGGCCGACGCTTTCGAGTATTTGATCCAGGAAGAAGAAAACAAGCTGCTGGACATGGACCAAGTGACGCGCGTGGCCGTGGAGCGCGCCGAGCAGATGGGCATCATCTTCATCGATGAAATCGACAAAGTGGCCGGGCGCGAATCCGGTCATGGGCCGGATGTCTCGCGCGAAGGCGTGCAGCGCGATATTTTGCCGATTATCGAAGGCACGACCGTCAACACGCGCTACGGCATGATTCGAACGGATCACATTCTGTTCATCGCGGCGGGCGCGTTTCACGTAACCAAGCCGTCTGACCTGATTCCCGAGCTGCAAGGCCGGCTGCCGATTCGCGTGGAGTTGCAATCGCTGAAGGAAGAAGATTTCATCCGCATTCTGACCGAGCCGAAGAATGCGCTGCTCAAGCAATATGTGGCGTTGCTCGAAACCGAAGGCGTCAAGCTCAACTTCACCGAAGACGCGGTCGCAGCCGTGGCGCGTTTCGCCACCAGCGTGAACGAACAGACGGAAAACATCGGCGCACGGCGATTGCATACCATCCTTGAAAAAGTTCTCGATGAAATCTCATTCGAAGCGCCCGACCTGAAGAAGAAGAACGTGAAGGTGGACGCCGCTTACGTCACCAAGCAGCTCGCGGATATCGTCAAGAACCAAGATCTGAGCCGCTACATTCTCTGATTCTTGAAATTGGAAAATGGAAAATAGAAAAGGGACGGCATTTCACATCACAAAACGCCCCGCGCAAATATTCTCCATTTTCCATTTTCTTTTTTCCATTTTCCTAATTTCAGGCGGCTGCGGCGCTCCCGGCGAGCCCGTCCCGCCCTCTC
Source organism: Candidatus Acidiferrum sp. (assembly GCA_036522305.1). Taxonomy (GTDB): domain Bacteria; phylum Acidobacteriota; class Terriglobia; order Acidiferrales; family UBA7541; genus Acidiferrum. Next base: position 216,807 of record DATDGB010000051.1, on the reverse strand, counting down.
CGCCGGTTCCCGTGGCGATCAAGGATCTCGCTGCGCACCAGGCCGGCGACGGCGTGCAACTTTCTTTTGCGCTCCCGACAAGCACCATCTCCGGGCAAAGACTCGCCGCGCCGCCCGCCGTCGAAATCCTGCGCGGGGCCGCCAAGCCGGACGGTTCGGCCGACACGAAGTCCTTCCGTGTGGTCTACACGATTCCCGGCGCCCTGGTGGACAATTACCGCGCGGATGGCCGAGTGGTTTTTACCGATCCGATCGCGCCGGAAGAAACCAAGTTGCATCCCGGGGGCGCCATCGCGTACGCCGTTCGAACGCGCGCTTCCCAAAAACGTGCCTCAGCTGATTCGAATGTCGTCTCGTTGCGCGTATTCCCGGTTCCGGCGCCCATCGCCTCGGTCGAGGCCCGCGTCACCGAGTCCGCAATCGAATTGACCTGGCCGGTGCCGGCCGCCACTGCCGCTGGCGAGCCTGTGACCGCCATCACCGGCTATAAAGTCTATCGCGCGGAAACTCATCCGGCCGCTGCGGCTTCGTCTGGGCAGGATCTCCCGCAGGGCCAGCCGGAAGCACATCCCGCGCTGCTTGCCTCTTCTGAAACCGACAGCTTCCGCGACACTTCCATGGTTTTCGACCACACCTACATTTACGTTGTGCGAAGCGAGATCCAAGTCGAAGGCAACGAGCTGGAATCGTCCGACTCTCTGCCTGTGACGGTAACTCCACACGACATCTTTCCTCCAGCCGCCCCGCAGGGCCTCGTAACGGCCGTTCTCCCCGGCGCGACTTCTGGCACGGTGCTCGTGGACCTCTCCTGGTCCATAAATCTTGAAACCGACTTGGCCGGATATCGCGTCTATAGGAGTGAGCAGGAAGGCACAAGGGGACAGCTTGTGACTCCCGATTTATTGCCCACGCCTGCGGTTCGTGATACCTCTGTAGAGCCCGGCCACCGCTATTGGTACGCCGTGACTGCCGTCGACCGCGCGGGGAATGAGAGTCCGCCCTGTGCGCCCGTGGCCGTCGACGTCATGCAACCATCGCTGTAAAACCGGGTTGAACGATTGCTTGTCTCTTGGGAGCCCAGCACTGCATGTTGGTACGTCCGCATCTGCCCGGTTATCGTTGGTTCCACATTTTCCGCAACGCGGCAATCCGCACCGGTGTTTACGTGGGCGTCTGCCTTACTTTGGTATTCACCGTGTGGCTGTTGATTGCGAATCACGCGCCGTTCCTGGAGCGCTTTGCGTTGGAGCGCAATATCGCGGCGGCGGCGATACTCTGCTTTCTTGCTGCGGTTCCCGTTTTTCGATTCTTGCGCTTGCCAGGCCATCTCCTGGCTTCGAGCCTCCTTGCCTGGCTCATTTTCAGCATGAGCTATCGCGGACTTTGCGTTGTATTCAGCAGGCTCAGCAACCGGCTCAGCACGTTTCAGGTTTTCATGTTGGGGGCCGTCGTGTATATGATATTCACCACGCTCTGCTGGATTGTTGGCGTCATCTGGAGAGCGCGTGAAGCGCATGAGTCTCATCCCAACCACCACGCGAGTTAGAAACCAATGAAAATTTGCCGGTATGTGATGCGTGAAGCTTCCGCTTCGGACGCGGCTTCGCCGCGCTATGGATTGATCGAAGGTGAAAATGTCATCGAGATCTCCGGCGCGCCCTGGGATGCGTGGTCTCGGGGTTCGCGTTCTTCGCGCTTGGCCGAGGTGCGGCTTCTGACTCCGGTGGAGCCTTCGAAGATCGTCTGCATCGGGCGCAATTACGCGGCCCACGCCGCGGAGCTGGGCAATGAAGTCCCGAAAGAGCCGCTGATGTTTCTCAAGCCGCCCTCCTCGATCATCGGTCCGCAAGAGGCGATCGTTTTGCCAAGATATTCGCAACGCGTGGAGCACGAGGGCGAACTCGCGCTGGTGATTGGGCGCCGCTGTTCTCAGCTCAACGATGCCGATGACTCGTTGTCCTTTGTAATGGGGTATACCTGCCTCAATGATGTAACGGCACGCGACCTGCAGAAGAGCGACGTGCAATTCACTCGCGCAAAAGGGTTCGACACGTTCTGCGCCGTCGGCCCGCACATTGAGAGTGCCCTCGACCCAACCAATGTGCTGGTGGAGACCCATGTCAACGGCGAACGCCGGCAATCGGGTGTGACTTCGTTGATGATCTATCCGGCTGCGTTCTTAGTTCGCTGGATTTCTCGCATGATGACCTTGATGCCCGGCGACATCATCGCCACCGGCACGCCCGCTGGCGTGGGCCCGCTCGTCGCCGGCGATACCGTGGAGGTCAGCGTTGCCGGTGTTGGCGTGTTGCGCAATCCGGTGCACGCCCCTCAAGCGTAGTTTCACGTAAGCCCCGGGGTTTCGGTAGAATACGAATCAGTGGGGTATCGGGGGATCCAGGGAGTCCTTCCGCCGCAATGTGGCACGCGATCATTGGCGTGCCGTCCGCCCTCCCACCCAATTGAGATTAGGGAGTCGTGCCCGTTGAAGGAACTATTCGCGGATTGGAAACTCGTGCTCGGTATGGGTGGGGCTCTGGTCGCCGCGGTGGCCATGATCGCGTACGCCTTCTTTCGGCCCGCGGTGAATCCTGAAGACGAAGAGCGCAAGCGGCGCCTCCATCTGAATCAGATCGGCCGCATCGCCGAAGGGCAGATCGTCGAACTTGTGGAGCGGCCGCCGGAGTCGAAAGAGGCGCGCAAGGGTTTATTCGGCGCGAGCGCTAGACCGCTGAAAGACATGCGGCCTCGCCACCTGGTTTCGTACAGTTATCTGATTTCTGGCGTCACCTACCAAACCGCGCAGGACATTACCGGCCTGGAGAGCCAGATTCGCCTGGAGCGGCTCGTCGCCGGCCAACCCGCCAGCATCAAGTACGACGCCGCCAATCCTAGCGACTCAATCCTTGTTGCTGACGACTGGTCCGGCTTGCGCTGATTGCACGCCTGGCAACAGACCTCTTCAGCGTTCTGCTTTTCCGCCGGGTGCGCTATCCTTCTCCTTGCCGGTTCAGGACGGCCTAAATCCAGTCCGATGAAAATGATTCTTGCTTCCGCTTTTACGACCATCCTCATCGTGGCGTTGACGCTCGGTGCCATGTTCATTCTGGTTCAGGCCACGGAATACGTGACCTCCCTGGAGTCTCCTCTACAGCGTGCCGCCGCCACGGGCGCGGAGTTGCTCCTCGGTGTCATCCTTCTTCTCGGAACCACTTGGATCGCCACGCATCTCGCCGTGCGCATTTTTTCCCCCAAGGAATCCCCTTCCGAGGGAGGACCTGTTGTCTGAGCCCAAGCCCAGTTTGATTCCGGAAGACAAGCGCCGGGACCGCAGGGAAGAGCTGCGCCGTATTTCCGACGAAGCCGGAGCTGGTGGTGGCGCGGAGCGACGCGAACGCGAACACAAGTCCGGCAAGCTCACCGCGCGCGAGCGCATCCATCTTTTACTAGACGAAGGAACTTTCGAGGAGCTCGACAAGTTTGTCCGGCACCGCTGCGTTGATTTCGGCATGCAGGAGCAGCGTCCCGCAGGCGATGGCTTTGTTACCGGCTTCGGCCGCATCGATGGACGTCTTGTTTATGTTTTTGCGCAGGACTTTACCGTTTTCGGAGGTTCGCTCTCGGAAACTAACGCGCTGAAAATCTGCAAGATTATGGACTTGGCCATGCGCGCCGGTGCTCCCGTCATCGGCCTCAACGATTCCGGCGGCGCGCGCATCCAGGAAGGCGTCGCGTCGCTCGCGGGTTACGCCGATATTTTTCTCCGCAATACGCTCGCCAGCGGAGTGATTCCCCAGATCAGCGCCATCATGGGTCCTTGTGCGGGCGGCGCTGTCTATTCACCGGCCATCACCGATTTCATTTTCATGACTCGGGAAACTTCGTACATGTTCGTCACGGGCCCGGACGTGATCAAGAACGTCACGCACGAGGAAGTCACCAAGCAAGAGCTTGGCGGCGCAATGACCCACAACGAGAAGAGCGGTGTGGCCCATTTCGTCTCCCGCGACGACGCCGATTGCCTGGCCATGATTCGCGAATTGATGAGTTTTCTTCCTTCCAACAATCTGGAAGATGCGCCCCGCCGTGCCACCCCCGAGTCTCCGACACGCCGCGATGAATCGCTCAACACCCTCGTCCCCGCCGATCCCCAAAAGCCGTACGACATCAAGGACGCCATCCACTCCATCGTGGACGATGGCTATTTCTTCGAAGTCCACGAGCATTACGCGAAAAATCTCGTCGTCGGTTTTGCGCGCCTCGACGGCCGCCCCGTGGGCATTGTCGGCAATCAGCCGGCCTTTCTGGCCGGCGTTCTCGATATCAATGCTTCCGTGAAAGGCGCGCGTTTCGTCCGCTTCTGCGACGCCTTCAATATTCCGCTCATCACTTTCGAGGATGTTCCCGGCTTTCTTCCCGGCACCCAGCAGGAATTCGGCGGCATCATCAGGCACGGCGCCAAGCTGCTCTTCGCCTTTGCGGAAGCCACCGTCCCCAAAATCACCGTCATTACCCGCAAGGCGTACGGCGGCGCTTACTGCGTCATGGCCAGCAAACACATCCGCACCGACGCCAATTTTGCCTGGCCCACTGCGGAAATCGCCGTCATGGGTCCCGAAGGCGCAGTGGACATTGTTTACAAACGAGAGTTGGCAAAAGTTCCCGAATCGGAACGCGAAAAATTCCGCCAGGAAAAAATCGCCGAATTCCGAGACCGCTTCGCCAATCCCTTCGTGGCCGCCGAGCGCGGCTACATCGACGCGGTCATCGAACCCGCCGATACCCGCGCCCGCATCATCACTGCACTCCGCGCCCTGGAAAACAAAAAGGACATCAACCCGCGCAAAAAACACGGCAATATCCCGCTCTGAGAGGATATTCACTCCATGCCGAACGATGAAAAGTGTACTCTCCACCCCAGCCTTCGTAAGGCTGAGTGTTCGCATTGTCAGGGAACTGGCCGCGGGACTCGCGACAATCCGAAATTTACGCTCAAAGAAGGTAGTTATAATGGATTCCCAGTGATTGAAGTACTAAAGGACGGAGCTGCGATTCACGCGTGGGACAGTGAATTCAGATTTGGCCGACGAAAAAGTTCAGATAATGCTAGCTTGTATAGATTTGCTATCCGGGTTCTGGCAATCCAATGGCTACAAGGGCCGAGAGTTTCGGGACCGGACCGTAGTCGATCCAACAGGTAATCTAAGCGTCCGGGTTTCTGTGAAATGGCATCCTAACTTCGAGCGCTCGGACGGAGAACCAGTTGATAAGCCTTACTTACACTTAAAAGCGCTGCCTCCAGATTCCGGCGATATTGGTCTGGGCTTAATCAAATGCCGAGCAATTTGCGAGCTACAGGAAAATCTACGTCGCTGGCTGCTCGCAAACACTATTTGAGCAAATATTCCTGTAAGAACTCCACCGTCGCGTAAAACTGGAAATCCTGGTTCGGCTTTGCTCGTGCTACCCTTTAGCGCTCAAATTGATTCTTGGAGCTTCCTATGCGTCGAAAATATGCCCTCGCTGCGTTATTCCTTGTTTTCGCTTTGGGGGACGCACGAGCACAGATCAAGACGGTAGCCGAACGCCTCGGCTATCCGGCCGACTCGAAACTCCTGATCATTCACGCCGACGATCTTGCCATCGCGCACTCCGAAGATGCTGCCAGCTTTGAGGCGCTTGAGAAGAACGCCGTTACGTCAGCGAGCATCATCGTGCCAGGCCCGTGGCTGACCGAGGTCGCGGCCTACGCGAAAGCGCATCCCGATGCCGACCTGGGTTTGCACCTCGCCCTGACCAGCGAGTGGAAAACTTACCGGTGGGGGTCGGTGGAATCCAAAGACAAGGTTCCCACTCTTTTCGATCCGTCCGGCTATCTTTGGCCGGAAACTCTTCCCGCCCTCCACAACATCAAGCCCGAGGAAGCCGAGCGTGAAATTCGCGCCCAAGTCGAGCGGGCCATCGCCCTGGGAATTCATCCCACCCATCTGGACAGCCACATGGGCGTGCTCTTTTCCAGCCCGGAGCTTTTTGCGGTGTACGTAAAAGTTGCGCACGAATACAAATTACCTTTTCTGGCGGTCAGGATTCCCAGCGCTCCCGCCTCATTTTTCTCCGCCCTTTCCGAAAAGGACGTAGTTCTCGATTCGGTGGTGATCGCCAATCCCACGGTTCACGCGAACGAATGGCGCGACTTTTATGTCAACGCCATAAAGAACCTGAAGCCGGGCCTCACGGAAATAATCGTCCATCTCGGTCATGACGATGCGGAACTGCAAGCTGTGATGGTGGAGCATCCGGACTACGGTTCAGCCTGGCGCCAGCGCGATTTTGACGTCATGACCAGTCCCGAATTCAAGAAGGCGCTGGAAGAAAATCACGCCATCCTGGTCAAGTGGAAGGATTTGAAGAAGCTCGTCATTTAGTTTCCCCTAAGCACCGGCGCTCCTCAGATTCGTGGCGCCCGTTTTTCAGCGTGCTAAACTCGCAGTTCGTTCCAACTTTCTATGTTCGAGAAAATTCTGATCGCCAATCGCGGTGAAATCGCCGTGCGCATCCTGCGCGCTTGCCGCGAGTTGGGCATCCGCTCCGTTGCCGTATTCAGTGAGGTTGACCGCAAATCGCTGCACGTCCGCCTTTCCGATGAAGCCTATCCCATCGGCCCGGCACCTTCGCGAGAAAGTTATCTTTCTATCGACAAGCTTATGGACGTCGCGCGCCGCGCCGGTTGCGACGCCGTGCATCCAGGCTACGGCTTCCTCGCGGAAAACGCGGCGCTTCCGCGTGCTTGCACGGACCGAGGTCTCACCTTCATCGGCCCGCCCGCCGACGCTATGGAAGCGCTTGGCTCCAAGACCGCTGGCCGCCAGCTCGCCCGCCGCGCCGATGTTCCCACCGTTCCCGGCATCAACGACCCCATCGAAATCCCCGCCGAAGCCCAGGCACTCGCGCAACGCATGGGCTATCCCGTTCTACTGAAGACCGTCGCTGGTGGCGGCGGCAAAGGAATGCGCCTCGTCAACGGCGACGCCGAATTCGATTCCGCGTTTCGCGATGCCTCTTCCGAAGCCATGAACGCTTTTGGGGACGACCGCCTCTACCTCGAAAAATATCTCGACCGGCCTCATCACGTGGAAATCCAGATCTTCGCCGACGCCCACGGCCGCGTCGTTTCTCTTGGCGAACGCGAATGTTCCGTCCAGCGCCGCCATCAAAAAGTGATCGAAGAAGCGCCTTCGCCGATCATCACGCCCGACATCCGCAAAAAAATGGGTGACGCCGCTGTGCGCCTCGCTCGCGCGGGCGGCTACGTCAACGCCGGCACGGTCGAATTCCTCGTCGATGCCAATCTCAATTTTTATTTTTTGGAAGTGAACACGCGCCTGCAGGTTGAACATCCCGTCACTGAGCAGGTGACCGGCCTCGACCTCGTGAAGCTCCAGATCGCCATCGCCGCCGGCCACCGCCTGCCTTTTGCCTGGGAATCCATCACCCCGCGCGGCCACGCCATGGAAGTTCGCCTCTACGCCGAAGATCCCGACAACAATTTCTTTCCTTCACCGGGAAAGATTCTTTCTCGCCGCGTTCCGAGCGGCCCGGGCATTCGCCTGGACGATGGCGTCTACGAAGGCTGGACCGTGCCCAACGACTACGATCCGCTTCTCAGCAAACTCATCGCCTGGGGCAACAGCCGCGAGGAAACCATTGCCCGCCTTCGCCGTGCCCTCGAGGAGTACACCATCACCGGCATCAAGACCAACATCGGCCTTTTCCGCCGCATCCTGCTGGAACCCGATTTTCTTCGCGGCGAGATTCACACCAGGTGGCTGGACGATTTACTCCGCCGGCCGAATTCCACCAAAGTCGATTCGAACGAAAGTTCCGCTTCCGATGCCGCCGCTATCGTCGCGGCCATCTGGCACGCGCAACAATCAGATAGACAATCCAGCTTGTCATCTACACCCGAAGATCAGCCTTCTCGCTGGAAGCTGGAAGGCCGCCGCGAGCAACTGGACCGCCTGCCATGAAATACGAAGTCCAACTCGCGTCCTCCAATTCGGAGAAGACAACGCGCCTTATTGAACTCGAACACGATACTTCGGCCTGGCGCGTGACGCTCGATGGCAAGCCACTGGCCATCGACGCGGTCGAAATCGCTCCCAACACGATTTCCATTTTGCTTGACGGTCAATCTTTCGAGATCAGTGTGATGCCGTCTCCGGACGGCAAGCTAAAACTCCAGACTGGCGCGCACGAATTCACTGCCGAAGTCATCGACCCTCGCGCCTGGAGCGGGCGCCGCCACGGCGCAGTCGAAGCCGAAGGCCGCCAGCAAATCCTCGCGCCCATGCCCGGTAAAGTCGTGCGTCTCCTCGTCAAGGAAGGAGACCACGTCGAAGCCGGACAGGGCCTCCTCGTCGTTGAAGCTATGAAAATGCAGAACGAAATCCGCTCGCCCAAGAGCGGCACCATCGAGCGCGTCCTCGCCAGGGAAGGCCAGCCCGTCAACGCTGGCGAAATCCTATGCATCGTCTCTTAATCTGAGATGTAAGCGGCAGAAAGAATATTTGGAATAGCGGGGAATTAGTGCCCGATGGATCGCTGCGGCACGTTGGTCTTCGCCGCGTCTGGCAGTTTACCCGCAGCCTCCATAACCTGCTCCGCCAGGTAGTTCTTTACTACCGCCCCATTCCGGGCGATCGCCAGGTACGCGAGGCGCAGCAGCTGTTCCTTGCGGTTGCGCAGCGTATCTCGGATAGTTTGCTGCACCTGCGGTTCGGCAATTCCGCGCAGCCCGGGCGATTCGCGCGTAATCAATTTCAAAATCAGGACGCGCGTGCCTTCTTTCGACTGCACCTGAATCGGCTGGCTGACTTGGCCGGCCTTTAATCCGACCACAGCCTTTTTCAGCGCGGGGTCCGATTGGTTCAGCGCCGATTCCGGCACGTAGCCCAGGTCCCCGCCCGTTCCCGCGGTATTCATGTCTTCGGAATAATCCATTGCCAATTGTGCGAAGTCCGCGCCGCTGTTCAGCCGGTCCATCAGCATCTTTACCTTGCGCTCGGCTTCGGCTTCGTTGCTCGCGTCGTCGTTCTTCCGGTTGCGGAGTTGCTGTTCTTTCCGGGGCGTCACCACGATCTGCGCGATGTGATACTGAGGTTCCGCCACGTTGAACTGCGCTTTATTTGCGTTGTAAAAATCGGTGACGTCCTGGTCCGTGATCGTAATCTTCGCCACCACTTCGCGGTTCAGCAGCTTCTGAATCGAAAGCTGCCGCCTCAGCTGCAGCTTCAGATCTTCCACTGACATCGCTTGATCTTTCAGCCGCCGTTGAAATTCGTCTTCGGTGTAAGGGCTCTTCAGCTCGGTGAACTTGTCTTCCACTTCGCCGTCGCTCGCCTCCAAGTTCAGCTTCTTCGCCTTTTCGAGCAGAATCTCGTTGTAGATCAGCTCGTCGAGCACGTTCAGCTTTTGCGACAGCGATTCTTCCAGCGAAGGTTCTTGCCCTTCCGGGTTGACCCGCGTGCGATAGTACTTGTCGACTTCGTCCCGTTTGATCTCTTTCCCGTTCACCACCGCCCACACGTCAGGCGCATGCTGCACTTCCTTGTTGCAGCCCGCACCCGCGGCGAACACCATCGCCGCCAGCGGCAGCCATGCAGCCGCGCGCTTCACTCCCCGAAAGTGCTTCATCGGTTGCCCCACGGAACACAGGTTTGCCACGGTCAATTTCAAGGCTGGAGACTCAGGCCGCTTTCTTTACCTTGCCGGCGCGGATGCACGCCGTGCAAACACGGACTTGCTTCCTCACGCCTGCCACCACCGCGCGCACGCGCTTCAGGTTCGGATTCCACCGGCGCCGCCGCGTGTTATTCGCGTGGCTGATCACGTTTCCATAATGCGGCGCTTTGCCGCAGAACTCACACTTCAGTGCCATTTTTCTTCCTGCTTCAGTTTTTATTTGGGCTTGGATTTCGTGCTCGAAATGTCGCCAAACCAAGCTCCTTATTCTAGCAGACCATCCACTCCCGGCAAAGCGCGCCTTTGTACCCGGACGTTTCTGCGGGACCCGCTGTTTGTGTCCCCGACGGCTTTCCGAGGCGCGTCTTCATCCCGTTGGTCCGCACGCGGGTCCATCCGCAACATTCGCTACCGTAATGGCCGCCTATTTACCTACTGTTCCTTCGGACGGGATTCAATCGCATGCCGCGTACCAGTAACGGCTCCAATTCATTGAAATTAAAAGGGTTGCCTGCGAGAACCAGGTCTGCTGGCCTGCCGTACCATTGGTGACCACATTCCCTCCGTTTAACTTGCCCTCAGCGCGCGCCAAAGACGGCGCGGCGACGACTCATGAGCGACCCATCGGAAGACATCATCGGGGCACTTCAACCCGCTCCACACGTGGAGCGGGCCGCTAACCGCGCTTCGGTCCATCCGAATCGCTTGCCTCGTTACGCCGCGTTTCTTTTGCTGCTTGCCGCGCTTTCCACTTTCGCCGGTTACCAGGTTGCACGCCTTGAGTTTTCTGGACCGAACTGGCTCCACGGCGCTCCCACGCAAACGTCCACGGCAAAACTGTCATCCGCGCTCGTGCCCGCTTCCGAATCCGGCGCCGCCAGTTCCGACCTCGAAGCCATCAGTCACATGGCGCCTCAAGAGCAGGCCGAGCGCCTCCTCGTACTCGCTATCCGCCGTCCCGACCAGTCTCTCGGCTTGATCCACAAGAATCTCGATTCCTGGCGCGGCCACGTCCACGACAGCGACCAGTTGTTTCATATCGTTCTGCAGGCTCTGGACTCCGACGATCCGCGCGTTCGCGTCGCCGCCGTGGAAGTCGATCTGGTCGCCAACAATCTCAGGAAATCGCCGCAGAGTCTCGCAAAACTTCTCAACCAAATTCACAACGATCCGGACAGCCGCTATCTCGCGCTGTGGAGACTGGGCGCCCTCGGCAATCGCGGCGTTGAACCCGCCAAGGTTTTGACCACGCTTGTACGTTATTCCCAAGATTCGAATCAGCAGACCCGCTTCTGGGCTGTTGAAGGATTGGCCATGCTGGGCACCGAGGAATCCATCGACCCGCTGCTTTCCATTCTCGCCCACGATCCCGCGAAACAAATTCGCGAACGCGCCGCCACCAACCTCGCGCGTTCCGGCATGCTCACCGGCGAGCAGCGCCTGACCGCCGTTCCTCAACTCTTGAACCTTCTGGACGATGATTCTCTGGACGCTGAGACGCAGAACTTGATTTACGCCGCCTTGCGAGCCATTACCGGCGCCTCTTTCGGCAAGGACCCCCAAGCCTGGCGCGAATGGTGGGCTCATCACGACCAGCCGGAAAAGCCCCACCACGTTCCAAAAAATCTAATCACCGTGTAGTTGCTGGTCCGCTACAGTTCCCACCCCTTGCGCCGTTCCGGAGCCACAAGCTTCTGAGCTGCTTCCGAATTGAGCACTTTCATACTCGCGCGATCCCAATTCAGTTTTTGCCTGGCGCGCGCCGCCACGTTACCCAGTAACAGTGTCTCCGTCACCAACCCTTCAAACTCAAAATTCCCTCCCGGCTTTACCTTGCCTCCCTTGCAGGCATCCAGCCATTCCCGCTCGTTCCCCGGCGAACGCGGCAGCGTCGGCGCCGGCTGTTTGTAGGCATCCATCTTTGCCTGCGGAATAATTTTCGGCCGCGCACCGTTGAACCCGCACAAAATCTTGCCCCGGTCTCCCACAAACAGCAGCCCTTCGTCCTCTTCTTCCCCTTCGCCGGTCAACGGACGGTTTTCTTCCAACTCCTCAGGCCGCGGTGGTTTCAATCCGCCGTCATACCACGTGAATTTCACCGCTGGCATATCTCCGCGCGCGGCAAAGCTGTACCGGATAATCGAAGCCAGCGGATAAGTCTCCTCGTAGCGCTCGCTCGAGCTGGCCTCCACGCTCGCCGGCGCCTCCAGCTTCAAGACGCGGAAAATCGTGTCGTAGCTGTAGGAACCCATGTCGCCCAAAGCGCCGCACCCAAAATCGCTCCATCCCCGCCACACAAAGGGCACATAAGCATGATGGAAGGGACGCTCCGCCGCCGGGCCAAGCCACAAGTCCCAATCCAATCCATCCGGCACGGGTTGCGCTTCCTTGGGCCGTTCAATTCCTTGCGGCCAGTAAGGCCGGCTCGACCAGTTGTGAACCTCGCGCACCGGCCCGATTGCCCCGTCCCAGATCCATTCGCACAACTGCCGCGTGGCTTCCGACGCTTGGTTCCCCACCGCAATCTGCGTTGCCACCCCGGTCGAACGTGCGATTTCCGCCAGCCGCCGCGCTTCATAAATCGTATGCGTTAGTGGCTTCTGGCAGAAAACATGTTTGCCTTTCTTCATCGCCGCCGCCGAAACCGCCGCATGCAGATTGTCCGTCGTGCAAACCACTACCGCATCAACGCCTTTCTGTTTTTCCAGCAGTTCGCGGTAATCGCTGTACGCCGCGCATCCGTTGTATTTCCCGGAAGTCTGATTCGACCCGTAGTACCCGTTCACAATCTGCTGGCACGGCTCTCGTCCCGCCACTCCGCTCGTTACCCGCATCGAATGCGTCAACTGAATCGGCTGGTCCGGGCTCAGCCAGTCCCACCCCGTATCCACCCCAAGAAGTTTCCGCACCGAATTGCAGAATTCGTGGGTATCCCACTGCGGATGGTCCGCGCTGCTCTTGTTCGGGTCGCACACCGCTACCCCTTGCACGTCCGGCTCCTTCAAGAAGTGCAGCATCACGCGTAATCCCTGCGAGCCCACGCCGATAAACGCAACATTCACCTTGTCGCTCGGCGGCACGTATCCCGGCCCGCCCAGCACATGCCGCGGCACGATCGAAAACGCCATCGCCGTCGCCGCGCTCTGGCCCAGAAACTTGCGCCGTGTCAATCCTTTCTCAACTGCTTCATCGGCACGCTTCTCTTTTTTCATTTCCTTACCTCGGCCATGGAATTCCAGAGATTGTGTAGCAACAGGTCGATATTCCCTCAAGGTTTTTCCTGTTTATGTCAACGCGAGGATATCACTCGCCTAATTTGGAGGGAAGCACTGGCGTCGTGCGAAGTCCAAGTCCGCGCGCTACCTTACTCGTCGCGCAAAACCTGCATGGGCTCCGTACGCGCGGCGCGCACGGCTGGTACGAGAGAAGCGGCGGCGGCGATGACCAGGACCAGGAGAATCACTGCCGATAGAGTTGGGACGTCGGAGGGGGAGACGCCGTAAAGCAAGCCGGCGAGAAGACGCGTGGAGGCGGCCGCGAGTGCCCAACCCGCGAGGCAGCCTGCCATGCACACGGCGAGACCTTGCCAGAGGAATTGCCTGACGATCTGGCCGCGGAGAGCGCCAAGAGCCAAGCGCAGACCGACTTCCCGTTGCCGAACGTTGACGGAATAGCTGAGGGTGCCGTAGAGACCGATACAAGCAAGAGATAGGGCAGTGGCGGCGAAGAAGGTGAGGAGGATAGTTCGGAGGCGATTTTCCGCGAGCGCATCGGAATAGTGCTGCTCGAGCGGGGCGAAATCATAGAGGGAGCGTTGTGGATCGATATCTCGAATTTGCCGGCGGATGGTTTCGGCCATGGTCATGGGGGCGTTGCGCGTGCGAGCGAGGAAGTACGTGCCTGGCTCCGCGATAGGGGCGCACCAGTAGACGGTGGGCGCCGGAGGCTGGTCCAGGCCGGTCTCGCGAACGTCGCCGGCGACGCCGACGATTGCGGCAGGGCCAGAGTAACCCAAATTGAGGGATTGCACATGATGGCCAATGACAGGCGTGCCGGGGAAATAGGCGTCGGCGAAGGCGCGATTCACGATCACCGTGGGTGGGCCATCGGTTTCGCGGCAGAGTTCACCCGATAACATCGGGATTCTCATCGTGGCGAAGTAGCTGGCCGAGACGTAGTGGTTTTCCGCGATGATCTTGGGCTCGCTCTCGGCGCGTCCTTCGGTGAGCTTTATTTCCGTTTGGTATTTGAAGGGTTGGCCCGGAACGCCCACGGAGATGGCGGCGGCTTCAACACCCGGCGTGGCGCGCAGAGTTTCGAGGACGCGGTCGGTGAACTGGCGCAGTTTTTTCAAATCGCCGGTTTCGCCATAGTTCATGCTGAGTTGGAAGGTAAGCATGTGGGCGGCGTCAAAGCCGGGGTTAACGCGGCCAAGTTGCTGAAAGCTGCGGAGAAGCAGACCAGCGCCGGCGAGCAGAGTGACGGCCAGGGCAACCTGGATGCCCACCAGTAGCCACTGCAGCGGATTTCGTCCTGCGACTTGCGAGCGGCTGGATTGCGCAAGCGAGGCGGACAGACTGCGATGGGTGCCGCGAATGGCGGGAACCAATCCGCAGAGCAGGGTGACTACAACCGAACAAGCCAAGGAATACAGGACGATGCGCGCGTCGAGATGGATTTCCTCGACACGGGGAAGCTGCGCGGCCAGTAAGCGGAAGATGTCAGACGCCGCCGCCGCGAGAAAGAGGCCGAGGCCAGAACCGATGAAGGCGAGGAGAAAAGTTTCCGTGAGCAATTGGGCAATGAGCGCGCCGCGAGGAGCGCCCAAGGAGAAGCGGACGGAGATTTCGTGCTGCCGCTGCGCGGAGCGGGACAAGAGCAGGGCGACGATATTCGTACAGGCGATGAGCAGAAGCAGTGTGACGGAGCCGAAGAGCAGCCAGAGAGAGCGGCGCGAGTCCGCGATGGTGGTTTCCTTGAGCGGCTCAATGCCGACGGAGAGCTGGGCGTCGGTTTTGGGGAACTCGCGGCCGAGCTGCGCCTGCACGGTGGCGAGATTGGCGCGAGCTTGTGCGACCGTGACGCCGGGTTTGAGGCGTCCGATGACGATGAACCAGTTGTTTTCCCGGGGCGGACCATAAGAAATGGCCGCAGGAATGGGGCACCATAAATCGGCGTCGCGATTGGGAAAGAGGAACGAGGGCGGCATCACCCCCACGATGGGAGTTAAGTGGCCATCGAGCCGCAGATTTTTCCCGATGATGTTGGGATCTGCGTTGAAGCGACGACGCCAGAAGCGATCGCTGATTAGGACAGCAGCTGGTCCGTTGAGGGTCTCCTCCTCAGGCGTAAATTCCCGCCCTGGCGCAGGTTCAACGCCCCAGACTTGGAAGAAGCGCGGCGAAACCCATGCGCGAGTCACTTTCTCCGGCAAAGCGCTGGTAGATTCGGAGACGTCTTCTGTGTAGTAGCCGGTGAGCGCTTGGAACGTGGAATTGAGACGATTCCAGTCTTCGAGGCGAACCGGGGCGACCATGTGGAAGGGACTTGAAGTCTTCGGATTGTATTGGTCGACGCGCATAAGCTGATCGGCGTCGGGGAACGGGAGAGGCTTGAGGAGGATGGCGTCGATGGCGGAGAAGACGGCGCTGTTGGCGCCAATACCGAACGCAAGGGTGAGAATCACGGTGCCAGAGAATGTGGGGGATTTACGAATGAAGCGGAAGGCGGATTTGAGATTGGCGACGGTGGCGTCGAGGATCCGAATGCGGTAGACGTCGCGGACTTCTTCCTTGATCTGTTCCCGTCCGCCGAATTCCAGCACGGCCTGCCGTCGTGCTTCTTCGGGCGTCATGCCCGCGGCGACGTTATCGTTTGCAAGCTTTTCAATGTGAAAGCGGAGCTCGGAATCGAGCTGCGCGTCGCGGGCGTCTTTGCGAAAAAGTGATTTCCACCAAGACATGGCGGACTCCTATTCTGCCGTCTGAAGAATGTGCCCCACCGCGCCGGCCAGGCGGTGCCAGTTTGATTCCTCGCTTGCCAAGTGCTTGCGGCCCTTCACAGACAATTTGTAGAACTTGGCCTGCCGCCCGTTGTCGGACTCGCCCCACTCCGCCGCGAGCCAGCCCCGTTTTTCCAGGCGATGCAGCGCGGGGTACAGCGACCCTTGCTGCACCTGCAGCACTTCCTTGGAGATCTGCTTGATGCGCTGGGAAATGCCATATCCGTGCACGGGACCAAGCGCGACAATTTTCAGGATCAGCATGTCCAGTGTGCCCTGCAACAAGTCCGATTTCTCGATCGGCATCCCGCCTCCTAGACGTTCGACAGATATACGCCGCCCATAGGTAGATTGTCAAGGAGAGAGGCTGAAATCCCGGTCGCCTTCCCAACGGAGACAAACCTCTGCCGTTGAATCGCACCTCCTTCCTTGATAACCAAGCGCCCCCACGCGCGTCGATAGGAATATACTGGGCGCCTAGCCTCGACCGTCCGCCACAAGGAGGCCCCATGAAACGCCGCGAATTCCTCCATCGCACCGCTTACGCCGCCGGCGCCCTCTCTCTCCACGCTTCTGCGTTCGCGCGCCGCGCCTTTGCGCTCACGCCTCTCCCGCGAAAATTCAGCGCCTCGGACACGGTCACTCTCGGCAAGACCGGCATTCAAACCAGCCGCCTCGCCATGGGCACTGGCACCGTCGGCTCCGGCCATCACTCCCATCAGACCGTCCTCGGCGTCAAAGGCCTCTCCGACTTGCTCCTCAACGGCTACGATCACGGCCTGCGTTTCTTCGACTCCGCCGATTCCTACGGCAGCCACCCGCACGTCGCCGAAGCTCTCAAGCATGTCCCGCGCGACAAAGTCACCGTCCTCACCAAAACCTGGGCCCGCGACGCGGCCACCGCTCGCGCTGATCTCGATCGTTTCCGCCGTGAACTCGGCACCGATCACATTGACGTCTGCCTTATGCATTGCCTAACGGAAGGCGATTGGACCGATCGCTACAAAGGTGTGATGGACGTCCTCTCCGAAGCCAAAGAGAAGGGCATCATTCGCGCCCACGGCTGCTCTTGTCACAGCATCGAAGCTCTTCGCGCCGCCACAAAATCTCCCTGGGTCGAAGTCCATCTCGTTCGCATCAATCCCATCGGCGCCTACATGGACTCGGACACCGATACTGTCGTCAGCGTCATGAAGGAAATGCGCGCCGCCGGCAAGGGCATTCTCGGCATGAAAATCCTCGGCCAGGGTCAACTTCGCACGCGCCAGGACGAGGCTCTCAATTTTGCTCTCGGCCTCAATCTTCTCGACGCCTTCACCATCGGCGCTGAATCCCAGTCCGAGCAAGAAGACCTCATCCGCCGCATCGCCGCCGCGTAAGAGTCTTCCCAGCCCTCACACATTGATGCGAATTTTTTCTAAAGGAAGGGTTGTCGGTCACTTGCGAGGACTACTCGCATCGCAACGCAACCATGGGATCGACTCTCGTGGCGCGGCGCGCGGGGATGAAACAGGCTGCCAGCGCAACCACAACCAGCAGTGCGACGACAGCGACAATGGTAACGGGGTCGTTGGCATTGACGTCGTACAGCATCGCCTTCAGATAACGCGTCACGCCTAGGGCCACCCCGATGCCCGCCGTGGTGCCCACGAGCGCCAGCGCCAGGCCTTGCCGCACGACCGAGCGCAAGACATCTTTCGCTTGCGCGCCAAGTGCCATGCGGATTCCGATTTCGCGCGTGCGCCGCGAAACTTCGTAGGAAAGCAGTCCGTACAATCCCACGCACGCCAGCACCAGCGCCAGCAAACCAAAGAAGCCGGATAGCCGCGCTACCAGCCGCTCCTGAAACAGCAACCGGTCAATCTGCTGTGATTCAGTCTTTACATCAAACAGTGGCAAATTCGTGTTCACTTGCGCCACGACTTCGCGGACCGCAGGAAGAATGGCTTGCGGATCAGCCGCCGTGCGCAACTCGAATGACGCTCCCCCGGCGCTCTGCGGAAAGTACATCATGGCGTGGATTTCTCGCCGTAGGTCGCTGTATTTCGTGTCGCGCACTACGCCGATGATTTCGTAGCCGGGACTTGCCGGGCCGTTCGCGTCAGCCTCCGATTGGCCGAACCGCTTCCCGAGCGGATTCTCCTTGCCAACATATTTAGCAACGAACGCCTGGTTCACAATCACCGGGGTCGGCGCTGAAGTAGGTGTTGGCCCACTATTGGAAGCGGACAGCGCAAAATCGGAGGCGTTGAATTCGCGGCCGCTAAGAAATGGAATGTGCAGCGTCTCGAAGAAATTCGGCCCGACCGGGAGCACATCCGCTTCGGAACCCTGATCCTGCGGCGTGCCCGGCCAATGAAACAAAGTCTTCATCAGTCCGCCGCTCAGAAGAGGGCCCATCGAATAGCTTGTCGACTTCACGCCCGGTATTTCAGAAAGGCGTCCCTGCAAGTCGCGATAGAAGGCGTCCACCTGCGGACCCTTGTAGCCGATCAGCGTCGGGTCGATTCCGAAAATCAGGATGTTGTGGGAATCGAATCCAACGTCGATGCTGCGCAAATTCTGCAGAGTGCGTACCAGCAATCCCGCGCCCACCAGCACAACGATAGCAAGCGCGACTTGCGCCACCACCAGCGTATTACCGATGCTGAACCATTTTCCACCGGAGTGACCGGAACCGGCGAAGCTTCCCTCGCCTTCCTTGAGCGCCGGCGTCAAATCCACGCGCGCGCTGCGAAAAGTGGGAGCGATGCCGAAAAGAATTCCCGTGAGCAGCGAAATCGTGACCGTGAATCCGAGGACGCGCAGGTCGACCCCTGTTGCAAATCCCAAGGGGCGCGTCTGATTGCTGGACACAAATGAAATAATCGTGTGTGCTCCCCAGTAGGCAAACAGAATCCCGAGCGTGCCGCCGAATGCCGAGAGCATCACGCTTTCCGTTAAGAGCTGTCGCACCACTCGCCCACGGCCCGCGCCCAACGCCAATCGCACGGCCATTTCCTTTTGCCGTCCGGCTGCGCGAGCGAGTATCAGCCCGGCAACGTTGGCGCAAGCAATCAGCAAAATAATTCCGACAGCGAGCATCAGGACGTAAAGGGGATTGGAATACTGCGTGCGGGCGCCAGTCAGGCCGGTTTGTGCCGGCACAAGCGTCACGTGTGGATTATCGGCCACCGTCGATAGTGTCCTTGGGCCGTTACTCATTTCGGGAGCGCTTTGGTGGCCCGTCGGGGGCGCTCCTTGTGGCGCAGGGCGAACGAAAGCCTTATTACCCCCTGACTGCGAGGGCGTTGGCAGGCCTGCTGGACTCTTACCGCTCGCGGGTACTGGCGCTCCTTCGCTAAGCACTTCGCGCCGAAGTGTGGGACTACCACCTGCCGCCAATCCACGTCGGGGCGGCGGGCCCACCGGCTCTCCTGCATGGAAGAGCGGAACGGAGCCGTGAAGCATTTCATTTTGGAAGAGGCCGCTCACCGCGGCTTGCGCCTGAGTAAGCGGTGTTTCGGGTTTGAGCCGGCCGATAATCGTGAGCCACCAGTTACTCACGTCGCCAGATCGGTTTTGCCAGCGTATGGGATCGGTGATACGTTGCGCATCGGAGAGCGGCAGCCAAACATCGTAATCGCTGCCCGGAGTGATTCCCGTGAATCGCTGTTCGGCTACACCTACAACCGTGAATGGGACGTTATTCAATTCAATCGTGTGGCCGACCACCTCGCGAGAGCCGCCGAAGGCGCTCTGCCAGTAGCCAAAGTTCAGCACGGCAACGGGTGCGGCTGACGGTGTGTCGTCGGCTGCGTCGAACAGCCGGCCCGCAGCAGCCTTGAGACCCATTGTGCGGAAGAAGTCTCCCGAAATAAGCTGGCCGTTGATAACCGTCGCAGGACCGTTCCCTGTCAAGTTCAACCTGCCAGAGTTGGCAAAGGCCGCCGTCGCCGAAAAGACATTTGCTTGTGAAATTTCACGAAACATCGGTTCGGAGAACGAGCAGCCTGAGGGATTCGCTGCTCCGGGCCCCAGGTTCATGGGGCAATCGCCCGAACTCATGTAGCCGTGAATGTTTGGCGAATTGCGCGCTCCCCACATCAGCAGAACCAACTGCGAGGGATTCTCCACAGGCAGCGACCGCAGCATCACCGCATCGATCAGGCTGAAAATCGCTGTGTTCGCGCCAATGCCCAGCGCCAGCGTCAGGATGGCCACGGCAGCGAAGCCGGGAGAGTTGCCCAACATGCGGAGGCCGTAGCGAATGTCCTGTGCTAGTTCCTCAAGCCAAACGACGGTCCACACTTCCCGGGCGTCTTCCTTCACCCGCGTCACGTTGCCGAATTTGCGCAAAGCCGCATAACGAGCGTCTTCTGGCGACATGCCGCGCTCGATGTTGTCCTGCGTCTCCCTTTCAATGTGCTCGCGAATGTCCGCGTCCAGCTCTTCCAACATGCGCTTGCTGCGTTTCATTGGTTCGCCCCCTTACTCCGCTGGCCGCAGAATCCGCGCGATCGCGCCGGCCACCTTGTCCCACTTGCTGGTCTCGACCGCCAGTTGCCTCCGCCCCTTGGTCGTCAGCCGGTAAAACTTGGCACGGCGATTGTTCTCGGACGTGCCCTCTTCGGCGGAAATCCATCCCCGCTTGATGAGCCGGTGCAGCGCCGGATACAGCGACCCTTGTTCTACCTGCAACACATCATCGGAGTTGAATTCGATCGCCTTGGCGATCGCATGGCCGTGCGCTGGCCCCAGCAGCAGCGTCCGGAGAATCAGCAAGTCCAGGGTTCCTTGCAGCAGTTCGATGCGCTCGCGCTGTTCTTTAGTAGACATTCTAGGTGAGGATAGGGCCCCTCCCATAGAATGTCAAGGCGAGCGGACACGCAATACTCCGCTGCCCAGCCATTCACATACTGCCCGCCGCATGGCGTGCTTGCATCACTTGGCAGGGGCCATCTGCGGTGTTTGTTCGTTGATCTTCCCTGAGTAAATGATGAATTTGAACGGGTCCGTATTCTGATGCTTTTCCATCAGCTTGAGGTAGACGAGCCGTCTAGCGTTAGCCACGGAAGTGCTGTGCTCGAACCTGCTTCCGACCGATTCAAGCAGCGAGGCGGCCAGTTCGTACTTGCCGTCGGCGGCCAGGCGCTCCACGGTTCTGACGAGCTGTTTTTCCGTTATACCGAGGTAGTCAACCAGGAGTTCTGCGCGGTCGGCCCGGCCGAGTTGATCGAGGCCTTGCAGGTCCGGCTGCCAATAGCCGACGTTCTGGTCGTATAGGCGGTCAATGACGTGTTCTCGCAAAATCAGGTATGGCTGATACACGTCTGGTTGGCCCCCGAGCAGACCCGGCGGAATGAAGTTCGCCTGGTGAATCGCGGCACGTTCATCGCCGCGGCGAACCGCGGTCAATACCTGCTCGCGCAGCCATACCAGGTCTATCTTCAGCTGCCCCAGCATGGTGGTGGAGGCGAAATTGCGGGTAAGCGGCTCGTGGCCGTGCAACAGGTGCTGCGGATGCTTTTCAATAACAACGTCAATCGCATCGAGCAATCCCTGAAAGTCGCCTTCCTCCACAAAGGGCGCCCCAAGATACGGCATGATGAAATCTCCCACGAACATCACACCGTGATCCGGTAGATGGATGAACATGGCGTCGTGTGTTTCTCCTCCCTGCACAGGAATTAGCTCAATGCGCGTCCCCCCAATCTTCAGGTCCGTGCGGCTGTCGATCGTCACATCCGGCTTGAAGCTGCGTACCTCCTCGAGACTGAAGCGTTCACCGAAGAATAGCTTGTCAAAATTCCCCGGCGCCTCGACTATGCGGGCAATTTCTTCCTGGTAGTTGCTCCTGGCATAGAACCGCAAGCGAGTATTCAGTGCGCGGAAATGTTTGTGGCCGCCAACGTGGTCCCAGTGGGAGTGCGTAATGAACACGGTTGTTAACTCCGGAAGGCGGGGCGCATACGCTCGCAGCGCCTCGTACGCAACCTTGGCGGAATCGGCTCGCGTACCGGCGTCAATGCCGATCAACTCCCGCCCGTCATCGGAAACTACAAAATAGTATTCCGTGAACTCGAAGCCCGAGAGCACATATACGCGGCCCGGCACGATCTCGGCGATGCGCGGCGGCGCGAAGGTATGCCCTGAGGCGGCGTCTTCAGAAAAAGGAGTGATCAGCGTAATCGGCCTGTCAAAACTCTTGTACCCGCTCCGCCTCAGATAATCCTGCGCCTTGGCCTGTTCTCCGTTACCAAGGGCCAGCTTTCCGAGGTGGTAATTGACTTCCCGCAACCAACCCGCGTGAGGCGCTTTGTCAGCGTTTTCCACGCACCAGGCTAACTCATCCTGCGCCGCCTTCCTCTGATGGAAAATGCTTGGAAGTTCGGTACGGACGATGCCGCCAATCCAGTTCACAACGAAGACTTGCCCTCCGGAAAGCTGTTTGGCTTGATCCAGGATCGCAATCGTCTCTTTCACGTAACCGATTCGGTGCAACATCGAGACGGAAGATGCGTGTTGGCCACGCAACAGTCCGATGGCGCTCAGATACAAGGATTTTTGGGTTTCCGTCAAACGCGGCCCGAATTCCTTCAGCCGCGCCGAGAAGAACTCCGCGCCTTCCCCCTGCATGTTGGCGTTCGAGTACTGCGCCATCAGCAGAAAAAAGCACCTGTGGATCTTGCGGTGGGGCAACGGTGTTTAAGGCTTTCAGGTATTCGATCTCTGGGCGGCGCGAGCCGGACGACTCAACTCCAATACCTTCGGTGGAAGGCGCTCCACGCAGCGCGGCCAGGAAAACCACAAGCAACAGCACAGCCGACAAATAAATTGGAATCTTCATAAAAACTCCTTTCGCCCTCTTGTTTAGATGTATATACATCTATTTGGTTGCCGGAATTTACGCCCGTATCCCCGCTTCCGTCATTCGGAATACCGTCTCATTCATATTCTTCCAGCCCGCCTCCCCCAGCTTTTTCCGCAGCCTCCGCTCCGCATGCTCCCAGTGCGGTTGCGCCATCTCCAGCTGTCGCTTGCCGGTCCCCGTCAAGCTAAACACGCGCTCCCGGCGGTCCTTTCCCTGCCTGGCGCGAACCCAGCCCTGTTTCCGCAGCAGCCCCAACGTTCGCGTCAGCGTCGTACTGTCCATGGCAAAGCCGACGCTCAGCCGCTTTTGATTCGCCTCTCCCACGGCGGCCAGCGCGGTGAGCAGACCGAATTGTGCGATCTCAACACCTGCCGTTCTCAGTTCCTGGTCGTAAATTCGCGTTACGATCCGGCTGAGGCGGCGAACGTTCTGACACGCGCATGGCAACTCAAAAAGGGCATCTGCAGTTTGCTCTCCAAGATCTTGCTTTTTCATATTATATGTATATACATCTGTTATGCCTTCTCGTCAAACAAGATTTTCTCTTGCTCATTGCACTGCCTATCGGAGGTCCGGAAGACGGAAACTGGATTCTGGGCGGATAGCCGGCCACTCGGGAACTGACCCGCCACCTTATGCTCTTTCTTTCCACCTGATTTCTCTGCAGTCTAATTCCCCTAGCCACGCCCCACCAGTTCAAGGTAGAATTTCTTCGTTGAATTAGTCCGTGCAACTCGGACCTCGGGCGCAGTCGTCCAACAGAGACAGCGCCAAGGACAACGCCCATGTTCGTCCCCCAAGTCGCTGTACGAATTTAATCCGCCGTTAGCGCGGATCTGACCCCCTCTCTCGTTCTTACCATTCATTTTTGCAGCCGCGTCAGCGCGCCAGAATCTTGGGAAGCGTCCACGCAGAACGTAAAGGCTCCTATGTCTTTGGAACAAACTGTCGCCGCCGCGCCGCCACCATCATTCTGGAGTTCCGTCCGCGAAGCCCTGCGCGGCTCGCAGCAGGATTTCACTACCGGTAATCTCAATCGCGCGATTCTCCTCCTCGCCATTCCCATGATCCTCGAGATGGTGCTGGAATCCCTTTTCGCCGTCGTCGACGTTTTCTGGGTCGGCCGTCTCGGCGCAGACGCCGTAGCCACCGTCGGCCTCACGGAATCGCTTCTCAGCCTGGTTTTCGCCGTTGGCCTCGGCCTAAGCCTCTCCACCACCGCCATGGTCGCCCGCCGCATCGGCGAAAAAGATCCCGCCGGCGCAGCCGTTGCCGGCGTTCAAGCCATCGCCATCGGGCTCGCGATCTCCGTCCTCATTGGCGTCCCCTGCTTCTTCTATGCGCCGGACTTGCTTCGCCTCATGGGCGCCTCTCCGCAAATTATCGCGGTCGGTTCCGGTTACGCACGAATTGCGCTTGCCGGCAGCGGCGCCATCACTATGCTCTTCCTCAACAACGCCATCTTCCGCGGCGCGGGTGACGCTGCCGTCGCCATGCGCTTGCTCTGGGTCTCCAACATCATCAATCTCGCCCTCGACCCTTGCCTCATCTTCGGCTGGGGACCGTTCCCAAAACTCGGCGTCACCGGTGCGGCTCTCGCCACTCTCACGGGCCGCAGCATCGGCGTGCTGTATCAGTTTTATCGACTCATGCGCGGCACGGAGCGCATCCGCATCCTCCGCCGCCAGATCCATCTCGACTTCACGATCTTTTTTCGTCTGCTCCGCGTCTCGCTTACCGGCATCCTGCAATTTGCCATCGCCGACGTCAGTTGGATCGGCTTGGTTCGCATCGTCAGTGTCTTTGGCTCCGCGGCCCTTGCGGGCTATACCATCGCTATTCGCATCGTCATCTTCGTAATTCTGCCCAGCTGGGGACTCAGCAATGCCGCTGCCACCCTCGTCGGCCAGAACCTCGGCGCCAAGCAACCCGAGCGCGCCGAAACTTCCGTTTGGCGGACCGGCCTGTACAACATGCTCTTCCTTGGCGCCATTGGGATCTTCTTCATCTTATTCTCCGTCCCCGTTGTGCGCCTCTTCTCCAACGATCCGGCCGTCGTCCCACTGGCCGCTTCCTGCTTGCGCATCCTCAGCTACGGCAATATCGCCTTTGCCTACGGCATGGTGATGCTCCAGGCCTTCAATGGCGCCGGCGACACTCTCACCCCCACGCTTGTGAATCTCTTCGGCTTCTGGTTCCTGGAAATCCCCCTCGCCTATTTCCTTGCCATCCCCGCCCATCTACAATCCAACGGGGCTTTCTACTCCATCGTCGTCTCCGAAGCCGCCATCGCCGCCGCCGGCATCATCCTGTTCAAACGCGGCCGCTGGAAACGCCAGCAAATCTGACACCCGGCATTTCTATGCGCAAAAGTGAGCGCTGTTTTCATGGTGCTTCAACGGGGCGAGGACATTTTTTACAAACTGAATCCATAGACTTCTTAGTTTATAGTAAATTTACTTTGACAACATTCCGCCGCTTTGCTAAAGTCCGTTTCCTGATATTCCGGGGTTTAACCCACGGGACAGTGGGAAGGCCCGGGCCTCGTTTTTCTTGAGCCCAAGAGATTCGCCGCTCCCCTCCCTTTCCCACCTGTCCAACTCTCCCTTTCCATTCCCTCCCCGGAATCGAAAGGAGCCTATGGCTAATTACACAGATCACGTCCCACTCAAAGGTAGCGAAAGAGTAGCTGTTTCCGGAGCGAAAGCGATTGGCGCCGCCAATCCCGATGAAAGCCTTCAAGTCACCGTGCTCTTGCGTTCACGCGCTCAAGCCGAGGACGCCAGGACGCAATCCACCAGAGCGACCGCCAATGAGAAAGCGGCCGTCGAATCCTTGCTGCAAAAGCGCGCTGCAGAGAGGCAGCATCTCACGCACGAACAGTTCCTCGCACAGCGCGGAGCTTTGGAAGAAGACGTCCAAAAGGTGGAAGAGTTTGCTCACGAATATGGGCTGAGCATCTCGGACACCAACCTCGCGAAAGGTTCCGTGACGCTCTCAGGCACGGTGGGGCAATTCAGCAAAGCATTCAATGTCGAACTGCAGAACTACACTCATGCGGAAGGAACCTATCGCGGCCGCGTCGGATCCATTCACATCCCCGCCGAATTGGATGGCATCGTCACCGCCGTCCTCGGTCTCGACAACCGTCCGCAAGCGAGGCCTCACTTTCGTATGCACCGCCCGGCGATAACCTCGCACGCCCTGACGACACAGCCCGCTGGCACCTTCACCCCGGTCCAAGTCGCCCAGCTCTACGACTTCCCCTCGAACGTCGATGGCACGGGCCAGTGCATCGCCATCATCGAACTTGGTGGCGGCTACAAAGCCCGCGACATCAAGACCTACTTCAAAAACACCTTGAATATGACTGCCCCTAAAGTTGTGGCCATCTCCGTCGACCACGCCCACAACAAGCCCACCGGCGATCCCAATGGCCCCGATGGCGAAGTCATGCTGGACATCGAAGTCGCCGGCGCCGTCGCTCCCAAGTCGACTCTCGCCGTTTATTTCGCTCCCAACACCGACCAAGGCTTCTACAATGCCATCGCCGCCGCCGTTCATGACACCCGCTACAATCCCTCGGTGATCTCCATCAGCTGGGGTGGCCCGGAATCTTCCTGGAGCCAGCAATCCCTCACCGCGTACAACACTCTTCTCGAAGACGCCGCAACGCTCGGCCTGACCGTCTGCGTTGCTAGCGGCGACAACGGCTCCACCGACGGCGTCACCGACGGCCTCCAGCATGTGGACTTCCCGTCTTCTAGTCCCTACGCCCTCGCCTGTGGCGGTACCAAGCTCACCTCCGCCAACGGCAAGTACGGCGGCGAGGTCGTCTGGAACGAACTGACCAACAATGAAGGGGCCGGTGGCGGCGGCGTCAGCGACTTTTTCCCCAAGCCCGCCTATCAAGCCAGCGCCAACGTTCCGGCTTCCGTGAATCCCGGCAATTTCGTCGGCCGCGGCGTTCCCGATGTTTCGGGCGATGCCGATCCACAATCTGGTTACGACGTCTTCGTCGATGGACAAGCCTCCGTCATCGGAGGCACGAGCGCCGTTGCTCCTCTGTGGGCCGGCCTCACTGCCTGTATCAACCAGATAGTTGGCAAGCGCGTAGGCTCGCTGACCTCTCTCGTCTACTCCCAAGTCGCGCCGGTCCCCGGCACGTTCCACGACATCACCACCGGCAACAACGGCTCGTTCTCAGCCAAGACTGGCTGGGATGCCTGCACCGGCTTGGGAAGTCCCATCGGCTCGGCGATCGCCTCCGCGCTCACCGGCAAAGCCGCCGCGCACTGAGGGTTTCTTTGTCCCCCAGTGAAAACTTTCAGCAGGCGCAGGGATAAATAGCCCCTCTACAGAAGTCTGCCCCATCCTCTGGGCTCGGAGGATGGGGCTTCTTTTGTTCCTTCCTTCGCGCGCGCCGCTGGAATCCCCCGTGTCCCTTCCACCCGGCCCGTCTGGGCGTATAATCTCCTCGCAACGGCAGGAGGTGCCGAAATGGCCAAAACTAAGCAGTTCACCATCTCTCTTGACAATCAGCCCGGGGCGGTCGCCGCCATCGCGCGAACTCTCGGCGACGCCAAAGTGAATATTCTCTCCCTCTTGGGAACCGTGCAAGGCACGGCCGGCTCCGTTCAACTCATCGTTGATGACGCCCGGCGTGCCAAGAAGGCTCTCGACTCCGCCAGAATCTCTTACCAGGAAACGCCCGCGGAAGCTCTCGATTTACCCAACAAACCCGGCGCTCTGTCGCAATGTTTGGTCAAACTTGCCGCCAAGGGCGTCAACCTGAGCTCCATCCACGCCACTGCCGCAAAGGGTGGTAAAAAGGCCGTCGTTGTCTATACCGCCGAAGCCGCCGCAAAAGCTGCCACCGCCACCGCGTAGGAGCCTTTCTCTCCTTCCGTGGTTTTTCCGCTCGTCCGTCGCGGAATCCTCTTTCCCGGCGAACGTGGGAGTTTTCTTGTTGGGCCCTGAAAGTTTTCAAGCAAATGAGTTTTCTTGGAGACCTTTATGAAAAAAATCCTTTGTCTCGCGCTGTTCCTCTTCTTCGGAATTCTTTTTTTCCTTCCCCCCGCGCACGCCCTGGAAAACGGCCTCGCTCTCACCCCTCCCATGGGCTGGAACAGTTGGAACCGTTTCGCCTGCAACGTCAGCGAAGATCTCGTCAAGTCCGCCGCCGACTCCCTCGTCAGCAGCGGCATGAAGGACGCCGGTTACGAATACGTCGTCATCGACGATTGCTGGCAAATCAGCCGCGATGCCGCCGGCAACATCGTCGTTGACCCCAAGAATTTCCCCAACGGCATCAAACCCCTCGCCGACTATGTCCATTCCAAAGGCTTGAAATTTGGAATTTACTCGGATGCTGGCACCAAGACCTGTGCTGGCCGCCCAGGTGGCCGCGGCCACGAGTATCAAGACGCTCTCCAATACGCCGTCTGGGGTGTCGACTATTTGAAATACGATTGGTGCAACACCGGCACGCAAAACGCCCCCGCTTCTTACTCCACCATGCGCGACGCGCTGAAAGCCTCTGGCCGCTCCATCGTCTTCAGCCTCTGCGAGTGGGGCTCCAACAAGCCCTGGCTCTGGGGCCGCGACGTCGGCAACCTGTGGCGCACCACTGGTGACATTTCCGATTGCTGGGATTGCAAGAAAGACCAGCTCAGCTGGACCCAGATTCTCGATTTGCAAGTCGGCATCGAATCCTACGCCGGCCCCGGTCACTGGAACGATCCTGACATGCTCGAAGTCGGCAACGGCGGCATGACCACCACCGAGTACCGCTCGCACTTCACCCTCTGGTGCCTGCTGGCCGCTCCGCTCATGGCCGGAAACGATTTGGCGCACATGACTCCTGAAATCAAGGAAATCCTCACCAACAAGGAAGTCATCGCCGTCGACCAGGATCCCCTCGGCAGCGAAGGCCGCCGCGTCCGCAAAAATGGCGACTCTGAAGTCTGGGCGAAACAAATGAAAGACGGCAGCCGCGCCGTCGTGCTCCTCAATCGCGGCGCCTCCGACGCCGATATCGCCGTCTCCTGGGAAGATCTCGGCTATCCCGCCCATCTGAGTGCGCATGTCCGCGACCTCTGGGCCCACAAAGACCTCGGCAAATCCACCGCCACCTTCTCCGCCAAGGTGCCATCCCACGCCGTCACCATGCTCCGCGTCACACCATAGGTGCGGCCCCCTTCTTCATCCACTGTAGGGGCGGGCCGCGCGCGATCTAGCTATTTGGTTTTCTTTGGAGTTCGTGGGTGCTCGGCACAAACATGCGACTCGAACTCCTTGTTGCGCTGCTGTTCATAGTGCATCTTCATGTCGTCAAAGGATTCGCTAACGAGCGGCCCTCTTGGATTGAACACCCAGGCGCATTCTGAGCAAACCCAGCCCTCAAAATGCGGTCTCTCGGCCCA
The DNA here is from genome assembly GCA_036522305.1 of Candidatus Acidiferrum sp. Lineage (GTDB taxonomy): Bacteria > Acidobacteriota > Terriglobia > Acidiferrales > UBA7541 > Acidiferrum. The sequence goes on along the minus strand of DATDGB010000051.1, from coordinate 187,787 downwards.
TACCAGTTTGCGATGCATTGGCTCCATGGCCACCTCGCGATTTGGCGCCGTTATGTTCTTGCGAAAGACGGCTTAGCTTTGGTCTTCGAAGGCACTGCCACGGCAAAACCCGCTCTTTTCATTGCCCAGAACGAGGTTCTGCCCAGGGCACCGCTTTTGAACGCACATCAGAATTGTTTTGATTAGACAAGGCCCGAACAGTAGCGATGGGAAGAGGCTGCTGTCTATGGGATATCCAACACTGGCTAAAATTATTATCTCAATCCGAGCTCATCCTCGAACTGTTGAATGACCGCGTAGCACTCGCAAGCAGATTTTTCGAGTTTCCGGCGGTTCACAATCTTCACTGCGCCGCGCACGTAATCTATAATTCCTTTTTTTTGCAACACCGCCGCTGCCAGGCTCACCGTGGATCGGTCGGTACCCATCATGGTCGCAATGAAATCGTGGGTGATCGGAAGCACTCCCAAATTCACCCTGTCCTGAGTCATCAGCAGCCACCTCGAGAGTCGCTGCTGTATATCGTGCAGCCGGTTGCACCCCGCGGTCTGCGCCACTTGCATCGCTTGCAGCCCGGTATGCCTGTTCAATATCACCTGCAACTGCGGAGCCGACCGCAGAATGCGTTCCAGCGCATTCCCCACCATTCGGAAGCCATCGCCCGCGATTTGGATAATTTCCCGCACCGAACTTCTGCTCAAGCCAGCCGCCAACCCTGCCCCAACGTAGCCCTCTTTGCCCACTACACCCACTTCCACGGTTCGGCCGTCTTTGGTCACTACCACTTGAGAAACCATTCCTCGGTTCGGAAAATAGACGAACTCGATCTTTTGCGTCGGCTCATGAAGGCTCAGATGATGCGGCAGATCCATATACGTCAGGTCAGGACGCATCAACTCGTATTCATTGTCGGGCATTGCCAATAACACTTTGTTGCTTACTTGTTTTCCTTCGGCATTGGTTCGTTGGCCTGCCTGTACGGTTCGTAAGTTTTTCCCGCTCATGTCATTCCTGGACTGCCTCTACCTACCTTGCATGCATTAGGTGAAGTTTCATGGCTCTCAGATTCCCCATTGATTGAACCAGCAAAAGGGTCTGGCAATCTGTCCGGAACGGGACAAATCTTAAGACCAAAGCGGAGCGCATAATGCGCCAGATCAACGCCCCTATCTTGCCGCCGCCCGCGACCGCAGTGCTAAAGAAGACCGCGCCGGAAAACATTTCCGTAAACTGCTCGCGAATCCGCCGCTCGTACTCGCGAAACGAAGTCGTTAGCATTTCTCCGCGCCCGCGATGCCCTTGCTCCTCCGTCGACGCTCCCGGATACGAATAGAAAACTTTTAAAGTTAGCGCAATCGGCGAATCTGGACTGATCGTTGGCTCGACATCCCCGCACACCGCCAGTCGCCGCACGTCCATATAATTGCCGACGCCCTCAAACCACCGGCATCCCGTGATTCCCATTTTCCGCAGAAACCGTCAGTTGCTACCGCAACATTCGCCATCATGCACGGCAAGCGGTAAAACTGCGCGTACGCTTTTCGCTGCGCATCGGGCAAACCCTTCAGGATGTGCTTCGCGGTCCAACTCCCTCCCGCGGTCACCACCGAGCGCGCCTTCACGCGGAAAATTTTCCGTCCTTCAAATAGGCGATCGAAACTGTAGACGCTTTTGCCGGATCGCCATCATGGCGCACGGAAAGCGCCGTCGAAGAAAGCTGCAACCGTGCCGGTGCGCCGGTCACATCGAGCGCCGCGAACTTGATTAGCCTGCGCGTGACGTCATCCACCGACGGAATGAGCGCCTTGAGCATCAGCCTCGCGATCGTGGTATTGGCGGGCGGGACAGGCTTTGATTGCCTCTTCTTTCTGCGGGTGCCCCACTCTTGCGGGTTATGCAAGGGTGGGGCGGTTGACGTTTCTTTTTCTTGCTCTCCGTCTCCGCCCTTCATTTTTCTGCACTAACAGCTTAAAACTTAGAACTGAGAACTTTGGGCCTCCTCAGTTCGGCTGACCGCGCCCGCTCACGGCATTCCGTAGTACCGAACCATTGCACCGGCACCCAGTGAACTCTACCCCTTTGTTTTCTTCTCCTTGCAAATTCTTTCGAACAAATTCCCTAGTTCTTCTGAAATTGAACTAAACTAGTAGTTGACAAATAAAATAATTTGTGGTAGCATGAGTTGTGATTTCTCGACCTTGTCTCCGCCAAACCCGTAAGCCCCGCGCTACCTGTCCTTTCCGCCTTCCTCGCCCACTCCCCAGACCAACGTTTCCGTCTCCCATCTTCCGTATCTTCTTCCAAGTTCCGTATCCCGCAACTCCTTTGTTTCCCACTCTTACGAAAACTGCCGGGGTGTATACCAACAATTCCCAAATTGGAACGTTACGGCTCATGCCGAAAAGGAACTCTCATGACTTCTGAAACTTCTAGCTCCACCATCACCGCCACCCTCGTTCTGCCCCATTGTCAGCAGCGGACTCCGAGCGGCCGTCGTTGCCGCATGGCCGTCTCCGATCCGGACTCCGGCCTCTGCTCCAGACATGCCGCTGAGCGTCAGAAAGACCTCGACCAAATGGACCTGGCTGCTCATCTCATCGGCGACATCCAGGAATTCCGCTCCGCCGCTGACATCAACCATTCCGTAGGTGAACTCTATAAGCTCCAGGCCCGTAACAAGATCACCCCTCGCCGCGCCGCCGTCATGGCCTATACCTGCAACCTCCTCCTCCGCACCCTCCCCGCCATCGCCCTGGACAGCGGCCTCCAGCCCCAGCCGAAAGGCCTCGAACTCGACTTTAGCGACTGGCCCGAACCCAAGGACGGGTCTGGCATTTGGGGCCCGGCCTGCTATCGCCGTGCTGTCGAAATGGGTACACTCCCTGACCCCCGCGCATCCCAGCAAGGGGCCCCCGCGCCGGAAACAAATCTTCCTCCTGCGCGTCCTAACCGTTGAGTGGGGGTGGCGCTATGGCTGGAAACTTTCAACAAGACTTGCGGGGCGGGTTGCGCATGCTGAAGAAGAGCCCCGGCTTCACATTCGTGGCGGTGCTGTCGCTGGCCCTGGGCATCGGCGCGAATACCGCTATCTTCACTATTATCAACGCGGTCTTCCTGCATCCGCTGCCGGTCGAGGAGCCTGCGCGGCTGGCGGAGATGTTCACCCGCGACACCCTGACGGTCGACACCAACGTCAACTTTCAGTTCACGCCGACTTCGCTGCCCAATTACGAGGACTACCGCGACCAGAACAACGTTTTCTCCGGGCTGGCGGTCGTCACCTTCCCCATACCGCTGAACTGGGGCGGCCAAGCCGAGCCGCAGCAATTGAACGCCATGCTCGTCAGCGGCAACTTTTTTGATGTGCTGGGCGTGAAGCCCTATCGCGGCCGCACCTTCATCGCCGATGGCGACAAGAAAATCGGCGGCAACCCCGAGGTGGTCTTGAGCTACAGCCTGTGGGCCCAGAAATTCGGTTCCGACGAAAAGTTCGTCGGCCGGACCATCAGCCTGAATGGAACATCGTATACCGTCGTAGGCATCACGCCGCCGAGCTTCAAAGGCATCGTCTCGCTCGGACGTCCGGACGTGCTCTGGATTCCCGTCACCATGCGCGACTACGTGCTTACCGGTCAGCTCAAGGATCTCGAAAACAACCGGCGCTTCCGCTGGACCTCTATCGTCGGTCGCTTGAAACCGCAAGTCGGTATTGCCGAGGCCCGGGCAGCCATGAAAACCGTCGCTTCCGGCCTGGAGAAGGAGTATCCGCGCGAAAACAAGGGCCGCACCGTGGAGCTCTATCCGCTGAACGAATCGGCCCTGGGGATCAATCAGCGAAAGCAATTCTCTCTTGCCGGCGGCGTGCTGATGGGCGTGGTCGGCCTGGTATTGCTGATCGCCTGCGTCAATCTGGCCAATCTACTGCTCGCGCAAGCGGCCAAGCGCGAAAAAGAATTGAGCATTCGCGCGGCCATGGGCGCGGGGCGGCTTCGCCTGGTGCGGCAACTCCTGACAGAGAGCACCGTACTTTCTCTGTTGGGCGGCTTGGCGGGTCTGCTGGTCGCGTACTGGGGACGGAGTGTATTGTGGTCCTTCCGGCCTCCGTTTCTGGCCGATGGCTCGATCGATCTTTCGTTCGATGCCCGCGTATTGGGATTTACCGTGCTGATCTCCGTGCTGACCGGGCTGCTCTTCGGGATCATCCCAGCCATCAAGGCTTCCGGCACGGACGTCAACGAAGTCTTGAAAACGGGCGGGCGCGGCGGCGCTCTGGGCTGGACGCACAACCGCCTGCGCGGCTTGCTGGTGATTTCAGAGATGGCGCTGGCGCTCGTGGCGCTGGTTGGCTCGGGACTCTTTCTGCGCAGCATGCAGAACGCGCAGCAATTCAATCCCGGCTTCGAGTCCCAGAATTTGTTTCAAATGCTTTTTGACCTCGGCGCTCTACGCTATGACGAGAGTCATGGACAGCAGTTCTTCCGCGACGTCATCGAGCGCGCGAAAACGGTTCCTGGCGTGGTGAACGCTTCGGTGTCCGCCAACGGCGTCTTCGGCGGCGGCATCTCCGCCACCGTCTTTCGCGAAGGAGAACAGACCGATCCCAATAATCGCGGAACGCTCGTCAATCTTGACGAGGTGACGCCGGGCCACTTCGACACCATGCGTATTCCGTTGTTGAGCGGCCGCGACTTCACCGACTTCGACCGCGAAAACACCACGCCAGTAACCGTGATCAACCAGGCGATGGCCAATCTCCTCTGGCCGGGCCAGGAAGCGCTCGGAAAGCGGTTCGCGATCGTGCAGGAACCAAACCTGCTCCAGGTCGTTGGAGTAGCGGGAACCACCGTTGTTGGCCAAATCGGCGAAGATCCCCAACCGATAGCCTATTTTCCGATGCGGCAGAAATACTCGCCCTTCGCCACGCTGGTTGTGCGCAGTACCGGCAACCCGGAAGCGCTTCTAGGAACAGTGCGCACACAGGTGCAGTCGCTTGACAAAAATTTGGCATTCACGAATGGCCAGACCGTCCAGCAGCTTCTGGGGCAGGGTTTGTGGCCCGCGCGCATGGGCGCCGCTCTGCTCGGGCTGTTTGGTGTGCTGGCGTTGGTTCTCGCGTCGATTGGAATTTATGGCGTGCTGGCGTATTCCGTGGCTCAGCGAACCAGCGAAATCGGGCTGCGCATGGCGCTGGGCGCGCAGCCCCGTCAGGTGCTCGGTCTCGTGCTCAGGCAAGGCATGCTGCTCGCGCTTATCGGCGCAACCGTGGGGATATTGGTCGCGTTGCCGGTCGCACGCATGGCCGCGGGCCTGCTCTATGGCGTGAGCGCGACGGATCCGCTCACGTATGCGGGCATCACGCTGCTGCTGATGGGCGTCGCGCTGTTGGCGTGCTACCTGCCCGCGCGGCGCGCTACTCGCATCGATCCGCTGGTCGCATTGCGCTTGGATTAGTCTCCGTTCCGTTGGATCGGCGGATTCCTGAGGCGTGAGGACGAGCAAACTGTTGCTCACTTGGTATGAGGCCGTCGCGCTAGCTGCAAATTAGCGCGCGCATGTTTCAGGGAAACCGCGGCCAACCTTTTTTGCCGCGTTTCGATTGACATGCGGCGCTAACCATCATACCTTTCGGCACCGATGAATTTTTTCACCGGGTGCCGATGAAAAACAAATTTCTTTCCGCGGCAGCCGTCGCCGCAACGATTGCCATCGCGGCTTCGCTGCTCGCCGGCGCTCAGATTTTGCCGCTGCCCGCGCTGGTTCCGGCGATTTTGCGCTGGCTCGCCGTTTTTTTCATCGCCGCGTATGCCACTTCCCGCCGCTCGCTGACCACTTGGATTTTCGTCGGACTTCTCGCTGGCGCGGAATTCGGCCACGACTGGCCTTCGGTCGCCGTCAACTTGCAAGTTCTCGGCACGATTTTTCTTCGCCTCATCAAGGTCATCATCGCGCCGCTGCTTTTCGGCGTCCTCGTTGTTGGAATAGCGGGCCACTCCGACCTCAAAAAAGTCGGCCGCCTCGGCATCAAGTCGCTCATCTATTTTGAAATTGTTTCCACGCTCGCGATGCTTGTTGGCTATGCGGCGATCCATATCAGCCGCGCCGGAGAAGGCGTTCATCTGCCCGCGGCGTCGACGGTGCAGCCGCTGAATGTTTCACCACACACCGCGACACAACTCATCACCGATATTTTCCCGGAGAACATTGCAAAATCTGTCGCGGAAGGCCAAACGTTGCAAATCGTGGTGTTCAGCGTTCTTTTTGGGATGGGGCTGATTCTGGTTCCTGAAGCGAAACGCCAGCCGATGCTCATTTTCGCCGAGAGCCTGTCGGAAACGATGTTCAAGTTCACGAACCTGGTGATGTACGCCGCGCCGCTCGGCGTGTTTGGAGCGGTGTCTTACACGGTGGGGCACCTGGGATTAGGAGTGATGCTCCCGCTCCTGAAATTGGTGGCGACGATGTACATCGCGCTCGTTTTTTTTACTGTGTGCGTTCTGCTGCCCATTTTGTTGTGGGCGCGCGTTCCGCTCAAGCGCTTCATTCAAATCGCTGCCGAGCCTGTCACCCTCGGATTTGCGACGGCTAGCTCGGAAGCGACTCTTCCGAGCGCGATCGAACAGATGGAAAAATTCGGAGTGCCGCGCGAAATCGTGGGATTCGTTCTTCCCGCCGGCTATAGCTTCAATATGGATGGCGCGAGTCTTTATCAATCGCTGGGGCTGTTTTTTGTGGTGCAGGCCGCGGGACTGCATCTGAGCATCGGCCAGCAAGTCATGATGATTTTGACACTGCTTGTCAGCAGCAAAGGAACGGCGGGCGTGGCGCGCGCTTCCTTCCTGATTGTTTTTGGCGCGGCGACTTCGTTTCACCTGCCGATGGAGCCGCTGTTTCTTCTGTTCGCGATCGATCAGCTGATGGATATGGGGCGGACTGCAGTCACGGTTCTCGGAAACTGCGTGGCTTGCGTGGTGATTGCGCGTTGGGAAGGCGAGTTTCCTCCGAAGGCTGACACCTCGAGCTAGAAATCGCTTCCCATTCGAATCGAGTCGCGACGCACTACCCCAGGGGACAGGTAGGCGCTACCGCGGCGCCATCTGCACTTCTTCGCGCCTTCAGTCCAGTTACGAGCGGCGGTTGCTGGGCATAAACTTCCCGCAAAAGTCAGATTGGGTTGCGCCGGTACAAGGAGACAGCGAAGCGGTAAGGAGTGTGTCCTCATGAAATTTTTCGCGCGCGTTCTCATCGGTATCGGGTTTTTCGTTCTCTTCGGCTGCGTACCCGTTCACGCAAATGAAAAACGAAACTCGCTTCCGTACAAGGTGCTGTCTGCTAACACGGTGTTCGTTGACAACCAGACGACTTCGGCCGAATTGCTGAATACGGCTTATACGGAGCTTTCGAAATGGGGACGGCTGCAAGTTGTGGATACGGCGCAGAAAGCGGATATTGTGCTGCGGCTTTCGAATGGGAATTACGTGAAGTTTGTTCCTGGCGGAGAAAACGCTCCGGCTGCTGACACCAAAGCCGGCAAGCAAGGCTTCGTGGGCGCGGATGAAGCGGTGCCGCCGGGCTCGACACGGGTTTCGGTAATCGATCCGAAAACCGGCAGCTCGATTTGGTCGGACATTCGAAAGACGGATAATCCGAAGGCAGCGACGCACATGCTCGACGGGCTGCGAGAAGCGTTCGACCAGAAGAAGTAAGCGCCGCATTCCAACATAAGCCCGCCTGAGTCCTAGCCAGGTGCACGACGGCATTCCCCAGTAGTGCCTGCCCGCCCCACGGCCCCAACCAACAATTTTGAATACTCCGGGAACCTTTACGTATTCATTGACGTTCTATCCATAGATAGTCTATATATAGGGCATGCCGAAGAAACCGGAATTGATGCCAGGGACGCTGGACATGCTGATCCTGAAAACGCTGACGCGCCATCCGCAACACGGCTACGGAATTGCGCTGGCGATCAAACGGTTGTCGGACGATTTCCTGACGGTGGAAGAAGGATCGCTTTACCCGGCGTTGCAGCGGCTATTGTTGCAGGGCTGGGTGAAGGCGGAATGGAAGATGACGGAGACAAACCGGCGGGCACGGTATTACTCGCTGACGGCGGCGGGACGCAAGCAGTTTGGGCTGGAACTGTCGCAATTCGAGAAGATGATTGCGGCGATTGGCAGGGTGCTGGAAGGGGCGTAGGGGGCTGCGATGGACGGACTACGGCGATTGCTGAGAAGACTGGGAATCTTGTTGCGGCGAGAGCGGTTTGAAGACGAATTGAAAGAGGAGATGGACTTCCACCGCGAGCAGAAGGCCAAGGAACTCCAGGCGGAAGGACTGACGGATGCGGAGGCCAGGCACGCGGCGCGAAGGGAGTTTGGCAACCCCCTGCATCTGCGAGAGCGAAGCCAGGATGTGATAGCGATGGGATTCGAGACGACCTTGCAGGATTTTCGATTTGCGATCCGCCAGTTGCGCAAGAATCCTGGATTTGCGGCTACTGCCGTCTTGATCTTTACCCTCGGGATTTGCGCCAGTGTATCGATTTTTGGGTTTGTGGACGCAGCTCTGATCAAACCACTCCCGTATCAGGATCCTTCCCGGCTGGTTGGCGTGTACGAGAACTCCACACGGATTCCACGCTCGAATCTTTCCTACCTTGACTATCTCGATTGGAAGAAACGCAACCGGGTGTTTTCCTCGCTGGAGGTGTGGAGCGGAACCGGTTACCTCCTCAAAACATCGGATGGAGTTCAGCCGGCGCCTTCCGTGAGAGTGAGCGCCGGATTCTTTCGCACGCTCGGTGTGAATCCAGTGGTCGGACGCGATTTCGAGCCCGGAGAGGATTTGCCGGGAACGGCTAAGGTGGCGATTCTGAGCTATGCGACATGGCAAAAGTGGTTGGGCGGACGAGAGGACGTGATCGGCCAGACCGCAATGCTAAGCAACGTTTCGTACAAGATCATCGGGGTGCTGCCTCGAGAATTCCACTTCGCTCTGAGGGGGAGTGCGGATTTTTGGACGGTGCTGGACGGTTCGAATTCCTGCGAAAAGAGACGCAGTTGCCACAATCTCTTTGGCGTAGCGCGGCTCAAGGATGGCGTTCCTGTGGAGATGGCGCTGGCTGAAATGCAATCGATTGCGAGACAACTGGAAACCGAATACCCCGGTTCCAATCGCGATCAGAGCGCTGCAGTTGTCCCGTTGAGCGAAGCAATCGTAGGAAACATTCGTCCAATTCTCTTGGTTCTTTTGAGCGGAGCGGGATTGCTGTTGCTGATCGCCTGCGTGAACGTCACGAGCTTGCTGCTGGCCCGGTCCGAAAGCCGCAAGCGCGAAATCGCCGTGCGCGGTGCACTCGGCGCATCGTTTGTGAGGTTGGCCCGCCAATTCGCAACCGAAGGGCTAGTGCTGGTGGTTGCAGGCGGCGCACTAGGCGTGATCGCCGCAGGGTGGTTGATGGGCCTCCTTACCAAGCTCGTCCCGGCACAAATGCTGGCTGGCATGCCCTATTTGAATGGACTCGGTTTGAATTTTCGTGTTTTGGCGTTTGCGTGCGGCGTGGCGGTGCTGGCAGCGGTCCTATTCGGCATTGCTCCTATTTTGCGTGCGCCCATGTTGGATATGCATAACGGCTTGGCCGAAGGCGGGCGCGGTTCCGCGGGCCGCATGTGGCGTCGCTTTGGCGCGAATCTCGTGGTCGTGGAGCTCGCGATTGCCGTCGTGCTGTTGGTTGGTGCGGGACTCCTTGGAAAGAGCTTCTATCGCTTGCTGCATGTCGACCTCGGCTTCCAGCCAGATCATTTGGCGACGCTGGGCGTAGCGGTGCCGGACGTCACCTACAAGAGTGACGGGCAGCGCGTCGCGCTTGCACGGCAAGTGGTGAATCGTGTCGCAAACTTGCCGGGCGTGAAGTCGGTTGGCCTGACGACTCTGATGCCAGTCAGTTACAACGGCAACACCGACTGGATCCGCATTGTCGGAAAACCTTTCCACGGCGAGCACTATGAAGTGAACGAACGGGATGTTAGCTCCGACTATTTCACGGCACTGCAAGCAAAACTCGTGCGCGGACGATTTTTTGACGATTCCCAAGATGCATCGAAACCTCGAGTGGCCGTCATCAACGAGGCCTTGGCGAGGCAATACTTTCCGGGAGAGGATCCGATCGGAAAGAAGTTTGGTGACGGCGGCCTGACACCGAGTTCGCTCAGAGAAATCATTGGGGTAGTGGACGACATCCGGGAAGGGTCGCTCGATTCGAGGATTTGGCCTGCCGAGTATCTTCCATTTAACCAATCTCCGGATACTTTCTTCGCCGTGGTCGTGCGAACCTCACAAGCCGAGCAGTCGGTGTTACCAACGTTGAGCCGAGTTATTCGCGAGATTGACCCGAGTATCGGCATCGCTAGCGAAGAGACGATGAACGGCAGGATCGATTCTTCCCAGACCGCCTATCTGCACCGCTCGTCAGCTTGGTTGGTGGGAGGCTTCGCCGCGCTCGCATTGTTGCTGGGCGTGGTGGGGCTATATGGAGTGATTTCCTACGCGGTGAGCCAGCGCAGCCGTGAAATCGGCATACGGATGGCGCTGGGTGCCCCGTGTGGGGCCGTGTACCGGCTCATTTTGAAAGAGGCCGGATGGCTCACAGCGGTTGGCATGGCCTCAGGCCTCGTGTGTGCGGTAATTGCCGCAACCCTTATGCACAAGTTGCTCTTCGATGTTGAATCGTGGGACGTGCCGACGCTGTGTGGCGTTGCGCTAGTGCTGGGGCTTTGCGCGTTGTGCGCCGCATTCGTACCCGCCCGCCGTGCGGCTTCGCTTGATCCCGCGGAAGTGCTGCGGGCAGAGTAAGCCTGCCAATTCTTCGTGTGCAACTTTCGAATGATGTATATTGCCCTCCGCTTACCTAGGAGGGTGTTCCCATGGAACTTTGGTCACGACGTAAATTCTTTCTGACTTCGCTGGCGGGGAGTGCGGTTGCCAGCGCGGGGAAATTGTTTGGGCGAACGCTCCCCAGCGGTAATGGGGAGCATGCTCTTGCGGGCTTGGCACCGGCGGGGCAGGGGAAGCGGCCGCTCATTATTTCGAGCGCTAACGGACTGCACGCGCTGGGAGCTGGGATGGACATCCTTAAGAAGGGTGGCGACACACTGGATGCGGTCGTCGCGGCGGTCAGCATCGTTGAGGACGATCCGAACGACGACTCGGTGGGTTACGGCGGATTGCCGAATGAGGAAGGAGAAGTGGAGCTGGATGCCAGCGTGATGCACGGACCTACGCGTCGCGCCGGGTCGGTGGCTAGCGTGAGGCGGATCAAGAACGTTTCGCGGCTGGCAAAGATGGTGATGGAGAAAACGAATCACGTGATGATCGTGGGAGACGGTGCGCGGCGCTTCGCGGTGGCGGAAGGATTTGAGGAGATGAACCTGCTTACGGAGCACTCGCGGAAGATCTGGCTGGCGTGGAAAGCGTCGTCATCGTTGAATTGGCGGCCGGGGATTGATTCGCCGGAATGGAAAGAACACATTTCGGCGATCTTCGATGGAGATGAAAAACAAATTGCCTATGCCGAGAGAGTGATTGCGCATCCGCCGACGGGAACGATTCCGTGCATGGCGGTGGATGCGAATGGGGACATTTCCGCGACGACGACGACTTCCGGCTTGTCGTGGAAGATTCCGGGGCGCGTGGGGGATTCGCCGATCATTGGGGCGGGCTGCTGCGTGGACAATGAAGTGGGCGCGGCGGGCTCGACCGGGAAGGGCGAAGAGAACATCAAGATTTCCGGCGGGCACACGATCGTTGAAATGATGCGGCGCGGGAAATCGCCCGAGGAAGCGTGTCTTGAGGCGCTGGCCCGCATCGCCCGGAATTACAACAACGACAAGAAGAAACTCTCGACCTTTCACATTTTTTTCTACGCGCTGAACAAAGACGGCGTCCATGGAGCGGCTTCGCTGTGGCGCAACCATTACGAGGAAAAGCAGCACTCGGTGTATGCGATTCACGATGGCACGGAGGCGCGGCTCGCTGAATGCAAACCGTTTTTCGATGAAATCAATACTCACGGATAACGCGCACGGATAAAATGGAGTTATGGACCAAGCCAACATTCTGATCATCGGCGGCGGCGTGATTGGGTGCGCTATCGCGGAGGCTGTTTCGAAGAGGTGGCAGGACGTTTTTCTTGTGGAGCAATTTCCGAAGCTGGGCATGGCGACCAGCACGCGGAATAGCGGTGTCAACCATTCCGGCATCTATTACCCGAAAAACTCTTTGAAGGCGCGGCTGTGCGTGGAGGGAAACCACCTTACTTACGAGTTCTGCGCGAAGCACAAAGTTCCCTTTCGCCATTGCGGGAAGATTGTCGTGGCGGCCGGTGCGCACGAGGAAAGCGAACTGGCGGCGCTGAAAAAGCGCGGTGAAGATAACGGTGTGGAAGGGCTGCGGTTGATCGGCGCGGATGAAATTCGCAAAAAGGAGCCGCACATCAAAGGCGTGGCGGCGCTGGACGTGCCTTCGACGGGCATCGTCTCGGCGGAAGAGCTGGTGCATGCGTATGCGCGGGTGGCGACAAATCAGGGAGCGAATATTGTTACGTACGCGCAGGTGACTTCGCTGGAGCCTGCCGGTGAAACCATACGCGTGGGGCTGCGAATCGGCGACGAGGTAGATGCACAGAACGAAACGATTGAAGCGCGCTGCGTGATTAATGCGGCGGGGCTCTTTGCGGATGAAGTCGCGGCCATGATGGGGAATCATTCGTGGAAGATTTATCCGGTGCGCGGAGAGTACTGCGAGGTGCGTGGTCCACGTTCGTCGCTGATCAACAATCTTGTTTATCCGCTGCCGCACTCGGATGGGCTCAGCCTGGGTGTGCATTTCACGAAAACGCTGTGGGGGACGTTTTTGCTGGGGCCGACGGCGACGTACGTCGAAGGGAAAGACAATTACGAGAAGAACCGGTTGCCGATCGCGGCGTTTGCAGAGAGCGCGAAAACGCTGTTGCCGGAAATCGAGGAGAGAGATTTGCAGTTGGGGTATTCGGGGCTGCGGCCAAAGCTGGCGGCTCCGGATCACAAGGGGATCGTGGATTTCGTGATTACGCGCGATCCCAAAGTAGCGCAGGCGATTCACCTTGTGGGGATGGAATCGCCAGGGCTTACGGCGGCGCCTTCCGTGGCAGAACATGTCGCAAAGATGGTTGCGGAAGTTCTTGGGTGAGGTGCACAGTCTCGACGATATTGGACGCTGTTCCGCTGCGGACTGTTAGATTCCAACTAATTCAACAAAAATCTTTTTTCCAACGCGCAGTATCCAACTAGCCCCTTTGGGAAGGCGAACGATATGCTTAATGTCCTTCACCGCGCCGCCGTCCAACTCAACTGCCCCCTGTTTAATCAAACGTTCAGCTTCACTCCGGGATGATACCAGGCCGGTTTCTTTAAGAAGCGTCAATAGCGAACGCTCGCCGGCAGGTACTGAGATCTTCCTCAGTTCGCTAGGCGCCTGGCCCTGACGAAAGACTCGTTGAAATTCACGGAATGCCAGCCCAGCAGCATCTTGCCCATGGAACTCGGCGGTGATCTCGCTTGCAAGAAGCATCTTCCTATCCATGGGGTGTTCCGTGCCGCTTTCCACGATGGACCGAAGCTCCCTGATTTCAAGGCCAGTACGATCAGTCAGCAGTTCGTAGTAGGACCACATCAGCTCGTCGGGAATGGACATGATTTTGCCGAATATTTCGCCAGGGGCTTCCGTGATGCCGATGTAGTTTCCAAGACTCTTGGACATTTTGCGCGAGCCGTCGAGACCCACGAGAATCGGCATGGTCAGAATGGCTTGCCCCGGCAAACCGTACTCGCGCTGGATTTCACGGTGCACCAGCAAATTGAATTTTTGCTCGGTAGCACCCAGCTCCACATCGGACTGTAATTTTACGGCGTCAATCGCGGTCAGCAACGGGTACAGCAGTTCATGAACAGAAATCGGCTGATTATTTTGCAGGCGCGAACGAAAATCTTCGCGCTCCAACATGCGTGCCAGGCGATAGTGAGAACAAAGGCGCACGATGTCTTCCGCAGACATTTTGCTGAGCCATTCGCTGTTGTAGCGAACTTCGGTTTTTTCACGGTCGAGAATTTTGTAAACCTGCTCGAGATAAGTCCTGGCATTGGCGTCGACTTGCTCGCGCGTGAGGGGCGGGCGCGTTTCGGATACGCCCGTGGGATCGCCAATCATGGCGGAGAAATCGCCGATCAGAAAGACCGCCGTATGGCCCAGGTCCTGAAAATGTTTGAGCTTGCGAAGAACAACGGTGTGACCGAGGTGAAGATCAGGGGCAGTGGGATCGACGCCGAGGTAGACGCGCAGGGGCTTCCCGGTTTTCAGGGAGTTTTCAAGTTTGGCTATGAGTTCGGCTTCGGGAATGATTTCGGCGACACCTTTTTTCAGGTAGGCGAGCTGTTCGGCGACGGGTTTAAAATTCGGCTGGGTCATGGACTGTATTCAGTTCGTACGAAGCACGCGGCGGCCGGCGATTTTGAATTTTCCTTCCAGGACAATTTTGACAGCTTCCGAATAGATGCGGTGCTCTTCTTTCAGAATTTTTTCAGAGAGGGTCGCCTCCGTGTCTCCGTCGAGAACGGGAACAGTGGCCTGCAAGATGATGGGGCCAGCATCGAGGTTTTCGTCGACGAAATGGACGGTGCAGCCGGCGAATTTCACGCCGTATTCGAGGGCCTGGCGCTGCGATTCGAGGCCAGGGAAGGAGGGAAGCAGCGACGGATGGATATTCAGGATGCGGTTTGGATATTTGGCGACAAAAAAAGGAGAGAGCAGGCGCATGTATCCGGCAAGGCAGATGAGGTCGACCTGGCTTTCGTCCAAGGAGGCGGCGACCTGGCGGTCGTAGACTTCGCGCTCGAGGCCCTTTGAGGGGATCACGCGGGATTTGATGCCGCGCGCGTTGGCACGCTCGATGCCGGGGGCGCCTTCGCGATTGCTGACGACGACGGCGATTTCCGCGTTGGGGATTTTTCGCGTCGCGACGCTATCCGCGAGGGCTTCGAAATTCGAGCCGCGGCCGCTTAAGAGCACGCCTATGCGCTTGGTCATAAACAAAAAACGTTAACACAGTTTCCGCAGTAGTCGAAATGCCGATCCGTCCAGGCTAGGCAGGGCGCGCGCGCGCTTTGAAGTAGGAAACCACAAAGAGAAGGCCGAGCAAGAGGTCCGCGACTGCAAAGGGCAGGTCCGATTTGTGCATTCGGCCTTGCGAGACGAGGACCATTACTGTTGCGCCCCAACTCACTTTTTCGAGGATGCCCGGAATCATCAGAGGCCGAAAGCGGTCGGGGTCCGTTGCAATGATGATAAAGGCGACCTGCCAGGCCAGAGCGACTCCCACGAATCCGTAGAAGAATCCCGGATGCGTGATGGGAGGCGGATCATTGCGGCCGATTACGTCAAACAAAAAGTAGAGCGGTGTGAGGACCAGAAAGCCCAGATGCCGGCGGCCCAAAATACAATTTTCGCAAATTTCATAGCTTCCTCGAGGAGCTCAGGTGACAGATTTGCCGTGGAACTTGCTGAGGCCGAAGGCAAGGAGCAGGACGTTGAAGAAAACCAATCCGCCGAGGACGGCCGGCAGGGGGAGATGAGAAAACTGCGGGACCATGGTGCCGCGGAGACCCTCGCTGGCGTAAACGAGAGGATTCACGAGCACGGCTTTTTGGAGGATGGGGAATTTTTCGAGGGCGCTCCAGGGATAGTAGGTGCAACCGAAGAAAATCATGGGCGCGACGACCAGGCTGAACATCAAGCCGATGTGGGTCTGCTGCATGCTGCAGCCAAGGGCGAGGCCGCCGGTCGCCGAGAAAAGCGCGACCAGCAACGCCACCACCGCAAAAAGCAGCGGATGAGTAATGTTTAAACCCACGCCGGGGCGCAGCAGCAGCCAGGCCGCGGGGATGACCATGAAGCCGGCAGCGAGTGCCTGCAACGTGCCGGCGACAACTTTTTCGATGGCCAACCAGGAAATTTCCATGGGAGCGAGGAGGCGGTCTTCGATCTCGCGGGTGAATTGAAACTCGGCGATCAGCGGCATGGCGACCGCCCAAATGCCGGTGCCAACCATGCAGATAGCCATGATTCCCGGAAGCAGCTGGCCCTTGTAGGAAGGCGGCATGTAGCCGCTGCCAACCATCACGCGGCCGAAGATGAAGACGAACATCAGCGGCTGCAAGAAAGTTTGAAAGAGCAGCGCCACGAAATTGCGGCGGGCGACATGAGCGTCGCGCCCTAGCATGGCGAAAAAGGCTTTCCAGTTCATTCGCGCAGGCTCCTTCCGGTGTGATGAAGAAACAGATTTTCGAGGCTGGGCTCGGAGATGTGGACGTCGCAGAGTTCGACGCCTGCGTTGGCGGCGAGATTGGCGACTTCCGCAATCAATGAGCCGCTGCGGTCGGCGTAGAGATCGGCGCCGTTGCCGTCGGTGGCGCGCACTTCCCGGACCCCGGCCAAGCCCTGGAGGCGCTGCAAAAGCTCGGAAGAGTGGATGCCGAAGCGAAGGCGCAACAAGTATCCACCGGGAACGGAAGCTTTCAGCTCCTGCGGAGTTCCCAAGGCGATGACGCGGCCGTGATCGATGATGGCCAGGCGCTTGCAGAGCGCGTCGGCTTCCTCCATGTTGTGGGTGGTCAGCAGAATCGTTTTGCCGCTGTGGTTGTATTCGCGGACGATTTCCCACAAGAGGAGGCGGGTTTGCGGGTCCAGACCGGCGCTAGGCTCGTCGAGAAAAAGAACTTGCGGGTCGTGCATCATGGCGCGGGCGATGGAGAGGCGCTGCATCATGCCGCCGGAGAAACCGCGGACCATCTGGTCGGCGCGATCGGTGAGCTTGAAGCGTTCGAGGAGAGATTCGGCGCGCTTGGCACGTTCGCTGGAGGAAAGGCCGAAATAGGCGCCGTGAAAGGTGAGGATCTCACGAGCGGTCAGAGAAAAATCCAAATTGGGGCGCTGCGCGACGACACCGATCAAGCGTTTGACGGCCACCTGCGTTTGCCATACGTCGTGCTCGCCGATGAACGCCTGGCCGCTGGTGGGGCGGACGCGGGTGGTGAGAACGCCGACGGTGGTGGACTTGCCGGCGCCGTTGGGCCCGAGAAGGCAAAAGATTTCGCCGGGCAAAATGTCGAGGGAGATGCCGTCGAGCGCGACGATCTCCGGCTTGGGCTGCTTGCCCTTGGCTTTCGGCGGACCGAAGGAGAATCCGCCCGTGCCGGCGGCCACGGGTGGAGCGGAGGTAAAGACCTTGCGAAGATCAACGGTGCGAATGCCGGCTACCATGCTGGAGATGCCTCTCGGAAGTGCCCAAGGAATGCGTCTAGGGACGAAGGCCTTGAGTTCGTGCTGCCAATGGTTTCAAGTACGCATGCGATGATTCCAGAGTATCGGGACAGATGTCAATTTGAGAGAAAAAATGACGGATTTCCGGGCTTTCTTGGGAACGTGATTTCGTTGGAAGGAATAGCGGCAGCTATGCTGCCGCACTCCAAAAAACTCTCGCTTTCGCGATAGAATGCCAACTTCATCGAAATCGACCGGATCGGAAGATGGAACCAATGACGAATCAGAAAAAGAATATTGGCAAAATACTAGCCGGGGCTTCTCTGTTGGCGTTGCTGGGTTTCGGAGCGATTCGGGCGGCTGCGCAGCAGGCGGGCCCGCGGGATCCGGCAGAGCCGGCGCAGGGCAAACCGCAGCCGAAGAGTTTGGCGAGGTCGGCGGGGCGAGTGTTGCGCGCATCGGTTGATGAGAAGTCCATGCGGACACTGATCGGGAAGCTGGTAGCTTGCGGGACGCGGCTAACGCTTTCTTCGTGGACGGACCCGAAGCGGGGTGCCGGCTGCGGGCGCGATGTGATTGTGGCGCGATTCAACGAGATTGCGAAAGATTCCGGAAAATTGCAGGTGGTGGTCGACAAGTTCGAATCGACTTCAGAGCGGACTTCGTCGAAGCCAATTCCCCTGGAAAATGTTTATGCCATTCTTCCGGGAAGCGATCCAACACTAGCGAAAACCATTTTCATTGTTTCCGGACATTTTGACTCGCGGCCTTCGAACGTGATGGACCCGGAGGCCGACGCTCCCGGGGCAGACGACGATGCTTCGGGAGTGGCGGTGAGCGTGGAATGCGCGCGGTTGTTGAGCAAGGCGGGGGCGAAGGGCGGTGGGACGTATCGTGCGACGATACTTTTTGCGGCGGTTTCCGGGGAGGAGCAGGGGTTGCTGGGCAGCAGCCATCTTGTGGACTGGGTCAAACAGCAGGGATACACGGTTGGCGGCATGCTGGATGACGATATCGTGGGCGCCGATACGGTGGCTGGCGCGCCGCATCGCGTGCGGCTTTTTTCGGGGAATGGGGAAATCGACGATGCCGATTCGCCTTCGCGGGAATTGGCGCGGGCGGTGGAGGAGATTGATGGGCGGGCGGCCATTCGAATGATTTTCCGCGTGGACCGCTACGGGCGCGGCGGGGATCATTATCCTTTTTACAAAGCGGGGCTGCCCGCGGTGCGCTTCACGGAGCCGCTGGAAGATTACAATCACCAGCATCAAACGCCGCGCACGGAGAACGGAATTGAGTACGGAGATTTCGAAAAATATCTCAATTTTACGTTCATGGGCGACGTAGCGCGTGACAATGCGGAGGCACTGCGGCAGTTGGCGCTAGCTCCCGCGGCGCCGACGAAGGCGAGGCTTACCGGGGCGGTCACGCCGGATGCGAAAGTATCCTGGGCGGCCGAGGATGATGCGGAGCGCGCAGGGTTCGAGATTTTGTGGCGCGAAACCAGCGAGCCGCGTTGGTCAGTTTATGATTCTGCGGCGACGCCGGGCGAAACGGTTTTGAAAGGCGTATCCACGGACAATCATTTCTTTGCTGTGCGCGCCGTAGGCAAGAATGGCGCCCGCTCGATTGCCATGCCGACGGAAATGGAGCGGCGCCCGCCGCCCTTGCCGACGTCAACTAAATAGTGACCCGTAACGGCTAGTTTCGCTCGTGTTCCGGATACCAGAGCCCGGTGCACTCGGGGCACATGGTGTGCGTGAACTCGACCTGGGAGCGATCGCGGACGTAGGCCTCGATCTGCCGCCAATTTTCCCCTTCTTGAATTTTCTTGCAGGAGGCGCAGATAGGAAGAACACCGGTCAGCATCTTCACATTGGCGATGGTGTGCTGCAGGTCGGCAATCACCTGATCCTTGCCAGCCTCTTCCTGCTTGCGTTGGCTGATGTCGCGGCCGTTGATGACCACACCGTGAATAGCGGGGTGATCGAGCAAGTTGTACGCAACAACTTCGAGTGAAATCCAAGAACCAGTGGCGTGCCTGGCGCGGAATTGGATGGTGCCTCGCGCTCCAGGATTCTTCCAGAATTCCTTCAAGGCATTTTCCACCGTGGAGCGCTCGTCGGGATGGACCAACTCGAAGCCTGTCGAGCCCACCATCTGTTCCTGCGTATAGCCCATGATGCGGCTGATGGACGGGCTAGTGTAACGGACCTTACCGTCGGCATCCCGGACGGTCATAATGTCGTGGCTATTTTCCACCATGAGCCGGAACCGCTCTTCCGTGTCGCGCAGCGCCTGCTCCACTTGCTGGCGGCTGGTTATCTTTCGAATCATGCAACACACCAGGGGCCCGTCAGGGGTATCAAGCGGAACCAGGCTGATTTCAAGGGGGAGTTCCTTTCCGTCCTTGCGAAGGCCCCGCAGCTCCACGCTCGCCGGCCCGCGCTGCCACTGTGAAGAACCCGTGGAAGCCGCAGTTTGTTGGATGCAGTCCTCTCGAAACAGCTCTGGCAGAAGAGCTTCAACGGATTGGCTCAGGAGTTCATCCAAGCCGTACGCAAAAAGTTCTTCCGTTTGCGCGTTTACGAGAACAATCCGACCTGCCGGATCAAATACCAAAATTCCCGCGGGAGCGGAAACAAGCACCGCTCGGGACACAGCTTCGCTAAGTGTGGATCTTCCTTGAGTCATGATTCCTTCCGGAACGAACGCGCAGGTCCTAGATTTAAATCGATTCAAAGACCACGCTCTGCACGAGAATGCTTGGCGCAATGAGAACGAGAATAGATTCCGAAGGCGTGCGTGTCCATGCCGCTTGTACTGGTACGGTAACTGGTACGAGGACAGGTACACAGACCGTAGTACTCGGCTTAATTTGGACAGGTGTGCGAAGTGCCCGTCTGAGAGAAAGCTGCGGATCCGGCGAAAAAGATCAGGTTGCCGCGCGGGCTTGCCCGAACGCGTGTTAGCGGTAAACAGCGATTGTTCGAATCACGCCTTTCTCAACGAAGTTGCGCAATCATTTTTTTGACCTGGACGGCCAGTTTGCGGGGAATCGGCGCATAGCCTAGATTTTCGGCCAGTGGCTGGCCTGCATCGATCATCCAACCGAGGAATGCAGCGAGGTCCTGACTTTTCGCCGGATCATTCGAATTCTTGCGCACCAGGAACCAGGTAAAACTGGCGATGGGGTAAGCATCTTTGCCCGCAGCATTGGTAATGGAGATTCCCGCGTTTGGAGGCAATTCCGCTACTGAGGCGGCTGCTTCCGTCACACTGTGCAGGCTGGCTCTGACGAATAGGCCCGCAGCGTTGCTCACACGGCCGAAGGGCACGTGATTCTGCTCCACGTAAAGCAAGTCCACGTATCCGATTGCACCGGGTGTTTGGCGCATCGTGCCAGCCACACCTTCGTCGCCTTTGGCCCCCAGACCGACTGGCCAATTTACCGAGGAACCCTTACCGACTGTCTCCTGCCACTCGGGACTCACTTTGGAAAGGTAATCTGTAAAGACAAAAGTGGCGGCGTTCCCCTCTGCCCGATGGATTACAACGATTGGCAGGTTGGGAAAGCTTGCACCACGATTCACGTTCGCGATGGCGGGATCGCTCCAAGAGGTGATCCTTCCGAGGTAAATGCCGGCGAGCACTTCCGGAGTGAACATGACCTCGCGGTTTACGGCTGGAATGTTATAGATGGGTACGATCGCGCCCAGCACGGCAGGGATGTGCAAGATTGGCGGTTTCGATCGAGACAACTGCTCATCGAAGGTAGAAACATCCGTAGCGCCGAAATCGACTACGCCATCCAGAAGATCACGGACGCCGCCACCGCTTCCGACGGCCTGGTAGTTGATTTGGACTTGTGGATTCAATTTGTGGAAGTCGTCAAACCACTTGGAGTAGAGCGGGTAAGGGTAGGTCGCCCCCGCTCCGTTAAGCATCGTCGGAGATGCAGACGGGCGCGCAGACGGAGGATTTGGAGCGGGGGGAAAAGGAGCCGCAGGCTGATCGGGTTGGTCAGCCGGTTGCGGCGGTGGATCTTCCGGTTTGCTGTCGGGCTGGGTGTCCGCTGTGTCCCTTAGTGCCGGGAGTTCAAAACGAGTGAATTGCGTTTGCGCGATCTCCACCCGCATCGGTTCCGATGGATTCGCAACAGAAGAATCGACTGGTGCTTCAGCTTGCGCCTGATTCCCTGGCAGCGGCACTGGCTCAGGGGAACTTGTTTCCGGGGGCTGTGCCGCAATCCGAGGAGTGCTCGCGCCTTGCGGCCGGCTTTCAACAACGGGAGGCGATGCGATGGCACGCTCCTGAGGAGCAACGGGAGTGCCGGCGAGGGCTACTTGATTGTGCTTTCGTTCGCGCAAGCCTAACGCGACGAGCGCAAGGACAATCATCAAAGCGAGGAATCCGTTCACGAGAGTCAGCTTGCTTATGCGTATGGTCAAGAATTCCTGGTGCGATTCTGTGGGGAAAGGTGACCGTGGTTCAGGCATGGGACACCCCCTTGGATGTGAAGGAGACTATTTATACCGCGGCCATGTCAACGGAGTGTTAAAGACTGGCACGCTGAATGCCCGCAACGACAATTCAGGTTGTGACTTTTGACGACGGACACTCACTGACCTTGATGCGGCAGCGAGGCGACGGGTTGCGCAAACGTGATGAAGTGTCCGCCGGGGTCCTGAACGCTGAATTCCTTCATGCCGTAGAAGGCGGTGCGCACGGGCATGACTATTTTTACGTCCTTCATGGCGGCGAGGACGGCGTCGAGGTTGTCGACCTCCATGTAGAGATAGGTGGGGCCTTTTCCCGCAGTCACGGAAACATTCTTGGGAGCGTCTTTTTCCACGCTGGCGTAAGTCTGGTACATCACTTCGGCGGTACCTTTCTGAAATGTGATGAAACCAAGTTTGCTGCCGTCGGGGACTTCGATGGTTTTCGCGAAGCCGAGGCGATCGACCCAGAAGGGAATGATAGGTTCGATTTCCTTGACGAGCAGCACTGGGGTGATGCGTTTGACGTTCATGGATTTGATCTCCTCGGGTGGATTGGCGCGAACGGAAGAGAAGACGAAAAGCAAAGAGAGAGTGGTGAAGGCTGCGAATAACGGTCGCACAGTGAAAACTCCTTGACGGCGAAACTAGTCTAAATTAGACTAGTCAAGGGTACAAGGAGCAGAAAGGCGAGTCAAGGAGGATTTTTATGGCGGAGAGCACTCGGCAATTGGGGGACTTGATTTCGATCGGGCCAGCGATGCTACGGGATTTCGAGTTGCTGGGGATTCACAGCGTGGCGCAACTGGCGCGGCAAAATCCGCAACGGCTGTATGAAAAGCTCGGGCGCGTGGCGAGGCAACACCAGGACATCTGCGTGCTGGACACTTTTTGCGCGGCGGTGGCGCAGGCGAAGAATCCGCGGCTGCCGGCGGAAAAATGCCAGTGGTGGTATTGGAGCAATAAGCGGAAAGCGGGAAGGAAATGAAGAACGCAGAGACG
This sequence comes from Candidatus Acidiferrum sp., assembly GCA_036522305.1. Taxonomy (GTDB): domain Bacteria; phylum Acidobacteriota; class Terriglobia; order Acidiferrales; family UBA7541; genus Acidiferrum. The sequence continues at coordinate 164,937 of DATDGB010000051.1, read as the reverse complement.
CGAAGCGCACAGAGGTTCGCGGAGAAACCGAAGAGACGCGCTGGCCGGGCGAGACGTTTGGCGCTGACGACGCCGGACCTGGTGCTGTTGAGTTTGCTGGCGGAGCGGCCGATGCACGGGTATCAGGCGAATCTCGAACTGGAGCGGCGGGAGATTCGGGACTGGGCGAACTTCTCGCGGCCACTGGTGTACTATTCGCTGGAAAAACTCGAGCGGAGGGGACTCATTCGCTCCCTGGAGACAGAAGAACCTGCGGCGGGTCCGGAACGCAGCACGTTTGAGACTACTGCGAAAGGCCGCGTGGCCCTCGCGAGCGCCTTGGAGTTAGAAAGCTGGACCGCGCAGAGAGACCACCCGCCATTTCTGACTTGGATGGCGCTGTCGTGGCAGGCGCGCCCAGGCGTCTTCGAGAAGCAACTGGAGAGCCGGCGAGAATTCCTGGAAAAGGAAATTGCGAGAGAGAAAGAAGTGCTCGACAGCATTTTGAAGGAAGTAGGACATCCACATCATGAGGCGGTGTGGATGGTCAGCTTAGTGATCGAGCAGTTCAAAACGGAACGGGACTGGCTAACGCGCGTGCGGGGAGAAATGGAATTGCGAGGCCCGGCAAAGAATCCGGAATACGCGGAAGGATAAGGGAGAAGATTACGCAGAGACGCCCCGACCAGGTCGGGGCAGGCGCCGTCCACTGAGGTTTGCAGTGCTGAGAGCATCGTAGGGCAGAACCGGATGAATGGGATGACGTGGATTGCGATTCAAACGACGGATTACGTGAGATTCAAGGAGCCGGAATAGGTGACGCGGGCTTTGCCGGATTCACTGCGCTCGATGCGGCCGATTAAGAAGAATTTTTCGCGGCGTTTCTTGAGGTCGGCTTCGACAGAGCGGACTTTTTTCGGGGGCACGACGAGAATCATGCCGACACCCATGTTGAAGGATTGCAGCAGCTCGTCGGTATCGATGTTGCCGAGCTTGGCGAGATATTTGAAGATTGCGGGGATGGGCCAAGTCGCGAGGTCGATTTCCGCTTTCAGGCCATTGGGAAGGACGCGCGGAAGATTGCCGGGGATGCCGCCGCCGGTGATGTGGGCGAGGGCGGAAACCCAGCCACGGGCAACGATATTTTTCAGCGCGGGCGCGTAGCACAAGTGGGGCTTCAACAACTCTGCGCCAATTTTATTTCCGACTTCGGCGACGTAGGTATCCGGCCTGAGCTTCGCCACTTCAAAGATCAGCATGCGGGCAAGCGAGTAGCCGTTGGTGTGCAAGCCGGCGGAGGGCAGGGCGATCAGCGTGTCTCCCGGCTGGACGCTCTTGCCAGTCAAAAGTTTTTTGCGATCAACGGCGCCGACGATGAAGCCGGCGAGATCGTATTCGCCGGGAGGATAAAAGCCGGGCATTTCCGCAGTTTCGCCGCCGATGAGGGCGCAGCCGGCTTTGCGGCAGGAGCGGCTCATGCCTTCGACAAGCTGCTCGACGACCTGCGGATCGAGCTTGCCCATGGCGAGATAGTCAAGAAAAAAAAGCGGCTCCGCTCCCTGGACGAGGATGTCGTTGATGCAGTGATTGACGAGATCACCGCCGACAGTAGAATGAACGCGCATGGCCATGGCGACTTTGAGCTTGGTGCCGACGCCGTCCGCGCTGGAGACCAGTACGGGCTCTTTCCACTTTTTGCGGTCGAGCGCAAAGAGCGCACCGAAGCTGCCGATGCCGCCGAGCACGCCGGGAGTAAAGGTACGGCTGGCATGGTGGCGGATTCTTTGCTTGGCGTCGTCCGCGACGGCGATGTTCACTCCGGCATCGGCATATTTCATGAGAGCCCGTTCGCTTTCGTTTCGAAACAATTTGTGACCGGGGGCGCACGCTGACACTCGCTTGGTCACTGACAGGAATTTATTCGTGCGCCGTGGAGGGTCCCGGCGGCCATTTTCAAGAACACGTGTTCATTAAGACTAAAACGTCCGGAAAATCCGGTTCCAGCGCACGATGCGAGGATGCAGCAAGGCATTCGCGTACGCGTAAAACCGTTCCTGGATCTTGCCGGGCTCCCAAGCTTCCGGTGAAACATTCAACGACATGTAAATCAGGACGGGCGTGCCGATGATGTCCTTTCGCGGGACGCAGCCCCAGAAGCGGCTGTCATAGGAATTTCCGCGATTGTCGCCCATCACGAAATAACAGTCCGCGGGAACTTTGAACGGCAGGTGCTGATCGTAGGCTTCGCTGGCGCCAGTGGTGTATTTCTCGACTAGTTTTTGGCCATTGATCCACACGGCGCCATCGTGAATGTCGACGGTGTCTCCGGGCAGGCCGATGACGCGCTTCACGTAGTCCGGCGTGTCCGGCGCGAAGGGGGGCTTGAAGATGATGACTTGCTGGCGCTTGGGACTGCGCCAGAGCGGCACGTGCCAATTGGTGAACGGGACGCCGGCGTCGTAGCCGATGCGGCTCATGATGAGGTGATCGCCGATGAGCAGCGTGTTCTCCATTGAGCCGGAGGGAATGACGCGCGCCTGGCCGATTGTGCCGTTGATGAGGAGAAACGCCAGGCCGACCCAGAACCACGCGATGATCTCGCGCTGAATCTTGATTTTTACCGGGACGCTGGCTTCTTCCTGTTTTGGTTTTTTTTCAGCTTTCACGTTCCACCATTTCAGCGGCCTTCTGGCTACCACTGCAATTCGCCACTACCTGGGACGATTCGTATTCTTGCCTCGCTCGACGGACCGCGTTCAAGAGGCGCAGTTCAAAAAGTATGAAACAACCTTCTCCAGCGCACCGTCCGCGGATGCAGCAAAGCGTTTCCGTAAGCAAAAATGCGTTCCTGAATGCCGCCGGATTCCCATGCGCCGCCGGGAGCGTCAACGGACATGTAGACCATAACGGGCGTTCCGATAATATTCCTGCGAGGCACGCAGCCCACAAAACGACTGTCGTAGGAATTTTCGCGATTGTCCCCCATCACAAAAAAACAGTCTTCCGGAATCTTGTACGGGGATCGCATGTCGTAACGCTCAGTGCGGCCTTGGGTGTAACTTTCGCTGAGTCTTTGACCGTCGATCCAAACAGCGCCGCCGCGGATATCGAGCGTTTCGCCCGGAAGTCCGATAACGCGTTTTATGATGTCACTCGTCTCGGTTGGAACGACCGGCTTGAATATAACGATTTGCTGACGCTTGGGATTGCGCCAGAGCGGCACGTGCCAATTGGTGAAGGGCACGCCGGCGTCGTAGCCGATGCGGCTCATGATGAGGTGATCGCCGATGAGCAGCGTGTTCTCCATCGAGCCGGAGGGAATGACGCGGGCCTGGCCCATTGTGCCGTTGATGAGGAGAAACGTCAGGCCGACCCAGAACCACGCGATGATCTCGCGCTGAATCTTGGTTTTCACCTGCACGTTTGCTTCTTCTTGCTTTGTCTTTTTTTCAGCTTTCACGTTCCACCGCCACCGGCCGCTCTGCGGACTCGGGCTCACTGCCGTTCACAGGAATGGCCTCGCTGGATTTGCCATTGGACGCGCTTTCGCGCACCTCGAGCTGAACCAGATCCGTTGGATAGACGCCCGTATAACAAGACGTACAAAACCGGCTTTCGGTGTCGCTGACCGCGCGGCGCAGCGCCGGAAGAGAAACGTAGCCCAGGGAATCGGCGCCGAGAAACTTGCAGATTTCCTCGGGCGAGTTCGAGGAGGCGATCAGTTCCTCGCGTGTGGGCGTGTCCACGCCGTAGTAGCACGGAGAGATGGTGGGCGGGCAACTGATGCGCACGTGGATTTCTTTTGCGCCGACTTCGCGGAGCATGCGGACGATCTTGCGGCTGGTAGTGCCGCGCACGATGGAATCGTCGACGAGGACGACGCGCTGGCCTTCGATCAATCCGCGGATGGGATTGAGCTTGAGCTTCACGCCGAAATTGCGGATGGCTTGCGACGGCTCGATAAAAGTGCGGCCGATGTAGTGATTGCGAATCAGGCCCATGCGGAATGGAATCTTGGATTCGAGGGCATAGCCGACGGCTGCAGGCACGCCGGAATCGGGCACGGGCACGACGATGTCGGCATCGACCGGATGTTCCTTAGCGAGGAGCCGGCCAAGCATTTCGCGGCTTTCGTTTACGGAGCGGCCGAAAATAATGCTATCCGGGCGGGAGAAATAGACGTGCTCGAAAATGCACTGCTGGAGCGGCTTTTCGGGCGCGAAGTGGATGGACTCGATGCCCATCTTTGAGATGCGCACCATTTCGCCGGGCTCGATCTCGCGGATGTATTGGGCGTTGAGCAGATCGAATGCGCATGTTTCGGAAGCCACGAGCCAGGAATCGAAGCCGCCGGGCGTCGTCAATTTGCCAAGCACCAGTGGGCGAAAACCGCGGGGATCGCGCACAGCGTAGAGTTCGTCTTCTGTGAGGACGAGAAGCGAGTACGCGCCTTCGACTTGATTGAGAGCGTCACCGATCGCGCCGGAAAGATTGCGGGCTTGCGAGCGAGCGATGAGATGGACGATGACTTCGGTGTCGCTGTTGGTCTGGAAAATCGAGCCGCGATGCTCGAGCTTGCGGCGCCACTCGGCGGCGTTGGTGAGGTTGCCGTTGTGGCCGAGGGCGACTTTGCCCTTGTTGCAATCAATCATGATGGGCTGAGCGTTGAGGAGCGCTTTGTCACCGGCTGTGGAGTAACGCGTGTGGCCGATGGCCAGGCTGCCCGGAAGTTGTGCAAGCACGCTGGGCTGGAAAATTTCTTCGACTTCGCCCATCGCGCGATGGACGTATAGCTCTTTGCCATCGCTTGAGACAATGCCTGCGGATTCCTGGCCGCGATGCTGCAACGCGTAGAGGCCGAGATAGGCGAGGTTGGCGGCTTCGGGATGGCCGAAAACTCCGAAGACACCACACTCGTCGTGAAAGTGATCGTCGGTGAATGCGAGCTTTTGACTCATGTCCTGGTTAGCGTGCGTTCGAGTGAATGGGCCCAGGCATCGCGGAGCATTTCGATGGAACTGTCGATCACCGCGCGCCCCTTATGTTCGATGCGGAATGAACCGTCGCGGGTGACCTGGCCGAGCTCGCGCGCCGCCACGTTGTATTGTCTCGCAGTATTGAGAACGGCGGCAAGTTTTGCTGCAGTGACGGAAACGACGGCGCGAGCGCCGCGTTCGCCGAAAGCGGCGGCCTCTGAGGTTGATGATTCATCGCCCAGATTTGCGATCGCGCCAAGTAGGGTCGCAGCTTTTGGGGCGGATGCAAAACAGGATTCGGCGAGGGTAACGGTTATGCCGCCATCGGAAATGTCGTGGGCGGATTGCAGCGCGCTTTCCGCGGCTAGAGCGACGAGGCAGTCCTGGAGGCGCTTTTCGGCGGCGAGGTCGATGGCGGGTGGTTCGCCGGCGACGATGCTGGCGATCGTTTTGGAATATTCGGAGGAGGAGAATTCGCGGGCAAATTCAGAAATGGCGAGTGGCGAGTGGCGAGTGGCGAGCGCGGGAGATTCCGCGTTATGACCCTCTAACAAGACAATCGTGTCGCCAGCGTTTTGGAAGCCAATCTTCAAAACCTTCGAGGCGTCGTCGAGCATGCCGAGGACGCCGATGACGGGCGTGGGGTAAATGGATTTGCCGAGAGTTTCGTTGTAGAAGCTGACGTTGCCGCCGGTGATGGGCGTGTTGAGGGCAGTGCAGGCTTCGGCGAGGCCGTCGATGGTTTCGCTGAATTGCCACATCACTTCGGGTTTTTCGGGACTGCCGAAGTTGAGGCAATTCGTGGCAGCGATGGGGCGCGCGCCGCTGGCGGCCACGTTGCGGGCGGCTTCAGCGACGGCGTGCATGGCGCCTACGCGCGGATTCAACTGGCACCAGCGGCCGTTGCCGTCGGTAGAGAGCGCGAGGGCGCGCTTCACGGCGCCGGTTTCAGGATCCTTGATGCGGACGACGGCGGCATCGCTTACGCCGGGTCCGGCAAGAGTGTTGGTGCGCACACTGGTGTCGTACTGCTCGGTGATCCAGCGCTTGGAGGCAATCGCGGGCGAGGCCAGCAGCTTCACAAAGTTTGCGGTGAGAGTCGTGCCCTCGGGCGCGAAGGCGAACCAATCTTTTTCCGTTTCGACGCGTCGGGCGGGTGCGGCAATGGGGCGATTGTAGACCGGCCCTTCTTCGGCGAGGGGATGCGCGGGAATTTCTGCTGCGACGCGTCCATTGTTGTTGATGCGGGCGATGCCGCCTTCGGTAACTTGGCCGACGACGACCGCATCGAGTCCCCACTTTTTGAAAACGGCGAGGACTTCGTGCTCGCGGCCTTTTTCGGCGACGAGCAGCATGCGCTCTTGCGATTCGCTGAGCATGATTTCGTAGGGCGTCATGCCGGTTTCGCGCTGGGGAACTTTGGCGAGATCGATTTCGATGCCGGTGCCGCCGCGCGAAGCCATCTCCATCGTGGAACAGGTGAGGCCGGCGGCGCCCATGTCTTGAATGGCAACCACGGCGCCGGTCTGCATGGCTTCGAGGCAGGCTTCGAGGAGAAGTTTCTCCATGAAGGGGTCGCCGACTTGCACGTTGGGGCGTTTTTGTTTGGACTCTTCCGTGAACTCAGCGGAAGCGAGCAGCGATGCGCCGTGAATTCCGTCGCGGCCTGTTTTTGCCCCGACATAGATTACAGGATTGCCGATGCCTTTGGCTTTGGCGAGAAAGATTTCTTCTTTCTTGGCGATGCCGAGAGCGAGCGCGTTGACGAGAGGATTTTGCGAATAGCAGGGCTCGAAACCGACTTCGCCGCCGACCGTGGGAACGCCGAAACAGTTTCCGTAACCGCCCACGCCGCGGACTACGCCGTCGAGGACGCGGCGATTTCTCGCCGCGTCCGCCTCACTGGTGTGCTTGCTCGCTACGATCTCGCCGAATCGCAAGGAATCCAAGACGGCGATCGGACGGGCGCCCATGGTGAAAATGTCGCGCAGGATTCCGCCAACGCCAGTGGTGGCACCCTGAAAGGGCTCGACGTAGCTCGGATGATTGTGCGATTCGATTTTAAAAGCAGCGACGAGGCCGTCACCGATATCGACAACGCCGGCGTTTTCGCCGGGGCCCTGCACGACGAGTTTGCCGCGCGTGGGCAGGCGCTTCAGGTGGACCTTGCTCGATTTGTAGGAACAGTGCTCGCTCCACATCACGCTGAAGATGCCGAGTTCGGTGATGTTCGGATCGCGGCCAAGGATGTGCTGAATGCGCGCGTATTCCTCGCGCGTTACGCCGTGCTCGGCGGCGATTTCTGGAGTGACTTTGATCTCAGTGGCTGCGGTTGCCATCAAGCGGTGGCCTTTGCGGCGCCGACGAGCGCTTCGACCATGGAGCGCATAATCACCAGGCCATCGGAGGAACCGAGAGCCGATTCGACGGCGCGTTCGGGATGGGGCATGAGGCCGGCGACATTGCGTTCGCGGTTGCACACTCCGGCGATATTGCGAACCGCGCCGTTGGGATTGCCCGCGTTGTCGTCGGAACCGTCGGGCGTCGTGTAACGGAAAATCACCTGGTGATTTCTCTCGAGGTCCGCGAGCGTGGCTTCGTCGCAATTGTAATTGCCGTCGGAGTGCGCGATGGGCAGCTTGAGGATCTGTCCCTGTTGCGCGGCGTTGGTGAACGGCGTGTCCGTTTGCTCGACGCGAATGTGGACGTGACGGCAAATAAAACGCAAGCCGCTGTTGCGCATCATCGCGCCGGGGAGCAGGCCCGCTTCGCACAAAATCTGGAAGCCGTTGCAAACGCCCAGGACCATGCCGCCGCTCTTGGCGAATTTCTCGATAGACTTCATCACCGGAGAAAAGCGCGCGATGGCGCCGGTGCGCAGATAGTCCCCGTAGGAAAATCCGCCGGGCAGGATAACGGCGTCGCAGTTCGCAAGATTTTCGGATTGGTGCCAGATGAATTCGACCGGCTTGTGCAGAACGTTGCCGATGGCGTAAAACGCGTCGTGGTCGCAATTGGACCCGGGGAAAACGACGACTCCAAATTTCATGTGGCGCCAGCCCCCTGTGGGATTGCGGGAGCTCTTATTTTAGCACACGCGCGGCCATCGCAGGCGCCTTGACATTTTCGGAACTGGAGCTACCCAAAAAGCAGTCAGCTACTTGCCAAAGATCCAGACAAGCGCAAATAGGAAACCGATGAGAACAAAAATTCCGAGAATTGCGTAGGCGATCAACAAGAGTTCCTTCTTAAGGAGGTCTTTCTGGGTTAAGTTCTCCTGAAGTCTCTGCTCGCGGAAATACTTGAGCCATCCAAATAACTCAAAGAGTGCCAAGGGTTTTTCCTCCGACTGACTGTATGTACGGATTCTCAACTCGGCAGCGAACTGGTATCCATCGAAAAGCACAGGCGGAAGCCGCAGTTATCCTCGACCATCAGTTCATAGCATTTGTAGACACGAAGAGTGGGAGGTTCGAGAATTTTGGCGCCGCGTCCCTGCAACTCCGCGTGCAGAGCATCGACATCGTTCACCCAAATGTAGGCGTCCAGGCTCTCTTCGCGGCGCACACTATTGGGCGAGGGAGGAGCTCCGTCATCGGACTTTCCCAATTGAATTTCGACGTTATCTCGCGCCACGATGGCGAAGACGGGCGGATCAAACCAGTAGCCCATAATCTTGAAACCCAGGACGTCGCGATAGTGTTCCGCCGAAGCGACGACATCGGGCACGACGAAATGGGGACAGATCGACTTGCACTTTGCAGCGGCTTGGGTCTGAGGTTCAGCCATACGAATACCTCACACGTTACTGGTCAGATCGAACGCCCTGCCGAACTGGGCGGGGGAGGCGCGGATGGATCCGGATTGGGCTTCGGCAAAGTGTGTATGGCGCTGTCGAGTCCCAAAACATTTACGAGGCTGGAGTTGGAAGGGACGATGTATTTCGTATTTTGAGCGAGAGTATTATTCAAGACTTCGAGGCGGCGCATGGTTTCGGCGCGTTCCTTGAAATAAGTCTCGGCGGCGGTGGAGACGAGCTTGATGGCTTCAGCCTCGGCGTTGGCGCGCGTCACACGGGCCTGCGCATCGCCTTCGGCCTTCAAAATCTCCGATTGCTTCTTGCCTTCGGCTTGAAGAATCTGGCTCTGCTTGATGCCTTCGGCTTCCAGCACAGCGGCGCGTTTTTCGCGCTCCGCTTTCATCTGGCGCGACATGGCATCGGTAATGTCCCGCGGCGGCTCGATCTTTTGCACCTCGACGCGTGTCACTTTTACGCCCCAACCGTTGGTGGCTTCATCGAGCACATGGCGCAGGTTGTTGTTAATCATGTCGCGAGCGACGAGGGTTTCGTCGAGCGTGCGGTCGCCGATCAGGTTGCGCAAATTCGTTTGCGCCAGTGTCGTGCAGGCATACCCGAAATCCTGTACCTCATATTGCGATTTCACCGGATCGATCACTTTGTAGTAGACGACGGCGTCGACTTCGACAGTGACGTTGTCCTTGGTGATGAGTTTTTGCGGCGGCACGGTAATGACTTGTTCGCGCATATCCACGCGCATGATGTCGTCGACGAACGGCATGATGAAGGTAAGGCCCGACGGCGCCATGCCGTGGTACTTCCCCAGCCTAGTGATCAATCCCTTTTCGTATTGCTTCACGGTGCGCGCGCCTTTGGCCAGTGCCGTCAAACAAAAGAGCAAAAAGACCACGAGGAGAAACCCGAAAAAAATTCCTGCATCCATGCGAATTCACCTCACCTTGAGAGTCACGCCTTCGACGGAACTTACGGTAATGGTTGCGCCAACTTCGCGGGCCGCTTCATCGCCCGGCGCGAGCTCCGCGCGCCATTCTTCCGCGCCGACTTTGACGAGACCACAGTCACGCGGCGCAATGCGCTTGGTGACGACGCCGGTTTTGCCGAGAACCGCGTCCACGTTGGAGGCCTGGTCGCGCACGGTCAGCTTGGACTTCAGCCAGCTGCGAAATAACGCAAAATAAAGCAACGCCGCCCCGGCGGCCGCGAGCATCCCGATGTTTGCCGAGCCGGCGAGCAGGCCGATTCCTCCGCCCACGGCCAGCGCCGCGCCAACCAACGCGAGATCGAAGCCCGTCAGCGCACCCAGCGCAAGCTCTACGATCACGAAAACGATGCCGACGATCACCAGCAGCCAATTGACCCAATTGCTCAAGGACGGACTCCTTCCGCTTCACGTACCGCGGACGATAGCACCCGCACGGTTGGTATTCAATGATTCAAGTTGTAGAGAATGCGATGGGAAAATTACAGAATCCTGCGTCAATCGCCGGCAGAACGAGGAAGTCCGAAGATGCTAGCGTTTGCGCTTTCTCGAAGACCGTCGCGGTCTTCTTTTTGAAGAAGTTTTCTTTGGTTTTTCCGCGGCGGCCAGCGCACGGCGCTTCTTTGCAGCCCAACCGGCTTTATTGACTTGCCTGCCGCGGGCAATTCCCAACCCATCCGAAGGGACGTTTTCCGTGATGGTCGAACCGGCGGCAACGTAAGCACCGTCACCGACGCGCACGGGCGCAACGAGGGTCGTATCGCTGCCAATGAAAACTTTGTTCCCGATCGAAGTCGGATATTTGTGGAAACCGTCGTAATTGCAGGTAATCGTGCCAGCGCCGATGTTGCTCTTCGCGCCGATCTTCGTGTCGCCCAGATAAGAGAGGTGCATCGCTTTGGAGCCTTCGCCGATCGTGCTCTTCTTGAGTTCGACGAAATTGCCAATGCGCGCGCCGGCCTTCAAATGATTATCCGGCCGCAATCGCGCAAACGGCCCAATGATGACGCGGTCATCGAGGCGGCTCTGCGCCACGACGCAGTGCGGCTCGACGGTCACGTCGTCACCAAGGATGGCGTCGGTCAGAACACTGCCCGTTCGAATCGTGCAGCGCGCGCCGATTTTTGTCTTGCCCAGCAACTGAACGCCGGGTTCGATGACGGTGTCTTCGCCCGCGGTCACATCTGGATCGATCAGCACGGTTTCCGGCAGCTGGATCGTGACGCCTTCATCCATCAGCCAGTTCCGTTTCCGTTCCCGGAAGATGCGGTCGACTTCGGCAAGGTCCGCTCGTGTATTGCAACCAAGCACTTCACGAGAATCAGCGGCCACTTGGGCAAGCACGGTTTCGCCTTTGGCGTTGAGCACAGCGATCGCGTCAGTCAAGTACAGCTCTCTATGCTTGTTGTTCGGCTTCACCTGTGCCAGCGCGGGCCACAGTTTCTCCAGTGTGAAACAATAAATCGCCGAATTGATTTCGTTGATTTCGCGCTGCTCGTCGGTGAGTTGCGATTCTTCCACAATCGCGGAGACCGCCGTCTCAGACTTGCGCACGACGCGCCCGTAGCCGGAAGGATCGGCAAGCACCGCGGAGAGAATCGTGGCCGCCGCGTTTCCGTTGCGATGCGCGGCAATCAGCGCTTTCAACGTTTCGGTACGCACGAGCGGCGCATCGCCAGGCAGTACAACGGCAAACTTGGCTCGGCCTAATGCCCGCTTCGCGACTTGCATCGCGTGCCCCGTGCCATTTTGCGGCTGCTGCAACACCGTCACGGCCTCGAGCGGTTCGACTACGGAAGCGACTTGTTCCGCCTGGTGACCGACTACTACAACGGTCGCGCGTGCCTTCAGCGTTTCGCAAGAACGAACGATATGCTCCACAAGCGTGCGGCCACCGGCGCGGTGCAGCACCTTGGCCAGGCTCGACTTCAGCCGCGTGCCCTTCCCCGCGGCCAGGACCACAATCGCTACATCATTGGTTGGCATGACTCCTCATTTTCGCCCGCCCCTTCTTCTTTGACAATCATTCAGCTCTAGAGAAGCGCCGGATTGTGCTCTGGACGTAATCCATTTCCTCCACTATAGTCTGTTGCTCTCGGGGTTCATTACACGTCAGTAATCCGCCATTGGGAGGTCACCCATGCGGCCTTGTCCTTACTGTTCCCAAGCGATCGGAGAGTATGCCCAAGTCTGTCCCTACTGCCGCTCGAACCTCATCGGGACTTCAGCGGTTCCTGGCCAGGCCGAGACAAGCGGCAAAGCCATTGGGAGCCTGGTCTGCGGCTTCTTCTTTTTCTTCCCGCCCTCGGCGATTCTAGCGGTCATTATGGGCCATCTGTCTCTCTCCGAAATCCGGCGGAGCGCGGGACGCCTTGGCGGAAAGGGTGTGGCCATTGCCGGCCTGGTGCTTGGCTACGCCGGCTTGTCGTTTATCCCCATCTTAATCATTGCCGCCATCGCCATCCCGAATCTATTGCGCGCGAAGGTGGCAGCCAACGAAGCCTCGGCGGTTACCTCGCTGCGCGCTTACAACACGGCCCTGGCGAAATTCGCAGTGCAATGCCCGGAGCAGGGCTATCCACCTGACCCTACTTACCTGGTGTTGGATGGTTCGGCCCCGGTGACGTGTCCTCCACCCCAGGGAAGCCCCGCCCTCGCCACCGCTGGAGGAACTTTGCCAGTGAAATGGGGCTATCAATATTTTTATATCCCGATGAAGCGCGACGACGCGGGGCATATTCTTAAATATGGCTTGGCCGCCGACCCAGTGGCCCCAGGTGCGACGGGTATGAGGCATTTCTACACGGATGAAACGGGGATAATCCGCTCCAGTCTACGCAGTGGAGCCGATTCGAAGAGTCCACCGGTTCAGTGAAACCGCCTGGGTAGCGGTGGAAGCGCAAAACTAATCAGTTGCAGGTGCAGGCGAAAGGGCAGTCAGATAAGTGTCGCTTTCGGGGCGGACGGCTTCGCCCGTGGTGATGGTCCAGAGCGAGGGATCGGCAAGCAGGCGGCTGACAAGCTGCGTGTGAAGTGCGTGGCCGGCCTTATGCGCCTCTACGCGAGCGAGCAGCGGCAGGCCCGCCAATGCGAGATCGCCAATGAGATCCAGTGCTTTGTGCCGTCCGAACTCATCCGGGAAGCGCAATGGCCCATTCATCACGCCGTCGTCGGTGAGCACGATGGCATTTTCGAGGGAGCCACCGCGAATCAGGCCCATGGCCTTGAGCGGTTCGATGTCGCGCTGAAAACAGAACGTTCGCGCACGCGCCAAAAGATGCCGGAACGTGTCCGGACCTACGAGCATCTCCACTTCCTGCTGGCCCACCAACGGGTGCGGAAAGTCGACATAGCATCGCACACGAAACTCATCGGCAGGATAGATGCCGATACGCCGGTCCCCCTCGACGACCTCGAGCGGCTTCAAGATTTTCAGAAAGCGCCGCCTGCGGCGGAGCTTCCGAACGCCAGATTGCTCCAACATCTGCATGAAAGGCTCTGCCGAACCGTCGAGAATAGGTATTTCGATGGAGTCAATGTCGACATAAATGTTGTCGATACCGCAGGAATAGATCGCGGCAAGGAGATGCTCCGTGGTGGAGAGCCAAACACCTTGTTTCATGAGGCTCGTGGCATAACTGACCCGCGTGACGTTGTGCCCCTGAGCCTCAACCGGGAAATTGTCGAGGTCCACACGTCGAAACACGATACCGGTCTCGGCCGGAGCAGGCACCAAGCGGACATGCCCGTACACACCGGTGTGGAGGCCGACACCCTCGACGCTCGAGACTCTCGCAATGGTTGTTTGGAACATGCGCCAACGATTGTACTAGCATGTTGTCTACCAACGACATGCCAATTTGTTATTTATTATCAATAACTTATAGGAAGCAAATGTGCCCAATTACAAAATGGTGTGGCTTTTTCGCAACGTTTGGTGGTTTCACCGTGTCTCATATCGGGAAACCCTTCCTTGCACCTGCCTTACGTGCCTCATAAGGCTTCCTTTTCGAATATCGAAGCGTCCTATTGTTTGGCGGTGTATAATTTTTGTTTGGAGCTTTTTTTGAGGAAGGGTGGGGCATGAATCGAGCGGCTCGCATCGGGATTCTTCTCTTATCAGCAGCTATCTTCGGTTACGCAGGCATTGGGCACGTCCTCGGGCGCACGCAGGACGAAAAGGCCTATAAGTCTCTTACCGTGTACGGCGAGGTGCTGCAAAAAGTCCAGCAGGATTACGTCGACGATCCCGACATGCACACCGTGACGGCTGGTTCCTTGCACGGAATGCTGGAATCGCTCGATTCTCAGTCCAGCTACCTCACGCCCCGCGAGTACGCGGAATACAAGAAAAAGCTCGCCAATGCCGGCACGGCCGAGACCGGCCTGACGCTCAGCAAGCGCTACGGCTACATCATCGTTCTCTCCGTTCTGCCGGATAGCCCGGGCACCAAAGCGGGCATCCGAAGTGGCGACATTTTCGAAGCCATCAGTGGTTTCACAACCCGCGACATGTCTGTTGGCCAGGCCCTGAATCTTCTCAACGGCCAGCCGGGCACGGGTATCAAGGTAGCAGTGATCCGCCGCGGCAAAGCCACGCCGGAAGAGGTTGACGTTGTTCGCGAAAAGTTGCCGACGTCCAAAATCATCTTGCAAAAAGTGGATCCCGATATTTTGGTTCTGCGCATCCCCTCGCTCGACAGCGGCCGCGCCGATGAAATCCGCAATCGACTACTGGACGCAGAAAAACAGGGCATTCACAAGGTGATTCTGGATGTGCGCGAATGCGGACGCGGACAAGTTTCCGAGGCGATTTCGACCGCTCGGCTTTTCGTTCCTTCCGGCATTCTGACCACGCTGCGCGGGCAGACCGTCTCGGCGCAAGTCTTTTCCGCCGAACCCAAACAGGTAATTTGGAAGAATCCCGTTTCCGTGTTGATTGACGCCACGACTTCCGGAGCGGCCGAAGTGCTAGCTTCCGCCATCGGCGCGAATCACCGTGGAGACGTGGTAGGCGAGCGCACTTTTGGCCTGGCATCCGAGCAGAAGCTTATTACGCTCGACGATGGTGCCGCGCTTATCCTCACAGTCGCGAACTACTACAATCCCGGCGGCAAATCGATCATGGAAGAAGGCGTGACTCCCACGGAAGTAGTGCGCGCCGTTGCGGAAGATGATTCGGATACCACCGATGAAGAGTCAGCGCCAACTCCGGCGGAAGCCCAGAAGGAACCCGGGCTCGGGCCGCGGCCGCTTTCTCCCGAAGACCCCATCTTTCACCGCGCGCTCGACTTGTTGAAGGCTCCCGTGAAAAAGGCTGCCTAGGATTCCGTGTTCCAGCAGCCTGGCTCGCTCCGCCTAAAACTTCCTTTTTCTCTGCGCAAAAAATCTGGTGCAACAAGGTTTGCACTTCTGGGATTTTGCGCCCTTTTGGCAATTCTGCCCGGTGGCTGCAAAAAGAACGAAGAGAACCGGCTCACACCTGCGCAAATTCGCCAGCTCACCCGCGATCTCGCGGCTGCTGCCTCTGCCGCGGTTCCTGCAGGAACCGCAATAAAGTACCGTCAAGGCCTCTCGAGCGAGACATCCGGAAACACGGGTTACCTTCGGATTGTATTGAAGAACGCATCGTCAGCGGATACGAACCGTGCCGCGCTGGCCAAGCTCCTGCAGAGTCTTAATTCTGCCGCGGTTCGAAATCATCTGACGCAGGATCCTCCCGTGCAGACCGGAGATCTCTTTCAATTTCAGCTTCGACGAGCAGGCTTGCCGACGCTGGAAATAGAAATCGTGACCCGCGCTCCACTTGCGTCCAGTGCCGGAGTCAAAAATTCCAGCGAGACTGATGGGGGCGCCCGCCTGGCGATCATCATCGATGATCTCGGCAGTGACCGGGCGGCAGCCGAAGCTGTCTTTGCCTTGGGTTTCCCGCTCACGATTTCTGTTTTACCCAATCACGAACACTCGATGGAAATCGCGCAGGAAGCACATCGCCGTGGATTCCAGGTCATGCTTCACCTTCCCATGCAATCGGTCGCTAACGAGACGCCTGAAGCATTGGAACTTCGTCCCGGCATGCCGGCGCAGGAGGTTGCGGAGGTAGTCGATCAGTTTCTGCAAAATGTTCCGGATACCGCCGGGATCAACAATCATCAAGGATCACAGGCTACGGCTGACGCCGCGCTGATGGATGAGTTGATGCCTGTGCTTCGCGACCATCACCTCTTCTATGTCGACAGCCGCACCACCGCGGCTACCGTGGCGTACGAGACGGCGCAGGATTTTGGCGTTCGCTCTGCATTCCGCAACGTACCTTTCCTCGACGACGTCGCCGAAGTCGGGGCGGTTCGCAGGCAACTCGAACTTGCCCTACGAGGGGCCCGCGAAAAGGGCCAGGCAGTGGCGATTGGCCATCCTCACCCAGCGACGCTCCAGGCCCTACGCGAAGTCCTTCCGCACGCACAAGCGCAAGGCGTCCGCCTCGTGGTCGCCTCCGAACTCGTCCACTAACCATTTTCCCAAACCCCAAAAAAGTCTAAAATCGCTCTCGACTTTTCCTTAATCTGTAGTATACTTACTGCTGTAGATAACGACGTTTGAGAGTGTGCGAGCTTGCTTTTTTCTGTCTCGTTTTTCCGTGTCTACCTGTTTTGCTCTCCCAGATGCATCCCTTTCAGAATCAAAACTTTACGAAATGCAAATTTCCTAAGTCTTTTCCTTTGATATTCATGCAAATTGCCCGGGGGTACTCCCTCTATTTCGTCTCTTTCACTGTCTCCCTTGCAGGGAAAAGAAAATGAACCGCGATGGCCATAATCCCCAGGGTCAGGAAGCTGAAGACACTGCCTTCCGGCCCCACCGTTCCGCCGGTTAGCCACTCTGGGCCGTGCATCGTCGCATTCGAGAGGTGATGCTCAAAGAGCATGCCGCTGTCGGGAACGGAATAGAGAAACGTCTCCCCAAAATCAAAGGCCGCATGCCAGCCCACTGCCAGCCAGAGGTTGCCGGTCCTTCGCAGAGTGAAAGCGAAAAGGAGCCCGGTGGCGATCACGCCCGCGGCTCCTACGTAACTCTCGCCAGGATTCCAGAGATGCCCGGCGCCAAACAAAACGGAAAGGAACATCGCCGCCGGCCAGAATCCAATCCCCCGTGCCAAGGTGTATTGCGCGTAGCCCCGGAACAAGTATTCTTCCGAAAGTCCGACCGCGACGAATGCCACAAGCCAAAGCCCGCCCCACCGCGCTATTTCCAGGCCATGCAAAGAAACAGGGCCGAACGAATATCCGCCAAACGCGGCAATCGAGCCGAGCAGTAAGCTCACTTCAACAAACCCCAGGAGACAACCAAGCCAGAATAACTTTCCAAAAGCCCGCTCGCGGGGCAACCCATAAACGTCTACCGGGCGCCGCTCGAGTTTTGCCATCGCCAGCGCGGCACCGAAGGCAGCCAGGAAGCTTAGGAAATCCTCCCGCAAAACCCTTTGCGCTGAAATTGGGTTCGCGGAAAATCCAAACAATTCGATTGCCAGTAAGTCCAGCCCAAACGAAAACGTGATCCAGAACAATCCGTACAGCAGCACTCTCCAAATCGTCCGGAGTTCATCATCATTCAGGAAGATTTTCTCGAGAAGGCCCTGGGGTGGCCGGGCTAGGACTGGCGGTGTCGAAGGAGCGCCGCTTGACGGATCAAGTTCCAACATTCACCTCAAAAAGAGAATCTCACAACCACAGCTCTTTCAGGAGAACCAGTTGGGTCCAAGGAAACAGCTCGGGCGCCTCATACTTGCGCGTCCTATCGGAGTACAGCTTTAGGTTGGATTTCCTTTTTCCCCGCCTGGGTTTGATAGTACAGGAGGCGATGTTGTTCAATGAACGAAATATTTTCTGTGACGCGATTTCGAGATTTCCGCGGCCGGTTCCAGTTCTATTCCGCGATGCGAATTTCCGCCGCGCCGAGAATCCGCCGGCTCTTTTTCTCCTGCACAAAGAGCACAGCCCTCAGGTTTTCGCGCTTCCATTCCTTCTTCAACAGGACCGTGGCATCTCCGGCAAAGGATGCCTCGCGGTCAGCTTTCGCTTCGCCGATTTTGCGCATGAATCGCACAATGGCGGCATGGTGAAGATCCTCGCCCGCGTTTTCGCCGCGCGTCACTGCGGAGTGCAACCCCGTTTCCGTGATGGCCAGCCACACTTCGGCAGCGTCGCTTCCCGCAGTTCCTTGCAGCTTGCCGGCCTTGGCAGAAAAATTGATTACGCCTGCGCTCTTCGATTCGCCTTGCACCAGAGCCACTGCGATTTTTGGAATGCCCGCGGCCTTCAGAATCGTCTCCCGTGCTTGCTTGGAGTGATTCCCAACGAACTCCACGGTCCCGTCCACGACCATTTGCGGTGTATACGGGTTCCCGTTTTTCAGTGCACCCGCATAAACGTACTGCCGCGAGGTCCAGTCTGGCGATGAAAATGGATCAACCCAGCCCAGATCGTTCCAGTAGTCGACGTGTTCTTCCAACGCGATCAGTTGCACGTTACTGCCGAGCTGCTCGCCAGCCAAGCGGGCCAGCAAAGCGTCCGCAGGAGGACAGCTGGAGCAACCTTCAGATGTGAATAATTCGACGACTACAGGTGTGCAGGAAGCCTGGGGCATTCCGGGAGCGGCCTGTGTGTGTGTTCGAGTCAAAGCCGTAGCCCCTAGCAGACTTGCAGAAACGAGGGTCAACCCAGCAAATAAGCGCTTCATCGTTACTCTCCAACTGCCAAACCATCTGATTTCATTATCCGCTAAGAGTTACCAAAAATCTTGGGTGGAGCCTGCTTTTCTGGAAATAACCGCTATAGAAAACTTTACTGGTTATTTCGCCCTAACTGGTTTAAGCTCTAACTGACCTTCTTGCCGGAGGCTCATCACTTGCCAAGCTCCGCTTCGCGCCCGGCCTTGCTCGGTGGACGCCTGTCCGTCGACTTTGTCAATGCGGCCCCGCTAAACGCCGAGCTTTCCTGGGAGCGGCTTATCCAGTTCCTGAACTCGACGAACATTGTTACTACCGAGCGAGGCATCCAGCTTCTCGGTCTTCCCCAAATCGACCCACAGGCTGCCGAAGCTCTTCTCTTGAAGGCCCGGCGCCTCAACGTCGCGTTGCGCAAGGCCTTCGCCGCCATGGTCCGAAAGCAACGAATGGCTGGCGAATGGATCGGGCCCGTTAACGAGATTCTGCGCGTTACCGAGGGGCACGATGAGCTGGTCGGCCAGGACAGCACCTGGAAAATCGAGTTCGTCGCGCGGGAAGGGGGCTTGGACTGGTTGCTCGCTGCTGTTGCCCGCTCCGGCGCCGAGATTATCGCCGAAGGAACGCGCGCGCGTCTCCGGCTGTGTGCCAATCTGCGTTGCGGTCTTTTCTTCTACGACGATTCGCGCACGCACCGCCGCCGTTGGTGTTCCATGGCCCTTTGCGGCAACCGCAGCAAAGTGGCCGCGTTCGCCCGCAAGCACGCATTGGCACGTTCCGCGTCCTAGTGTGAGCGCTTCATGAACGGCTACTTCACGTACTTCGGCGATTTCCCTTTTGACCATGGATCGTAACTGTGCGCGAACACCAGGCGTTCCGCCAGCGGCGGATGTGAATAGAGCCAGAAGGTGATAAGCGGCGGCGGGTTTGGGTCCGACAAGTCAATTTCGCCGAGTACCTGAAACGTGTGCGCGGCGACTTCCTCCGAATTCGGGACCAGCCCGTGAACGACTTCCAATCCGTAAACATCCGCCGCATGTTCCTGCATCCGGCTCAAGCCGCTGATGACTGGCGAAGAAATGAACAACAGCGCTTGCAGCAGCAATAGCAACACCGCCAGCGAAGCCCAATCTTCCTGACCGTAGAGTTTCCAGTCCCTGGCCCACCGGTCCAACGCCCAGTGTAAGCCTCGAAACAGCAAGTAAAGCGCCAGCAGTAGCCCGGCCGCCCCCAGCAAAAATCCTTGCCACACGTGTCCAAGCACGTAATGCCCAAGCTCATGCCCGACGATAAACAGCGACTCGTTATTCGTAGTCTTTTGTAACGTGGTATCCCAGATGACGACGCGCTTCGACGCTCCCAGCCCGGTCACATACGCGTTGATGGCATTGGTTTTCTGGCTTGCCGCCATCAGGAAAATCCGGTCGGGCGGAATAGGCACTCCCGCATGATTAGTGAGCTTCTCGATAGACGCAACCAGCTCTGGATGCTCCTTGCTCAGCGGCTCGAATTTGTTGAACAGCGGATCGATCACCAGCGGAGTGATCACGACTACTCCGAGGAGAATCAAAACCGCCGGAAACCAGAAATACAACCACCAGCGGCGCGGGCTGCGCCGCATCACAGCGAACAGGATCAGGACCAGGACGATTCCAAATGCCACACCAATAAGCTCTCCCTTGGTCCAATCCCAGAACCAAGATCCCCAACCTTGTATCGATTGCTGGTAGTGCAATGAAAGCGCATGCCAGTACAGTCGCACCGGCAGATCCAAAACGTCGAGGGTCAGAAAAAGCAGCGGAACGAAGACAAATCCCTGGACCCATTTCTTGTCGCTTACATTCTCAGCAGCGTCGCGAAACTTGGCCGCCCAGCCCAACCGCAGTATCAAGAACAGAAAAAGTCCGCCAAGAAAATAAGAAACAAAATAAAGTGTGTAGCCTGCCTGCGAATACGCCACTGCTTTCGCCTGCCGCTCGTGCGAAAGCGTGTACTGCTCGGTTTTGGTTTGTTCCGTCGTTTTCGTTTCGGAAGCGGCATCCTGCGAGGAGCCGCTTTGCTGCGGCGATACTTGTGTCGAGGGTTTTTCCGGATAAGCGGATGGCAAAGGGCCAGCAGCACCGCGCGGCGTTGTAACGAAAAGCAGTCCGGCGCAAAAAATCATCGCGAAACGGTGAAGAGAGACCCACCGTCCCATAAAACCACCTCGCCTATTTCGAAGCCATACTTTCCGTGCGGTACCGACCAGGGCCCCCACTGGCGGCGAGTATGCCGCACCACTATTCGAACTGCAAGATTTCATCACATTGAGTTAGACGGAGAGAACTGGGCAGCGTTTCCTCGTTGTGGGCAAGGCGCGTGCCTACGGAGTCGTCTTGGGATGTGCCGTTTTCAGGCAGTAGTTCCGCACCGCGCCCGTTGTCGTCAATCCGAAATGCACGATCGAAGTCCAACGTTCCAGCTTGTGATGTCCATAGCGATGAAATAAATACGACGCCCCGATCGAAGCACCCGTTCCCGCGGCTTCAATCGCTGCGAACGCTGCGTGATTGTCCACCACATCATTGGTGAGGAACACTTCCTGGTCTCCCCGCCGCCTCAAGTTCAGGGTAGAAAAATAATCAAACGTCCGTGCTGCTGCGACACTTGCAAACAACCAATCATTCTTCTCATCCCAGAAGCGATGCTCCGGGGTTTGAACTTTAGACTGATTCGCACCAGCAGTTGGCACAACGACTGGCAACGGTGACTGTGCTTCATTCGCCGGCACTTGACCGCCGGCTTTTCTCGCCGCAATCAGCAACGTCAGTGCAAGCAGGAGGAACATCCTGAAATTTAGCAATTTCTCCGCTCCCCGGACTTATCCTCTGTGATTTATCCCTCAAATCAGTATAATCTCCTTCGCGCCACCTCGCGCCATACTCACCGACCAGGAGTCCTTCCATGACCAGATTCCGTCTTGTGATTTCGCCCATTCTCTTGCTCGCTCTTGTTGCCGTGGTTGCCGCCCACGCGCGCCGCGGAAGCGGCACAGAAACAATTGGAGCAGCGGCGCCAACCCGCTTGTTCGAATTCACCTATCAGGTACGTGTTCCCGCCAATGCCGATTCTCATGGTCCCACGCATCTCTGGATTCCCTTGCCGCAGGCCGACGCCTACCAGGACGTTCGTGACTTGCACATCGATAGCCCCGTCTGGTATGCCCAGGGCCGCGATGCCGAATACGGAAATAAGTTCGCGGTGTTCACGCCAACCGCAGTGCAAGCCGCCGCTGGCTTTGATGTAACGCTCCGCTTCACCGCCGTTCGCCGTGAGCACAAGGTTTCTTTGGATGCGGACTCGCTCAAGAACGTCTCCGCCTTAACGTCCCGCGATCCGAGTTTGCAACGCTACCTCGAGCCCGACAAACTCGTCCCCCTCAACGGCACCATCGCCGAGCTGGCCAAAGAGCACACCGCAGGCGATACTACGCCAATCGAAAAGGCTCGCCACATCTACGATTACGTCCTCGCCACCATGCGGTACGATAAAACCGGCGAAGGCTGGGGCCGCGGCGACGCCATCTGGGCCTGCACTTCGAAGCGCGGCAACTGTACCGATTTCCATTCCCTGTTCATCGGCATGATGCGCTCCTCCGGCATCCCGGCGCGCTTCGAAATTGGTTTCCCGCTTCCCGAAGGCAAAACCGAAGGCGACATCGCCGGCTACCACTGTTGGGCGGAATTTTATCTCGCTGGAGTCGGCTGGGTTCCCGTCGACGCCTCCGAAGCCTGGAAGAATGCCGCCAAGCGCGATTACTTCTTCGGAGCTCACGACACCAACCGCGTTTTCTTCACCTACGGCCGCGACATCCGTCTCTCGCCCGATCAGAAAGGTGATCCGCTGAACTATTTTATCTACCCCTACGCGGAAACGAATGGCCAGCCGGTGAAAAATATTCAAACCCACTTTTCGTTCCGTGACGTTTCAGCAGGCGAGCGCGTCGCGGCGGGTCGTTGAGGTCTTCCGGGGCGCATTATTCGGCGCCTAAAACCTGCCCGCACGGAGCGGCCATCGCTCTTACCTTCACCGTTGGCTCATTCGTACTCGTTCGCTAGCCGGGATTGTCATTCCACCCTTACCGGCGTATCTTGAAATTAGACCCAGCTCAGACCTTTTCAAGGAGTAGTACTATGTCGCGCTTCATCATCTCGCGCCTTGCACTCGCTGCCGTTCTGGCAGTGACGCTGCTCTCCACGGCTGCTCTTGCTCAATCGCAGGATACTCAGTCTGTTGCTGATGCCGCCCGTCGCGCTCGCAACCAGAAGAAACCGCCGGCAAAACCTGCCAAGGTCATCACCGACGAAGACATCAAGCCAGCTGCGCAAACCAATCCCGCAACCCCGGCTTCGCAAGATGCCGCAGCCGCTGCTGCCGCGCCTGCTTCGAGTGCTTCTTCAACTGCGGCTCCCGCAAGCGCCCCCGCCGCTGGCTCTTCTCCTGCCCCGGACGCTAAGGATCAGAAGGAATCGAAAGAAGTCACTGAACTCAAAGCCCAGATTAAACAAGCGCTGGACGATCTCAATCTGGTCTTGCGCGAACAATCGCTCGAGAATGATAAGTTTTATTCGAACACCGACTATGCCCACGATACGGCGGGCAAAGCGAAGCTCGACGAGCTACTACAGCAGGCCACCGATAAACAGCAGGTACTCGATCGCCTGAAAGCCCACCTGGCCCAATTGCTGCCGCCACAAGACTCCTCGGCCAGTGCGCCTCCGAAGCCATAGCTTTCATCAAACTGATTCCTGAACTCTTAAAGCTCCATCTCCCGCCGTGCGTCTAGCCTTCGCTTTCTTCATTCGCTCGCGCCAGCTCCTCTCAAACTAATTTCGGAGAACCCAACTCGCGGCGTTCCTAATTCACCACGACGCTGGCCGCATTCACCTTCCACGCATAGCTCGCAACCCATTTTGGCCCATAAGCGCCTACATTCACCGAATATCTGC
Organism: Candidatus Acidiferrum sp.; assembly: GCA_036522305.1. GTDB lineage: Bacteria > Acidobacteriota > Terriglobia > Acidiferrales > UBA7541 > Acidiferrum. The sequence continues at coordinate 141,473 of DATDGB010000051.1, read as the reverse complement.
CCGGCCGCGCCGGCGTCCAGGAAAAGCGCAGAGTCTTTGACTCTCGCACGGCAAAGTTCTGGCCTGCTTTATGTTCTTTGTACACTGCTGCGCCGGATTCGTCCCAAATTTCTATTTCCACCAAGCTGTCCGCCGCCGGCTTGCCCTCGTCTGTTGCGGTGACTGTGATCTCCATGCTGTGGCCAAGTGTCGCCCGCGCACTCTGCACGTCCGCGCTCAGCGCAAACGGTGGCGTGCTAAGCTTCGGCTCGTAAATCCCAGCAATCTTGATCGCCATCGACTCTAGGTTCACACGATCCGAATTTGCCAGCACAATCACACTCAATTTGTCGTTGTCAAACCGTTCGTAGTCCGATCGGAAACCCGGGTATTGCCCATCGTGGTGGATTCTTGTCTGGCCCAGAAACGAGTCGACGTACCAGCCAAATCCGTAGCCGGCCGGTGTGTTGTCATTGAGCGTCGCCGGACTCCACATCATTCTCCGGCTGGAATCATTGAGAAAACCACTTGAACTCAAGAACACATCCCACTTCGCCAAATCCAATACGGTCGAGAGAAACGCGCTGCTCGGCCGCACGGCGATCCAGTTCTCCGCATTCGCCGCTCCCGTGTTCGTCCACTGATAGCCGCTCGCTCGATGAGGCACGATGCCCACGGCTGTCCCTGTCTGCGTAGCGCTCATCTGAGCCGGCCCGAATATATTTTCCGAAATGAAAGCATCCCATGGCATGCCGCTGGCCTTCGAAACCACCTCCGCCAGAACGTAGTAGCCCACATTCGAATACAGCCATTTTTCGCCGGGTTGGAAACTCAGCGGCAATTCATAAGCCGACTGAATTACTTCCGTAATCGGCTGTTCGCGGTAGGGATGGTAATCGGCCGGGTCGCGGGCGATCCCGGAAGTGTGCGTCAGCAGTTGACGTATCGAAATCTGGCTCCAACTATTTGGCGCTCCGTCCAGATACTTCGCAGCTTTGTCATCCAGTCCAATCCTGCCTTCCTGCACGAGCAACAATATGGCAGAAGCGATGAACTGTTTGCTGATGGACGCAATTCGGTATTCCGTTTCGGGGCCGGCCGGCGTGCCAGTCTCGAGATTCGCCGCTCCGTACCCGCTTGTTTTCATGATTTTGCCGTTTTTCACAACCGCAAGCGACAATCCCGGTATCGGCGACTCCCGCATCCGCTGCTTGACGTATTCGTCCACTTGGTTGGATTCACTCTGTTGCGCGCGCGCGATAGCCGAAGCCAGCGTCCAAACGACAAGCAGACAGAAGCCGTTTAGGAACACGGCCAGCAAACGAGGCAAACTGCTGTGGTTTCTCGTGGGCATTGCGCGTCTTTTGTGAAAATCAGTCGATTCCGTGAATCCGCATGCTCACGAGCTTGTCGATACTCAGGTCCTTCATTCCCCGCGATTGCAGGCTGCTGATGAACTCCGGCGTCACGCCATGAATGCGCATGGCAATCAGTTGATCCGGCTCCGGATGCGTGAACCCCAGCTTCTGAATCTGCCCGATAAAATCCGGCGACACGCCATGAATCCGAAAGGCGATCAACTTATCCAGATCCACGTGGTCGTATCCCTGTTTCTTCAAATCTGCCACCCACTCCGGCGTCGCCCCATGAATTCTCATGGCGATCAGCTTGTCCGGTTCCGGCTCGTAACCAGCCTGCTTCACGCTTCGAATCATTTCCGGCGTAACCCCGTGAATGCGGAAGGCGATGAGTTTGTCGCTGTCCAACACATTCAAACCTGCCGAGCGAATTCCCGAGACAAATTCCGGCGACACCCCATGAATGCGAAACGCAATCAGTTTGTCGCTATCTGATTCGTTTATTCCGGCGGCGCGAATCGCGTCGATGAATTCCGACGTCACGCCATGAATCTTGAAGGCAATCAGTTTGTCCGTGTCCAGCCCCCGGAGATTCTTCGCTTTGATATCCCTGGCAAACTTCAAGCTGACATCGTGGATCGCCATCGCCCATTGTTTTTCGCCGTCGATCCCCTCAAAACCAAGCGCCTTCATCTCCTGCGCGTATTTCGCGTCAGCTACGAAATGAAACAGCCCCGCGCCTTCGCCATCGTGGAGAAACCCTTCGCATTCAAACTTTCCCGCGTCGCGCGCGATCGTAAAATGAACTTCCTGCCGCCCGGGCTTCCCAAGATCCACTCCTGAAAAATCGCTCACCGGCCAATCCGAACTGGAGTGAAAGTGATGCCCGGCGCGCGAGTCCATCAGCGAAAACTCCACTCTCCCCGGTATCTCGGAGTGCCGTATCGTCCAGTCGCCGCTCTGCGCCTCGCCGCCAAGCGCCTTCGCCACACCCAGGAGCACTCCGGCTATGATCAGGATCAGACCAATCATTCGTTTTGCATTCATGGCAACTCGCTCCTTTCTTTTTTTCACCGCGCGATCTACAAAATGTCAGCGTTTTTCAGGGCCATCAGCTTGTCCAGCGTCAGATTCTGAAACCCGTGCTTCTTCGCTTTCTCGATGAACTCCGGCGTGATCCCCTGCACCTTTGCTCCGATTAACTCATTGCAATCCAGGTCCTTAAATCCCGCCGCTTGCATCTCTTTCACGTACTCAGGCGTGACTCCCTGCACCTTCATCCCAATGAGCTCATCGGTATTCGGTTTCAGCCCGATGTTCCGCATTTCCTTCACGTAGTTCGACGTCACACCCTGCACCTTCAACCCGATCAGATCGTCAGCGCTAGGTTGCAGCCCCAAATCTTTGAATTCGCGGATATATTCCGGCGTCACGCCCTGTACCTTCATTCCAATCAGATCGTCCACATTCAGGTTGGGGTAGATAGTCCTCATCTCACGAATGTAATCCGGACTGATGCCCTGCACTTTCATGCCGATCAAGTCATCGACGCCCACCTTGGGATCAAACTTCCGCATCTCGCGCACGTATTCCGGCGTGATACCCTGCACTTTCATCCCAATCAGTTCTTCCACGTCGGGTTGCAATCCAAGTTCGTGCATCCCCTTGATGTATTCCGGCGTCACGCCCTGTACTTTCAAGCTAATCAGTTCGTCCACGTCCGTGATCTTGACCCCCGCTGCCGCCATCGCGTCCATGTACGATTGCTTCTTGCTATCGTTCGGCGCAGGCGCAGGCTGGCTCTGTGCTGCAGGCGCGGGCGTTGGCTCTGGCGCAAGTTCGCTCGGCGCGGCTGGAGCCGCCTTCGGGGCCGGCGCGCGGCGATCCTTGGCCGCTGGCGGCTCCGGCTTCACAATGATGACACTCCCGTTCTCTTGCAGCTCTTTTGCCGAGCCGCTCGTACCGAACGACGCGTGCGCCACTCCCAGAAATGCATTCCCGGCCAGCAACGCCCCCGCCAGGCAAACAAAACTAACTCCCATTCCCGCCATTCGTATCCTCCCTGTAGCTCCGTTTAGTCCCAGCACCCGCAACACACGCTCACCCAAGGGACTGCGATTGGCCGCCATCATCAGCGCCGGAGCCGTGCGCCACTCTTCCATCAACGTCAGCGCCCGCGCGTAATTCACCGCATCGCCACAAATGGCAATCGCTTCGTCGTCGCAGCAGTGCTCGCGTTCCGCGCGAATCCGCTGGCTCACCCACCAGACCGCCGGGTGGTAGAACAGCAGCGTCTCCGTCGCAATTTGGAAAAGGTTCACGAAGCAATCCAACCGCCGGATATGCGCCAGCTCATGCGCAATCACTGCTTCGATCTGATCTTCCGTCAACCCCGTCAGCGCCCTCACCGGCAGCAGCACCACTGGCCTGAACCATCCCAGCACCGCCGGAGCATCCAGCCGGTGGCATTCGCAATATCGAATGACGCGGTCAAGCCCCATTCTTCGCTGCAGCGCCATGCACCTGGCGTACAGCTCCGCTGCCACCGGCCGGATCTCTTTCCGCCGCATCCTCTCGATCACGAACAGTCCACCCGCGGTCCTTAAACTGAGCAACAGCACGCCCAGGAACCACGCCTCCACCAGCCATAGCATCCCAGTCGCTGGCTCGCTTCGCGTCGCCGCAACAGGGGCGCGGGAGCCTGACAGCGCGGTCGCGTGCTGGGTGGACGTCGCCGCCCACGTCAAAGCCCCTTCCGCCCCAGTGCTAACGGCCGGATTCGCTTGCGCCTGCAACCACGTAAGTGTCACGACCGGCGACACCAGCATCAATACCAGCGCCCCCACCGCCAGCGCATAACGAGCCGAAGCGCTCCGGCAAACCGCCGACGCCACCGCAAACAACGGCGCCACCACCGCGCCTTGCCACAGGAAGTGCAGCAGCGTCCAGCCGAGCGTCCGCAAAACCTCCGGCGAAATCCAACTCGCTAGGTTGCTCATCGGCTTCTCCCCTCGTACTCGTCCAGCAGGCGGCGCAGCTCGTCCAACTCTTCCTTGGACGTTCGCCGCCCCTCCAGCGCATGGATCATCAATTCGCTCGCCGAGCCCTCAAACACCCTCTGTAAGACGTCTCCCACCAGTTGTCGTTTGGTTTCCGTCGCCGGCTGGCATGCTTCATAAACGTGCGCCCGCTGCTCTTCGTTTCGGCGCACCAAGCCCTTTGTCGTCATGATCTGGAGCAGCTTCAGTACGGTGGTGTACCCGAGGTCTTTCTTCTCGCTCAGCGAGTCGTGGACTTCGCGTACCGTCGATGGCCCGCGCTCCCACAGCACGTGCAGGATTTCCAGCTCCGAAGTCGTTGGCTTTTGTAGTTGTTCTTTCACCATGCGCGCAGCATAATACGAAGGTTTTCGTATTGTCAACGAAAATCTTCGTACTTCTTTGCCGCCACCCAAAATTCGTAGTTTCTTCTCTCACCGCAACCTCACCACAATATCTTGTAGCCTTTTCTCTTGACACCACAGCCCTCTCGCGCCACAATCCCCGCCATCGCATTTATCCAATCGCAATTTTCTTAAGGGAACTTACCCGGGGCTTTTTTTCGCAAGTGCTTTTGGCCGACAAGGGGAACTCGGAAGTTTGTTCGGACACGGCGCTACGTGCTCGCACCCGAACCAATCTGAGTTTTGCGGCCACTGAGGGAGACTAGATGCAATACATGCCCGGCTTCACCGTGCAATGCATCAATCCGCAATGCGAAGCCCGCGGTCACTGGCTCCGTGCCGATTTCACCGCGCCTCTCGGCAGCGAAGGCCATTGCCCCTGCTGCGGCGACTTCCTCCGCAACGTTCCCCCTCCGCTCGCCCCGCGCTTCCGCATGCGCCCCCGCTCCCTCACCGCGCGCCCACCCCTGCGCCCTCGTCCGCGCTGACCGAAAACGCGAGAAAACAGGAGACCGAGAGGATCAAGCATCTCGATCATGGGTGGGAATTCGCAGGGCCGCGATTCACTTAGCCCGCAGAGGTGGTCCAACGCCACGTTGGGCATGCCACACCGCAAGCACCCTAACCTCGTCAGTCATGGTTACGTAGTAGACGTGATAGCGCGTCCGTTTAAGTAGCAAACGTCGCGCATTTCGGACAGGCGACGGTCGGTACAGGCGCCCGATCTGCGGTGCACCGGCAATAAGGTCGAATGATTCGGTAAGTTCGCTCAGGAACAAGTCTGGCACGGCTAAACGATTTTCGCGCCACCAGCTATCGATATCGCGGATCTGCGTTTCAGCCTCAGGTGTAACGTGAACCAGCAGGCTCACCGCCGTCGGCGCAACTCATCCAAGATGGCAGACGTGGGCCGGAGCCGGCCAGCTTCCGCCGATTCCCAAGACGCCGATAGCGCTTCATGCAGGGCGTGACGCTCCTCATTCGTGAGGTCGTCGCCTTCATCATCGGCTACCAAGTCGATAACCGTCCCGTCCCGTAAGGTGGTCGGCTCGTCGAGTACGATGCGCCCGTTCTCAACGCGTGCTCGGAGAGGGCTCATGTGGCTACTATACGAGCTTCCCCCTTGCATCGCAACACGAATAGGCCGTATCTGACCGCCCCGCCGCCCCGTCCTCGTTGATCAAAATCGTTACATAACATTCGTACATCTCGTGCTAGCATTTCGCGACTGCTTGGCCAAGGAGCCGCCCCGTGCGCACTTTTTCTCTCGCCATGGTTATTTCGATCCTGGCGCTCACTGTCGCGGCTCAGACGCAGGCGTCTCAGAAAAGTCCATATCCAGACTCCGCCGAAGGCTTCCGCCAACAACTCGAAGATTTGATTTCCTCATACAAGTCCGGAGACCAAATTGCCTTTCGCGCAGAACTCGATGCACTTTCCATTCCCAATGCAAATGATTGGATCGCCAACCATTTCTCACCGGCCGACGCTGCCAATCTACAGCACGACTATCCTCTTTCGCTGTCTGGATTCTTGCGGCACTTAACTTGGGTCACTGAAAATGCCGCGCATCTTCCTGGCTGGGAGATGGTCGTCAAACCCTCGGAGCTCCCGAACCCTCCGGCTCCCAGCGGCCCGGAAGCTGGAATCCCCGTGCTTAGTCAGCCCTCAGCCGTCGAGAACTTTAGGTATGGTCCCGCGCATCCCGAGGATCCTCCGGACCGCTCATGGGTCAATTCCTTTGTCTACCTCGAAGGCCAGTTTCGTTATGTGGGTGGTACCTACCCGTTCTGGGCGGAAGCGCTTCAACGGTTGCGTCGCCCCGAGTCGATACCCGGAAATTTTCACCAAGCCCGCTTGATTCACAGAGTGAGCCCTAACTATCCGAAGGAGGCTCGAAAGCAACACATCGAGGGATTGGTCCGATTGCAGGTCTTGATCGACAGGAAGGGTAAGACTCGAGTCTTGAAGACAATTTCAGGCGACGCTCTGCTTACGGAGGCGGCTACAAAGGCTGTTCAAAAATGGCGCTACGAACCGACCTTCCTAAATGGCCAGCCAATCGAGGTCACAACGACGATCGACGTGACATTTCAGCTGAATCATTGAGAGTAGGGTGGCTCGATTGTAGGTAGGAGTTCTGATTAAGGCGACCCGCGAGCCACTGAGACAGCAAAAGCCGGAGGCCAAATCCTCCGGCTTTCGCTTTTGATAGTGATTTGATGCTAGCCCTCGACGAGGCCCTTCTCGAGCATCTCCTCGTCGCTGAGCCACAGATCGGGGATGTTGGCTGAGCCGAGCCGAAGAATATCTTCCAGCGCACCGCGCACTTCTGCCAGGTGAAAATCCACGCCAATGCGTTCCAGCAATTCGATCAACTCTTGCGCGCCTTCCGCCAGCGCCGGCTTGGGATGCGCGCCGGTCCCCAGCGAAGGCGACGGTCCCTCGCGGTCCAGCCGGTGATACGTCACGATGTAAATGGCGCTGGGTCCTCCGCCGTGTCTGACGATGTGGAGAAACCCGCGTGTTTTCGGCGTCGCTGGGGCCAGCCGTGCTGCTGTTCCTGTGCCGGAGGAGAGGGCGCTCATCGTTGGTGTGCTCTCAACTGTTGTTCGCTCCTCAACTGCATCCACTCGTGCTGCCGCAATTTTCGCACTTATAGCAAGCGCCGTTCGGGACCATCAGCATGCCGCATTCGCTGCACGTCGGCGCGCCTTCATGCGCATTGCTCGGCCGTGTCGCCGAGAGCGCCAACTGCATCGTATCCAGATTGGCCTGCGTCATTGCGGGCAGAACCGCCGCCGGAGCCGCCGTCGCGGCATTCTCCGCCGGCGCTGCGTTGTTCAGCTTCAAGTAGTCCGCCGAAATGAATCGCCCGCCCATCCACCGCGCGATGTAATCCAGCACCGAAGAAACAAATCGAATATTCGGATTCGCGGTGATCCCCGACGGTTCGAACCGTGTGTTCAGCAGTTTGTCCACGAATACCTTCAGCGGCACGCCATACTGCAAGCCCAACGAAATGGTCAGCGCCAGACCGTCCACCATGCCGGAAAGCGTCGAGCCTTCCTTGGACATCTTCATGAAGACCTCGCCCGGCCGGCCGTCCTCATACATCCCCACGGTGATATACCCTTCGTGTCCCCCCACGCTGAACTTGTGCGTAACCGAAGCGCGTTCCACGGGCATCTTCTCGCGCTGCATCCGCGCAAACAGTTCTCGCTGCATCGGCTCCATCGCCACCGCGGCAACTGCCTCCGTTTTCTTTTCTTCCGTCTTGCCGCCGCCCGCATTCAGCGGTTGCGAACGCTTCGAATTGTCGCGATAGATGGCCACCGCCTTCAGCCCCACCTTCCACGACTCGACATACGCGTTCGAGATATCTTCAACCGTCGATTCCTCCGGCATGTTGATGGTCTTTGAAATCGCGCCTGAAAGGAACGGCTGCGCCGCCGCCATCATCTTCACGTGCCCCGTCCATGTAATCGACCGCCCGCCACCCTGTGGCGCCAGCGAGCAATCAAACACCGGATAATCATCCATCTTCAAGTGCGGCGCGCCTTCAATCTTTCCGTTCTTGTCGATGTACGACACGACTTCGCTGGTCTGCTCCGGCGTATACCCCAGCTTCATCAACGCTTGCGGCACGGTGTTGTTCACAATTTTGATCAGCCCGCCGCCCACCAGCTTCTTGTATTTCACCAGCGCCAGGTCCGGCTCGATTCCCGTGGTGTCGCAATCCATCATGAAGCCGATCGTTCCCGTCGGCGCCAGCACCGTCACTTGCGAATTTTTGTAGCCATACTTTTCTCCATTCGAAAGCGCCGCATCCCACGATTCCTGGGCCGCCAGGAACAATTCCGTCTGCACGTGCTCCGGCTTGATTCCCCGCATCGCGTCGCGGTGCATGCGAATCACGTCCAGCATCGGCTCGCGGTTCGTCGCATAGCCCGGGAACGGTCCCATGCGCTCTGCGATTCGCGAAGACTGCGCGTACGCTTCGCCGCACATCAGCGCGGTGACTGCTCCGGAAACATCGCGCCCTTCGTCAGAGTCATACGGCAGCGCCATGGACATCAGCAGCGCGCCAAGATTCGCGTAGCCCAGCCCCAGCGGCCGGAAGTTATGCGAATTCTCCTCGATCTTCGGCGTCGGATAACTCGCGTTGTCCACCAGGATTTCCTGCGCCGTAATCGTCACGTCCACCGCATGCTTGAACGCCGCCACGTCAAACTGCCCGCTGGCGTTGACGTACTTCATCAAATTCAGCGAAGCCAGGTTGCAAGCCGTATCGTCCAGGAACATGTACTCGCTGCAAGGATTCGAAGCATTGATCCGCGCCGTGCTCTTGCACGTGTGCCAGCGGTTTACCGTCGTGTCGTACTGCATCCCGGGATCGCCGCAATGCCACGCCGAATCCGAAATCTTCATCATCAAATCGCGCGCCCGCAGCTTTTCATTGGGCTGCCCGTCGAGCACGTTCTTCGTCCACCAATCTTTATCTTCGACCACTGCGCGCATGAAGTCGTCCGTTACGCGCACCGAATGGTTCGCGTTCTGGAAGAAAATCGAAGCATAAGCGTCGCCGTCAATCGAGCTGTCGTAGCCCTGCCCGATCAGCACGTGGGCCTTGCGCTCTTCCTTCATCTTGCATTCGATGAATTCCACGATGTCCGGGTGATCGATGTTCAGGATCACCATCTTCGCCGCTCGCCGCGTTTTTCCGCCGCTCTTGATCACGCCTGCGAACGCATCAAAGCCCTTCATGAAGCTTACTGGGCCCGACGCGATTCCACCGCCGCTCAGCGTCTCCCGGCTCCCGCGCAACGTCGAAAAATTCGTCCCCGTTCCCGAGCCCCACTTGAACAGCATCCCCTCGGTCCGTGTCAGCCCCATGATCGATTCCATGTTGTCGTTGACCGAATTGATGAAGCACGCCGAGCATTGCGGCTTCGGCTGCACGCCCACGTTGAACCATACCGGCGAATTGAACGCCATCTTTTGCTCGACCAGCAGGTGCGTCAGCTCATCGCGGAAAGCGTTCCGCGACGGCATGTCGGCAAAATACCCGCACTCTTCGCCCCACCGTACAACCGTATTCACCACGCGGCTGATCAGTTGCCGCACCGATCCTTCGCGCTGCGCCGTCCCCGGTTTTCCGTGGAAATATTTGCTGGTGACGATGTTCGTCGCCGTCTGCGACCAGCTCTTCGGCACTTCCACGTCTTCCTGCCGGAAGATCGTCACGCCCTTCTCGTTCCCGATCAGCGCTGTGCGCTTCTCCCATTCGACCGCGTCGAAGGGAGACTTCTTCCCGTCTGTAAAAAACCGCTGGAAGGTCAGACCTTTTCCCGTGCTTGCCGCTGTCATCTCTGCAGCCGCATCCATGGCAGGGGATTTCCCGCTCAATGCATGTTTCACTGTCGCCATCCGTCCCTCCGCGCTCTTGGGTCCCCACTCGCGCGGGGGATCCCCTCTATTTTACTCCTCTGCGTCCCACAGAGGTGCCGCGCTTCGCATCAGGGTCTGTGCTGAAGCTCGCGCGACTTCGATTCGTTTGGTCCGTAAAAGCGGGCAGCGAAAAAAAAGCCGACCGCACTCCGGTCGCACTTTATTTTCAGCGCAAAACGCCAATGCCCTGCCGCTGGCCGGTGCTTCGCACTCAACCTAACAGCAGGTGCTCCGCCTCAAGTACGGGCGCTGAGCTGGTATCTCGCGCTCGATTTTTTCGTTTAGAAACTGGGCCGCCTCGTGGCCGCACACGGACCTTGATCCATCCCCGACTCGGTCCGCCTGGCGCTTCCACGTCCCCCGAATCTGGATTCGCAGTATCAAGGGAAGAATATTTTCTGTCAAGAGAAAAACGCAAAATGTGGGCGACGATTTCGTACTGCGTCTATTTGTAGTGGTGCCTTTCCCGCGCAACCACTTCTTCTTCAACACTTTTACCCTCCGTGCCTCTCACGCTACACTCGTTGCATCCAATTCCATATGCGACGCTTCCTCACCTCTCTCGCCTTCATTTTTTTCCCTTCTCTTCCTCTCCTTGCGCAAACTCCCGCGCAGCCTGTTTCTCAAACTGCCGCTCCCGCCTTTCCCCAACCGGCTCACGGCCAGAAAATCAACATCCCCGGAATTCCCAACGCTGGAAAAATCAACGATATCTTGTATCGCGGCGCGCAACCTCGGGAAGTGGGATTCTCTGAGCTGAAATTATTGGGCATCACCACAATTGTTGATCTGCGCGGCGAGGATCGCGAAAAAATCGTCTGGGAGCGCAAGCATGCCGAATCCATGGGCATGCGCTTTATCAATATTCCCGTCAGTGGCTGGGATCCGCCAACCGATGAACAGGTCGTCCAGTTTCTCTCGCTCTTCCGCGACAATCCCGGGCAAAAAATCTTTATGCACTGCCGCTTCGGCGACGATCGCACCGGTGTTTTCACCGCCGTCTATCGCATGGCCGTCGAGAAATGGCCCGCCGAGCAAGCCACCAAGGAAATGTACTTCTTCGGCTTCAACGGCTTCTGGCACCCTTCCATGAGGACTTTTGTCCACGATTTCCCTGCGCGCTTGAATTCCTCACCCACGCTCGCGCCCCTCCGTACTCCCCCTTCTCAACACTAACGCGCCAGTTCGGCTCTCACATTCCAGCGGGAACAAGTTTTCCTCTAGATTTTACATACCCCGTGCTATACTTAACGCTGTATATAACTATATGTGCAGTGTGGGAACTTGCTCCCGCTTTTCTTTCTGGGCACCGTTGCGGATCGGAGATCCCGACCCGATCGGGACTGCCCACACTTTTATTAAGTCCTTTAGCTGCAACACTTATGAACCTCCTCGCAAGTGTTGCAAACAAAAGACTTACGTCCTGACTAAGCCCTTTAGGTGCACCACTTACAAAAAAACGGGGGGAGGGGGTGGACTAAAAACTAAGAACTTAAAACGCCTGCCCGTTCTAGTACTGCTGTACCCTGCACAACAGGACGGTTGCTTCATTTGATGGAACACGCCCTTCCTTCATCATTTCTATCGACACGGAAATTACCTGTCTGAGGGAGAGGTCCCCGTGCAAGTCGGACGCTACGAAATTCTCGAAATCATCGGCACCGGAGCTACCGGCCGCGTTGCTCGCGCTCACGATCCCATGATCGGCCGCCTGGTCGCCATCAAGCTCCTGTCCAGGGAGTGGGCCCAGGGCGAATCGCGCCAGCGCTTCATCCAGGAAGCGCGTGTCGTCGGCCAGCTTTCCCATCCTTCCATCATTACGCTCCACGATATGGGCATCGACGAAGCTACACAGACCCCCTATCTGGTCATGGAATTCCTCGAAGGCCAGGCGCTCGACCGCATTTTGGAAAAGGGCAGCCTTCCTTCCTCCAAGGCCTGTGCCTGGGCCGCGGAAATGGCCACCGCCCTCGGAGTGGCCCACCGCAAGGGTGTGATTCACGGTGACGTTAAGCCCGCCAACATGCTCATCGCAGATGACGGCCGCGTGAAGCTCATGGACTTCGGTATGGCGCGTTTGGCCAGCCGCGATTCCGGCGCCACGCCGCTGCTCGGCACTCCCGCTTACTGGTGCCCCGAGCAAATCATGGGCAAGCCCCAGGACGCGCGCTCCGATCTTTTCTCCCTAGGTGTCGTGCTTTATGAAATGGTGACGGGTAAGCGCCCTTTCGACGCCGAATCTCTCCAGGGCATTTGCGGCCGCGTTCTCTCTTCGACGCCGCTGCCGCCTTCGCATGCCAATCCTTCCTTGCCCTCAGGCTTTGATGCCATCGTGGCCCGCTGCCTGGCGAAAGATCCGGCGGCTCGCTACCAAACAGCCGACGCGCTTGCCGAGGAGCTCTATCCCCTCGCGCGCCGCAAGACGACGACACCGGTTCCCGTGCCGCAAACTAATGGCAACGGCCTGCGCGACCGCGCTGCGCGGCTCCTGCGTTCTGCCTGATGATTACTTCGCAAAAAGGCCGGTACCAAGCGCTGGAGCCCATCGGCTCCGGCACCACCAGCCGCGTCGATAAAGCCCGCGACAATGTCATTGGCCGTACCGTGGCGCTCAAGACTTTCATTCACACCTTCGACGAAGACCTTGAAGAGCAGTTCCTGCGCGAAGCCCAGCTCGTCGGCCAGCTCTCTCATCCCGCTGTTGTCCAGCTCTACGATGTGGGCATCGACCAGGAGGGCATTCCCTTCCTCGTCATGGAATACGTCGCCGGCAAAACTCTCGAACAGCATCTCGAAACGTCCCCCCCGACGGTTCAACGCGCCTGCGCATGGGCTGCCGACCTGGCCAACGCTCTCGCCTTGGCCCATCGCGCCGGCATTATTCATGGTGACGTAAAGCCCGGAAATATCCTGATCACACCGGAAAACAAAGTGAAACTCGGCGACTTCGGCATCGCCCGCCTCACGACACAGCACTCCGCTTCCGGACAGCTAAGGGGCACGCCAGCCTATCTGGCTCCCGAGCAGATCCAGAACGAATTCCAGGATCAGCGTTCCGACCAATTCTCTTTCGGTGTGGTTTTCTATCAGATGCTTACTGGGATTCGTCCCTTTGCTGGGAAAACGCTTGGAGCGGTCTGCGCGCAGATCCTGAACGACGAACCCGTCGCTCCCTCGCGGCACAATCCGGCTGTCCCTCACGCGCTGGACCAGGTTGTCGCGCGCTGCCTCGCAAAAAATCCCGATGACCGTTTCGCTTCCTGCGAAGACCTCGCCAAGTCTCTCTACCCTTTCTGCCGCTCGCGCCCGCGCATTCCCGCGCCGGCGGCCAAAATATACTCCTGGTGGTCGGCGCCTGCAGGGCATCGCGAAGTCTGGATGACCGTATCCGCATGCCTGGTTCTGGCGATGTTCATTCAGATTCCGGGCATACTCCGCGCCCACTTCGGAATTCCACCGGCTCCTGCGCGCCAGTATTTCCATCCCGGCGTGCCGTACGAGGCATTCAGATACTCGCGGCAAACCAGCTTGCCGGCTTCCGAGTCAGACCTCTGGGGCGACGCCACCCCACGAACCGAAAACCAACATCCTTCGTCCCGCGAAATTCGCGTCCAGAAAATTGCGCTTGCCGAAATGAATAAGCCCGCCGTCGCGCAAAACTTTTCTTCAGATTCATCCTCCGCCTCGGCGCGATCCCCGCAACCGAATACACCTTAGCCAGTCCAGAAAACTCTCCCAACAAAGATTGGCTTGCCGTAGTTGATTGGAAATTCGGAGAGAAAAGTTTCGCTCGCGCTACTCGTACCGCAGCGCTTCCACGGGATCGAGCTTCGAGGCCTTCATCGCCGGCCATACGCCAAAGACCAGCCCCACACAAACGCTGACAACAATTCCCGTGATCGCCGCCCACGCCGGCACGCTTCCCGGCCACTTCAAGCCCACTCGAACGAGCAGCACCAGGCCGTTCACCAGCACCAGCGCGATGACGCCGCCCGTGCCCGTCAGCGCCATGGCCTCCAGCAGGAATTGCCAGGTGATGTCTCCGCTCTTGGCGCCAATCGCCTTACGAATTCCGATTTCCCGCGTGCGCTCCGTCACGCTCACCAGCATGATGTTCATCACGCCCACCCCGCCGATCAGCAGCCCGATCGAGCTCAGCACCACGGTCGCAAGCGCCACCATTCCCATGATGCTATGAAATTCTTCCACCTGCTGCTCTGCCGTCTGAATCGAGAAATTGTTTTTCGCGCTGTACGCGACGTTCCTTCTTCTTCGCAGTACTTCCGTGACCTGGTCTACCATCTGGTCCAGCTTGTTCTCATTCGCCTGTACGCGGAACATGTTTTCGTACGCGCCCGGATAGATTTTGTGGAAGGTGTTGTAAGGAATCAGCACGCGGCGGTCCTCGTCCCCCAGGCCGATCCCACCTTTTGGCTTTTCCACGACGCCGATCACCTGGAAATCCGATCCATCGATCATCACGTCTTTCCCAATGGGATTACCCTCGGGAAAGAGCACCGGCGCCACATTTTCGCCAAGCATCACGACTTTTTCGCGGTGCAGGTCATCACCCTCGCTGATGAATCTTCCCGCCACCGTGGCGGCGTTGGCATACACGATTCCGAAGTTTGCCTGCACGCCGCGAAAATCAATCGCCGTCACGCTTCCGGCCTTGGTGCGGATGGTGTGCTGCGTCTCCCACCAAGTGAGAAAAGCGGTGACGTTTTTCACTGCGGGACATGCTTCCTTGATGGCCGCGGCATCCTCGAGGGTCAACGGTTTGCGCTCGCGCTCTTCCTTGGGCCGCCGGTCGCTATGCGGGCCCTGGTCCCATCGCGAGATAAAGGCAGTGTCCGCGCCGTACTGCTTGATGTTTTCCTGGATTTGCGCGTCGAAGCCGGTAATCAGCGCCGCCACCAGCATGATCACGCTCACGCCCAGCACCACACCGAACACCGTCAGCGCGCTGCGCATCTTGTGCGCCCGCAGCGTGTCCATGGCTTGCCTTAGATTTTCGCCGTGCTGTTGTGCCATATCCGTGCCTCAGCCGTCAGACCGCAATGCTTCGATGGGATCGAGCTTTGCTGCGCGCGTCGCCGGATAAATTCCAAAAAACAGGCCCACTCCCGTGGACAGCGCCAGCGCGGTGATCACCGCGCTCAATGGCGTCTGCACGGGGATCGGCGTCAGCGCCCGCACGATGGCAACCAGGCCGTAGGCCAGCGCGAGGCCCATCAATCCTCCCACCGCGGCAAGGACTGCCGATTCCGTGACAAATTGCAGAACGATGTGTTTCTTCCTGGCTCCCAGCGACCGGCGCAGGCCAATCTCTCTGGTCCGCTCGGTGACGCTCGCCAGCATGATGTTCATGATTACGATGCCGCCGACTACCAGGAACACGGATGTCAGGCCCACCACCACCGCTTCGAGGTTTCCGGTGATCTCTTTCCACAAACTCATAATGGAGTCCGACCCAAGAACGGCAAAGTTGTCTTCTGCATTCCAAGACAGATGCCGTAACGAGCGCATCAGCATGGTGGCTTCGTCCCTGGAGGCCTCCATGGTTTCCGTGCTGGGCGCTTGCACAAAGATGGCGATCCAATCCTGCTGGGTGTGCCATTCCTTGTAGTACGTGACCAGCGGAATCAGCATGTAGTTGTCCTGCGACTGCCCAAACGCCGAGCCGATCGCTTCCGCCACGCCCACGACTTCATAGCTGTGCGTGCCCGCCCGGATGGTCTTTCCAATCGGGTCCACATTGGCGAAAAACTTCTTCGCTACATCCGCGCCGATAAAACAAATCGGCGAGTGATGCAATTCGTCGGCGGGGGTCAGCACGCGCCCGGCGGCAAGTCCGATGTTGCGCATTTCCGCGTAATTGGCAGTCGCTCCCGTCACTCTGGTGTTTTCCAGCAAGACGTTTCCGGAACGGATGTCGGAGGTCACCCCCCCCATAGCGGCAACGCTGCTGGCCGTCTTCATATGGTCCCGAAGCCATTCAAATTCTTCCAGAGTGACCAGCGGCCGCTTCTGCGCCTTTACCCAAGCATCCTGACTGGTGATAATTCCGAAGCGGTCCACGAGGAAGACGTTGGCGCCAAGATTGGCGATCCGATCGGCAACATAGAAGTTGAGGCCGGAGACCACGCTCATCACTGAAACGAGCGTCATCACCGCCAGGATGACCCCCAGCAGAGTCAGGAAGCTCCGCAGTTTGTGCGCGCGCAGAGAATCAAGTGACAGGAGCACCGTCTCACCTATGGTGACCAGCGCGCTCCGCAGCCCTCTCAGCCTCCCGGCGGCGCTTGCAGCCTGCGGTGCGACTCGGGTGATGGCACTAAGCCCTTCGATGGGTGTTACGCCCAAACAGACCTCCAATCCTCACTAGTCAATACGAATGGAATCGCCGAACCGTTCCTTGATATATAGACGTTTGGAAGGGGACTTTGCTTTCGGTGATTCTTGGGGTAGCCTTGGGCCCGGCCTAGCCTATCTGAGCAGTCCAGCGCCCGCACATCCTATTGTACCGCTTTGTGCGGACAATCTGCGTGCAAGATGGCCCCCTTGGCCCGTGAGATGTGCTACCAGCGGAGGGTGTTATGGGTCGTATAGTTATTTATTTTCTTATACTTACAGCATTCAGCTTGGGCTTGATGCCGTCCAGCCAAGCCCAAGACAAGCCCGCCGAGAAGCCCCCGCAGTACATGGGAAGAGCCTTCGTCCAACCCAATTCGGGCTTCCGTGCGGAGTTCCTGGAAGAGATCGCCTACTATGAGCAGCGGTTTGCCCGGCTGGCCGAAGCTATCCCTGCCGAAAGGTACACCTGGCGTCCTGCAGATGGAGTCCGTTCGGTTGGAGAAGTCTTTGCGCACGTCGCTGTGGCGAACTGTCTTGTGGGTAGCCACTACCACCTGGCGCCACATATGGAGTCGACAACAAGACGATAGCTAAGACCACAATGGCCCTCTCCGGCGACAGGGCCAAGTTATTGCAAGACTTGGCGAACTCGTTCGGTTCTCTCAAATTCGCAGTTTTACAGCTCAACGACTCAGACGCTGACAAACTCCAGGATATATTTAATCGTCACACGACCCTGCGCGGTTCCTTCCTAGTGATAACGGGGCACTTAGGCGAACACTTGGGGCAATCCATTGCCTACGCGCGGATGAATGGCGTCGTGCCGCCGTGGACCGAAGAGTTCCAGCAACAGCAGCAAAAGGCCGCCGACAAGCCAAAACTGTAATTTTTTGGTGGATTTTGTTGCCATTGACGCTTTGACATCCGCCTAAGCGTTTCCGTGGCTTGCAGGTGTACAACAATTATGTGCTTGGGAGAATCCAATCAGAATCGACGCTGGCGGCTCACGCGCCGATCTCGACCATGCTCCATCGTGCTTTCATAATCCTGGCGCTGCTGTCGCCGGCTCTCACTTCGGGTGCCGGCGCGCAATCCGTCGTATCGGATTCCGGTGCAGCGATCGGCCCGGCCAAACCGGAACTCTTCCATCGCGCCATCGCCAATCAAAAGAAAGCTGAGGCCGCGTTGGAAGTCTACGAACGCGTCGAACGAGTCGAAACCCGCAAGAGTCCCAGCGATCCTTCACCTCCAGCGATAAAAATCACCCGCGTTATTCCCTCTGGAACCGGCATGGTCAAGATTCCGCTGGGCCCCGATGGCACGTCCGGAGATTCCGCCGCTTACCGGTCCAGTCTTGAGAGCCTGGCGCGGGCGCTGGCGCTGCTGGCCAACGATAGGGGTTCTCAGCGCGATGCATTGGAAAAATACGCAAAGAAAAAGAAAGAGCGCAACGACCTGATCGACGCCACACACAATGCGTTCCTATTCACTTTTGTGGTGAAAGAGCCGCGCGGCGACCTTATGCTTGCGAAATACAAGATGGACCCCAATCCGGCCTTCAAACCTACCTCGCGCTTCACTTCCATCTTCCCCAAGGTGCGCGGGTTCGTGTGGATTGATGAAGCGTCCGGAGAACTTGCGCGCATCGAAGGCGAAGTCACCGATGACATTTCCGTTGGCCTGTTTCTGGGAAAAATCTACAAGGGCAGCCACTTCATGCAGGAGCGCTACGAATTTCAGCTGGGGCTGTGGCTGGCCAGTTTTTCGCAATACGATTTCGATGGCCGCAAACTGTTCTCCAGTTTCTCCATGCACGAACGCACTCTCTATACAAACTATCGCTATATTGGCCCGCCCAAGGAAGCCCTCGCGGCGATTCGCCAAGAGCTCGGGAATGCCGAGTTGGACAAGACCCGCGCTGGTCCCGCCAATCGGTGAAACTTTCCCTTCTAGAATGGGTTTAAGAGGAGAGCGTCCTCAACCTCGCGAGACTGGAGGCGTCATGCCCCGTTCGCTTGCTTTCTCATTCATCGTGATTTTTTTCGCAGCCTCGGCGGCAGCGCAATCTCAGGACAGTTCTGCCCCGCTACCGCAGGCGACTTCGCAGGATTCCGCGCCACCAGCCGAGACCAAAAAAACCAAGAAAGTCTGGACCAACGAGGATATCTCCCGCACGGGCGGAGCTGTCTCGGTGGTCGGCGATCCGAAAAATAGGCCAAAGCCGGAAACTTCCAAGCCGGCCAACGCGCAATATGTTGCCTCGGTGCGAAAGCAGCTCGACAAACTGCAGGGGCAAATCGCCGATATCGACAAACAGCTCGTTGACTTGAAGAACTTCAGCGCCGGCGAACCATCGACGACAGCCAGCGGCATCAAACTCGACAAGAGTTACCAGCGCGAGCCCATCGAGGTGCAAATGCGCGCGTTGCAGGACAAAAAGAAAGATCTCGAGTCCAAAGTCGACGCGCTGCTCGACGAAGCCCGCAAGAAAGGCGTTGATTCCAGCCAGTTGCGCTGAGTCTTGTGCACCACCTATTTTTTGGCGGCGGGCTTCGCCGATTCGAAGCGAATTTCCTTGAGCATTTCCGACTGGCGGTAGAGTTCTGTTTTCCCGGCTGGAAACTTGTTGACGCTCAGAATGAAAGCGAGAATGTCGGCATCCTGTTGCCGGGTTAGGCGGCCCGGATTGGATTGGGGCATGGTCTTGCGAATCCTGTCGAACAGGTCGCCCATGGTGAGACCGTTCCAGTTCGCGAGGAATGCGCCGCCGCTCAGCGGTGGCGCGGATTCGCCACCGCTGAGCATGTCACCATGGCAAGAAGCGCATTCCTTGCGATAGATCGGTTCGCCGCGTTTGGATTGCTCCTCTGTGTACACGCCATCCCAGACGGAACGCGACTCTGTATCAGGCCCTTGCGCGCGAAACAAGCCAAACGAAATATTGCCGAGCATCATTCCAAAGACAGCCAATGAGACTTTGACCTTCAATCAGTTCCTCTCTGTGTTCGGTCTCGCGCTTATTTGAGTGAATCGAATTAAGTTTTTTTTTGTCCGATGGTAAGATCGCGTCAAAGGTACGCCGTCAAGTTCTCCCTTCTGAAAAGCCTGATCCAACCTTTCAAGGGTGCGGAATGCTTCATGATCAGATGCGTCTGTCCATGCATGCTTTTCGGTATCATAAGACCTACACAAGAGGAAATTCATCGCGTTGTGAATTTTGAAATATGCTCTCACACGGTCGGTTTGTCGCATCGAGTAGGATCATTCGCCCGTTGATGGCAGCGTGTATGCGATGTACTCGCCGGAGTATGGCCCGCCGCTGACGGCCACGACGATGTACTGCTTGCCGTTCACCATGTAAGTCATGGGCGAGCCAGTCTGCGGCGCAGGCATGTAAACCGCGCCGACTTCCTTGCCGGTCATTTTGTCATAGGCGCGCAGCATCGCGCCGCGCGGATGATCCGCGGTGGTGGTGACGTTTCCTTCGCCGGCGATGACCAGCGTCTTAGTGACCAGTGTGCCGATGTTGTAGGTTTCCTGGCCGGTGCGCGGGATGCTCATGCCCTTGAGCGGCTCGTAATTGCGGACGACGTCGGGCGTTTCGCCATGCGCAATCTGCCAGACGAATTCACCTTTGTCGAGATTGATCGCGGTGATCGTTCCGTACGGCGGCTTGACCATGGGCAGGCCGTCGATATTCAAGGAAATGTAGCCGCTGCCTTGGCGCTTTTTCGGCGGCTTCGGAGAATCGGCGCCGGCGTTTTCTCCCGGCCCATGCAGAATGGTTACTTCTTTTCCGGCGGTGCCTGCGACGTAATTCATATCCGAAACTTCTTTCGGTGCAGGCACAAGCCCGATCGGCTCGATGCAGGAGTTGCAAGCGTAAACGTAAACGTTGTGGAGTTCGGGATCGTAGGAGCCGCCGGGCCAGTTCGTGCCACCGGAAGCGGTTCCCATTGTTAGCGTGCCGAGGGGACCTTCCAGTTTGCTCACGGTCGGCGGAGTGTAAACAGGGCCGAGGTGATAGTGCGAGGCGATTTCTTTCGCGCGGTCACGAAGCGCGGGAGTGAAATCGATCAAGTCGTCAATGGAAACGCCGTTGCGGCTGTAGGCTTGCGGTTTCGTAGGAATGGGCTGCGTGTGGGAATACCACTCGCCGGGCACGCTGCCGACTTCCACCGGTTTTTCGGGAATCGGCCAGATGGGCTTGCCAGTCACGCGATCGAAAACGTAAAGAAAACCTTGCTTTGTGGGCTGGGCGACGGCTTTGACAGGTTTTCCGTCGACGGTGATGTCCGCAAGAATGGGCGCGGAGGAAATGTCCATATCCCAGAGTGGGTGATGGACCAATTGGAAGTGCCACTTGCGCTCGCCGGTTTTCAGATCGACGCAGACCAGCGTTTCACCGAACAAATTATTTCCCGGGCGATGGCCACCGTAAAAATCGCTGGTGGGCGACTCAACCGGCAAGTAGACCAGCCCGAGTTGCTCGTCCACGGTAATTTGCGTCCACACGCCGGTGTTGCCGGTATATTCCGCGGAACCTTTTTCCCAGGTGTCGTAGCCGAATTCGCCCTTCTTGGGGATGGTGTGGAAGATCCAGAGGCGCTTGCCGGTGCGAACGTCGAAGCCGCGGACGTAGCCTTTGTTGTTGCGCATACTGCGCGGGGTCATGCCTTCGCGGAAAGCGGCGCCGATGAGTACGGTGTCTTTCGCAACGACGGGGGCGGACTGGATGCCAATTTCGCCGGTGATCAGGTCCGGGAAAATATCCTGATCGTCGTTCAGCTTCAGGTCCACTTCACCCTTGTCTCCGAAGGATGGAATTCGAACGCCGGTCTTGGCATCGAGGCAAATGAGGCGGAAGCCCGGGGTCACATAGAGAATTCGCTCTTCCTTGCCCTCGGACCAATAGGCGAGGCCACGGCCGGAAAGCTGCCTAGGGGCGGCGCCGCCGCGTTTGCCTTCATGCTCCCCGTGAATCCAGAGCAATTCGCCAGTTGCTGGGTCCAGCGCAATCACCGCGCGGCGTGATCCCGCCGTGGCGTAGAGAGTGCCGTTCACCATCAGGGGCGTTCCTTCGAGTTTGTACTCCGGGCGGTCGCCGAAGTTGTCGGTCTTGATGCGCCAGGCGATTTCGAGATCGCTGAAATTGGCGGCGTTGATCTGGTCCAGCGGACGATAGCGCGTAGCGGCAAGATCGGCGCCATAGGATGGCCACTCGGTGTTTTTTGGCTGAACTTGAGCGGAGGCAGAGGCCGGCCAAAAAAGCAGGGCGGCGAAAGATAGATAGAGCAGAGTGTGCAATTGCTGTTTATTTTTCTCGCACATTTTCGATCCTCCCTTTGATTCCGGGCGTTGATACCCGCTCATCCCATTTGCTTAATTTGCTCAAGGGCTTGCTTGATTTTCGCTTTTTGCTCATCGGTGACGTCGGAGTTGGGCGGGCGCTGATAAAATTGGCGGGTACCCATTTGCAGGCTCAGCGCGTATTTCATAGGGCCGTATTCATCGACGCCGCCCTCACGCAGGATCTTCAACGCGGCATCCAGCTTGGCGACGGTTTCGGTGAGGTCCTTGCCTGCGCGTTTGGCGGCGAAGACCGCGGCGATCTGTTTCGTAAAATTGTTGCCCTCGGCCAGGATGGCGCCCATGTTGTGGTCCAGGGCGTACTTCAAGTTTTCCGTCGTGCCGGTGCGCATGTTGAGCTTCGGAAATTCCGCGACGAAATCCTGATAAACCTTGGGGTCGCTCACCGAGTCTTTAATGCCCGTGAGATGCGGATACTTTTCCATCGCGTGAAGCAGTTCATGGCTGATGGGCACTCCGGTGGCGAAAGGAATGTGGTAAAGATTGATGGGAATTTTCACTTGCTCGAACAGCATGGAAAAATATCGCGTCAATCCGTCCAGCCGCGGATGCTTGTAATAAAACGGAGGAACAACGAGCAGGGCGTCCGCGCCATTGGCTTCCGCGTGTTGCGAGAGTTCCAGCGTCTCCGGAAAATCCGCGGTGCCCGGTGAAACGATAATGTTCAGTCCGTTGCGGTGCTTGAAAGCGGTTTCAGCGACTTTCTTTCGTTCGGCCACGGAGAACGACGGAAATTCGCCGGTTGTTCCAAGCACGACTACGCCATCGGCGCCGTTGCCTTTCAAATAAGCGAGCAGATCCTTGTACAGCTCTTCGTCGAACTTCAAATCTTTGCCGCACGGCGTGGAAGCAGCGACCCAAAACAAAACTTTTTCTCCCGATGCGGCGGGCACCTTCGGCACGCGCGGCTCGGCGGCCAGCGCTTCCGGAATTCCGGCGCCGCCGGCAACTCCCAGCGCGGCGGTCGCTCCTACAGCACCCAGAAAAGTCCTTCTTGTGGTTTGCATGATTTCCTCCCCGGCAGGAAGCCCGCGGAAGTCTAAGCCAGTGGAGCGCAAGAAACAAATGTTTCGTTTGAAATTTGCGCAAAGCGAAAGAATCAGCGATGCCGATTTGTGCAGCCACCTGTTAGAATGCGCGCCATGCGTCCCTTTCTGGCGTTCGTATTTTCATTGATCTCTTGCGCGTCGGTTCAAGCGCAGTGGTGGTATGCCCAAACGAGCGGCATCGATTCCAATCTGCGCGGCGTAGCTGCTGCTTATACCTCGGACTCGAAAGGCAGGCGCGCGCCAGTGGTTTGGGCGTCCGGTTCAAACGGCGCGATTCTCAAATCGTTCGACAGGGGCAAAACCTGGAAGCGCCTACACGTGGCGGGCGGTGACAAACTGGACTTTCGAGGAATCGTAGCCTTCGACGAGAAAGTAGTTTATGCGATGTCCAGCGGTGAAGGCGAAAAATCGCGCATTTACAAAACGAGCGACGGCGGAGAGACCTGGAAGCTACAACACACGCACAAGCGCAAGGAGTTCTTTCTGGATACGATCGCCTGCGTTTCAGAAACTCACTGTTTCGCACTGGGTGATCCCCTTGACGGCAAATTTCTTTTGCTCACGACAACGGACGGAGAGCATTGGAATCTCCTCTCCACGGGCAACATGCCCGCAGCGTTGCCCGGCGAAGGCGCGTTCGCAGCCAGCAATACGTGTCTCTTCGTTTCTGGCGAGGAGATCCTTTTCGGTACCGGCGGCTCGGCAGCGCGTGTGTTTCACTCCGGGGACTCCGGGCGCACCTGGACCGTCACGGAAACGCCAATCGCCCATGGCAATGCGTCCTCTGGAATATTTTCCATTGCTCGAGGGGATGGAAAGAGTCTTCTAATTGTCGGCGGCGACTATCAGGACCCCAAGCGCGCATCCGCTGTCGCTGCGTATTCCAGCGACGATGGTATGACCTGGCAACTCTCCGAGCCACAGCCCGGCGGCTATCGCTCCTCAGTCGCGTGCATCGAAGATGCTCTTTGCATGGCCATTGGGACGACTGGCGAAGACGTGAGCATTAGCGTGGCCATCGAAACGACTGGCGAATACGCACGCGTCCGCAATGTTTCTCCCGCGATCTGGAGCCCGACGGGTGCGCTCAATCTCAACGCTATGGCTATCTTGGACTTTCAATTTGGCTGGGCTGTCGGACCGAAAGGCACTATCGCACGATTGATAAACCAACAAAAAAGGATTCGCCGTCAACCGAATGACGCGCCTCGGACGGCCTCTCCCATTGCCCACTAAATCAAGAAGGTATACTCTCGCGCGTTGAAGCGGAGACTACCTTCCTCTGTTTCCATCTCGATGACAGAAACCGAAGCCTCCGGCCAGCCAGTTCCCGACAGCGGCGGCCTCGCGCGGCACCTCGGCCTGTTTGGCACCACCATGGCCGTGATGGGCGGGATCATCGGCGCGGGGATTTTCATCAATCCGTACCTCGTCGCCGAACGCGTACACACTTCGGCGCTGATCCTGAGCGCCTGGATCGCCGGCGGGCTAATCGCACTCCTTGGGGGATTCATTTACGCCGAGTTGGCCTCGCGCTTGCCGGTTGTCGGCGGGCAATATGCCTATTTGCGCGACGCGCTGCATCCGGGCGTTGCGTTTCTCTATGGCTGGGTGCTGCTGCTGGTGATCCAGACGGGCGGGATGGCGGCGGTGGCGGTCACCTTTGCGCGATATTTTCTCGAGCTCACGCGCTGGCAGGTGAACGACTCGATCATCGCGGCGGCGGCGTTGGCGTTGCTCACGGCCATCAACTGCCTGGGCGTGCGCGCTGGGAGCCGCGTGCAATCCGCCATGACGCTGATCGCCATCACGGCCATCGGCATGCTTGAGGCAGTCAGCTTTCTGCGTGGCGGAACGTCGCTGATTTCCTGGCGGCCACTTCTGGACCAGCCACCTTCGCTCAATCTCGCTATTGCCTTCGGCTCTGCGATGACGCCGGTGCTCTTCGCCTACGGCGGCTGGCATACGTCGAGTTTTTTGTCCGGAGAAATCCGCGACCCGCGCAAGACTCTCCCGCGCGGCCTGGTTCTGGGAGTGCTCGGCGTGATTGCGGTGTATACCTCGGTGAATTTCGTTTACGTGCGCGCGCTGGGACCCGCCGGATTGGCAGCCGCGACGACGCCAGCGTCCGCGGTGATGCGTGCGCTGCTCGGCCCGCGCGGCGGGGCGTTGATCGCCGCGGGCATTGCCTTCTCAGCGTTCGGATTTCTCGCGCAATCCTTCTTGACGGCGCCACGCGTTTATTTTGCGATGGCCGAAGACCGCGTCTTTTTCCGCGGCGTCGCTTGGGTGCATCCGCGGACGCATGTGCCGGTGGCCGCCATCGCCATGCAGGGGATCTGGGCCATCGCGATTGCGTTGACGGGCACTTTCGCGCAAGTCGTCAATTATGTTGTGGCGATGGATTCGCTCTTCTTTGGACTCACGGCTGCGTGCTTATTTGTGCTGCGCCGGCGCGCGGCGACGCTGGGCGCAGGAAAAGTGGATTATTCCGTGCCGGGACATCCCTGGACGACTTTGCTATTTATCGCCGCGGAGTGGGTCGTCGTCGTGAGCACGTTTGCCCACGATCCCAGGCGCTCGTTCATCGGGCTTGGCATTGCCGTCGCGGGCTTGCCGGCCTACTTCCTGTGGCGCATGCGCAACCGGGAGGGAACCCGTTCATGAATGCTGCAGCCCGCACAAAACGCTCGGCTTACATGGAATGGGCGAAGACGCGTTCGCACGCGAAGTTCAACCTGGCGACGAGCGGCCTGCTCAACTTCCCATTCGAGGAATTCCCATTGCGGATAGACGATCTCGAACTCACCGCGACCAGCGGATACGGTTACGAGCCGCTGATTCAGCGGCTGGCGCGTCACACGGGCGTACCGGAAGAAAGTATTGTGACCGCGACCGGCACATCCATGGCCAACCACCTGGCGATGGCTGCCGTACTCGATCCCGGCGATGAAGTGCTGATGGAATTGCCGGTGTACGGCCCGATGTTGGACGTCGCGGAGTACCTGGGCGCGCGCATAAAGCGAATTTCGCGGCGCTTTGAAAACGATTTTGCGATTGACCTGGCGGCGCTCGCGAAGGCGCTCACTCCAGACACGCGGCTGATTGCCCTGACCAATCTTCACAATCCGAGCGGCGCGTTGATCCCCGCCGAAACCATGCGCGCCATCGGGGAACTCGCGCAACGCGCGCACGCTCGTGTGCTTGTCGATGAAGTCTATCTGGAAATGCTGTTCGGATGCAGCGCGCCGTTCTGTTTTCCGATTGGTGAGGCGCTCGCGGCCAATGGTGAGAATCCCTTCATCGTTACGAGCAGCCTCACCAAAGCTTACGGCTTAAGCGGACTGCGGTGCGGCTGGATCCTTGCTTCGCCCGCGCTGGCAAAGCGCATGTGGCTCCTCAACGATCTGTTTGCCGCAAGTCCCGTGCATTCCGCCGAGCGTATGTGCGTGATGGCGCTCGATCATCTGGAACTCTTCCGAGGGCGGGCGCGAACTCTGTTGGCCGCCAATCGCCCGCTCCTCGACGCTTTCCTCGATTCGCGGAACGATCTCGAATGTTTTCGGCCGCCCGCCGGCACCGTCTTTTTCCCGCGGCTGACTCGCGGGGATCCACAAAGCTTTTTCAAATTGCTGCGCGAGAAATATGAGACCACCGTCGTACCGGGAGAATTCTTTGAGATGCCCCGGCATTTCCGGCTCGGCATCGGCGGCGATACACCAGGACTTCGCGCCGGCCTCGAACGCCTGAGCGCGGCCCTCGATGAATTCGCGAATACTAATCCGGATTTCTCATCGTTGCCGTCTCAGTAAAGATGGAAGAAACCGTCGTGTTTGCCCAAACGAATGGGAACTCCGAACAATTTGGAAAGATACTCCTCAGTGAGGACGGAGGACTTGGGCCCGTCGGCAAGAATGCGCCCGTCGCGCAAAAGAATCACGCGCTCGATCTCCGGGATGATCTCGGATACATGATGCGTGACCAGCAAAATCCCCAGCCCGGATTGCGCCAACTCGCTCATGGTGTGCCGAAGCTGAAGCTGCGCGCCGATGTCCAGCGCATTGCTCGGCTCATCAAAGAGCAGCGTTTGCGGCTTGTGCACCAGCGCCCGCGCGATCAGCGTGCGCTTGGCTTCGCCAGAGGACATTTCCGCCACCGCGCGATCGGCAAGATGCGCTATGCCCAGCCGCGCCAGTGTTTCCCCCGCCAGCGCGAGATGGTCCGGATCGGGATGGTGGTGCGGAAAAATGCGCGTGCTGCTGAAAAATCCGGAGAGCACCACATCCCGGCCAGTGGCGTCCGTGCTACAGGAAGCCAGCAAGTCTGGCGATACGATTCCCAGCATCGAGCGCAGTTCGAAAATATCCCATCGCTCGCGCCCGAGTATGGAAATCCGGGACCCCTCCCGCGCCGGCGGATAGCACTCCCGCGTAATGGTCTTGATCAGGGTCGATTTGCCGCAGCCATTCGGTCCCAGGATGCACACGTGCTCTCCGCGAGCGATCTCCAGGCTGATGTCGTGCAGTGCGGCCCGGTCGCCCCGCATTACGGTGACATGCGCTAGGGAGAGCAGGGGCGCGGAGATCGTGTTCATTCTGGGCTCATTGGCGTCATCCGCCAGGATGGTCGCAGGCGGAACTTGTAGCGCCATCTTAACCGAGCCTGGGGGTGACGCAAGCGATCGTGGGAGGTCGAGGGAGGCGTCGCGGGGTCATGCGCTTAGGAGGGCCCATGAGTCGTAGGGATGTCTCATTTTGAAACAACCGGCGGCGCACCGGAGCTCAAAAAATAAAAAGGAGGTGAAAACAGGTTCGTTCTCACCTCCCGGGG
Source organism: Candidatus Acidiferrum sp. (assembly GCA_036522305.1). Taxonomy (GTDB): domain Bacteria; phylum Acidobacteriota; class Terriglobia; order Acidiferrales; family UBA7541; genus Acidiferrum. Next base: position 113,637 of record DATDGB010000051.1, on the reverse strand, counting down.
TGGTGGGGTGTTGCATGACAATGCCCTTGGCGGCTCAGCAGCCTGCCCTGCCAGGCAGGTCTGCGGCCTCACTCGCGTACTGCTCTTCGCAATTCGATAGGAGACTCACCACCAAAGAGCTTGTCTTTCTGCGGTTTGTAGCACCGCGAAACGCGCGTGTCAACGCCAAAAAACGGAAGTGGCAGGCCAGAAGAGTACTGCCTTCGCCGGTTCCAACCGGGGGGCGGATAGCCGGATTGCTAGCAGTGCGCGTCTCACTGCCCTGTCGCGCTGCCGGGAAGGCGCAGTGGCGGAGGAGGATCGAAGATTTCGTTGATTTTCTCCGCCAGCACAAAGTCATAGTCACTGATCCCTTTTACGCTGTGGGTATTCAAGTCGATCACTACTTTGTTCCACACGTTGAACCATTCCGGATGATGGTTCATGGCTTCGGCGACAAGAGCGACGCGCGTCATGTTGCCGAAGGCGGTGACGAAATCCTTGCACGCAAATTCCCGGTGCAGCTTGCCGTTGGCCACGCTCCAGCCCTTGGCTTTAGGAAGCAATGCCGAGATTTCGGTGTCAGAAAGCTTTTTCGCGGGCATGGTGAATCCCTCCGGAATGGGCTGAAATTCCCTCAAGCCATTATGCGGCGCAAGTTCTGCTCCCGCAAGAATTCCGGCGTTCCTGCCGCCAGCCGCAGCGCGTCCGAGCGATTGCAGCGGTTCTTCGTTGAATGCGCGAGCGAATTCCATTATCGTAGGGGTTTCCTTTGAACCTAAAATGCGCATTGTGCGCGCATGCTAACGGAGAGCGGAGAGCGACGTGAAAAAGAAAATTCGCGCCATCCAGTATGGTGTGGGCCCCATCGGCGCATCGATTGTGCGGCTGATGCGGGAAAAGCAGGCTATTGAGATTATCGGCGCCATCGATACCGACCCGGCGAAGGTCGGCCGCGACCTCGGCGAAGTTGTTGGAGCTAAAGACGCCCCGTGGGGCGTCCTTGTTTCCGCGGAAGCCAAGGAAGTGCTGGAGCAGGCGGCTGACGTGGTGGTCCATTCGACGTCGTCTTCGCTTGCGAAAGTGATGGACCAGTTGCTGATGTGCCTGGAAGCGGAATCCTGCATCGTCTCGACCTGCGAGGAATTGTCGTACCCATTTCGCACGCATCCGGAGCTTGCGACGAAGTTGGACACCGCAGCGAAAGAGTGGGGCGTAGCGCTGGTGGGCACCGGAGTGAATCCCGGTTTCGTGATGGATAAATTGGTCGTAACACTCGCCGCGGTTTCGCAGCGTATCGAACACGCCAAGGCGTTGCGCGTGGTGGATGCGTCAAAGCGGCGGCTGCCGTTGCAGAAAAAAATCGGCGCGGGAATGACCGTCGAGGAATTTCGCGCGCAAGTGAAGGCTGGAGTGATCAAGCACGTGGGCTTGCCGGAGTCGGTAGCCATGGTGGCGGACAGTTTGAACTTGCCTGTCGAGCAAATTACCGAAACGATCGAGCCAAAAGTGGCCACCGAGCGCGTGCAGACCGAATACTTGACCGTCGAACCGGGCCAGGCGGCGGGCGTTCACCAGATTGCGCGCGGCCTCTCGAAAGACGGCACGGAACTTGTGTACCTCGAGCTCCAGATGTACGTCGGTGCGAAGGATTCCGCCGATACGATCACCCTGACGGGGCATCCGAGTATCAGCTTGACGATTCCCGGCGGCTCGCATGGCGACATCGCAACCGCTTCCGTGGTGGTGAATTCGATCCCCGTGATTCTGGATGCGCCGGCCGGTCTGCGCACCGCGCGCGATTTGCCCATCGGCTTCTTTTCGCCGAATGCGCGGCCGTGAAACGAAACTGGAAAATCGAAACTCAAAAACCGGAACTCGAAAATAGAAAGGCCATGCTCATGCCTGGCCCCCACATTCGCTCCCTCAGTTGTGCTTTACGAATTCTCCTTTGTGGCCCATAAGTGAGTTGTAGAGCGTCTCGATGAACGCGTCGGCGTTGATAAATGCCTTCTCTGGGGCCCACTTCTCGCGCCAGGGCTCAAGGATTTTTTCCTGCTTCATCTGGTCCAGGGTCTTGTGATCATTCATGGCTTTTTGCACGACCGCTGAAGTCTCCTTCAACATTTTGGTAAACGCGCGGACGTCGTCGAGGTTGGAGAGGTCGCCGTGGCCCGGGATGACTTTGACGTCGGCCGGCAGCTGCGCAGTGGCTTTTTCCATGGCGTCGATCATGCCCTGCACGCTGCCGCCGCTGGACACATCGATAAAGGGAAACCCGTAACGGACGAAGTCATCGCCCATATGCACGACATTGTTTTTCGGAAAGAAAATGATGGAGTCGCCGTCGGTGTGCCCGGAAGGAAAATGTAGCGCGCGGATATCTTCTCCGTTGAGATGCACGGTCACGTCGTGCTCAAAGGTGATGACGGGAAGCGCCGCCTTCTCCGCCGGCTTGTTTTCCATCTTGATCGCGCCGCCGTTCCCGGCAGTGCCGCCACTTTCGAGTCGCTTGCGGACATTGTCCTGCGCGATGAGCGTCGAGCCGGCGTTATTGAAGGGCACGTTTCCGCCGGTGTGGTCTCCATGATAGTGCGTGTTGATGACGAAGCGCACAGGCTTGTCGGTGATTTTCAGATCCTTCAGCGCGGCTTGAATCTTCTCCGCCAGCGGCGCGAACTGATCATCCACGATAACGATGCCGTCTTCGCCCACCGAAGCGGCAATATTTCCGCCCTGGCCTTCCAGCATGTAGACGTTGCCGGAAACCTTGGTCACTTTGATTTGAACCTTGGACCAGTCTGGCGTCCTCTCCTGCGCCACAGCAGTGCTGCCATAAACCAGCGCCGCGCCAGCTAGTGGGAGAATCATCCAAGTGCGCATCTTGTTGCTCATCTCGCTCCTCCTCTGGAAACCGCCAGGAATTCTATCATCTTGGACCATGAGTGCTGACGCAAGAAACGGACGCCAGCGATCAAGTCAAATTCGCTTAACCAGTCCCTGATCCGTGGCGCGCGTGTTGCGTACGAGCAGCAAGACTAAGATCATCCCGATGAAGGGGATCAGCCCCGCCACAATCACGATTGGATCAAAAGAGTGAGTGGTGGCCGCCTGGCGCGCATCGGAAAAGTGTCCGATCAGCTCGAACGCGATAATCGTCCCGATCCCCGCACCGGTACCGCTCAAGCCGCTCACGGAAGCCACTGAGTCACTCGCATAAAGATCCGTGGGCAACACGTTGGCTATGGTGGAAAAAGATGCGTACGCAAACGTGGCCAGCGCAAAGAGCAGCGTAATCAAATACAAATTTACCGTGTACACCGTCGGGATGAGAAGCAATACGCCCACGCCTCCAAACACTACCAGCGCTTTGCGCGCCGCGCCCAATTGCCATCCGCGCCGAATTAAATATCCGGAAGCCGCGCCGCCAAAGAAATTGCCGAGGTCCGCGGCCAGGAACGGAATCCACACGGCGATCAGGCCGCTCTTGACAGAAATTCCTTTGGCCCCCAGGTAAATGAAGAACCAGTCGGTGATGAAAAACCAAACGGGATCGGTGAGGCCCTTCGAAATGATGGTTCCCCAGGTTTGCGGCAGCTTCAAAAGATCGAGTAATCGCGGTCGCGGTTTCTGGGAGATCTCGGCTTCTCCGCTCTCGGCGAGAATCATCTGGCGCTCTGCATCGCTGATGTTCGGGTGTTGCTGCGGCAGGTGGTACATGCGTCGCCACACGATCAACCACAAGAATCCGAGCAACCCGGGAACGGCGAATGCCACGCGCCAGCCCCAGCGGAGGTAGAGCGGCAAAATCAAGAAAGGTGCGACGGCGCCCCCGACCGATGAACCGCTATCGTAGAAAGCCGCCGCTAGTGCGCGATCGCGCTTCGGAAACCACTCGGACACCGCCTTGCTCGCGCCGGGCCAGTTGGCCGATTCGCCGGCTCCCAGCAAAAAGCGAAACACCGCAAAGCTGGAAATACTGCTCGCCAACGAAGTCATGAGCGAAATGATCGAATACCACGTCACACTGATCGTTAGGCCGCGTCTCGTGCCGACGCGGTCCATCAACCGGCCGCACACGGTCTGCCCGATGGTATACGCCAGCCGGAATGCGATCGCGATATTGGCGTAGTCAGTGTTGGTCCAGTGGTATTCCTGTTTGAGATACGGCGCGAGAATGGAGAGTGTTTGCCGGTCAATATAGTTGATCACCGTGGAAGCAAACAATATCCCGCCAATCCACCAGCGCAGCGAATTTATGATCCGGGTCCGCGGCGCATCCATTTGCGGGGCTAGGCCCATGAAATTCTCGCGGCGGCCAGCGTGCGAGGCTTTTTGAAGGAGGCCATGGCGATTCGCGACTAAGCGGCGGCGGTGAACGCAGCGAGGGTCGCTGGGCTGAGTAAAGAGGAAGAGGCTTTGTCCAGATAAACCGTTGCATTCGTATGAGTGCGCAGAATGGAAGCGGGCGCCATTGGACTGATTTCCCCTTCGAAACAGAGTCTTGCAGCCTGCGCTTTCCGGGCATCTGGAACGACTGCAATGATTTCTCGGGCCTTCATGATTTGGTGTGTGGACATGGAAATGGCTTGCCGAGGCACTTCTGAAAGTTCCCTGAACCATCCCTCGCCCACCTGCTGGCGGCGGCAGGCTTCGTCGAGATTGACGATCAGGTAGGGCTCTTCGGTCTCAAAATCCGCCGGGGGATCATTAAAAGCCAGGTGACCGTTCTCTCCGATGCCGGCAAAAGCGCTATCAATCGGCGCGGAATTCAAGCTCTCCCCGACTTGAAGAATTACTTCGCGGGGATCACCGTTGCCGTCGAGCAAGTGATACTGACTAATCCCCGCTTTACAAATGAAATTTTCGAGAAGGTATTTGCGAAAGCTCGCGGGGTGGGTGATGGGCAGTCCGAGGTATTCATCGAGGTGAAACATCTCCACACGCTGCCAGTCAATATTTTCTTTCTTGGTTAGCGCATCCAGAAAATCCAACTGGGAAGCTCCCGTGGCGGCGATGATGCGCACCCGTCCGCGTTCCTGGATGGCGAGGCGAAGAGCCGCAGCCGCCTGTTCGGCGGCGGCTCGGTTGAGAGAACACTTGTCTTCAAACACCTTTATAATCACCGTGCGGTCTCCATCAATGCCAGGCGTGCGCCGCCACGCAATTCTATCCGGCCGTCGTGCAGCGCACACGTTCTCCGCTCCGGCAGGCGGCGTAGATCGCTTCCACCAACGCCAGGCTGCGGCGACCCTCACGCCCATCGCAGCGCGGCGCGGTGTTGGTCTGAATGGCCTGGAGAAAGTCTTCCAAAACCGCTTGGTGTCCTCGCGAATCGCTGACGACGGGAGATGACGCACTGGGGTTCTGGTCCGCTTTCCCGCCGCCTTGCAAGTCCGCGGGTGGATTCCGCAAGTCGGCGGCAAGCAGGCGATCCTGCGCGATAATCAACGTGCCTTCAGAACCGGTAAGTTCCAATTGGCGAGGGTAGCCTGGGAATGCGGATGTAGTCGCTTGGAGGACGCCGAGCGCTCCGTTGGCAAACTCGAGCAGCGCGACCAGCGTGTCCTCCGCCTCGATTGCATGGAGGCTCGTCTTGCTTGCCGCCTGCACACTGGCCACGTCGCCGAACATCCACAGCATCAGATCCACGGTGTGCACCGCCTGATTGATCAGTGCCCCGCCGCCGTCCAACGCCCACGTTCCTCGCCACCGCGAGTTTGCGTAGTACTCCGGGGGGCGATACCACTTCACGCGCGCGTCCGCCAGAATCGGCCGTCCCAACACTCCAGCGTCCACCGCCTTCTTGACGCGAAGAATGTCCGGCTTGCAACGATCTTGAAAGAAAACTCCTAGCTTGACGCCGGCCTCGTCTGCTGCGGCAATGAGGGCATCGGCGCGCTCGGTAGTGATGTCGATCGGCTTTTCGGTCAGCACGTGCAGCCCGCGTTGCGCCGCGGCGATACCTTGAGCCGCGTGCAATCCCGAGGGGCTGCCGATGGCTACAAGGTCCATCGGACGATGAGCCAGAAACTCCGCCCAGTCCGAGTAAGGCTTCCCGCCGTGCTCAGCAGACAGCCGGGTAACTTTCTGCGCGTTTGTCCCATAAATGGCGGCAATTTCGACTCCCGGAAGAGCGAGTGCGGCCCGCGCATGCGTCTCGCTGATATTTCCTCCGCCGATCAGTCCGATATAAGTAGTCATATGGTCCGCCGGGGCCATTCGAGAGAGTCGCACTCGTTTTGGAATCTGCCATTATCACGGAGCGGTCTATTTGTTTCAAGGCGGTGAGCCAGGCGCAACCCTGACCAACCGCCTTTGCTGCTAACGGCGCGCGATGACGTTCGTCTATCTCAGCGCACGAATATGTCACGACACGACATAGTGGGGTGGCCAGTTTGGAGATGGAGGAAACATGAAGATTCTCGATCACCCGGTTGTTCCGCTGCTGGGGCGTTTGATGATGACCTATATTTTCGCGACGAGCGGGATCGCGAAAATATTCGGATGGTCCGGCAACGTGGCGTACATGAGCACGAGGCACTTGCCGATGATCCCGGTGCTGCTGGCTACCGCGATGGCGATCGAAGTGGCGGGCTCCGTTTGTCTGATAACCGGATACCAGGCGCGCATCGCCGCGTTTGTCATGTTCTGGTACACGACGGCCTTGACCGTGATCTTCCACAACTACTGGGCATCGAGCGAAATGATGGCGGCAATGCAGGAAACGCACTTTCGCAAGAATCTGGCGATCATGGGCGGTTTGCTGATGTTGGCCTACAGCGGGCCGGGGAGATGGGCGCTGGGGCGACGCGGCAATTCGTGAAGAAGGCTCTTGACGAATTTGGATGGCAACATATGTGGCGGGTCAATTCCTCTCTAATGAAAAGAGAGGAAGGAGCACACCATGCTTGAAGTGATCTTGAAGCGATTCGAGGCACCGGATGAAATTCGGACGTTTGAGAAGGGCAAATTCGAGTTGGTGCGGCTGGGCGGAATGACCATCGGGCGCGCGACGTATGAACCGGGATGGAAATGGTCGGAGCACGTGGGTCGTGCGGCGGGAACGAAGAGTTGCGCGGTGGAGCATGTTGGGATGGTCGTCTCCGGGCGCGCGACGGCGGCGATGGATGACGGCCGGGTGTTCGAGATGAAGGCGGGAGACGTGTTTTATATCGCGCCGGGACATGACAGCTGGGTCGTGGGCGACGAACCGTACGTTTCGATTCACTTGATGGGCGCCGATACGTACGCCAATGCGAAGAGGGATTGAAAACAGTCAGGGGCGCGTGCCCGTGCCGATGACGATTTCCAGCGGCATGTTGAGTTCCTTGCCGGTCCAGAATTTTTTGAGCCCGGCGAGGATTTCGGACTTGGCTTGAGCCATCTTTTCTGGCGTGAGTTGTTCGAGGAGCGGGCGGAAGGGCGCGGCTACTTCGGTGAACTGCTCCCAGTATTCTTCGGCGGAGGATGTCCACCGGCCGGCGATGATGCGGTCTTCTTCATGGACATTGTTGAATCCCGCGGCGCCCAGCGCGCGTCGAAGCCGGTCACGTTCGCCGAACATGAAGAGACTCGGCCCATTTGGATCGGGCGGAGGAGGAGGCTCCGGAACGTGTCTCAGGACAATTCCCGCGGTGGTGGTGAAGAAGGGCTGCTCTTTTTTCCCCCAGGCGACGAACACAACGCGTCCGCCTGGTTTTAAGACGCGCAGGCATTCCCGGAGCGCTTTGTGAAGATCGGGGAAAAACATGATGCCGAAGCGGCAGGTCAGGACATCGTAGGACTCATCGGGAAACGGGAGCGACTCGGCACTGGCTTCGCGGAATTCGATGTTGGTGAGGCCTTTCTTCCGGGCGAGTTCCTCCGCAAGTGAGATCATGCCGGGGCCAAGATCAGTAGCGGTCACCCGGCCATTGGGAGCTACCTCAATTGCAATGGACAGTGCCGGATCGCCCACGCCGCTGGCGAGATCGAGCACGCGCATTCCGGGCCGAAGATGGGCGGACTCGAGAATAGCTTCCGTGGCGCCCCGCGTGAACGCCGCGATCTGCGCGTGCCATTTGCGCCAGGCGGTCACAGTTTTGTCGCCCGTCCATTCTTTGTGCAGGTTATCGCGGAACTTTTGGATTTTTGCCGGATCAGGCAGAACCGACGGTGAACTCATAGCCAGCCTCCATTTTGCGGGTGCGCAACAGAAAGTCAGAACATGTGTCAATTTTTCCAGAATTTCATGACCGCGGAGTAGTCGAGGTCTTCCTTCGCGGTGCCCTTAACGTAATTATAAGTCTCGCGGGCCGCGGCCGTGGCGGGCAGAGCAACGCCTAACTGGTTCGCAAGATCGAGCGCGAGCCCGAGATCCTTGTGCATGAGCCGCAACGGAAAACTCGGCGCGTACTCACCCTTAAGCAGGTTCGGCGCTTTGACGTCCAGCACTCCGGAGCGCGCCATGCTGGATTGCATCACCTCAACAAGTTTCTCGCCTTGAATTCCCGCGCGCGTGGTAAGCGCCAGCGCTTCGGCGAGCGCATCGACTTGCAGCGCAAGAATCATGTTCATCGCCAGCTTGATGGTTTGGCCAGCGCCATTCGGACCAAGGTGAAACCATTTCTTGCCCATCACCCCGAAAATGGGCTCGGCTTCTTTCAACGTTTCAGCATCGCCGCCGATCATGAACACCAACTCCCCTTTTTTCGCCCCCCAGTCTCCGCCCGTGACTGGCGCGTCCAGAAATCGAACTCCCCGCTCGCTGGAAGCCGCCGAGATTTTGCGCGCCAGCGCCGGCGAAATCGTGCTGGAGTCCACATAGATGCTTCCGCGCTTCAGCGCCTGCATCGCCCCGTTCGAACCCCACAACACTTCTTCCAGTGCAGGAGGGTCGCTCACCATGGTGAGAAGAAACTCAGACGCTGCCGCTACCTCTTGCGGAGACTTCGCCAGCTTCGCGCCAGCGGCGACAAGTTCATCCGCGCGCGAAGCCGTGCGATTCCAAACGGTGAGCGTATAGCCAGCCTTCAACAGATTCATTCCCATGGGCCGTCCCATGAGTCCGAGACCGATCAATCCAATGGCAGGTTTCAAGAGGATCCTCCTCGACGGTGGCAGACACAGAACGAGTGTGTATTGTGCTCAAATTGAGGAGACGATTGTAGCCGAATCTAGGGGCGGAAGCTGTGGGGGAAGTCGGCCTGCAGTTCAGGCGGTCTTGGGGCGATGGGAGAGCGGCAGGAGGGCGGACGCCCCACCCGCCGAAGCAGCAGCCGCAGCAGCGCTCTTCGGCTGATTAGCAAGCTCAGCGGCAACCGGAGCTTCCCGCGCCGCTTTGGGAGCGGCGGCCGCGGAAACCCCTTTTGCCGAAGTGCCCGAGTCCGGTTTCTCTTCGATGCGCACTAAATATTGATAAGGAATTTCCCACCGGAAATGCTTGTGTTGCCCGCGCTGCTCGAAATTCTGCTCCAGAAAGATCGACCGCCCGGAATCCGCCACGAACGTGCCCGAAGCAGGCAAAAGAATTTCGCCGGCGCGATATTGCACCTCCACGCGACGCCCGAGAAAGGCGGAGTAGCGAGCCATACTGTACTCAGTGTCGGCGGGGGGTAGTAACAGGGTCAATAGTACGGAAGGCCCCCTTACCGGAAACTGTGGAAATCTTAGAGGATTCCAACGCAAAAAAAATGCATTCAAAAAATCGGTTCCAGCCCAGGTTCAGCGCCGGAAAAGTTTTACGGCCCCGTGGCTGAATTCTTCCAGCGCGCTCGACTCCAGGTACTCCTTCGCCCGCGCATCGCCCTTCAGATACGCGTCCCAGAACGCCAGCGCCGCGGAATTGGTGTAATCAAAAATGGCTCCGCCTTGCTTGGCGTGGATAGGCAAACCCGTGCGCGGCGTGATGAACGACATGTGGTTTGCGCCATCAATAAAGACATGATATTTGTCGCCAGGCTGGCTGCGCTCATAAGGAATCTTGCGCCACGCGGGGCTCGCAACCGGCCCGAGGCTGTCCAGCGAGCCCGTCATTCCCATGTACGGCAGCGCGATTTGATCGAAGGAGTGCTCGTTCAATCCGAATTGTCCCGGCCCTTGCGGCGATAGGCAAAGAACCGCTTTCACGCGCGAATCGGCGAAATTCCTGCCAGCATGCCCCGGAAGGTCGACGAGCGCACCGGCAATAGCCTCCGTCGTGTAGGAACCCATCGAATGCCCGCCCACGCCAATGCGCTCCGCATCCATCTTTCCGCTCAGACCGGGAACGCGATTCTCCAGCGACGGCAGCGCATCCAGAACGTACGAAATATCCCGCGGCCGGCTCTTCCACAGCGACGGCCTCTTCAGCGCGTCTCGCACCGCTTGCATGAATCGAATATTTTCCTCCCCCTGGTTGCGCCTCCGCACCGCGGAGTCGTCGTGCGCCGGCTGGATCGTGACGTAGCCATACGTCGCCCAGTGCCGCGTGAGTCCGTCGCAACAACTCTGCGAGCCGCCCGCGCCAGGCGAAAAAACGATGACGGGAGATTTTGCTGCTTCGTTGGGATAAAAAACTCGCACGTGCAAGTCTTTGCCGCGCTTGGCGTCGTGCAGTACGAGGTCTTCAACTTCAGAAACTGTGTAGGGCCCCGGCTCCAGCTCGTACCCATTTGCATCCGTCGAGGGAAGACCGGGAGCGGCGATCTCTGGCTGAGGAGCAGAAGGCTCCGGAAGAGGTGTCGTGGCAAGATTACTCGCGGGGAAACCAGTCCCACCCGTCGGACGAGTAATGAAGTAGGCAGCCGTCAGGCTCAGCGCCGCGATCAGCACAACATTTGTAATTCGGCGGATGGCCCGCCGCCGGCGAATATAGTCCCGCGGCAGCGAGGGAAAAAGCCTCCGGACATGTGCCATGGGGGACATAACTCGTATCAAATACGACGGGCTTTTCTCTGGCCAGGTTACAAACCCACTCCCGGTCGAATAGTTGCCGTCCACTTTTCGAATCCCTCTATCTTCGACTTGCGTGGTTCAAGCGGCGAACAAAGGACTCAGCTCGATTTTGTCGGAAACGAGAGGCCCGGTGCAACTCTATCCACAGTCCACAAGGAATTGCAGAACGCTAGCAAGCCACCAAGCGGCTAAGGGAATCCTTGACTTTTCCGCTGCGCACGTTATTGTCGGCCTTCCGGGACAGGGAATAACCCTTCTGGCGCCGGCTTCAACTAACTCCCGGGATGGCTGCAAAGGGGCCCTCTTCCATGACGGCAGTCAATGAAACGGTGGCAGTGGGACTCGCGGCTTACTACGGGTACATCGCCCAGCAGTTGCATGAGTGGGCCGACCCTCTTTCCAACGCACAGTTCTGGCGCAACCCCTATCCTTACGGCAACAGCGTGGGACACCTGGTCCTGCACTTGACCGGCAATTTGAACTATTACATCGGAGCCCGCGTTGCGGAAACGGGCTGCGTGCGCGACCGTGACCGCGAGTTCACCGACAAGCAGCCCCCTCCCAAGGAACAAGCGCTGGCGGCATTCGACGGCACCATCGCCATGGTCGTGGCGACGATTCAAAAGCAGAACGCGGAAGACTGGGGAAAGGCCTACACCGCCCAGCTCGAACCCGAAGCCACCGATCGCTTCCAAATATTCCTTCGTTGTGCGGGCCATGCGTATCATCATGTCGGGCAGATTTTGTACCTGAGCCGAGAGTTGGCGAGAACTTAAGGCCGGGAAAAAGCGCCGCCGCGATGCAGAGTGGGCTTCGCAACGGCGAGAAGTGAAAAGCGAGTGGTCGAACAGAAGCGACTCACGAAGGGCAAGGCTGCCCTGTTGCTGATTCTATCCGCCTTGGGCGCGATCGTTTCGGCAACGATGCTGCACGGCTGGCACGTCTACTTGGGATTTGCCGTCGTGGGCCTTGGTTTGTTCATCGGATTTATCCGCTTGAACCGCAACGTCTGAGTGCGCTTGCCTTGCCAAAAATGGGGGTAACTTGCGATGCGAAAGTTGTTTCTGATTCCCGCAGCGTTGTCGGTGTGCGCGAGGCTCGTGCTTTCTTCCGGAGCGCAGCAGGCCGGCAATGCTCCCAAAGCGGCCGCTTCGACGACGCCCACCATCGACCAGTCGCTCGAATGGAAGAGCGCGTTCAATCCGAAAATCTCACCCGACGGCAAGCGCGTCGTCTATGAAGTGCAGAAAACCAATTGGGAAGACAACGCCTTCGAACGAAACTTGTGGATTGTGGATTCCGCGACAGCTGACTCGCATGCGCTCACCTCCGCCAAGAAATCCAGCACCAACGCCGAATGGTCCTCGGACGGCAAATGGATCGCGTTTCTTTCCGACCGCCCCGGACAAATCAAGGACACTCCAGACGGCAAAAAACAACTCTATGTGATTTCCGCGGACGGCGGCGAGGCGCAGCAACTCACCAAAACCGAGAATGACGTGAATGCTTTCGAATGGGAGCCGGAATCCAAGCACATCGCTTTCACGACCACCGATCCCGACCCGAAAGCGATCAAAGACCGCAAGGAAAAATACGGCGACTATTCCGTCGTTCACGCCGATTATCAGATGGCCCATCTTTGGACCATCGAGGTTCCCGCCGGAAGCGCTCCTGCCCCGGAACCGAAGCGTTTGACCGAAGGCGACAAATTCAGCGTGGGAGAATTTTCCTGGTCGCCGGATGGCACGCGCATCGCCTTCAGCGCTCAGAAAGACCCTGATCTGATCTCCTCGGTGTCCGCTGACCTATACGTGGTGACGGTAAGCGATGGCGTTGTAAAGAAGATCGTCGGCACGCCGGGACCGGACACCAATCCGAAATGGTCGCCCGACGGAAAACAAATTGCCTTCGAGACCGTTGCTGGCTCGAAGTACTTCTTCTACACGAATGTGAAGCTTGCGGTTGTCGCCGCGGAAGGTGGTACGCCCCAGATTCTGACGGATGCTTTCGACGAAGATCCCGGCCTCATCGGCTGGGGACGAGATGGAATCTATTTTGCCGCCGAGCAAAGAACCTACGCCCATCTCTTCCGCCTAAATCCAACGACAAAGGCCGTCGAGAAACTGAGCGCCCCCGATCACACGGCCTCCTTTTCTTTTTCCTTCTCGCTGGACTACAAGCGCGTGGCTTACCGCGCGGCGCTCGAAAATCAATTTGCGGAAATCTACTCGTCCAGCGTCGCACCATGGGAGGGCAAGAAGCTGACGGCCATGGGCGACCAGCTCAAAGGATTCGCGCTCGCTCGCCGCGAAGTCATTTCCTGGAAATCCGCGGACGGCACCACGATCGAGGGCGTTCTCTTCACACCATCCGATTTCAGCATGAAGAAGAAATATCCTTTGCTTGTCGTGATTCATGGCGGGCCCACCGGAGTGGATCAGCCCGTTGTGAACGCCGACCGCTACTATCCCATCGAACGGTTTGTCGCCAAAGGGGCCATCATACTAAGGCCGAATTATCGCGGCTCGGCGGGCTACGGCGAGAAGTTCCGCGCCTTGAACGTTCGCAATCTCGGCGTCGGCGATTATGCCGACGTCATTTCCGGAGTGGATTCGCTCATCGCCAAAGGCTGGGTGGACAAGGACCGCGTGGGTGCCATGGGCTGGAGCCAGGGCGGGTACATTTCCGCGTTCATCACCGCTTCGAGCGACCGCTTTAAAGCCGTCTCTGTCGGCGCGGGAATTTCCGACTGGATGACCTACTACGCGAACACCGACATCACCCCGTTCACTCCGCAATATCTGCACGCCACGCCCTGGGACGATCCCGAAATTTACAAAAAGACTTCGCCCATCAGCTATATCGCCAAAGCCAAAACGCCCACGCTCATCCAGCACGGGGAAAACGACCGCCGCGTGCCCATCCCCAATGCATACGAACTGCGCCAAGCGCTGGAAGATCGCGGTGTGCCCGTAAAAATGGTGGTCTACAAAGGATTCGGCCACGGCATCACCAAACCCAAGCAGCAGCGCGCCGTCATGGAAGAAAACGAAAAATGGTTCGCCCAATACATCTGGGGCGAAAAACCGCAGGAACCAAAGCCGCCCGAACCAAAAGCGGAAGAGAAGAAATCAGCAGCAGCGGTAAATCCGTAGCTCGGGCAGCGGTTGGAGGTCCGGCTCAACCCAGCCTTCGCGGGCCACAGCGGTCTGCAGAAGTTCTTTCGAATAATATTCATCGAGAAGTTTTGTATCCTTCAGTTGCGGATGCGCGCCGAGGAACTGTTCGAACGCGAACCGCTCCGGTGTTTCAACCAAGGCGGCGGCCACCAGCCGCATCCATGCCAGCGTTAGCGTCTGATGGTATTTTTGCGTCGCGCCATGGTGACTCGCGAACCGGCGAATCCCCTCTGACATTTTTTCAGCGGCGCGTGTTGCATCGAAAGTTTTCAGATACAGCCAGGCAACGCGAATGTGCTCCCGGTGGTGAAAGAGCTCTGCGGGAAACGATAAATCCTCAAATGCACGAAGAAAGTCCTCGTCGCTCCAAGCAGAAGCGTTGGAGTGTATTTTGGATTCAGGCATAGTCGTTTTGAAGAACCGAGTAAATCGCTCTCTTAATTGTACTACGTCTCCAATTTAAACCGCGACGAGGCCAGTCGATAGAGGCGCCGCCAGAGTAGGCGGTTGATGAGCACCACGACGGTGGCCATAATCAACGTCGCAGCTAACAGGACATCGAAGCGGCCGGAATCACTGGCGCTGCTGATGGTGCTGCCCAATCCGGCAGTCGATACAATTTTCCCCTGAAAATGAAAATATTCCGCCACGATGCTGGCGTTCCACGCGCCTCCCGACGCCGTCACCATCCCGGTAACAAGATATGGAAAAATGGCCGGCAGGATCAGGTGCCGCCATCGATCCCACGAACCGAACCGGTAGATTTTTGCCGCTTCCTTCAGGTCGGTCGGGATCGCCATGGCCCCGGCGATTACATTGAAAAGGATGTACCACTGAGTGCCCAGGAGCATCAGCAGCATGGCGGCAATCTCCAGGCCGCCGCGGAGCCGCAATAGAAAAAGAAGGATGATCGGAAAAAGTGCCGTCGCAGGAATGGAGGCGGCCATCTGCACCAGCGGCTGCGCGAACCGCGCGAGGCGCGGATTCGAAGCAATGGCGACGCCAACGGGCACGGTCCACAACGCTCCGAGAATGAGCGCCGTGTTCACGCGAAGAAACGTGAGCGCGGCGCTTTCAAGAAGCTCCCGATAATCTTCACGGTGAAGGCTGGACAATTCTCGGCCCGCGTGAAAAACGGCGAAACCCAGGCCCACCAAAGTAGCTGCAGCAAACAGATAGCCCATCCAGCGCCGCAGCAGGTGCTGCTTCGGAGCCGAAAATGTTTCCGCGGCCCGCCGCGCCCCGAGAGTGAAAGTGCGGCTGAGCCAGTCGAAAACGGGTTGAATGAGAAGCCGATACAATCGCAGGACAATGGAAGCGCGGCCGATCAGGTTGAGCAGCGTGCTCTGCGTCCCGCGGGCACTTTCGACCTGCTCGAACTTGAACTTGTCCGCCCAAACGATGATCGGTCGCCAGACCAGCTGATCGAGAAAAACGATGACGGCAATCATGGTGGCAACGCCCCACAAAATCGCGGACGTGTTCCCGCTGCTCGCGGCGGTCTGCAGGAAGGAACCGAGCCCGGGAAGGCGGAAGTCGCGATTGCCGAGGACAAACATTTCGCAAGCCATCAGAAAAAACCAGCCGCCCGCGACCGACATCATGGAATTCCAAACGAGACCGATGGTTGAAAACGGCAGGTCCAGCTGCGCGAAGCGCTGCCACCGGCTGAAGCGATAGATCACCGCGGCTTCGTGCAATTCGCGCGGAACAGTCTTCAGCGAAGAATAAAAACTGAACGCTATATTCCAAACCTGTCCAGTGAAGATCAACAGGATCGATCCAAGTTCCACGCCAAACTGGCTGTGCGGAAAAATCGCCACCATGGCTAGCATCACTCCCGGCAGAAAACTGAGCACGGGAATGGACTGAAGAATGTCCAGTAGCGGAACCATGATGATTTCGGCACGCCGCGAACTGGCGGCGACGTAACCGTAAGCCAGCGCAAAAACCAGGCTAAGCCCATAAGCAACGCTGATTCGAACGAGCGAGTAGAGCGCGTACAGCGGCAGGTCGCGGGGATTTTGCGAAATGTGTGCCTGCGGTTGCACCGGGCCAAGCCACGAGCGGCCGATCGCGTACACTCCAAAAATCGCCGCGAACACAAATAAAAAAACCGCGATATCAATCAGAAAGGCCCAGCTCCAGCGTGACCCCGCCGGCCGCTTCACCGTTGGCGGCAGCGGCGTGTCATGTACATTCGAAAGAGTGAGTTCCGGCACTGGGCGTCAGGCCTCGGTGAGCGTCAGCTTGCCGGTCGCGGCGTCATAATCGAAAATCTCCGCATAGCGGCCCCACTGGATGGCCGTTTCCAGTTGGCGGCGCGATTCTTCCTCGCCAAAATGCTCGTCGAGCAAATCGTGAAAAAACTCGTCGCTGAGCGTACGGTTGGATTTGGCTTTGAGCGCTTGCTCCATTTGCCGGAGCAGCGGAACATTGGCGAGTGCGGCTTTTCGAAAAATCGCTTTGCGCGCCTGGATGTCCGCTTGCGCGAACGCCTGGCCTTCCGGCGTGATAACGGCATCGCCTTCTTCCACGCGCAGCATGCCCAGGAGAACTGCGGTTTCGACGGTGGGCAGCAGCGCATCGAGTTCGAGGCTCAGCTCATCGGCGAGACGGCTCAGGTCCGCGCGGCCGCTCTGATCGGCGAGAATTTCCAGCAGGCCGGCCATGCCCCCGGGGCGGGTATGCGGCAGCATGATCGTTTTCGGCGGCGCAGGAACTCCGGGCGCGTAAGTGCGCGGCGGCGCGGAATCGTCTTTGTGTTCGGGCTTCGTGAGAACGCGATAAATAGAATCCACGAGTTCAACGAACTTCGGTGCCTTGCGGTCACGCGGATGCGGGATTTCCACTCGGAAGTCCGCGTGGATGTGCGCCGGATTGCGGCCGAGAACAATGATGCGGTCGGCAAGGACCACGGCTTCTTCGATATTGTGAGTGACGATGAAGATTGCGCGCGTGGGAATCTTGTGTCCGAGCCACAACTCGAGAAGTTCCCCGCGCAGTGTTTCCGCCGTGAGAACATCGAGCGCGGAAAATGGTTCGTCCATGAACAGGACTTCGGGCTCGACGACGAGAGCGCGCGCTACGCCGACGCGCTGCTTCATCCCGCCGGAGAGTTCTTTCGGATACGCTGTTTCGAAACCATCCAGTCCCACCGCATCGATGATGCGCAACGAACGCTTGCGGCGGTCGATGGGAGGCATGCCCCTGGCTTCAAGAGGAGCTTCGACGTTTTCGAGAACGGTGAGCCAGGGGAAGAGCGCGAAACTTTGGAAGACGATGGAAACGTTTGGCGATTCGTCGCCGACCGGGTGCCCATGCCAGTAAACCGCGCCGGAACTGGCGGGAGAAAGGCCGGTCAGCATTCGAAGCAATGTGGATTTTCCGCACCCGGAAGCGCCTAGCAGCGCGATAATCTGGCCGGGATAGACGGCGAGGTCCGTGGCGGCAATTACTTGGATGCGGCTGCCGTCAGGCTGGGGGTAAGATTTCTCCAGTTGGCGCGCTTCGATGATGGGAGCGGCTGCCGCGGTTGTCGTGGCTGCCGCGGGTGTCGTGGCTGCCGTGGGTGCGGTGTTTGCGGTGTTCATAAGCGCGTGTATTATCGCTCAACTGCCGTGTGGCCGCACACTAATGGATAAGGCTCGGCGGTTATTTTCTTGGACCGTTACAATTGCATGAATACCGCATGACATCTTCCGCCGAACTCTCAAACAGAATGGATGGAATTCCAGGAAATCGCGCGTGGTGGCTCGCGCTGGGCGTATCCCTGTGTACGGCGCTGCTGATTGTTGCGCCATTTTTCTGGCTGGGGAATGCTTCGGGGCACGATTTTGGATTTCACGCGGCTTCGTGGCTGGACGTGGCGGGGCAGTGGAAGGAGGAGATCTTTTTTCCGCGGTGGACGGAGTGGGCGAACTACGGGTTTGGCGAGCCGCGATTTATTTTTTATCCGCCGCTGTCGTGGATGCTGGGAGCGGCGCTGGGCTCGGTGTTGCCGTGGAATGCGGTGCCGGGGGCTTTTATTTTGATCGTGCAAACGCTGGCGGGACTTTCTGCGTTTGCGCTGGCGCGGCGATTTCTGCCGGATAGGGCGGCGCTTTTTGGCGCGGCTTGTTATGCGGCGAATCCGTATGCACTGGTCATCATTTACATGCGCAGCGATTTTGCAGAGCAATTGGCGTGTGCGTTGATACCGTTGGTGGTGCTGACGGCGCTGCATCTCTGCGGACTGGCGGAGATTCGCCGGCGGTCCTGGCCGCGGTCGATGGGATTGTTTGGGGCGGCGTTCGCGGCGGTATGGCTTTGCAATGCGCCTGCCGGAGTGCTGGCGAGCTACAGCGTGGCGCTGATTATTGCGTGGGCGGCCTTTGAAGAAAGAACGTTGCGGCCGCTGTGGCGCGGCGCGGGGGGATTGGCGCTGGGATTTGGTTTGATGAGTTTTTATCTTTTGCCGGCGGCGTACGAGCAACGCTGGGTGAATATCACGCAGGCGCTTTCGTCGGGATTGCAACCTTCAGATAATTTTCTCTACACGATGACTAACGATCCGGAACACAACATGTTCAATTGGATCGCTTCAAGCGTGGCGGTTCTGCTGATGGTAATGACGGGAATCGCGGGAATTGCCGCGCGCCGAGAAACGGTTCAGGAAGGATCGCGAGAGGAGACCAAGAAACTCTGGCGCGCGCTGCTGGTTCTCTCAGCAGTTGCGGTGATTCTGATGATTCGGCCCAGTGCGTTTTTGTGGATGCACCTCCCGAAGCTGCGATTTGTCCAGTTTCCGTGGAGGTGGATGGCGATTCTCGCGGTGCCGTACGCGTATTTTTTTGCAGCGGCTATCGCGCAGGGCCGCAGGAAATGGCTGTGGGTCGTTGTAGTGATTTTAGTCACGGAAAGCACGGCGACGTTTCTGGTGCAAAAAGCCTGGTGGGATTCCGAAGACATCCCCGTGTTGCGGGGAGCGATTGCGGCCGACCAAGGTTATGAAGGCACGGACGAATACGATCCGCTGGGCGACGATCATTACAACTTGCCAGAAAAAACGCCGCGCGTACAAGTTCTGCCTGCCGAGGGATCTGATGCGATCGCGCCGAAACCGGAGATCCATATCGATCAATGGACCGCGGAAGAAAAAAACGTGCGAGTCACATCGTACGTGCCGTTGAAAGTTGGGCTGCGACTGCTCGACTATCCGGCGTGGCGTGTGCAGCTGAACGGCAAGTTGACGAGTCCGGAACGGGGGGAGACAAACTCGCAAATGATTTTCTCGGTTGGTCCGGGAACGCAGCGCATCACGGTTCGCTTTGTGCGCACTCCGGATCGGAAATTAGGGATTGCCATTTCCATGGCCGCGGTGCTTATCCTTCTTGCGCTCCTAAACGCCGGCGGCGTGCGGCTGCTTTCAGCAAGCCCATAGCGGCGTGGTTTTAAGTTGTAAGTTTTAAGTTGTAAGTTTCAGGAGAAGAAAAGGCTGCGGCACGCGGCCCACGTACCGAGCCGTGTGTTCCGTGGTCGGTGAGAGAAGAAGATTGGAACCTGACACTCCGTCCCGGTTCCCTCCCCCGGTTTCTTGTAAGTGTTGCTGATAAAGGACTTAGTGTCGCTGTAGGTGGCCCGGGCCGCGTCATAAGCGAACAGCGGGGTGGGTGTATACTTGTGGCCGTTTTTGAAGCAAAAAAGGAGATTCCGGCCTAGAGAGCAGGCGAGCCTGCGCTTGGCATCCACATGCACACAACCATTCTCGCCACATTTTTTGAGATCTCTCGCACGGCGGTTTCGACGTGCAGCGCCGGTATCCTGCTTTTCCTTGTTGCGCTGTGGGCCGCAAAGACCGATATCGCGCGGGCCGGCGGCCTGGACAAGATCGTAGTCTTGAGCAATTTGTGTTTCGCCATCCCCTTGGCGGTCTTCGGCGCGGAGCATCTCTCGGCCGCAAGATTCATCATGCTCGCGGTGCCCTCGTACATGCCATGGCGTTTGTTTTGGGCGTATTTCGTCGGCTTTGCGCTGCTGTCCGCGTCCTTGAGCATTGCCACAAAAATTCAGGTGCGCTGGTCCGGCCTGCTGTTCGGGATCATGATGTTTCTTTTCGTGGCGATGGTGCATATCCCGCGAGTTGTCGCCAGCCCCAAAGACCGGTTAGCCTGGGTGATTGTCATCCGCGAAATGTCATTCGCGGGCGGAGGCTGGATTCTTGCGGGAAACGCAATACACGGGCCAGGCAAGAGCAAGCTCATCACCGTGGGCCGCGTGTTAATCGCCATCGCTGCCATATTCTTTGGCGTTGAGCATTTTCTGCACCCAGCAGCATGCCCCGGAGTGCCGCTCGAAAAACTGATGCCCTTGTGGATTCCGGGGCGCCTGCTCATTGGCTATCTGACGGGCGCCATTCTTCTGGTTGCCGGGGCAAGCATCCTGCTGGCCAAGAGGACGCGGATGGCGGCAACTTATCTCGGTACGTGGATTGTGCTGCTGGTCTTGTTCATCTATGGGCCGATCCTGATCGCGCAGATGTCCGACCCGAGCACCGCGGCGAAGGTTGAGGGCATCAACTACTTTGCGGACACGCTGCTGTTTGCCGGAGCGCTTCTCGCGCTCGCCAGCGCGACGCCACGCACGGATTAAAATGCCGCCTGCCAACCTGCCCTGCGGATAAGACCTGCCACCCGCTGTGAGAGTTTTAGAGCTTCGGTCCTCCACCTCTCTGAGATCCAGGCGGTGCTGCAGAGCATTGCGGCGAAGAAGTCTATCTTGACAACGCCTTCGTTCTTATCGAGCGGCACCCGGCCAATTCGACAGTTTTGAAAGTTAAGGGGTTTCGATGGTGTAGAGCTTCCTACCATAGTCGAAGGTGATTTTGAATCTTTCAAAAAACCCTGCTTGGCCAAGAAGGCCAATTCCGAGTTGGTCCATCCCAGTGGTGAATCCAGCATAGGCGGGGAACTGGATCAGTCCCTGCAAATCTACGGTAACATTCATAAAGTGGGTCGGGACGTTTGTACTTCCTACACCAGAAGTTATGTCGACCGGAGCAGCCAATGGATCCAGCCCGAGTGGCTGCATGAACGAGCGGGGGAAAAGGCAGTGATCAGCTCCGGAATCGACTATCGCGTAGCAGGAAAGACGGTTTATCCCATTCTGGAGCGCTAAGGACAAAACGGGCCGTCTCACGAGACGCCCCTGTGGAAACGCAGGCGTGGCCGGAGCCTGTAGTTCTGAATAGGGGACTACGTAGATTGGCAATTTCCGGCCTTATAAAAACAACGTAGTTCCGTCCGTCTCCGGAACGCGGATCACGATGGGATCGTTTTCCCCGGCCTCTCTTGCCTTCTGAATGGCATCTTGCAGTTCGGCAGCATAGGCCAGGACCTTCTCCTCGTTCTTCGACAGGGCTACCCATGCACCTTTCGGAACACCGATCAAGAGTTTGGACAAATCTTTGGCCGCTAACATTGGACCTCCGACTCCCGCGCCTCCCTCAGAATACTACGCCAAGCGCCTTCGTGCCACGCTGCAGAGATATTTGTTCCGCAAGGAATGAGGCAGCACAATCTCCATTCAGGTCTGCCGCAATCAAGACGGCTCACCGAGCAATTGTGCCTTGCGGTAAGAGAAAGAGAGAAAGGGACAGACGGAAGGTTTCCCCTTTTCTGAAATCTCCAATCGTTATGAGCCAAACGAGTCTTGTCGGACAAACATCAGAAAACGTACCGTCTGTCCCGAGTTCCGTCCCGGAGTTCCCCCGAGTTCCAAGTTGATTACTTCCGGATTGCCCATCATCAGCCCACGATCTGTATGAGACATATTCGGCCGTTCACATCCGCGTCGAACTCTCAAGGCGTTTCTCTGAGCTAGCCGTTTTCGACGCGCGCCTTTATATCCGAGTACGCCGTGTCGATCAGCCTGCGTAGTGCTGCGGCGTCTGCGGCCGTTCCCGGTCTCAGCTTCACATGGCGCATGAACTTGCCGGTGCCTTGCAACAAGCGGGATGGATCCGGCAGCGCCGCGCCGCGGAAGAACCCTACGTTTACGTGCGAATGGAATACATTGACGTAGCCGAAGGGCGCATCTCCCAAACATGTAACCGGACAGCCGTCATGCAAAAGCTCCCGGACTTCGTCCCCGCATTTTCGCATCACCTCAAACCACTGATGCGCGATGGCTCCCAACTCACCGGCATGCTCTTTCATCCACGCATCGATGGCGGGATCTCGCTCGACAGCGCCGTTGAATCGCAGCAATTCCGATCTCATCGCCACTCCACTTTTTTTCGGGATCTACGGTTATGCGGAGCGAACTTTCTAAGCCGTGGCGGCCTTCACCTTCGTCGCAGCCTGTTCAATAAGATCAGCGACAGCTCTTGGCTGCGATACGTAGATGGCGTGACTTCCCTTGACCTCAACGACTGTAGCACCGGCGCGCTTGGACATAGCACGCTGGGCGTCAGGTGGAATCATCTTGTCCTCGGTGGTGACCAGGTACCAGCTCGGCTTGGTTCTCCACGCGGGTTCGCTGATCGCGCCGCTAATGGCCCCCATGCCCCACGGAACTTGGGAGTCAGCCATAAACGCGGCTTTTTCTGGGTCCACGTCGGCTGCGAAAGAGGCTGGAAACTTCGCGTTGTCGAGGAACAAAAGCCGTCTTGCGAGGGCAGTATCGGCGGCACGGGCGCGCCGGGCGGCGGATCCTTAATAAGCGATCTCACTGACTCGCCCTTGTCTGGGGCGAAGGCAGCGATGTATACGAGGGCTGAAACCTTTGGATGGTTTCCGGCTTCAGTGATTACCGCTCCCCCGTAGGAATGGCCAACGAGAATTGTAGGTCCGTCCTGCGCTGCAAGAGTTCGCTTGGTAACTGCTACGTCGTCCTCCAACGATATCGTCGGATTCTGGACGATGCTGACGCTGTAGCCGTCTTGCTTCAGGATCTTGTAGACGCCCTCCCAGCCGGCGCCATCCACAAAGCCACCATGGACGAGAACGATGTTCTTCATGGCTCGATACCTCCTTCATTCGATGATGCGGAATACATCGGGGGGACTCGCTTGGGACCGTGCAACGGGCCCTGAGCGTTTGGCCCGAATGTGTCGGAGTGTAACGAGGGATCGCTGAACCTGTCAACACAACGCCAGAATCCTTACTTCGCCGATTGTCGGCGATTCGGAAAGTTTCCTCGGAGGTCAAAACATAGACGAGTTTTCGGAGGCGCCCATTCGGGCCGAATGGGTTAGTTGTCCGGGTGCGCTGCAGGCGCCGCAGAGCCGCGCTGGTATTTGGGATAGGGCGGCTTCTTGTAGGTGGGAAGGGGATTTTTCTCGAGGTCCGCGAGCAGTAGCTGGACGGCCTTCTCGAGTTGCGGGTCGTGGCCTTCGCGCACGGCTTGGGGATCGAGTTCCACTTCGACGTCCGGCGCGATGCCGTTGTTTTCGACTTCCCATTTGTTGTTGGGAGTCCAGAAACCGCGGCTCGGAGCGGTAACGACGCCTCCATCCATGAGATCTTCACCGGGGCCGAAGAATCCCACGAGGCCACCCCAAGTGCGCTTGCCAACGAGGAGGCCAATTTTGGCCTGGCGGAAATGCCAGGGCATGGCGTCGCCACCGGAGCCAGCGTATTCATTGATGATCATCACCTTGGGCCCGCGGATGAGGCTGACGGGAGTGGTCATATCCTCGCCGTCGCGAGTGGCGCGGTAGTTCATGAGCGTGCGGCGCAGATAGTCCAAAATGTAGTCGGTGTTGGTGCCGCCGCCGTTGAAGCGCTCATCGACGACGGCGCCTTGCTTGCCAGCTTGAGAGAAGAAATAGCGATTGAAGTAGGTGTAGCCACCCGAAGCGGTGTCCGGCAAATAGACGTAAGCGAGTTTCCCATTGCTGAGCTGCTCGACTTTGCGGCGGTTGTCTTCCACCCAGGCGAGTTGGCGGAGGCCGGCTTCACTCTCGACGGGAACGACGGTCACTTCGCGGGAGCCAGTGGCGTCGGGATTCGGACCGACGCGCAAAATCAGGGATTTGCCGGCGGTTTCTTCGAAGAAGCTGTAGACCTCATCGGCGCCGCGGAGTTCGCGCCCATTGACCGCGAGGAGATATTCGCCTTGCACAACGTTTACGCCGGGCTGCGTCAAGGGCGCGTGCAACTGCGGATTCCAATTCTCGCCGTCAAAGACGCGCGAAAAACGGTAGCGGCCGTTTTCGATTTTGTAGTCAGCCCCGAGGAGCCCCACGGGGATGCGCTTCACTTCCGGGCCGTCACCGCCGCGAACAAACAAGTGCCCCACGGTGAGATCGCCCATGGCTTCCCTAAAAATGTAGTTCAAGTCCGCGCGCGAAGCGATTCCGGGAAGATAAGCGGCGTATTTTTTCTCCGTGGCTGCGAGGTCAAGACCGTGGAAGCCGGGATCATAGAAGAAATCGCGCTCGGTGCGGAAAGCCTCGTGATAGATCTCATTCCATTCGGTACGGGGCTCGACGCGCACTTCCATGGAACTGAGATTCAGAGTTTTTGCGTTGGGAAGGCTACCGCCTCCCGCCGATGCGCCTGAACCCGGGCTTCCTGGGCCGGGTGCCGGAGGAAGCGGCGCAATCAGCCACGTTTGCGGCGGAGGTGTGTTGCCACCGGGCTGAGAACCTCCTGGAAGTCGGTAAAGAAGTTTCTCGCCATTCGCCGAAACGTGGAACTCGACGAGGTTGTCGAGCAGTTTGTCCGTCTTTCGAGTCTTCAACTCAAAACGATGAGCGGTCAATGTGCTTGGTCCGCTGAGAGGCTCGACGAGAGGCCCTTCCAGGATGAAAAGCACGCCTTCTTTTCCGGGAATTATTTCCGAGTAGTTTCTCGCCGGGATCGGAAGCGCCAAGATGCGCTGGCCAATCTTTTCAAAATCGACCTTCACAGGCTCCGGGGGCTTGGACTTGTCCTTTTCCTGGCCTTGCGGCTTGGAGGAATCTGTTTTCGTATCGTCCGGCTTGGGAGATTCGGACTTGGCGTCGAGCTTGGCTTGGCCTTCTTCATCGCTTTCCGGCGCCAGGGGAGAAGGCAGGTCTTTGCGCAAGACGACGATGTAGACACTGGTGGTCACCGGGCGGTCGTAGCTGAGCATGGAAGAGTCCATGGTGGGACCGACGTCGGTGCTGGCCAGGAAATAAAGATACTTGCTGCCCTTGTCAAAAACCGGCGAGAACGATTCGCTCATGCCGTCGGTGACGCGCTGGCTCTGACCCGTTTCCAGGGAGTAGAGAAAAATCGAGCGCATGTGGCTGACTTCTTGCTGTGTGTAAGCGAGCCACTTGCTGTCGGGCGACCACGCAGCCTGGAAGATTTGCTGTGGGCCGGTGAAACGGTCATGAAACACTTTCACGGGCGTTTTCTTTTCGAGGTCCACGTACCACAAGTTCAAGCGCTTGTCGGTATAGGCGATTTTTTTGCTGTCGGGCGACCAGGTGGGAAAGTAGAAATACGAGCCGGGAGTGCCGAGAGCAATTTTTTCCGGTTCGCCCTGGCCATTTTGATTCTTGCTGTGCAGCGCGTACTCGCCGGATTCATCGGAAAAATAGGCGATTTTGGTGCCGTCGGGAGACCAGGCGGGAGAGCGTTCGTCAATGCCGGGCGAATTGGTGAGATTGCGGATGTCACCCTTTTCCGCGGGGACGGTGAGAATTTCGCCGCGGGCTCCAAAGACAGCGCGTAAACCGGTTGGCGAAATATCGGCGCTGGAGATTCTGTTGGCAACGTTTACGAAGCGGGTGCGCAATTGCGGAAGATCGCCAGAGATGCGGATGTTGACTTTGTGGGCGGCGGCAGATTTCAGGTCGTAGAGCCAGATGGCGCCGAACTGCTCGATGACAATCGCGTCTGGCCCCGCGCTGGCATACTTGAAATCGAGGCCATCGTTTTTCAGCGCGACGGACACGGCTTTCGATTGCGTGTCGTAAGCCAAAAGAGACATGGGACCGTTGCGGTCGGAGAGAAAAAAGACGCGTTGATCGACCCACATGGGATTGAAGTCGTTGGAATTGTCGCGCGGGAGCGGGGTGACGCTGGAATCCGATAGCTTGGCGATCCAAATGGGAGAGGTACGGCCGCCGCGGTAGCGCTTCCAGATCTCGAAGGCGTGGTCCAGCGGAACGTAGGCGAGATCCTTTCCATCGGGCGAGTAGGAACCTTCGGCGGCGATGGGCAGGGGCAGCTGAGCCGGAAACCCGCCATCGCGGGAAACGGTGAAGAGTTGAGAGGCCCTGGAGGCGCTGGTGCGTGTCGAGGCAAAGAGCACCTGATGGCCGTCGCGCGTCCAGCCGATGACGAGGTCGGCGGAGGGATGGTAGGTGAGGCGGCGCGGGGTGCCTCCGGTAGCGGGAATTACGTAGACGTCGGAATTTCCGTCGTAGTTTCCTGTGAACGCGATTTCACGGCCATCGGGAGAGAAGATCGGGCCGGAGTCGGCGCCGTTCCCCGCGGTGAGCCGCAGGGCGGTACCGCCGGCGCGCGGGACGCTCCACAAATCTCCGGCATATTCGAAAACGATTTGGGTGGAGTTGAGCGTAGGGTGATGCAGAAGCAGCGACGGATTTTCATCCGCAAGGCAGATGCTCGCCAGCAGAAGAGTGAACAAAGCGGCCGTCCAGCGGGACATGGGAATACCTCCTGAGATCTACCGGCCTCGGAAGAGTTCAACAGCTTGCGGAAGGGATGCCTTCCGGTGCGCCAGTATACATTCGAAGCTGGGTTTTCTGGAGCCGCTGTGATGGTGAGAGTGGGGCGGGATTGGGAGGCGGGCGATTTCGGGTGTGAACCAAGGTTAAGTGCCCCTCTTGTGGGATGACAAATGACGACATGCGGGAATGAGGGGCGGATGTCGCTCCGTGTCGCTTGCACGGCCTGGCGGGGGCCGGGTAGGGTCACGGGCATGCGGCCGAGCTCGCAGATAGCGGCTGCGGAAGTCTAGCCTGGAATAAAAAAGAGGAGAACCGCTATGAAACGAGCAAGGACCAGCTCCATTCTGGATAACACATATATTCGAGGACGCAAGCAGGTGAAGAGAATTATCTTTGCCTTTCTAACGGCCCTGGCGGTCGCTAATCTCAGCCTCGCTGAGGAGACGACGTTTAAGGTGAAGCTGGCGGACGCGAAAGGGAAACAGGCGGACGCCAAGATGATCTTGAGCGACAACAACAAGAACATTGTGGTGCGCTTGGCCGATCGTGATGCCGTCACTGTGCCCTACGACCAGCTCGACAAATTCTCCTACGAGTACACCAAGAAACACCGCATCACGCAGGGCGCCATCGTGATGGTGGCCTCGTTGGGAGCCGGCGCTATCGTGATGCTGACAAAATCGAAGAGCCACTGGTTGTATATTGATTTTCACGAACAGAACGCGCCGAAGAGCGTGGTCCTGCGCATGGACAAGGGCGACTATAAAAATATCTGCGCTTCGCTGAAAACACATACTGGCAAAGAAGTAGAAGGCCTTGAACAAGACAAGGCGAAGAAAGAAAATGATAAGGACAAAAACCAGAGCACAGAGCAACCGAAAGACAAGCCGTAGACCAAACGCGTGCGATGAGCCGTCCTGGAGCGAGCCACTGATATACTTACTTGGTTGATACCTCAAATAGGGAGCGTTGCATGCGCTCGCATGGATCGAGTGCTTGGCCGCAGAGGGACGCGCCTTGAAGAATCGACGGAGCTTTTACTCGCGCGCAAGCTGGAGCACTTTGTTCGCGTTAGTCGTCTCCGCTACGACGTCGATTTGCGCAGCACAAAGAACATCTGAGGACATTCCGGACCGGATGCTGACAAATCAAGACATCGTCGAGATGCTGGGCAGCGGTATGTCGCCGACCACGGTCATCTCACGAATTCACAACTCGCCTTGCAAGTTTGACAAATCCACCGCGGGGCTGGAGGCCTTGAAGGCGGCCAATGTGCCGTACCACGTGGTGCTGGCGATGATGAAGGCGCCCGAGATACCACCGGCCACGAAAGGCCGCGTACCGCTGATGATCCCCGACAGCACGCCGATCAAAATAGCGCTGGCGGAGGACTTGGACTCCAACGTCCAGCAAGCGGGGTACATCATCTACTTCGAGGTTCTCGAAGAGGTCCGAATTCGAGGGCTGCGCGTGATTGCCCAGGGCGCGAGGGTGCGGGGAAGGCTGCTAGGGTCCAATGACCGTTCACGCTTGGGGGGAGCCGCCAGACTCGATTGGAATTTGACGGACGTGCTGGCGGTGGACGGGCAACGATTGCCGGTACGAGGAGGGGGTGAAGTGGCTGGAGACGAACTTCATCCGGAAAAGCACGTGACGGCCAGCAAGGGTGAGGAGTTCATGGCGTTCACGTATGGAGCACGCAAAGTCAACGTTCTGCAGCCCACACTGTCTCCATCGAAGAATCCGGAAGCTTCTTCCAGCCCGAGCCCGTGACGGGTGGATTTCAAAAAATCAAAACATTTTCGGCGACGGGCAGCTGCATTTCGCAATGCGGAGCCGCTGCAGGCGATTAAGTGCTTGATGATTTGCGATTGTTCAAATAGACTCCAGCCGCAATAAAAGAGAGACCGAGCACGGTAGGGTTTGTGCGGCTACAGGGGCCGAAGTTTTCCATGGCAAAGTGAAGTTTTTCCAGGGATCAGGGACCACTGAGATCTATGCCTCTGCGATTGCGGAGGATATCTCGACGGGGGGTTACCATGCGTGAAAAACGTGCTTTGCTGTTCGCGGCGGCTTTGTTACTTGCCGCGGGGGCAGTTTTTTCCCAATCCAATAAGCCGCTCACCAACGACGATGTGGTGCAGATGGTCAAGGGCGGGTTTGACGAGACGACAACTATTGCGGCCATCGATGCGGCAGATACGAATTTTGACACTTCGGTACAAGCTCTGCTTGCGCTCAAGGCTGCGGGAGTCAGCGAGAAGGTAATTTCCGCAATGCTGGCCGCAACGAAGAAAAAGAGTCAAGCACCGAAAACTGCTGCTACCACGGCGGCAGCTTCCCCGTCGCAAGCGGCCGCGGCAAACCCGGATGCTCCAGAAGACATGGGAGTTTACGTCAAGGTGAAGGGCACACTCGCCGAGATGTACGCCGAAGTGGTGAGCTGGAAATCCGGCGGAGTGGGCAAGAGCATGCTAACCGGAGGTTTTACAAAGGGCCATGTGAACGCGACAGTTAGCGGCCCCAAAAGCAAACTGCAGGTTGGCACGCCTATCGAGATTGTGATCAAGTGCGCCGAAGGCGTTACTGCCTCAGAATACATGCTGCTGAAATTGGACGAGAAAGGTGACCGGCGCGAATTCCGCGCAGTCACTGGGGGCGTGTATCACTCTTCAGGCGGCTTGGAGAAGGATGCGATCAAGTTTGATTTTCAGAAAATCGCCCCGCGAACTTTCAAGATCCTGCTTACGGGCTTGAAGAAGGGCGAATACGGCTTGCTTCCTCCGGGATCCGGGTCGGTTGGGGGAACGGGCGGCGGGGCGAGCGGTCAGACGGTGCAGGGCGGATCGATGCAGGCCGGAAAGCTCTATACCTTCGGAGTGATGGAATAGGCAGTTCAGAGGAACGTGACGAAACAAACCGGCACAGAGAGACTTACCGGCGGTCGACGACGTTGTGGCGGATGTCCTGGCCCTGGACGAGGTAGATGACGTCTTCGGCGATGTTGGTGGCGTGATCGCCAATGCGCTCGAGATTTTTGGCGACGAGAATCAATTCGAACGCGGGGAAGACGACGCTGGAATCGCCCATCATGTAGGTGAGCAATTCACGGAAAATCTGATCGCGGTAGTGGTCCACCTGGTCGTCGGTGGCGAGGACGCTTTGCGCGAGCTCGACGTCGCGGCGGACGACGGCGTTTAGGGCGTTGCGAACCATTTCTTCGGTGAGCTCGCTCATGCGCGGCAAGTCGACGTAGGGCTTGACGCGCGGGTGCCGAAGGATGCGCAGTGCGCCTTGGGCGATATTGACGGCCTGGTCGCCGATGCGCTCGAGATCGTTATTGATGCGGGAGACGGCCAGCACGAAGCGAAGGTCAATGGCCATCAATTGGTGCAGGGCAAGGAGCTGCACGACGCGATCGTCGATTTCCATCTGGAGCTCGTTGATGGCGTCTTCTTCGGCCAGGACACGCTTGGCGAGCTGCTCGTCGGATTCGAGAACAGCGTGGACGGCCTGATGAACGGCACGTTCCGCGAGGCTGCCCATCCAGAGCAGGCGCTCTTTCATTTCGTTGAGGTCTTTTTCGAAGTGGCGTTCCATTAAGCCCTTCCCCTAAATTCCATCAGCCGAACCGCAGATTTATCGCTCCGCCTGCCTGCGGCAGGCTGGCTTGGAATCACAATCAAAACCATACTTCCCAAAAATGGCTCAGCCAAAGCGGCCGGTGATGTAGGCCTCCGTACGCGGATCGCCGGGCGTGGTGAAGAGCTGCGGCGTGGGGCTGAACTCGATGAGCTGCCCGGTGAGCAGGAAGGCGGTGAAGTCGCTGACGCGGGCGGCCTGCTGCATATTGTGGGTAACAATGGCGATGGTGCAGATGTCTTTCAGCTGCACGAGGAGCTCTTCAATTTTTGCGGTGCTGATGGGATCGAGAGCGGAGCACGGCTCGTCGAGAAGAAGGACTTCGGGCTCGACGGCCAAGGCGCGGGCGATGCACAAGCGCTGCTGCTGGCCGCCGGAAAGTTCGTAGGCGGACTTGTGAAGGTGATCTTTCACTTCGTCCCAGAGGGCGGAGTGGCGCAAGCTTTTTTCGACGGCTTCGGCGATGGGAGTCTTCGAGCCGTTGATATTCAGGCCATAGGCCACGTTGTCGAAAATAGATTTGGGGAAAGGATTGGGGCGTTGAAAAACCATGCCAACGCGGCGGCGATGGGCGGTGACATCTTGCGCGAGGATATTCTGGCCATCGAGAAGAATTTCGCCTTCAAGCCGCGCGCCGCGGACGGTTTCGTGCATGCGGTTGAGAGTGCGAAGCAAAGTGGACTTGCCGCAACCGGAAGGGCCAATGAGCGAGGTGACTTTGTTGGTGGCGATGCCCAAGTTAACGTCGAAGAGGGTCTGCTTGGCGCCATAGAAGAAATTGACCTTGGAGATGGTCATGCGCATGGAGAGGGCGGACGCCGGCTCCCGGTTGGTCGCGCTAGTAGCAACGGATGGAATTTTCACGGACACTGCTGGCCTCACAGTAGCGTGCATTGGTTAAGCCCTCGGAACCGCAATGCCCCGGGAAAGAATCGCCCGGGCGACGATGTTAATGATCAAAATCAAACCAAGCAAGACGAGCCCGGCGGCCCAAGCCTGACGATGCCAGTCATCATAGGGCGCAATGGCGTAAGTATAAATCATCGCGGGCAAAGAAGCGGTGGGCTGATTCCAGCCATTGCTCCAGAAGCGATTGCCAAAAGCGGTGAACAGGAGCGGGGCGGTTTCACCCGCAACGCGGGCGAAGGCCAGCAGAATAGCAGTAAGAATGCCGCGATAGGCGGCCGGGACGATGACCGAGGTGATAGTTTTCCATTTGCTGGCGCCCAGGGCCATCGCGGCTTCGCGCAGGGCTTTCGGCACGCTGCGAAGAAATTCTTCGGTGCTGCGGAGGGTGATGGGAATCATCATGAGGCCAAGAGCGAAACCGCCGGCGAGCGTGGAAAAATGCTTGAAAGGAAGGACGGCGAGGGCGTAGGCAAAAATGCCGATGACGATGGAAGGGACGCCATTCAGCAAGTCCGCAGCATAGCGCACGATAAAAGCCGTGGTGCCGCCGCTGAATTCCGCGAGATAGATGGCGCCAAAGAATCCAATGGGAACGCCAAAGAGCGTGGCGAGCAAAAGGAGCTTTCCGCTGCCGACGATGGCGTTGGCCATTCCGCCGCCGGTTTCGCCGACGGGGGCCGGCAACTTGGTAAAGAAATTCCAACTGATCGACGTTCCACCGTGATAGACGAGGTAGCCAAGAATGAAGAAGAGGACAGAAACAGAAATCAAGGCACACACGCCAGTCATGGTCAGCATGAAACCGCTCACGAACTTGCGCCAGCGGAGCCGGGCGCTCATGCGTTCCCCATTCCGGCGCCGCGCTGAGAAGTAGCGACAATCAGGAGGCGAGCAAGGCCGTTGAGAACGAAAGTCAGAATAAATAGCACGAGTCCCAGCTCAATGAGCGATTGATAATGAAGATTGCTGGTAGCCTCGGTAAGTTCGTTGGCGATGACAGCGGCGATGGAATAGCCCGGGGAAAAGAGAGAAGCGCTGACGATGGGGTTATTGCCGATAACCATGGTAACGGCCATGGTTTCGCCGAGGGCGCGAGCGAGGGCCAAAAAGATAGAGCCCATGATGCCGCCACGAGCAAAGGGCACGACCACTTTCCAAGTAGCTTCCCAGCGCGTGGAACCGAGAGAAAGAGCAGCTTCGCGCTGATCGCGCGGGACGGAGAGCAGTACTTCACGCGAGACGGAAATAATATAGGGAATGACCATGATGGCAAGGACGATGCCCGCGGTTAGAAACCCGACGCCATAAGCCGGGCCTTGAAATAACGGAAGGAAACCGAGAGTCTTCTTCAGCGCAGGCTGCAGGTAATCGCGCATCAGAGGAACCACGATAAACACGCCAAGCAATCCGTAGATAACGCTGGGCACAGCGGCAAGCAGGTCGATGAAGAATTCGAGGGCGTCAGAGACCCTCGCGGGAGCCAACTCTGCGAGGAAGATGGCCGCGCCGATACCGAGCGGCACGGCAATCACCAGCGAAACTCCGGCAGTGACGAGCGTGCCATAAATGAAGGGCAGCGCTCCGAATTGATCGAAAATAGGATCCCAGACGGAGGTGCGGAAAAAATTGAAGCCGAATTTGTGCCGCGCCAGAACGGAACCTTGCCACAATTCCAAAACCAGGAGCACGGTGACAAGAACAACGGAAGCGGCGAACAAAAAGGTAATCATGCGTGCGATTTCATCGCCGTCGCGAAGGCGGGAAAGAAACGAGCGCGAGCCCGCAACGGGGCCCGCGCTCGGCACGGTGGTGGTTGTGGTTGCCACGCGATCTCAGCCGGTCTTTATTGAATCTTGTCGATGGCCTTCAATTCCTTGGCCACTACTTCGGTCGGGAGTTTCGCATAGGACAGGCCTTCCGCGTAGCCTTGTCCATCTTTCAGCGCCCACTTGACGAAGCCCTTGATGGCATCGCGCTTGGCCGTGTCCGTGAACTTTTCCGGAATCAGAAGCCAAGTAAACGTGGAGATCGGGTAAGAGGCTTTGCCCGGCGCATTGGTGATGGAAACGCGAAAGTCATCGGGCATGTCCTTCGCCGCGCCGGCCGCGGCTGCACTGACAGCTCCCAGCGAGGCCTTCACGAAAACGCCCGCGGCATTCTTCACATTGCCGTAAGGAATTTTATTCGATTCGGCATAAGTTAATTCCACGTAACCGATCGAGTTCGGAGTATTCTTGACGGTACCGGTAACGCCTTCGCTGCCCTTGCCGCCGAGGCCTACGGGCCAGTTCACGGAGCCACCTTTGCCTACCTTGGTTTTCCACTCATCGCTGACCTTCGAAAGATAATCGGTCCAGCAAAAAGTTGTACCACTGCCCTCGGCACGGTGCACTACCACGATATCGTTGGCCGGAAGACTGATC
Organism: Candidatus Acidiferrum sp.; assembly: GCA_036522305.1. Classification (GTDB taxonomy): domain Bacteria; phylum Acidobacteriota; class Terriglobia; order Acidiferrales; family UBA7541; genus Acidiferrum. Next base: position 79,936 of record DATDGB010000051.1, on the reverse strand, counting down.
CCCTTATTTGCACCCGTGATAGCCGGGTCATTCCACTTGGTAATTTTTCCGAGGTAGATTCCGGCAAGAGCCTCCGGCGTGAAGTTCAACTCCGCGGTGACACCGGGAATGTTGTAAAAGGGAACAACGGCGCCCATCACGGTTGGAAAATGAAGTATTCCCCAGCCGTGTTTGTCCGCGTAGGCCTTGAGCTGCTCGTCATTCATAGGGCCATCGGAAGCGCCGAAGTCTACGGTGCCTTCGGTGACCTGCTTGATGCCGCCACCGGAACCGATGGACTGGTAATTGATTGAAAGATTGGCGTTCTGCTTGTGGTACTCGTCAAACCACTTGGAGTACATGGGGTACGGAAACGTTGCGCCGGCGCCGGTGATCGAGAGCGCGCCATCCGCCCACAGAACTCCGGCGACAGCGAGAACTACCAAGAGCATTCCTGCGATTCGCTTCATTCGTAATCTCCGTCTTAGATGACAGTCTTTTCCCGGGGAGGTCAAGTATGTGCTGCGATTGTTACGGCATTGTTACAACTAGTTCATTGTTACTTGAAACGGCGCAAGTGGGAGGGTGACAGCAACACCTAAGAGGCTAAAGAAGATGGATTTAGAGCGTCTCTCAAGGACCCAGATAAAAAAGGGCAACCCGGTGAAGGGCTGCCCTTTTTTCCACCCCCAGGGGAGGGGCGAACCGCAAATTGACCGGCCGGGAACTACGGCAGGTAATAGCGGAAAGAGGTCCAGAACATGTTGTCGACGGCCTTGGGCTGGAGGCTGCCTGCTCCTGACCAGCCAGTCCGGGTCAAGTAAGAATAGGCCATACCCCATCGGAAGCCACCCTTTGGCCCTTGGTAGATCTTATGCCAAAAGCCGAGCGTGCCTTCGATGACCACGCGGGAGTCTCCAGCGCACGTGCCGCCGGCGTTGGGTGTGAGTTGATTGACAGGAGGATTCTCGGTGCTGCAACCGGAGTTGTTGGCTGCCGGGTTTCCGTAGCCTCCAATGTTGCCAATGGAGCGCGCCACTGTCGTGTTGACGAGGGTTGGAGCGCCAGCCACACCGTTCGGATTGCTGATTGATACGGTGGTGATTTTTACGGTTTGATATCCGGTGTAGGCAGCGCGGGCCCCGTACTCGGCGCCTCCGTAGCCATAGACGTCGAGCTTTGGTGTTGGGTGGAATTCGAGGATGCCGAGTCCATGCCCAGAACGAATGGGAGCAAGAGTGCCATCGGGGCGAGCAGTAGCATCTGCGATCTGAGCGGAGCCAAAGCGGCCGATGCCGTCCCCATAAACGCCCTTGCCACCAATGTCTAGCTTCTTCGCGAACAACGAAAAACGGAAGCTAGCTCCGGCTCCGCCACCGGTACGCGAATCGTTGAAGGCGCCTGCCGCAGTGGGAGCCGTGGCAGTGGGAGCCGCGGCACACGTGATGGGAGCGCCTGTGAACGTGGTCGTCGAGCCGTCGGCATTGGTTACCACCCCAGCGGCGGTAGCGCTCACGACGGCGCAAGGATAAATACGGGCACGGAATTGGCTAATGATGCCGAAGATTTCATAGTGGCCAATGCCAGGATCAATTGCCGCCTTGACAATGACGTCGGGCGCGCGGCTCTGGGAATATCCGGTGGTATCAAAGGCGTTTTCCAAACCGCCGCCATTTCCAGGAGCGGCGAACCAAAAGTTCTGCGAGGTAGTGCCCGCGGCGTTGGTGAAGACTGAGAAGCCGCGACCGCCAAGAGTGGTTTGCGGACCTTCGATGGAAACGCCGAGAGTGAGTTTATTGTCGAGGAGACTCTGAGTGGCGCGTAGTCCATAGGCACGCTGCCAGGTGAAGCCAACGACGTATTGCGGGTCGATCATCATGGGCAAAGCTTCCTGGCGGTTTTGAATGCCCTTCCGGTTTTCAGTGGCGAGACTCCACATCTGTCCGCCGGTGATGGAAAAGCCGCTGTCGAAGGCAGCTTGCGCCCAGAATTGGCGCTGCCGGAAAACATAGCTGTTGCTCTGGCGATTGTTGGAGGTGGTGCCAGCACCGAGAAAGTCCGCCTCCAAATAGCCGCTGAGCTTGGCGGGGCCGACCTTCGTCTCCACCAACACAGTGGCGCGAGACTGGCGAGCAGTGAAAGTGTTCTCAGAAACCTTGCTCAGCGCGTTGCCCGGGTAGGGGATGCCGTTAAGTTGGGTGTTGATGTCGGCACTCTCAGCGCGTTGGCGATAAGCCGTTTCGGCCGCGACGAAGCCGCCGGGAGTAATGTTGACGCCCTTGTACTTGATCGTGGTCGGGCCGGTTTCCTCAGCTTTCTTCGCATCCGCCTGTTGGGTGGCCACGGTGGTCTTGATGGCTTCGTTGCTGGCCTTCAGGTCGCTGACGGTGGAGTTGAGCGATACGGCGGTGGACTTCACTTCGGCGGTGGTGTTCACGGCTTCGGTAGCTTTGGTGCTCGCTTCGGAGGCACGAGCATTGGCCGCCGCCGCCGCTTCACGCGCTTCATCGATCTGGCGGTCGCGCTTGGCAAGTTCTTCCTTCAGCAACTGAAGCTGTTCCTGCTGCGACTGCAGAGTCTGGCGGAGCTCTTCGAGCTGGGCTGAGATGGCTGCATCGGATTTGTCAGCCTTCTTGGCCGCTTTGGGCTTCGCCGGCTGAGCCTTGGCAGGTTGTGGATCGGCGTCTTTCGGTGTATCCGCAAATGCAGTTCCGGAAACGAGGAACATCGATAGTGTGAGTGCTGCTAGTTTTTTCATTTCCTCTCTCTTTGGAGCAAAATTCGACCTGGTACCGAAAAGAATGCGTACCACCCCGCGCCAGAAGGTAACGGCCCCGTCTTACAATTACGTCAACCGAATGTGAATATCCTGTAACAATACCTGGGAATCCACGGGAAACCATTGACGTATCAGAGGTTGCGGACTTTTCGGTGAATCAACAACGGCAGCCAAGGGCCGAGACGAGCCGAAAAAAACGTGCTTTGTGAATGTCTCTTCCGCTGGCAGGTTGTGTGAAAAACCGAAATCATCCTGGGCCTCTAAAGGGCGGCTTCCCCTCGGCACCGCGAGGAGGGACCTACTTCGGTGCCGAGATGGTATAGGCGAGGACGATTTGGGTCAAGCGATATTGGTATCGGGTGTCTGTGGTTGTTTCAAGGTCTCGAGAGAGGGGAGATGGGGACCGGAGCCAGGGGTGCACCGGTCCCCGAGGTAGGACTCTAGGTGAAGATCAAGCGCGTTCAGTCTCGCAAGCCGGGGTCACGTCCGAATGAAGGGCGTGTGAATTCTCCGTGATGACGGAATCGCCAGCGGAAGTCACATCGCTCTGCTCCGGGCGAATGCTAAGGCCGCGGCCGTGGCGCACGTCCAGACCGCGGACCCAGAAAATAATGTCCTCGGCAATGTTGGTGGCGTGGTCCGCGATGCGTTCCAGGTGGCGCGTAGCAAGAATGAATTGCAGGCCCGGACTAACGAGCGTCGGCTCCTTGGTCATGTGCTGGAGGAGCTGCTCGAAAATGCGATCGCGGTATTGATCGACGACATCATCGCTTTCGAGAACCTGCGTGGCCATCTCGACGTTGCGGAAAATGAGCGCGCCGAGGCTCTTGCTGACCATGGCACGCACGGCAGAGGCCATGGGCGCCAGCTCCTCGGGAACTTGAGCACTCTGCATTTCGCGGAGGGAGACGACGCCCTCGGCGAGGTTCACCGCGAGGTCGCCGATGCGCTCAAGATCGTTGGTAATTTTCAGGGCGGCAACAATGAGCCGCATCTCATCGTCCGAAAACGAACCGCGGCGAAGCAAGCGGATGGCGTGCTCATCGATGACAATTTCCATTTCGTTGATGCGCGGCTCGAGCAGAAACACCTCGCCCGGGAGAACCGAGGTGCGGGGACTCTCGAGGCTAACAATGGCGTCAAGAGCGCGGTTCATGGCGCCTTCGACGGTACGCGCCATGGAAACGAGGTAATTCACGAGCGTATCGTAAAGCACGACTTCCGTGAGTCCGGCAGAACTTGCCATCGTTCCCCTTTCGGAGCGGAGGGCGCGAAGTCACACTTCCGCTCCTAGGCAAAATCTTGCCTCACGAATCGTTACAGTTTGTTCACAAGAATGTGAAAATGCCGCAAACAACTGGAGTTAGGGGCACAAGCGACTTTCGCCATTGTCTCGCCCCTGCTAGCGCGCGGGGCGTGGGGCAGAGCGCTCCGGGTCGAAGATGGGAACTGTAAAATGGAACTGCGAACCTTGTCCCACTTCGCTCTCCACCCAAATGCGGCCACCATGAGCTTCGACGAGGTGTTTGGAGATGGAGAGTCCCAGCCCGGTGCCGCCGACTTCGCGGGAACGCGCCACATCCACGCGATAAAAGCGCTCGAAGATTCGAGACTGATCCGCTTGAGGGATGCCGATGCCAGTGTCAGAAACCGTAATGGTCACTTCGGTGCCGTTCGCTGAGGCGCCGACCATGATCTGGCCTCCCGGTGGAGTGTATTGCATGGCGTTGTCCAGCAGATTTTGCAAAACCTCGGCGAGACGGCGCCGGTCGGCGGCGATGTCTGGCAGGGGCTGCTGCAGATTCACGGAGACGCGCAAATCCTTTTCGGCGGCGGTGCGTTGCGTGGTTTCGATGCAGCTCTCGACAAACTGGGAAACGCTGAGCCGGCGAATCTCCAGCTCCAGCCGGTCGGCATCCATTTTCGAAAGCTTGAGCAGATCGTCGGTGAGCCGCGCGAGTCGCCGCGAATGTTCGAGAATGATCTCAAGGAAGCGAAGCCGGTTTTGCGGGTCGTCGATCGCGCCGCCGAGAAGCGTTTCCGCAAAACCCTGAATCGCGGTAAGCGGCGTTTTGAATTCGTGGGAAACGTTGGCGACGAAATCCCGGCGGACGCGTTCGAGCTTGCGCAGCTCGGTAATATCGTGCAGCACGATGACCGCGCCGGAAGTATCCGCGGCGCGGACCGACGCGACGGTGACGGCGAAAAAATGCTGGCGCAGCGTGCCGGTAACGATTTCCGTCTCAACGCGTGGCTCGCCTTTCACTACAGCGCGAACCGCCTCGAGCAGCTCGGTCTGCCGCACGACTTCAACAAGCGCGCTGCCGGATTGCGGCGGCACATCCAGGCCCAGGATTTCCGCGAAGCCGGTATTCGCGAAGAGCAGGCGTTCGGAAGAATTCACGACCGCCACGCCTTCCACCATGCTGCCGAGAATGGCGGAGGAAAGATTGCGTTCTTCGGTCAGCGTTCGAATGGTGCGGTCCAGCCGCGTGGCCGTCGCATTCAGCGAAACTGCCAGCGCCTCCAGGCCATCTCCGGTGCGATCCGCTTCAATCGGGCGAAAATCGCCCTCGGCCACACGTAGGGAAAACTTCTCTAGCCGCTCCACGCGGCCGGAGAAAGATTGCGAGATCAGCAACGAAGCGATTCCGGTCACAAATAGCATGACCAGGGAGGCCAGCCAAAGTCGGCGGCGGAATTCCCAGAGCTCCTGGTCCACGGCCTGCTGCGGCAAGGCAAATCGGAATACCACAGGCGGCCCGCCCGGAACAGAGTAGCGCGCGGCGTAGTACAAAAGGTTCTTATCGACAGAGACGCTGTGGCGGCTGGACTGGCCGGAGCCTTTTGCAAAGGCATCCCGAATCTCCGGCCGGTCGGCGTGGTTTTCCATGGTTTGAATATTGGATTGTGAATCTCCCAGCACCTTGCCGTCGGAAGCGATGACGGTGACGCGAACCCCGCTAACAGCCATTTTAGCAACCCATTCGCGCAAAGCTGGGGAGTCTTCGGAAGGCGATAGAGGGAGTGCGGAAGGCTCAGGAGGAATGGCGAGAGCAATCTGGGCGATGCCCCTAAGTTGCTCGAAACCGGCGCGTTCATAGTTCCGCCGCAGCGCGCGCTCGGCATAGAAATCGACGGGGAGCAGGACCGCGATCAGCAGGGCGAAAAACGCAAAACCGAGTTTCCAGAAAAGATTAAGCCGCACGGGTCTCGAACAAATACCCCGCGCCCCGGACGGTTTTCAAATACAGGGGGTTTTCCGGATCGGATTCGATTTTTTCACGCAAGCGGCGGACATAAACGTCCACGCTGCGCGGCGTAACGAATCGATCCGTTCCCCAGACCGCATCGAGCAATTGATCGCGGGTAAAGACGCGGTTTGGGCGCGAGGCAAGGTAGTAGAGCAGCCGGAATTCAAGCGTACTGAGCGGTACGGGCTTCCCGGAATGGCTTACGCGATAGGACGCCGGATCAATCGCCAGCTTGCCGATCTCAATGGTGCGCGGCGCGTCGGCGGGCGGCTCGGCACGGCGGAGCAGCGCCTTGACGCGCGCGAGCAATTCGCGCGGGCTGAAGGGCTTGGTCACGTAATCGTCGGCGCCCATCTCCAAGCCAACGACGCGGTCGGCTTCTTCGCCGCGGGCCGTGAGCATGAGAATGGGCAAACGATTCAGCGAGTCATCCCTGCGAATCTCCCGGCAAATTTCCAGGCCGGAAAGTTTCGGGAGCATGAGGTCGAGAAGCAGCAGATCGGGTGGCGTCTTTTTCAGCGTGCTCAGGCCGGTGCTGCCATCTTGCGCAGAACTGACCTGAAAGCCTTCGTTCGCGAGATTGTAGCGAACCAATTCGACGATATCGCGATCGTCTTCGATGATAAGTACGCGCTTCATTCGGGTTGATCGCATCGCTCGCCGGCTTGGCGGAAGTGTACCGTATAGCGGCGGGTTGCGATAGGCATTGGGAAGTTTTTGATCACTCGGGCGTTGATGCACCACGACCGATTGTCGCAGGAATGCGCGTCGCGTGGGTCACGGTGCGCTTACATTCATGTGAATGTAGTGTTAAAGCGAGCAAACCTAATCGCTGCTGGAAGTTGTGAAGGCGAGCGCCATGAGCGCCTTTTGCTCCATTTCATGCGCCTTCGCTGAGCCCGTTGCCGGGCTAGCGCTCGCGGAGCGCTTGACCGAACGAAAGTTGAGTCCCCTGGCTTTGGCGAGGCGCTCAAACCGCGGCAAAATATAACCTGCGGCGCCCATGTTGCCCGGTTCTTCCTGCACCCAAACGATCTCGCGCGCGTTGGGGTGTTCGTCGATGGCGGCGGAAATTTCCGTGCGCGGCAGCGGGTAGAGCTGGTCGAGAAAGAATATAGCGGTGTTCGTGTCTTTACGACGCCGCCGTTCGGCGCGCAGTTCGTGTCCCACTTTGCCGCTGGCGATCAGGATGCGTTTCGCGTCCTGCACTTCGCCGTCGGGAACCAGCGGCAGGAAGCGCGGCTTCGTGAACTCCTCGATATTTGAACTGGCGTCCGGGTGCCGCAGCATGCTCTTGGGCGTGAACACGATCAGCGGCTTGCGCCACTGGCGGCGCGCCTGGCGGCGCAGCATGTGGAAATATTGCGCCGCGGTCGAGGGCTGGCAGATCTGCATGTTGTCCTCGGCGGCGAGCTGCATGAAGCGCTCCATGCGCGCACTGGAATGCTCCGGTCCCTGACCCTCATAGCCGTGCGGCAGGAGCATCACGATACCGGCCGGCAAGTTCCATTTGTCCTCGCCCGCGCTGATGAACTGGTCGATGATCACCTGTGCGCCGTTGGCAAAATCTCCGAACTGCGCTTCCCACAAAACGAGAGCTTCGGGATAGTCGCGGCTGAAACCGTATTCAAACCCGAGGCAGCCGGCTTCCGAGAGAGAAGAGTTGTAAATTTCGCAGAAGGCTTGCTCTTTCGAAAGATGGGAGAGCGTAAGGTAATTGTGCTCGGTGGCGGTATCAATCAGCACGGCGTGGCGCTGATTGAACGTTCCGCGCTGGGTGTCTTGTCCCGTGAGGCGGATGGGAGTTCCTTCCAGCAGCAAGGAACCGTAGGCGAGGATTTCGGCGAAGCCGTAATCCACGGCTCGTTTTCCGTTGCCCATCTCGACGCGCTGCTCGAGTAATTTGACGATTTTGGGATGGACGTGGAAGCCCTCCGGAACGCGGACAAGCCCTGCGGTCAACTCCGCAAGGTGCTCGCGAGTCAGGCCGGTGTCCACTTCATATTCCGGCTTGTAGCGCCCGTGAACGTACGGCGCCCAGTAATCGGGCAACTTTCGCAGGTGCGGAATTTTCTTCAGCGCGCGGGCCTTGGTTTGCTCCTCTTCGTATTCCTTGCGGACGGTGTCCACCATCATGGAGGCGTCAATGCCGGTTTGCTCGGCGTAAATTTTCCAGAGTGGGGCGTGGCTTTTGATGCGCTCGTAGAGAAGCGGCTGGGTGATGGTGGGATCGTCGACTTCGCTATGGCCGTGGCGACGGTAGCCGATGATGTCCACGACCACATCGCTGCCAAAGGTGGCGCGGTATTCCGCGGCAAGTTTGCCGATGCGGACGACGGCGTCGGGATCTTCCGCATTGACGTGGAAGACGGGCACCGACTGGCGCTTGGCGATGTCCGAGGCGAAGCGAGCGGAATGCTCCTGAACCGGCTGGGTGGTGAAGCCAATCAGATTATTCACGATGATGTGAATGGTGCCGCCAACGGTGTAAGCGCGCAGGTCGGCGAAGTTCAGCGTTTCCGCCCAGATGCCCTGGCCCGCAAAAGCAGCATCGCCATGCATGACGATGGGAATAACTTTGTTCTGAGTTTCGCGGGAGCGATCAATGTAGCCGCCGCGCAGGCCGTAGCGTGTCTGCTTGGCGCGTGCGCGGCCGACGGCGACGGGATCGACCGCTTCGAGATGGCTCGGATTGGAAACCAGGTGGATGCCGATTTCCTTGCCGCTGGTGGTGACGTAGGTTCCGGTAGCGCCGACGTGGTATTTCACATCGCCCGCACCTAGAACGCTGCGGGGATCGACGTCTTCAAAACCGCCGACCACTTCGTGGGGCGGCTTGCAGGCGGCGTGAACCATAACGTTGAGCCGCCCGCGGTGGCTCATGGCCATGATGGAGGATTCGGCGCCGTGCTCGCCGGCCTGGTCGAGAATCGAATCGAGCAGCGGGATCAGGGCGGTGACGCCTTCGAGAGAGAAACGCTTGGTGCCGAGGTAACGTGCTTGCAAGACTTGTTCGAAGAGATCGGCGCGAATCAGACGCTCGAGGATTTTATGCTGATCCACTTGGCTTGGCGGAGCTTCCAGGCGCTCGGCGATCCAGCGGCGGCGCTCCGGCTCTTGCAAATGCATGAAATCGGCGCCGACCGTGCCGCAGTAAACATCGCGAGCTTCTTCTGCGGCTTCGCCGGTCAGTCCTTGCAGGTCGGGATACTTCAGCGGCTCGAACAAGCCGAGGGGGTCGAGCGTCGCTTCCAGATAGCCCCAGCGGCGAAAGGCGTCGAATATAAATTCCCGCTCCGAAGGGCCAGTGGCAGTTGGACCAAGAGATTTCTTAGCCGCTTTGGCGGATCGTTCGGAAATGAGCGTGGTACGGTTGGCCATCGGCGTCGCTTTCGGACACTCTATTTTGCCATAAGAGCGGAAGACGCGCAGGGTGGAAGGGCTTCGCAACGCCCATGAGCAAGCTCGGGAGAAGCTGGCTTATGTTTCTCCGTCGGCCGCCAGGGGCGCCCGAGCCGTCAAAAATAGCACGGCCAGAAGAATGAACGCGGAAAGCAGGGAGAGTCTGAGAGGAAGCATGTTCAGGGCAAAAAAAAGAAAGATTGCCGACAAAGTGCTCCAGATGGCGTGAGTGCCTCCCTTCATACCGCCTCCCTTCATGGCCTCGCGATAAGGCTGGGGCAAAAGCTTAAAGGCCAGGACTACTAGAAGGACGGCCGAGGGCAACCAAATGGCGACACCGATTATATAGTGCACGAAAGGCGAGTACGGAAGGACGTCGCCATTGGAAACCACCAGGAGCGGCTTCAATCTGGCCATTTGCAGTTGTTCGCGCGAGACTCGTCCCCAGCCATATACATGGATGAGGATGATCTGACCGGAAACCCACGAGGCGATTCTGAGCATGCTCAGGGTGATGACGAGCCAGATCACTAGGGCGCGGCCCCTCAGGGATTCGTATTGGCTGGTATTCAAGCCCACCTCGCGCTCGCTTCCTATTCAGCAGTGGAACTGGTTTGGAGCAAGAGTATCAGTGCAGAGAGGCGCGTTGGTTGGCAGTAGGCGTAAGGTGCACTGACATGGCAGGGGGGAACAACTCAGAGGGGCGCAATGCTTTTTCAAGAGTCACAAGGAGAGAACAAGGGATTCCAGCCGGGAAGCGAGTTCGCCGGGAGTGGTTTCGGTCGGGAAGGCAATGGGTGCGCCAATTCTAACGGTGATTTCGCCGATGCGCGCCAGGCGGCGGTGCTCGCGCTTCATTTGCCAGACGCCGTCGAGGCGCATGGGAACGATGGGGATGCCGAGATTTTCGGCGAGGAGCCCGATGCCGCTTTGAAATGGCGCCATGCGGCCACCTTCGGAGTTGTTCACTTCGCCTTCAGGAAAAACGAGCACGCTGTAGCCGCGGTCAACAGATTCGCCGGCGAAGCGGAGGCTTTCGCGGAACCCTGAAAACTGCGGCAGCGGAAAAATGTTGAAGAGCAAGGTGGCAAGCCAGTAGCCGCATTGATAGGCCCCGCGCCTTGCGAAGAACCAATCGCGCGGCGGACGGCGCATGTTTTCCAGCGATTCGCCGCCCATGGCCGTGGCGAGGCGATGGCGATAGCGGCGTGGCAGCGCGGCCAGAATCAGCCCTATGTCGGCCCGGCGGGTGATATGGTTTGAAACGATCAGGATTGGCCCACGCAGGCCGCGAAGATTTTCGCGCCCAACGATGCGCGCGTGGCCGAGAACCTGCGTGGCCGGCCAGACGAGCGCATAGTAGACCGCTAACCGTATCCAGCGAATGGGTTCGCGCTGCGTCCAGCGTGGATAGACGTATTCAGTGCGGCGTGCGGCGGGCTGGTGTAGGACGCGCTCGACATCGGCAACGGTCTTGGCATTGGCAAAAGCCGTCTCGTTAAGTTCCACGTGAAACTTTTCTTCCAGGGCGCTCATCAATTCCACCCGGTCGAGGGAGGAGAGGTTCAGTTCCTGTTCCAGGTGACTGTTGGCTTGCCCGCCCCCGCCTCGCGATTTAGCAATACTCTCTAACAATTGATCAAGCGTGCTTCGTGGCGACGAGGCCGGGCTCAAGTCCGCCCGTGCGTTTTCTTGGCGATCCCCCTGGCGTCCGTCGAGAATCTGCGTCACGCGGGCAGCGATGACGGAAAGACGAGGTTTGCCGGTGGGTGTGCGGGGAAAATCCAACTCGGGCCAAATGATCCACGTTCGCACTCGTTGGTATTCGGCAAGAGAGGAATTGGCGCTCTCAATTGCAGCGCCCGCGGCATTTGTCTCAGAATCCTTCACTAAGACAACCGCGCAAGGTTCGGCATTGCCGTCGCGTTCGAGCGGAATGACCACGCAATCCACCACGGCGTTTTGTTTGCGAAGAGCAGCTTCGAGGTCCTCGGGATAGACGTTGAGCCCGGCGGGCGTGACGATCACATTTTTCTTGCGGCCGCGAAAACGCAGGTTGCCTTCGGCATCGAGTTCCCCCAGGTCGCCCGTGCGTAGCCACCCTTGTTGAGCCGCAGACCGAACCGCGCCTCCTTCCCAATAGCCGCTGGAAACATTTTCACCCCGCACGAGAATTTCGCCATCTTCCGAAAGCTTGAATTCGCGCCCTGGAAGAATCTTGCCGACAGAGCCCTCCGTTGCGCGAAACGGATGATTCAAGCTGATCAGCGAGGCGGTTTCCGTCATGCCGTAGCCTTGAACAACGGCGTAACCAACGCGCTTGAAGAAGTCTTCGGATTCCTTGGAAAGCGCCGCTCCGCCGGAAATGAAGGCCCAGAACTTCCAGCCAAAGCGGCGGTGGAGAGGGCGAAACATCCAGACTCGCCTCAGGAATTTCCTTCCACTCGCTTTCTCGAGAAGCTGGTTCAACACCCAAGATCTTCCATGCCCCTCAGCTTCACGGGTGAGACCTGTCCGCAGCACATCGAGTATGCGCGGAACGGCGATGAGCGCGGTGGCACGCTCTCTCTTGATCGTGCGAATAATTTCCGCGGGATTGCTGGACTGCTCAAATACAACAGCAGCTCCGAGTAATGGCGGAACAAACAACGCCATGAATTGCCCGAAGACGTGGCTCAAGGGAACCAGCGTGACGAACCGCAACGGATGAAGCCAGCGCTCGTATTTGCGATACGCATCGATCCCGCGCTCCAGCGGCTCCAGATTCGCCAGAAAATTCCCGTGCGTGAGCACCACGCCGCGCGGCTCCGCAGTCGTTCCCGAAGTGTAGAGAATCTCCGCAATGGTGCTGCGCGTGGATTCATCTCCCGGGTCCACGCCTGCATCTGGGCCCGGCCGTCGGCCTGCCGCAATATCTTTAAGGTCGTTGATGATCACCGATGGCGGCGCGCCGGGTAGTTCCATTTGCTGACGGTCGCGCAAAATCAGTTTCACTCCAGCATCTCTGATTACCCGTTGCACGAATTCGGGAGTCGCTGCCGCGTCCATGGGGACGACGACTCCGCCGCGCAAGAGGATTCCCCAGTAACAGGCTACCCACTCGGCGGAGTTAGGCCCCCAGAGAAGGACGCGATCACCGGAGACAATACCGCGCCCCGCGAGCGCATAACTCCGCAATCGGATGCGAGCATGAAGCTCCGAAAACGTCAGCTTTTCCCGACGGTAGCCGCGCGTTTGGACGACGGCTACGTCGCCGCCAAATCGCGCAAATTCCGTGAATAAACTCAGGAGATTCTTTCGCGGCATAAGTGCAGTAGTTTCTTTGCCTTTACTATGGCTCGATTCTACCCCTGAAGCGCCGGTGAAACTGTTCGGCCTGACCAGACAATCCGTACGCGCGGGAAGCTGCATCCCACATCAAATTGCACTTACCGTGCCACGAAGGAACGGGCCCGTGCATCTCAGTAAAAGCAGCCGAGCCAAATCCGCGGGTTCTCGGTTACAATAGTGACTTGTGATCTCCGTTGCAGGAGGAGATCCTGGGGGCCGCGGTACACCCCTATCCATTTTCGGAGATAAACAGGAAAGATGCCGGTTCCGATTTCACAGATGTGGACGGTGGCAACGTACGTCCTCAAGCAAAAGCTAAAGGGGCGCAAGCGCTACCCCTTCGTGCTGATGCTCGAGCCGCTCTTCCGCTGCAACCTGGCCTGCGCTGGGTGCGGCAAAATCCAATATCCCGCGCACATTTTGAAAACGGATTTGAGTCCCGAGGAATGCTTCAAGGCCGTGGATGAATGCGGCACGCCGATGGTTTCCATTCCCGGCGGCGAGCCGCTGATGCACCCGGAGATCGACAAGATCGTCGCAGGCCTGGTCGCGCGCAAGAAGTACATCTATCTCTGCACCAATGCCCTCCTGCTGAAAGAAAAACTGCATCTCTTCAAGCCCAGCAAGTACCTGACGTTTTCCGTTCACGTGGACGGGCAGAAAGAACACCACGATTTTTCCGTTTGCCGCGAGGGCGGCTACGAGCTGGCCATCGAAGGCATCCGCGAAGCAGTAAAACAAGGCTTCCGCGTCACCACCAACACGACATTATTCGATGGCGCCGATCCCAAGAGCGTTCGCGCATTTTTCGACGAGATGATGGAACTGGGCGTCGAAGGCATGATGCTTTCTCCCGGCTATTCCTACGATAAGGCCCCTGACCAAAAGCATTTTCTCGGCCGCGCTCGCACGCGCCGCTTATTCCGCGCCATTTTGTCCAATCGCAAACCGAGCTGGCAGTTCAACCAATCCAAGCTGTTCCTCGAGTTTCTGATGGGCAAGCGCACTTATGCCTGCACGCCATGGGGTATGCCTACGTATAACGTCTTCGGCTGGCAGAAACCCTGCTACTTGCTGCAGGACGGCTACGTGGATACCTTCCAGGAGCTGCTCGACACCACCGAGTGGCAAAACTACGGCACCGAGTCCGGCAATCCGAAGTGCGCCAACTGCATGGTGCACAGCGGCTACGAAGCTTCCGCCGTGGATCATACCTTCAGCGGTCTCCGCGGTCTCTGGTCGACGATAAAAGCAGAGCTGTCCACCAAATACAACGATTCCGATGCTCTCGCGATGCTGAACGAACCGGCGAAACCGGTGCACTCCTACAATCCTCTCGTTCAGATCCAATCCGAAAAGAGCCAGCTTGAGGAGACGCGCGCGTGACAGGCCCGCGCCACGCCGACCGCCCGAGCCACGTCGCTCGTTTTACGAGCGCCAAGGCATCCGAAGATGCCCCGCTGAACCCCGACACACTGGAAGTGGCCCCCGGAACAATTCATGAAAGCGTGCAGGGATGGGTCCCCACGCTGGCCACAGAAGAAGAATTGCGCGTCGCTCTGGAGAAAGCCTTCGATTACCGCGGCGACGTGACGCTGACCCTCAAGGACAATTCAAAAATCGAAGGTTATTTGTTCGATCGCACGACCGGTTCGTCTCTCACCACCAGTTTTGTGCGAATTCTTCCCAAGGATTCTCACCAAAAGTTAAAGATTTCCTACGCCGATATTGCGGCACTGGCCTTCACGGGGCGGGACACCGCCGCCGGAAAAAGCTGGGAGGCTTGGGTCGGCAAGTATTGGGAGAAAAAGGCCTCCGGAGAAGGGGATTTGAACCTTCAGCCCGAATCCCTGGACTAAGTGCTTACTGTCCTACCCACCATCCGCTTTGGACCTTCGATTCCTTGTAACCTGCTTAGTTTCAATTAGTTATGTATTCGGCAACGGCTGCTTTGCCCAGCTGGCAGCCGTGGACAAGAGGGCCTTTTTGTGGTACTGTTGGTCTAGCGTTTGGTGCTCGTGGGATTCTTTTTGGCTCGCTCGAGGCTCTGCAAGGACCACCTCTACCGTCACCAGGAAACGGACCCAGAGACACCACGCAATTCCAATATCGTCAATTCCGGCACGCCGGGATTGCGCGTGTGAGGCTGGCAAGTGAAGGAACAGGGAACAGTTAAGTGGTTTAATGCTTCAAAGGGCTTTGGATTCATCCAACGCCAAACAGGGGAAGACGTTTTCGTGCACTTCTCCGCGATCACCATGGATGGTTACAAGACCCTCAACGAAGGTCAGGCAGTGGAATTTGAAGTGAAGAAGGGCCCCAAGGGCCTTCAGGCTGAGAACGTTACTGGCGTCTAGTCGTTGCGATGAAAGCCTCCGGCCTGTTCGGGGGCTTCGTCTCCAAGAGATTCGAATCGAGATTCCAAGCGAGCGCGGTCAAGGAGGACGTTGTGCAAGTAATGCAGGAAGGTCAGACCATCAAGCATGAAATGTACGGCCTGGGTATCGTGACGGCTTCCGACCAGGAACGCACCGCCGTGGACTTTGACGATCATGGCGCGAAGCTCTTCGTAACGAGCATCATGACGGCCGAATTGATCGGCGAAGCTCCTGCAACACCGCCGAAGACCAAGCGCCGCCGCAAGGCCTCGACGGCAGCCAAGGCCGCCAAGAAAGCCGCAGCAGCAACCGCCGCCAGCCGAGCGTAAGTTTCCCAAATCCAATTAGCACATCTGCGCGCCTTTCAGGCGCACGGGTGTGCCCGCAGGCTTTCTCAAGAAGACTCCACCGCTTGTGATAGGCTCTAAAACTATGAAACGCCTGCCTACCATTCTCGGCGTCGTCCTTGTGGTCCTGGGTGTGATTGGGCTCGTCCACCCGAGTTTCGATTATCATCAGCGAGAGGAAGTAGCGAAGGTCGGTCCCTTCAAGGCCACCGTGGACGAACAGAAAACGGCGCAGGTTCCGCCCGCGGTATCGATTGTTGTTCTGACTGTCGGCATAGTATTGGTTGTAATCGGCTCGCGCTCGAAATAGTACCCCCGGCGCGCGCCGTTCCCGTTTCGTACCGCATCAGGTACCTGCCCCCGTATTTAACACTTACGTCTATGCCGCATTTTGCGCCAAGCGCATTGACATTCCCTCAACCCAAGACTAAACAAGAGGAATAGAAGTTTCGTCCCCAGGGGAACGCGTTTCAAAACGACGGAGAGAGATATGAAAACAGGTAAGCCAAATTACGTCTTGGGGCTCAGTGTGTTCTTTGGTTGTCTTTTCCCGGCTTCTACACCACTTCCAGCACAAAACACGCCAGGAGTTACCGAAAACGAAATCCTCATCGGTTCGTGCTCGGCTCTGGAAGGGCCTTCGCATTTCCTGGGAACAGAGACGGTCACGGGTGCGAAAGTCTACTTCGCCATGATCAACGATGCCGGCGGCGTGGACGGCCGCAAACTAAGACTCATCTCTTATGACGACAGCTACGATCCAGCGAAAACGGAAGCGTGCTTCAACCGCCTGATGGAGCAGAAAGTATTCGCACTTGGTTTTTTCGTGGGCACTCCCACCGCCGTGAAGTACATCCCGATGGCGGAGAGCAACAAGATTCCCGTGGTTGGGCTCTTCACCGGGGCTCAGACCCTATATGTTCCGCTGCGGCATTGGGTAGTGAACGTTCGCGCTTCCTATTTCGACGAAACGCGCGAACAAATCGACGGCATGTGGGGAACGCTAGGCTACAAAAAAATCGGTGTGATCTATCCCGAGGATGCCTTTGGCTCGGCCGTGCTCGAAGGCGTAAAGGCAGCCCTGAAAGCCCATGGCGCCGAGCCCGTCGCGGTCGGCTCGTACCAGCGGCAGACGGCTCAAGTCGGCGGCGCGATTGACACGGTGAAAGCGGCGAATCCAGATGCAGTTGTGGTGGTTGGGCCTTCCAATACCGTCGCACCGATCCTCCAGCAGTCGCACGCCAAGGGTTGGAAGCCGCTCTTCCTCACGGTCTCCTTCGTCGGCACGGACGAGCTGATCCGGGAAGCCGGCCCCGATGCCGAAGGCATGGTGATTACCCAGGTCGTGCCGCCCTATTATCTGACCGATTTCAAGACCGTCGCCCTCTATCGCCGCACGTTGACGAAATACACTCCCTCGGCCCAGCCGAACTTCGTGAGCCTGGAAGGCTTCGTCGACGCCATGGTCCTGGTAGAAGGACTAAAGAAGGCGGGGAAGGATTTAACGCGCGAGGGGTTGATTCGAGGGATCGAGTCCATCCATGGTCTCGATCTTGGCCTCGGGCCGCAACTCAAGCTGAACTATTCCTCCAAGGAACACAAAGGTTTCGACCACGTGCTCCCGACTGTGATTCGTGGCGGCCGCGCCGTCCCCTTCACCGATTGGTCCACCGCCGCGCCAAAGTAGGCTTCGCAGCGAACCTCTCAGGCCGGAGCGGAAGGGACCCCTAGAATAGGCAGCGGATCAGTTTCCGATTACTACTAACCAGGCAACCTGAAAGTGAATCGGTAAACACAAGGGCGTTAGCGGTACTGATTCACACAACCTTTTAGACCGCTGCCGTGAGAGTTAGCGGGTCACAAGTCCTTCAACGACATGGGGGGAGATCGGACGGCCCTGCAAGTGCGTCGTAGACAACGCTATTGTGCATCGCGTTGTGCATTGCGAAGCCTTTCTTTCGTGCGTTAGGAGGAGGTTGGACGCCGTAAAGGTCCATTCAATTCGTAACAGTAACCAGTTCCAGATCGTTCGCCGTAAGGATTTCCCCTTTCGCGTTGTGTACTTGCACTCGAAAGGGTTTTCCGGTGCGTTTGTCCAGAACCTGAAGACGTTTCTCGCCGCGGGAGAAGAGATGACTTTCACCCCACTGGCGCAAAGCAACGATGACCGGGAACAACTCCCGGCCTTTTTGGGTTAGGGCATATTCCCGGTAGGCACTGCCGTCCGAAGCCGGTACCTGTTCCATGATTCCGCATGCAACCAACTTCTTAAGGCGCGCGCTCAGGACGTTCTTTGCCAACCCCAAGCTCTTCTGAAAATCGGAGAAGCGCCGTATGCCACCGAGGGCATCACGGACGATGAGCAGAGACCACCATTCGCCGATGGTGTCGAGCGAGCGTGCCACGGGGCACGGGTTGGCTTTGAAGGATTTGTGTCGCATAGCTCCTCATATCTAATCGCCAAATCCAGTTGCATCATTTCGCATGGTCTTTACAAGACGTTCTACGAGGATACCGTCTCGAATATTCGGAAGTGGCTCGACGCCCATTAGTACAACTGGGTCAGAGTCCGGAAAGTTCGTTAGAACCCGGCAAGAACAGGAAAAAACAATGCCCAAAAAGCTCGCCGGCTTACCGCGATTAGCAATGGGCTTCTAGGAAGTGATCTCCGCGCTTGGCATCGATCCTGGACGGATTATGGGCAACTCGGAAGTAATTCAAAGGATGTCTAACTTCTTACGGATTCGGCCTGGTCGAAAGCGTGGTAGGAAGAGCGCACCAGCGGGCCAGCTTCCACATGTTTGAAGCCCATGGCTTCGCCGAGCATTTTGTATTCGGCGAATTCGTCGGGATGCACGTAGCGAATGATGGGCAGATGTTCGCGAGTGGGCTGCAAATACTGTCCGAGCGTAAGAATATTCGTGCCCTGCGCCGCGAGGTCCTGCATGGTGTCGAGGACTTCGTCCTTTTCTTCGCCGAGGCCAAGCATCAGCCCCGTCTTCGTCGGAACTTCCGGATGCGCTTCTTTCGAACGCCGCAGCAGTTCGAGCGACCGTTCGTAAACCGCGCCCTTGCGCACCTGCCGGTAGAGCCGCGGCACGGTTTCCGTATTGTGATTGAGAATATCCGGGCGCACGGCAAGCACGACGTCGAGCGCGTTCCAATCGCCGCGAAAATCAGGAATCAGTACTTCCACTTTGCAGCCGGGAACGCGCCGGCGGATCTCTTCGATAGTTCGCGCAAAAATGTGCGCGCCGCCGTCGGGCTGGTCGTCGCGGTTCACGGAAGTCACCACCGCGTAACGCAAACCCATTTTGGCCACCGCTTCCGCTACGCGAAAAGGTTCATCCTCATCCGGCGGGCCCACCGGCTTGCCCGATGGCACCGCGCAGAACCCGCAAGCCCGCGTGCAAATATCCCCCAGAATCATGAACGTCGCCGTGCCATGCTCCCAGCACTCGCCCATGTTGGGGCATCGCGCGCTCTCGCAAACCGTGTGCAATTCGAGCGTACGCATCGTGCGCTTCAGTTCCTGGTAGCGCTCCCCGCCGAAAAACTTGACGCGCAGCCAATCCGGCCGCGGGTGCGCGCCCGGCGCAGGCACCGGCATTGCCGGCACATTCGAGATGATGTTGAACGGTGTGGCCATTGGAGTCGCGCGAAACAACTATTTTACGCGCATTCTCGGTCCCGTACAAACGCCGCCCCTTGACCAATCCAGTAGCCGATTCGCCATATCTTTTCCTATATACTCCCTTGTGCGAGGTTTCCATGCACCGCGCGTTCCCCATCCTCCTGATCGGTTTGCTCATCTCATCCGCTGCCTCCGGGCAAGACACTCCAAAGCCGGCAGCCTCAGACCTTAAAGCGGAAAAATGCAGCGTTGCCGGAACGGTGGTGCGCAAAGGAAGCAACGAGCCTATCCACTTCGCCCACATCACGCTTACAAGCGACGGCGACGAACAAAAGAGCCTGCACGGTACGACGGCCGCTGACGGCAGATTTACGTTCAAAGACGTTCCTCCCGGCGACTATCGTGTCAGTGTCACGCGCAATGGCTACATGAGCGAATCCTATGGCTCCAGGCGTCCCACGGATCCAGGCGTGCCTCTGACTCTTTCTTCCGGCAAACACGTGGACGACTTGGTTTTCCGCATGACTCCCGCGGCCATCATCACCGGACACGTCCGAGATGAAAATGGCGAAGCTCTTCCCTGGGCACAGGTAACGGCTCTGATCACCTTTTTCGTGCAGAGAAAGCGCACTCTCATGCCCGTGAGCAGTTCGGCGACGAACGATCTCGGCGAATACCGGTTATTCAATCTTCCTCCGGGAAAATATCTTCTCAGCGCCGGCTACGAAATGTCCCAATCGATGGGTATCGTGACGGCGACCGCGTTGCGCAACCGCGACGAGCGCGAAGGGCTTACGACAACCTACTATCCGGGAACGTCCGACCCCCTACAGGCGGCCATCGTCAACGTCGAGCCCGGTGCGGAGATTCGCTCCATGGATTTTTCCCTCCGGCCTTCAGGTGTCTTTCACATCCGTGGCCATGTTTCCGGTCTCGCCGTGGGATTCAACGGCGCCGTGATGTTAAGAAAGGGAAACAGCCGCTTGAGCGCCGCCATGCCGGAGAGGACCGCCGCTGTCAAGAACGAAGACGGCACGTTCGACATCGATCAGGTGGCCTCCGGCTCATACGAAATCATTGCCATCGAGTTCGCCCGCGACACCCCGCGTATGGCTCACCGCCCCGTCGAAGTTGGCGGCGCCGATGTTGATGGTATGGATTTGGCTTTTGAATCAGGCGTTACCGTCACCGGTCATTTGCGCTGGGAAGACAAAGCGGCCGCACCAAACGTCCCGTTGCAAGTCTCGCTGGAGCAGGACGGACAGATCTTCAACATGCATCCGACTGCCGAAGTTCAACCCGACGGATCTTTCGAACTGAAGAATGTAAGCGTTGATTCGTACAGGGTGAACGTGACTGGGCCAGCCCCCGATGCCTATCTGAAAACCGCACGATACGGCAGCTCCGATGCCCTCCACAGTTTTCGTGTAAGCTCCGGTTCAGAAGCCATTCTCGAATTGGTGGGCAGCACGCGCGGCGCGCGTATCCAGGGCGTGGTGATGAACTCGGATCCTGTTCCCGCTTCCGACGTCTGGGTCACACTCATTCCTGAGGATTCCAATCAGAAGCGGCTCTTTCAATCCGTGCGCTCCCGTGAGGACGGAAAGTTCGAATTCCGCGGTGTGGCTCCCGGCAACTACTTACTCTTCAGTTGGGACAATGTCGAAGAACACGAATGGGATGATCCGGAGTTTCTGAAACCTTTCAAATCGCAGGGAGTCTCTGTCCGCGTAACCGAGGGCGAAACAAAAACCACGCATCTCACCGTCATTCGAACGGAAAGCGAGGAAGCAACAAAACCGCAGTGATTCTTGCAACAACCTTACAGCGGTTGCCGTGAAGAACGGATGAAATCCCGCAACACAGTGACGTTAGGGCCGTAAGCCCCGATGCGCCCCGCATCGACGGGAAGTCCGAGACGCTCGGCAAGATCTAGATCCACACCCGCATCGTCCAATTCCGACAAGCTGAAACCCTGCGCGGGCAGCACGCGATTGATGCCCGTCGGATACACCGGACGGGGCGGACGGTGACGCCGCCACGGGCGCCTCGCCATCTCGTAATACTGTTCCCAATCGCGTTTGTGCCAAGTCGTCATTTCTTGCTCGACCCCGATCCGCCGGGGCTACCTAACTGCTAATACGTATCCCTCATCGCTTTGGATGCACGAGCGGCCCAGAAGGTTCACCAGGCTTCCGCCGCGCATCCCTGCTCCAGGAAGCAGCGCTGTTGTACTCCGGCCTATTCATATACTCCATAAGCCGGCGGGCAACGCATTTTCCTTGCCTGGTGTTTCAAACACGTTACGGGGCCAATTGTTTCGCGAAAACAGATCATGGAGCGGCGAAGCGAAATGCGCCTTCAGCCCCTCAATTGAATTGGACGAGCTGGAGCGCCGAACGTGAGTACTGCCATGCTTGATGATTGACGCAGACGTGCCGCTGAGGATTCCCCGAGAGGACTTCAGCGCCCCGACCCAAGCCAGGGCGCCACGCATTCAAGTTCGTATCGCCCGATTACCAGCGATTGCCACGGTCGCCGCGATCTCCGCCGCGCCCGCCACCACCGCCGTGTCCGCCACCGCCACGCCCACCGCCGCCACCGCCATGGCCGCCGCGTCCGCCGCCGTATCCTCCGCGCCCGCCACCACCGCCGCCTCCGCGCTCTGCTTGGGGACGTGCTTCATTCACCACGAGGTTTCGCCCGCCGAAATTCTGGCCGTTCAGGGAGTTCACCGCGCGATCCGCGTCTTCGTCGTTGGTCACTTCAACGAAGGCGAACCCGCGCGACTGTCCCGTAAAACGGTCGCGAATCAGATTGACGCCCGAGGGAGTTACACCGATCTGCGAAAACCACTCGTTGAGTTGCTCTTCCGTCGCGGAAAACGGAAGATTTCCGATATAGAGCTTCTTCACCTCTTACTCCTTCTGCCCGGAACCTAAAATGCGAGTCGCGGAGCGCGCTGAAGATACAGTTATTCTTTAGCGGTGGTCCGGAAATTCAGCCCACCTCAGGCGCGAGACCGTGGCTTCAGCGGTCTGTTGCATCCTCCCGGAAATTAACCCCTTTTGCAACTGAAATTGTCCCGCAGCCGCACCGCGCATCGATCCGCGCCACGCGCGCGCCTTTTCACTTTGCGCCGCATTAGTGATACGATTCGGCCACTTTGCTCCCCGCCCGAGAGGCCTTATGCGCGGCACAATGATGGATTTTCCGTTGACGCTGCCCACCATTCTGGAGCGCTCCGGCAAAATTTTTTCGCGCGTTGAAATCGTCTCCCGCAAACCGGACAAGTCCATCACGCGATCCTGTTACGGCGAATTCTATCGGCGCGCGCGCCGCCTCGCTGCGGCGTTGACGAAACTCGGTTTGCGGCCAGGTGATCGCGTCGCCTCCATGATGTGGAATCATTCCGGCCACCTCGAGGCCTTCTTCGGCGTTCCCTGCGCCGGCGGCATTTTGCATACCTTGAATCTTCGGCTCCATCCCCATGAAATTGCCGCCATCGCCAAGAAGGCCGACGACCGCTTCCTCTTGATAGACGACGTGCTCGTGCCGCTTTACCAAAAGTATTGCGAGGAAGTTCCCGCCGAGCGCGTGATCGTTGTGCCCTACGGTTGTAGCACGCTTCCGGAAGGTTTCTTGAATTACGAAGAACTGCTTGCCGCGGCCGGCGATGATTTCCGCTATCCACAAATCGATGAAAACGATGGCGCAGCAATGTGTTTCACATCCGGCACAACCGGTCAGTCGAAAGGAGTCATCTATTCGCACCGTGCGCTGGTGTTGCACTCGTTCTGTTGCGGCCTCAACGAAGTCTTCGGCATAAGCCACACGGATACTGTCCTCCCTGTCGCGCCCATGTTTCACGCGAACGCCTGGGGCCTGCCTTACGCATGCACCATGCTCGGTGCGCGCCTCGTTCTGCCAGGGCCGAATGTCGATGCGGAGAGCATTCTCGGGTTACTCGTCAGCGAACGCGTTACCGTAGCTTGCGGCGTGCCCACCGTTTGGTTGGGTGTCCTCGAAGCCCTGGAGAAAAATCCCGGCCGCTGGAAGTTCGATTCGCCCGTCCGCGTCCTGATTGGCGGCACCGCTCCGCCTCTCGAACTGATCCGCAAGCTTGATCGCTACGGCCTGCAAATCAAGCATCTTTGGGGCATGACCGAAACGACTCCCGTCGGCACTTCCGGCGGGCTCCGCGCGCACATGCGCGATTGGCCGGAAGACAAAAAGTATGAAGCCCGCGCCAAACAAGGTTGGGCCGCGCCGTTTGTGGAGATTCGCTTAATGCGTCCGGAAGGAGAAGCTCCCTGGGATGGTGTTACGTCCGGCGAGATTGAAATCCGTGGACCGTGGGTCGCCGCCAGCTACCACGAATCGCCAGACCAGGCGCATCGCTGGACCGCCGACGGCTGGTTTCGCACCGGTGATGTCGCCACCATGAATGAAGACGGCTACGTAAAGATTGTCGATCGCGCAAAAGATTTGGTGAAGTCCGGCGGCGAGTGGATCAGCTCCGTCGATCTCGAGAATACTTTGATGGGTCACCCCGCCGTAAAAGAAGCCTGCGTCGTGGGCATTCCGCATCCAAAGTGGCAGGAGCGGCCGCTGGCCGCCATCGTTTTGAAGGACGGCGCCACGGCCACGCCGCAAGAGTTGCGCGCCTTCCTCGCCGAAACCTTCGCCAAGTGGCAACTCCCCGACGCTTTCGTCTTCATCGACGCGATCCCCCGAACCTCCGTCGGCAAATTCAAAAAACTCGCCCTCCGCGAACATTTCGCCAACTGGAACTGGGAGCATAACCCTCCCCTGTAGCTCAGGCCTTCAGGCCTGAGGCTTCTCTCTTCTTTTCGTTGCAAGGAGGGATAGTAAACTTACTGTGTTGCTGGCGACAGTTTTGCCCGTCGCTGCTCGATGAGCTGAAAAAACTTCGGCTTTTCCTTCAGCCACAGCGCCTCGAGTTCTTTGCTGAATCCCATCAGCACCCAAGGCATGCGTCTTTGCAACGACTCCAATAGCTTTGGGACTGAATCCTTCTTTCCACTGATTTCCAAGGACTGACCCTTGGAGTCGCGGATAATCGCCGAGTAGGTCGTCCCGGTAGGGATCCCGTTGTGATAGTGCTTGGTCACTTTGGGATAGGCCCACACCACGTCCCGCGTCGCCATTACATTCGTCTTGTAAGCCGCGGCGCTAATCAGCCAGTTCGTGGTGATTTGCATGGCCCCAAATTTTTCGCCGCCGTTCTCCCCGCGCATCTCCGTATCAATGCGCATCCGCACATCCAGCAAGCTGCCGTACTTCGCAAGTTGCCTGAGGAGCGGATGGTTGTCCGGCTGCAACTTCCTCCACAGCGGGATTCCCACCATCACCAGGCCGAGAATGCCGAGCGCCGCAGCGCCCCCCGCCGCCCAGAGGTTGTCCCCCTTGCGGAAGCCCGTCGCATCCAGCATGAACGGCAGAAAAGCGCCCTTCTGGTCGGGATGCTTCGTGTCCCACTCGTGGACCACGCCATTGAAGACCTGCGGCGGAATCGCTGTCAGTGTTCCGGTGAATTGAGCCTCCTGCTTGTCCAGTGGCGTCTTCACCAGCAAAAGGCGCTTGTCCACCACCAGCGCGACAATCTCCGCGCGAATCTTGTCGCGGTTGTTGGAATCCACTTCCCGCATCCCGGTGGTAAAGGACTCCTCGCCCTCCACCTTCAAGAAAAAGTGCTTCGGCGCGTCGGGACTCGAGATCGAAACCAGCTCCGAAGCTTGAATGGGGAACGGCCCAAAAATGAAATTGTAGGTGTCCCGCCCGGCCGCCGTCAGACACAATCCGAGAATTGCCAGAACCACAGTGCCGAATAGGAAAAGGTTGCGGTTAGTGCGCCGGATCTGCCGGCTGATGCAGTCATCCCACATGAGGTCACCTCGTTTTCGCCCGCGCGACGAAATTTGGAGCCAATAGCCTTAAGCTATCGCTCCGTTCTGAGGTGAAGCAATGGAACCCCGGTCCTTCGTTGGCCTGTGGGTTACTGTTCTTATGGACGGGCCCGCGGGCAGGGGGACCCCCAGCAATTTGTATGAATATAGAAACAAAAGGCTTATGAAATTTGCATTTCGCAAACCATTGATTCTAAGAGAGATGAAATGGGTTGACCAAAAAGGAATTGCGCCAAGCAGGGCTTAGCAAAGGAAAAGTGGGAGCAAGCCCCCGCACTCCAAGCGCAGTTACATACAGCGTTAATTATAGCATACATTAAGGAAGTGTCAATAGGAAAATTTGTCCCCGCTTTGAGGGTCAGGTGCGGTAGGAAGCGTTGATGCGGACGTATTCCGCGGTGAAGTCGCAGGTCCAGTAGCGCGCACTGGCTTTCCCGGCGTGGAGGTCCACCACCAGGGGAACGTGTTCGGCGAGAAGTTTGTTGCTCGCGGCGCGCTCGTTGAAATGGATCGGCTGGCCGCGCCGCAGCACTGGGATGCCCGCCATCTTAATGTCGACAAGCGCGGCATCAAACTTCACTCCGGAGCGCCCGGCGGCGGCAAAAATGCGGCCCCAGTTGGGGTCGCCGCCCGCGAAGGCCGTTTTTACCAGCGGAGAAGTTGCAATCGTCTCCGCAATGCGCTTTGCCGCGGCTTCCGTTTTCGCGTTGCGCACTTCGATTTCGATGACGCGTTGCGCGCCTTCGCCATCGGCCACGATTTGCAGCGCGAGCGAGCGGCAAACTTCTTCCAGCGCGGCAGTAAACGCGCGATGCGCCGCGGTGCCCGCTTTGATCGCAGGCGCGCCCGCTTCGCCATTCGCCAGCACAAGAAGCGTGTCGTTTGTCGAAGTGTCTCCGTCCACGCTGATGGCGTTAAATGTACGGCCCGTGACGTCGCGCAGCGTTTTTTGCAACAGGAAAGGAGCAATCGCAGCATCCGTGGCGACAAACGCCAGCATGGTCGCCATATTCGGATGGATCATCCCCGCACCTTTCGCGCAGCCCACGAAATGGATTCGCTTGCCGGCCATTTTGAAAGAAGCCGCTGCGGTTTTCGGGCGCGTGTCCGTGGTGCAGATCGCCAGCGACGTTTCCGCGAAAGAACGAGCCGACGGACGGCGAAAACGCGCGATGACCGGCAGCGCGCGAAGAATCTTTTCCAGCGGCAACGGAACGCCGATGACGCCGGTGGAGCAGACAAACAATTCCTGCGGCGTGCAGCCCAATCGTTTGGCGGCTTCCGCGACCGTGCGCACCGCCGCAGCGTGGCCTGCTTCGCCGGTGGCGCAGTTGGCGTTGCCGGCATTCACGACCACAGCGCGCATGCGGCCTTTCGACGCGCGCATATTTGCTTTGGAAATGAGGACCGGTGCGGCGACCACGAGATTTTGCGTGAAGACGGCGGCGGCCGAGGCCGGCACGTCGCTCGAAATAATCGCAAGGTCCAGCGCGCCGGTTTTCTTCAAGCCGCAGGCGGTCGCGGCGAAGCGGAATCCACGCGGTAAAGATGCTTCCGAAAGTGCGTGCTTCATCAACGGTACATCCGTATGACTAGCGCGCCGTCCCCGGAAGGGACCTCCGATCCTCCGCAACCGCGGCGAAGGATGCTTGCTGCTTTGCTGCTTGGCTTGCGTTCATGGCTTGGCTCCTGTTTTGCTGGCTTTTTTGTTGAGGCGTCCTTCCAAATCGTCAATCGCGGCGTGCACGCTTTCCGGCGCCGTGCCGCCGCGAACTTTTTTCGACGCCAGCGCCGCGTCCACACTCAGGCTGCCGGCAAAATCCGCTTCAAACGCAGGCGATATTTTCTTCAGAGTTTTGAGCGGCAGCGCGGTCCACGCCACGTTTTGTTTTTCGGCTTCGCGCAACACCTTGCCGACAATATCGTGCGCCTGCCGGAAGGGAATTCCTTTGTGCACCAGATAGTCCGCCGCTTCCGTGGCCAGCAGCGCGGGGTTTGCCGCCGCCGCCGCCAATCGCCCGGCATTGAATTTTGTGGAAGCGATGGCGCCCGCGGCAACCGCGAGCATGTCCGCCATTTGATCGTGCGCGGAAAAAAGCGCTTCTTTGTCTTCCTGCAAATCGCGCTGATAACTCGTGGGCAAGCCCTTCAGCGTCGTGAGCAAGCCGAGCAGCGCTCCGTTAATGCGTCCCGTTTTTCCGCGGATCAACTCCCAGGCGTCGGGATTCTTTTTCTGCGGCATCAAGCTGCTGCCCGTGGAATATTCGTCCGGGAGAATCACGTAGGAAAATTCCTGCGACGAGAAAAGCACGAAGTCTTCAGCCAGGCGCGAAAGATGCGTGGCGATGCCGGTGAGCGCGAAAAGATAGTCGAGCGCGAAATCGCGGTCGCTGACGGCATCCAGGCTGTTCCCGGTGATGCGGGAAAAGCCAAGTTCGCGCGCAATAGCGTTGCGATCGATGGCAAACGAATTTCCCGCCAGCGCGCCGGAACCCATGGGACAGGCGTCCGCACTTGCCGAAGCGTGTTGCAGGCGAGTCATGTCACGCGCGAAGGCTTCCGCATGCGCCAGCAGAAAATGTGAGAGCAGGATGGGCTGCGCATGCTGCATGTGCGTCATGCCCGCCATGGGCAGATTGCGATTGGCTTTCGCCTGCTCCAGGAACGCGTTAAGAATGGCTTCCAGGGCATTCCGGATTTGCGCGGCCGCATCGATTACAAAGAGGCGAAAATCGCTGGCCACCAGCTCGTTACGGCTTCGGCCGGTGTGCAGTTTCCAGCCGAGGGGGCCGAGTTCCTCAACGAGCGCCTTTTCAACGAAGTGGTGTACGTCTTCCGCATCAGCGCCGACTTTCTCAAGCCACGCGGAATCGGTCTTGGCACGTTTTTCAATCTTGTCGAGCGCCGCAAGCGTTTGCTTCACTTCCGCTGCCGTGAAAATCCCAATGGGCTCGAGCGCTTTCGCCCAGGCGCGATCCACAGCGATCTCGTAGGGCAAGAGGCGCCGGTCGAACGCAAACGAACGCTGGAACGCGTCGAACCGAGCATTTGGCTCGCGCTCGAAGCGTCCTCCCCACAGTCGGCCGTCTTTGCGTTCGGTCATTCGTTACTCGTGGGACAGGCATTCTTGACTGTCCCAGTCTTGTCGCTCGTCAAATACACCGGAAAGACAAGAATGTCTGTCCTACTTATTTCCTTCGGCTTTCGCTTTCGGGCGCACAGTTACCGGCAGAGCAAACAGATTGATGAAGCCTTCGGCGTCCTTGGGGTTGTAACGGCCCATCGTGAAGCTGGCGAGGTCCGCGCGATACAGTGAGAAAGGCGAAACGCGCTTCGCCACATTGAGCGTGCCTTTCCACAATTTCAGGCCTACGGCGCCGGTCACGAATTGTTGCGCGACTTTGAAGAAGCCGTCGAGCGATTCACGGAGCGTGGAGAACCACACGCCGTTGTAGACAAGTTCGGCGTATCGATTTGCCAGCGCTTGCTGGAAGTGCGCGGTCTCGCGGTCCACGGTAAGACGCTCCAGCTCCTGATGCGCCTTAATCAGCAGAGTGCCGCCGGGAGTTTCGTAAGCGCCGCGCGATTTCATACCGACGAGGCGATTTTCGACCAGGTCGGTGCGGCCGACGCCGTGTTTCGCGGCGATTTCGTTGAGCTTGTTGAGCAGGTCGACGGGCCCGAGTTTTGCGCCGTTGATGGAAACCGGGGTCCCGGATTCAAATCCGATTTCGACTTCTTCGGCTTTGTCGGGAGCTTTTTCCGGAGAGACAACCCACTGCCACATGGCTTCGTTCGGCGCGTTGGCAGGATCTTCGAGTTCGCCGCCTTCGTGGCTGAGGTGCCAGATGTTGCGGTCGCGGCTGTAAATGTTTTTCTTGCTCTGCTCGACGGGCACGTTGTGCTTCTGCGCGTAGGCGATGGCATCTTCGCGAGAATCGATGTCCCATTCACGCCAGGGAGCGATGATCTGGACGTTCGGCGCGATGGCCTTGTAGGCCAGTTCGAACCGCACCTGGTCGTTGCCCTTGCCTGTGCAGCCGTGCGAGAGGCCGTCAGCGCCGAGCTTCAAAGCAATCTCCGCCTGACGCTTGGCGATTACGGGGCGCGCCATGGACGTGCCGAGCAGATAAGTGTGCTCGTAAACGGCGCCGGCGCGGAGCGTCGGCCAAATGTAGTCACGGACGAATTCCTCGCGGAGATCTTCAACGAGCGCTGTGGAGGCGCCGGTGGCGAGCGCTTTCTTTCGCGCGGCTTCGAGATCTTCTTGCTGGCCGACGTCCCCGATGACGGCAATCACTTCGCAGCCGTAATTTTCCTTGAGCCAAGGAATGATGATGGAGGTGTCCAGGCCGCCGGAATAGGCGAGTACGACTTTTTGGGGTTTAGGCAATTGTGCTTTCACGATTCGTCTCCAACGACTGATTGTAGCTAAATGGGGAGCAGGAATCCCGCGCCCTCACACAGACAAGGCGGCCCGCCTCGGAAGGCGGCCCCAACAAAGAACATTCCGCACTGGGCGACAACAAACATCGACAGGCTAGAACAGCGTATGCAGGATGGCTTTCTGCACGTACATGCGGTTTTCGGATTGATCGAGGACGACTGATTGCGGGCCGTCGAGGATCTCCGGAGTGACTTCCAGTCCGCGGTGCGCCGGAAGGCAGTGCATAAACACGGCGTCCGGTGCGGCGAGCGACATCAGCTCGGCGTTGACCTGATACGGCTGGAACACGGTGTTGCGCACTTGCCCCTCGGCTTCGAAGCCCATGCTGGTCCACGCGTCGGTGTAAACGGCTTGCGCGCCGCTGACGGCTTCGCGCGCGTCGGTCATCAATTCGATTTTGGCTTTTGTTTCGCGGGCCACGCGCTTGCTGTCCGCAACAACATCGGGCAGCGGCGTGTAATCCGCCGGAGTGGCGACGCGCAGGTGAACGCCGAGGCGGGCTGCCAGATAGATGAGGGAGTGGCAAACGTTGTTGCCGTCGCCAACGTAGGTCAGCTTGAATCCGCGAAGGGCGCCGAATTTTTCTTCGAGAGTAAAGAAATCGGCAAGCGCCTGGCACGGATGAAATTTGTCGGACAGCGCGTTGATCACGGGAATGCTGGCGTTCGCGGCCATTTCTTCAAGGACGCGCTGCTGGTAGACGCGGGCGACGATGCCGTGCACCCAGCGCTCGAGATTGCGTGCCACGTCGGCGATGGATTCGCGCGCGCCGAGAGATGCGGACGCTTGGGTGTGATCGAGGAAAACCACGGAGCCGCCCATGCTCTGAATGCCGACATCGAACGTGACGCGCGTGCGAAGCGACGGCTTTTCAAAAATCAGCGCGATGAATTTGCCGTGGAGCGTGGAGGCGTAGCGGACAGGGCGGGCCTTAATGTCCGCCGCGAGCTGGATCAACTCGCGCGTGTGCGCGGGGCTCCACTCGGCTCCGGTGAGGAGGTCATTCGACAAGGAAATGGGCGCAACTAGAGTTGTAGCGGTCATTTTTCATTTCACCTTGCTGTCGCGTGGGCGACGCGCTGGGGATCCGCGGACTTGGCGGAATCCGGAGCGGAGGCCTGTTGTGGAGTGGTTGCCAGAACGAGTTCCAGTAGCTTAAGAAATTCGCGTACCTGCGCGCGGGTGATAAGAAAGGGCGGCAGAAGGCGCAACGTAAAATCGTGGGTGCAATTGATCAGCAAGCCGCGCTGCATGGCTTCGCTGACGAAAGGGCCGCCTTCGACGGAAAGTTCGACGCCGATCATCAGACCTTCGCCGCGGACGTCGCGAATGAAATCGAATTTAGTAGCAAGCTTTGTGAGACCTTCGCGCAGCTCGGAGCTTCGCGCGCGGATATTTTCGAGGAGCTTTTCATCTTCGACGATCTGAAGAAATTCCAGCGCCGTGGCACAGGCAAGCGGGCCGCCGCCGAAGGTAGTGCCATGCATGCCAGGAGAGACGCGAGAAGCAACTGCTTCCGTGGTGAGAATGGCGCCGAGAGGGAGGCCGGCGGCGAGCGGCTTGGCGATCAGAACAATGTCCGGCTTCGAGGAAAATTTCTGATAGGCGAAGTAACGGCCGGTGCGGCCAAGCCCGCATTGAATTTCATCGGCGATCAGAAGCGCGCCGCGTTGCGTGGAGAGGGCGCGAGCGCGATCCCAAAACGCTTCGGTGACGGGATAAATCCCGCCTTCGCCCTGAATGGTTTCAATGAGGATGGCGCAAACGGTATCCTCGAATTTCAGTTCGAGATCGTCGACGTCATTGAACCGCACGAATTCCACGCCGGGGACGAGGGGAGCGAAGGGCAAGCGGTACTCTTCCGCAGAGGTGACGCTAACAGCGCCGAAAGTGCGCCCATGGAAAGAATTCTCGAGAGCGAGAAAGCGGTGTTTCTTCGCAGCCGTTCCAGCGGGTTCGTCAGTTTTCCGGCCATACAACCGCGCCAGCTTCATCGCGCCATCGATCGCTTCGGTGCCGCTATTCGAAAAAAAGACGCGGTCCATCCCGGACCAGGTGGCGAGTTTGCGGGCGAGCGGGCCCTGATAAGCATTATGAAAAAGATTCGAGAGGTGTATGGCGCGAGCGGACTCGCGGCGAATTACTTTTACGACGCGGGGATGCGCGTGGCCGAGGGCGTTCACGGCGATGCCGCCAAGAAAATCGAGATACTTTTTTCCGGTGGAATCGAAGACATACGCGCCGCGGCCGTGAGTCATGACCACAGGCTGGCGCTTGTAAGTAGGCAGAAGGAACTGCTTGGCATCGAGCAGGCGAGCGTCCGGTATGGCGGATCGTGCAGTGGCAGGTTTCGCTTTTCGCGCCAGCTTTGCCGCTGACTTCTTTTTGGACGAAGTTTTCATCACGCCGCCGAGTAGGCCGCTTGGGCGGCGGACAAGGGTTCACGGAGGACGCGCGTTCCAGGAATAAACGGCACGCTGTCGCTGCTGGATGGCGTCGCATGGGAAGCCAGCAACAAGGCGTCCGGAGAGGTGCCCCCAACGATGCGAACTTCGCGGACGCCACCTTCGATGGCGCGCTTGGCGGCTTCAAGCTTGAGAATCATGCCGCCGGAAACGACGCGGCATTGCACCAGGCGCTCGACTTCCTCGCAGGTGACGGCGGAGAGAACTCGATCGCCGTCGAGAACGCCGGCGACATCCGTGAGATAGATCAACTGATCGGCGCTGAGGTATTCCGCGCACGCGGCGGCCATGTGGTCGGCGTTGATGTTGTACAGCTCGTTGTCCGAGCCCAGACCGAGGCACGGCGCCACGGGCAGAAGCCCTTCATGCCAGAGTGATTCGATGAATGGCGCATTCAATCCAGTGAGGTAACCGACGAAACCCAGGCTGCCTTCGACTTCGTTATGCACCATGGGTTCGGCGATGAAGCAGCGAGCGTCGGCGGCAGAAATGCCGATGGCAGGCTGCCCCTCGGCAGAGATGGACGCAGCCAATTTCTTATTCAACAAGCCAGCAAAGACCATGACGGCGACGTCGCGGGTTTCACGGTCGGTGACGCGCAAGCCGGCAATGAATTTACTCTCGATGGCCATGCGCTTCAGCGTGGCGGTGAAAAGGCGGCCGCCGCCATGCACGACGAGTATTTCGTGGCCCTGTTGCGCGAGCGCGGCAACCTGCCTCGCGAGAGAGCGCACCGTGGCGTCGTCTTCGAGCAATGCACCTGCAAATTTGATCACGATTCTCATTGAAGTGAAGTTTGCTCCTCTATTTGCAACATGTGATTGAAATTCTGGACGGCTTGGCCGGCGGCGCCTTTTCCGAGATTGTCGAGGCAAGAAACGATGACCAGGCGGCGTCCTGAGTGGTCCAGAGCGAATCCGATATCGCAAAAATTGGTGTGCGCAACGTGTTGCAGCTCGGGCAAGGAGCCGGCGGGCCAGATACGAACCATCGGCCGGCCAGCGTAGAAGCGGCGATAGAGCGATTCGATGTCCGCGGCGGTTTGCGATTCGGCGAGCGTGACATAGATGGTGGAAAGAATGCCGCGCGAGAGCGGAAGCAGGTGCGTCGAGAAAACGACCTGCGATTCGTTCAGGCCGGTGTGTTCGAGGATTTCCGGCATGTGGCGGTGAGTGAAAAGGCTATAAGCCTTGAAATTTTCATCCACTTCGACGAAGTGGAGGTCGCGGCGAGGATCTTTGCCCGCGCCGCTGGCGCCGGACTTGCAGTCGCACACGACACCTGCGCCCGGAGCGAGCAAGTTCGCTTGCGTGAGAGGCCGCAACACAAGGATCACGCTAGTGGCATAACAGCCGGGGTTGGCAACCAGACGAGCCTTGGCAATTTCGCTGGAGTACAGCTCGGGAATACCGTAGACGGCCTCGGAAAGCCATGCGGCGTGAGGCGCCGGCAATTTGTACCAGGAGGTGAAAGTTTCGGCTTCGCGGAAGCGAAAGGCCCCGCTCAAATCGACGACGCGGAGACCAGCTTGCAGCAGAGCCGGAGCTAATTCCGCAGAAACTTCATGAGGCGTCGCAAGGAATGCGGTGCCGGCGTTGCTGGAAGTGATGGCGTCAACCGAAAGCGGACGCAGCGGTGCTTCGCCCCAGCCGCGAAATTGCGGAAAGAGTTCTGCGAGGCATTTCGCGCCGTTGGTTTCACGAACGTAGAAGACGGGCGGCTGGAGCGCGGGATGGCGCAGAAGAATGCGCGCCAACTCAAGACCCGTGTAACCAGTGACGCCGACAACCGCGACTTGGAGAGGATTTCTCATTTCACAAGGGCTTCGATTTTTTCCTGCAGGGATTTACGCGCTTTCTTGTTGGGCGTAATGATCAGGACGGTGTCGTCGCCGGCGATGGTTCCGGCGATTTCCGGAAACTTGGCGCCGTCGACAGCGGCGGCCAGAGGCTGCGCGCCGCTGGGAGGCGTTTTCAAAACGAGAAGATTTTCCGCGGGCCGGATATCGAGGAGAAATTCGCCGAGGGCGCGAGCGAGCGGGGGCAGCGGCGCGGATTCTTCAGGCAAGGCGGTCGCGGGCTTGTAGCCTTCCTGGGTTTTGATCAGGCGAAGCTCCTGCAGGTCGCGCGAGAGGGTGGCTTGTGTGACGCGAAGTTTTTGCGCGGCCAGCCCGCGGCGCAACTCTTCCTGATTGGCGATACGGCGATCCGAGACCAGGCGGAGGATCTGACCATGGCGAAATGTCTTATGCGTATTCATGGTTTAGCGCAAACTTCCCACTGTATTTTTATACATGCTGCTGCATACTTCTGTCAATACCATTAATGAACTTTTGGCGCGGCGCGGCACTGCGAAAGCGCGGGACGCCAGAGCAGCCAGTCATGTAAGATTCGCGTCACTCGCAGGATGCACACTGGATTTTCCGCGCGGGAGATGTAACCTAGCCTTTAGCGTTAATCGGCTCATGGGAACTGGCTGCCAAATTTCGGGATGCAAGAACGATGCGCCCCCGGCGCTCGGCGAGCAGCGGTTGTGCGTCCTGCACTTCACCCTTGCGCTGGAGACCAGCTGCTCGGAAATGCGGCGGGAGACCGCGCTGGGAAATGCGCCGCAGGAACGCCAGCGCGAAATCATGAAATTCATCACCGAGCATGGGGAAATCCTCGCGCGCGTAGCCACCAGCGGCCTGCACTTGACGGACGACCTGAAGGCGCGCATCTTGAGCACATTCCTGACGCTGATGAACCTGCGTGAAAACCTGGACCGCTCGAACATGCGCAGCTCGTTCGGACGCTCCGGGCACCTGCCTCGCTGAATCGCAATTTCCGGCGTGTGAGAGAAGTGAGAGGTCAGGCGCCGATGTACCTGGCGTAGAGGGAGCGCGCCACGGCGGGATCTTTGGTGCCCTTGAGAATGGCGCGGCCATCGGCGAAGACAGTCATTTCATACGGCGCGATGCGGAAGCGAAGCAGAAAATCGTTCTGACGGACGTCGTCGACGAGAGGCTTCAAGCGAGCCTGGAGCACGCCGAGGTCGAGGGAGCGGGCGCGTTCTTGAATCTGGACGGAATCACGGCCGCACATGGTGATGCGCGGCTGGACTTCTCCTGCAAGATAGGTGAGTTCGCGGCGAACGCAGGCGCGGCAGTCCGGATGGCGAGCCACACCGATTGATTGCATGCGACCGGTCCAGACATCACAAGAGACCAAGCGCCCGTGAAGGGCTTCGGGGTGGCCGGAGAGAAGCTTCAAGGCTTCGGCCACTTGCAGCGAAGCGATCAGATTGACGATCGGGCCGAGGACGCCGATGGTGTCGCAGGTCTCCTCGAGGCCCCGGGTGGCAGCGCCAGATTCAAGAAGGCAGGCGAGGCAAGCGGTAGTGCCGGGACGAATGGGCATGGACAGGCCATAACTGGCGACAGCCGCCGCGTAGATCCAAGGTCGGCTGAATTTCACTGCAACATCATTGATTAAGAAGCGAGTTTCAAAATTATCCGTGCCATCGAGGAGCAGATCGACGCCTTCGAGAAGCGCTTCGGCGTTGCGGGGGCTGAGATCGGCGACGACGCCTTCAACGGCGACGGAGGAATTGATGGAGCACAGTTTGCGTTCGGCGGCCACAGCCTTGGGGAGGACGTTGAGGGCGTCGGACTCGTCGAAGAGGGTTTGGCGCTGCAAGTTCGAGGGCTCAACATAATCGCGGTCGATGATTCTGAGGTAGCCAACTCCGGCGCGAACGAGAAGATTGGCCGCGGCGGCTCCGATGGCGCCGCAACCGACGATGGCCGCGCGGGAAGCGAGCAGCCGCTGCTGACCTTCCGGGCCGATACCGGCGAAAAGCATCTGGCGCGAATATTTTTCCTGGAGAGAATCGCTCACGAAAAGCACGGTCCCGGCAGGCGCAGCGAACGCACCTGTTAATCTACATGATAGCGCCAAAGAGGACAGGGCAGGCAACGCCGCCGTGCTACCCTTCGTCTGAGCGAATGGAACGATGAAATCGAGCTGGGGCAATAGGTTGCGAGGGATTGTCGCGCTCGCGCTCCTGACGGGAGCCGCGCCGGCGCGCGGACAAGTGCCGTCAGACACCGCCACGGCAGCAGCCGCGAGGGAAGAACCGAAGATTGTGGCGATCCGCATCGTCAAAGAGGATGGCCAGGTTTTGTCCGACTCGCCCTCCGGAATCGCCGTGGAACCCGGGAACACCCTGGATCGAAAAAAAATCGCGGAAAGTTTGCGCGCGCTTTACCGGCTGGGAGACTACGCGTATCTGCAGGCCGTTGTAACTCCCGTGGCGGATGGAGTGCGGCTGGATTTCGTGGTGCGGGAGAATTTATTTTTTAATCAGGTGCGCATCGACGGACTCACCGCGCCGCCCAGCGATTCGTCGGCGGCGGCAGCGATGCAGCTCACTCTGGGGCAGACGTACCGGCGGGCAGTGGTCGACGAGGCGTTGGAACGGCTGCGAGAGACGCTTCGCGATGAGGGCTTGTACCAAGCGGAGGTTTCGGCGGAAACAGTGCCGCATCCGGAAACGCACCAGGTGGATATTGTGGTGCACGTGAAGCCCGGGCGGCGCGTCCGGGTGGGAAACATCGAACTGAAGAACGAGACAGAATACCGTGACGTGGAAATTCTGTCGCGGCTGAGGCTGAAAGCGGGAAGCGAGATTGCCTCGGCCAAAGTGCAGCGAGGAACGGACCGCATCCGGAAATATCTGGTCAAGAAGGGGCATTTGAGCGGGCGAGCGGCGGTGCGCCGCGGCGCTTATGACGCCAAGAAGAACACCATTCCGCTCGATCTTGAGGTAACGGAAGGACCGCGCGTGAAGGTGACGCTGACGGGCGCGAAGTTTTCGGGTGGCGAGTTGAAGAGACTGATTCCCGTCTATCAAGAGGGCGCCGTTGACGCAGACCTCCTGGAAGAAGGAAAACGCAACATCCTCGAACGGCTGGAACGGCTGGGGTATTTCGACGCCGATGTGGATTACAAAACCGAGACGCATGAAGTGAAATCCACTCGTGCCGCGACACAAACGACGGAAGAAACCATCACTTACACAGTCGAGCGGGGCGCTCGCCACAAACTGATTGGGATCGAAATTACCGGGAACAAATACTTCGACACCGAACTACTGCGCAGCCGACTACAAATCTTTGGCGGCGCCTTCGGTTCAGCGGGGCGATTCAGCCGGAGGCTGGTGGATTCCGACGCGCAATCGATGCGCAGTCTCTATCAGGCGAACGGCTTTCTCGATGCCAGGGTCGAGCCACAGACGGAAGACAATTACAAAGGCAAAGAAGGCGATTTGTTGATCCGCTTCGTGGTTCAGGAAGGAAAGCAGACGCGCGTGGCATCCCTTTCGATTGAAGGAAATCATGCCATCAAGGAGGAAGAGCTTCTTGGCGCGATCGCCTCGACCTCGGGGCAGCCGTATTCCGATTTCAACGTGACGACCGACCGGGACAACATTCTGGCGATTTATTTTAACGAAGGATTCCCGGAAGCGCGCTTTACGTCGACGGCGGAGCCTGTATCGGCCGGGCCGGCGGTGCAACTAGCAGAAGCTGTGGGAAGCGCGGCGGCTTCGCAGGAAAATGAAAAAAAAGAGCAGAAAGAAAAAGATCCCAAGACATCGATTGAGCAGGCTGAAGCAGTCCAACTCGTGTACCACATCCAGGAGGGTCCGCAAACGCGCGTGCGGCGGATCCTGATCGGCGGCTACCAGCACACGCGGCCGGGAGTGATCCATCGAGAAATTCACATCAAGGTGAAGGAACCTCTGCGGGAAGGGGACGTCGTGGAATCGCAGCGGCGGCTGTACAACCTGGGAGTTTTCAATCGCGTGACGATCGAACCTCAGAATCCCAACGGGACAAATCCAGAGAAGGACATCGCCATTCTCGTGGAAGAAGCTAAGCGCTACACGGTGGCCTACGGAGGAGGGTTCGAAGTGCAGAGGCTCGCCAGCACCACGAGCCCCACGGAAACCCAAATCCAAGCCGCGCCTCGAGGGATTCTTGAGGTCAGCAAGCTGAATCTAACCGGCCGAGGGGACTCGCTTTCTTTCAAACTGCGCGGCAGCACCTTGCAGGGGCGCGCGTTGCTGGGATATTCGGCACCGAACACCTTTGCGAATCCGCACTTCAGTTTTCAGGCCACGGCGTTTGCGGAAAAGACGCGCGATATCAATACCTTTACGGAAGAACGCTACGAGGGTTCGGTGCAGTTGACAGATCAAGTCACGCCGCTGACTACGTTGCTGTATCGCTATACTTTCCGGCACGTTCTGGTTTCGAACCTCAATATCCTGAGCGACCAAATCCCGCTCTTCAACCAACCGACACTGGTATCCGGATTCGGAGTAACGTGGTTCCGCGATTCGCGCAACAATCCCGCGGACGCCTCGAAGGGAAGTTTCAACAGCGCGGATTTCAGCGACGCCGATACGAAATTTGGATCCAGCGCCAGTTTTATGCGGTTTTTCTTTCAAAATTCCACGTACCACCCCATCAAGCGCCGCTTCAGTTTTGCGCGCTCCACACGATTTGGGTTTCTGGTGCCTTACCGCGATACGGTTTCGCTGAGTTTCCCGGCACCCACTCCGGGGCAGTGCCTGCCAGGTACGGTTCCCACAGGACCGACTCCGACGATTATTCCTCTTCCGGAAAGATTCTTCGCCGGCGGTGGAACATCGCTGCGCGGCTTTGCGCTCAATCAAGCGGGCCCACGCGATGCTTGCTCGGGCTTCCCGGTCGGCGGCCAGGCGATGCTGATCCTGAATCAGGAATTCCGCTTTCCGATGCGTTTGCCGTTCGTCGGGACGGCTCTTGGTGGCGCCATTTTCTATGACGCTGGCAACGTTTACAGCCGGCTGAGCCGGATCTCTTTTCGCTCCATGCTGCCGTCGCCCACCTTTACATTGACAAATCGAGCGCTTCCACCGGGACCAACGAACCTGCCAGTTTGCGCCACAAATTGCACGAACGAACTCAATTACTTTGCTCACACGATCGGATTGGGCCTGAGATACAAAACACCGGTAGGTCCGATTCGCGTCGATCTTGGCTATCAGCTCAATCGTCCTTCGTTTGTCATTCCCATTCCGTGCCCGAGCAATGCCACGGGCTGCCCGGTTGGCTCACTGGGCCAGCAGGGCACACGACTCCCCGGTTTTCAAATCTTTTTCAATCTGGGATCGTCATTCTAATGCGCAGGCTGGCCATTCGCGTGTTTCTGGTTTTTTCGCTGCTCGTGGTGACGGGAGCAGGAACAGCGGCGGCGCAGGAAGTTGCAGACCGGGTTGCCGCGCGCATTGAAAATGACATCATTTTATTGAGCGATATCCGAGCGCTCAGCCGCTACCAACAATTCCTGGATGGAAAATCGGAGACGGATGGGCAAATTCTCGACCGGCTGATCGATCAGTGGATCGTGCGAACAGAAGCCAATGTTTCGCGCTTTCCGCAGCCCTCGGATGCCGACATCGAACGCAGCGTGGAGCGCATTCAGAAATCGTTTCCGTCGATGGCGGAGTACGAGGCCAGGAAAAAACAGATTGGCCTGAGCGACGCCGAAATACGGGAAATGGCGGCGGCGCAACTGTATTTGAGCAATTACCTGGATTCGCGGTTTCGTCCCGGAGTGCAGATTGATCCCAAGACGGTTGAGGATTTCTACCAAAAGTCTGTCGTGCCGCTGGCCAAGGCGCGCGGGCAGGAACCGCCGCCCCTGGACACCGCGCGGGACTTCATCCAGGAAGCACTCGTCCAGCGAGGGATCAACGACCAGGCCGATCAATGGCTGATCGAGAGCAAGGCCCGGCTGCACATTGAAAAATTCCTCAACGAGGCGGCGAAATGAAGCGCCAGGGCCGCCACCCGATCTGGAACTGGATCATCCACACACCGTGGGTACTGGCGTTACTGACGCTCTTAGCGATCGTGGTGTTTTTTGGCAGCGGCGCAGGCAACCCGTTGTTAACCCGGTTGCTGGTGAGCCGTTTGGAGAGGATGACGGGCGGCAGAGTGGAGTTGCGCTCTCTATCCATTCAATGGTTGGACATGCGGGCAACGATAAAAGGCCTGGTGATCCATGGCAGGGAGCCCGCGGGAACCGAACCTTTTTTTACGGCTGAAGAAGTGCAGGCCGGTCTGCGCATCGTTTCCTTCTGGGGCCGGCGGATTTCCCTGGATGAACTTGTCGTGCAGAAACCACACGTGCACATCCGCGTGGAAAAGAACGGGACGACAAATGTGCCGGAGCCACCACGGCCTGTGGCCCTCAACACGCCGCTGCGCGACACGCTATACGAATTGCACATCCGGCGAGTGCTGCTCGCTGACGGGTGGCTTCTCTACAACGACATCAAGACGCCCATCACGGTGCATGGGGGAGACCTGCGGTTCGGGCTGGAGGCCGGGGGCACACTGGAGCATCCCCTGTATCTCGGCAATCTTGATTGGCAAAACATGCAGTTCACATCGAAACGCTTCGCGCCGCTGCCGGTAGGCCTCACGGCAAAGTTTACGGTGTGGCGCGAAGGATTCACGCTGGAGCAGGGGACATTCAGCGCCGGGCACTCGCATCTCGATGCCCAAGCGGAGATGAATGGCTTCACGAATCCGCAGTGGAGTTTCCGGTACCGCGGCTGGGTGGATCTGCTGGATTTCCGGGAAACTTTGCGCAATCCCATGGTGCCGACAGGACGGGTCGATGTACGGGGAGAAGGCCAATTTGCCGGCGGCCAGTACAAGGGCAGCGGGAGCTACTCCGGGCAGAGTATCGCGCTCCCTTATGAAATTTTTCATGCGAGCGGCCTTACCAGCAAGGGCAGCTATCGAATCGACAATCGTGGCCTGGAGGTGCCGGATTTTTATGCGGGCGCGTTTGGCGGGAGCGTAACGGGGCGCGTGACGCTGCGATTCGACGGCTTGAAATTCAGGGCCGACACGCATGTGCAGAATGTAAGGCTGGCGGGGGTCCTGCCGTCGATCGAGCACCGGGACTTCCCGATCGACGAGCTGCACTGGGACGCGAGGATGACCGCAGACACGGTTGAAACCTGGACTGGAGGTTTCGAGCACTTCGAAATTTCCGTGAATACGGTGTGGGAGCCGCCGGAAGAATTGGCGGCACACCATCAAGCTGTAAGCGCTGCCTGGAAGTTCCGCTATCGGTATGACGCCAGCACGCTGGCGATCGAGTCTGGCGAATTCGAGACGCCGTCATCGCGGGGCACGCTCGACGGGGTTCTTGCTCCGCGCAATTCGCTGATGAATCTGCGGTTTGAAACTGGATCGCTGGAGATCTACAAGGATTTTATCAACGGACTGCGAGGAGCCGCGCCCGGTTCCGCGGATGCGGCGAAAGAAATCTCCGGGAGCGTGCGGTGGGACGGGAAGATCGTGGGTCCCTCCGGCGGGCCAGCGTTTCAGGGGCACTTCCGCGGGGAACACGCGCGGTACAACGGCGTCATCGTGGATTTCCTTGAGGGTGATCTGAGCTACTCGCCGTCAGAACTTACCCTCGCGCACGG
Organism: Candidatus Acidiferrum sp.; assembly: GCA_036522305.1. Lineage (GTDB taxonomy): Bacteria > Acidobacteriota > Terriglobia > Acidiferrales > UBA7541 > Acidiferrum. The sequence continues at coordinate 38,454 of DATDGB010000051.1, read as the reverse complement.
ACACGCCCGAAGCAGCAACATGGAAACGAATATTGAAGGAAGACTTTCCCTAACAAAATGGAATTTCCTTCCGGAAAACGACTGGACCGCCGAGGCAAATTTCGAAAAAGTTCCAGCCGAAAATCTCGAGCAGTTGCTGGGGTTAAGTTATCCCGTCAATGGATTGTTGACCGGGCAGTTTCATGGGCGAGGCACACGGGAAGAGCCCAGCGTCACCGGTTTGTTCGATCTGGCGGAGGGCAAGGTCTACGGACTTTCCTTTAATCGACTCCGCGGGCAACTGAACATCTCCCCGGAGGAAGTGCGGATCGCGGACGCGGAATTGCGATTCTTTCCGCCCGGAAAAGAAAATGGCCGCGGCGCGGGAATCATTACCGGCTCGGCTGGTTACCGCTTTAAGGAGCAAACGATTTCCGCGGAGCTCGTAGGCGCGGCGCTGCCGCTGGAGAATTTTGAGAAATTGCAACTGGCGCGCTTGCCCGTGGGAGGGCAGGTAACTTTCCGGTTGAGGGCCACCGGGCCGTTGAAAACGCCCATGGGCGAGGGTTCCTTCCGCGTCGTGGACCTGCGAATCGGCCAGGTGGTGGTAGGCAGTTTCGACGGCAAGCTGACTTCGGACGGACGGGCGGCACGCTTGGAATTGGGCTCGGCAATGACCACGGGAGAGGTTTCCGGGGGCTATACACTCGGACTTGCCGATCCGTATCCGATAAATGGAAAAGTCTCGATCAAGAACATTGACCTGGATCCTTTCCTGCTTGCGGCGTTGCACCTGAAGGATTTCAGCGGCCACGCGAATGCGGATGGCGACATTTCGGTAAATGGTTCGCTGAAGGAACTGCAAAACATCGTCGTGGAAGCAAACTTCTCGCGTCTGGCCATGAATTACGCCAACGTGCGGCTGGAAAATACAGGGCCGGTTCACTTCCGATCGACGAAGAACAGCCTGGAGATCGACCCGGTCACGCTGCGGGGGACGGACACCAATTTACAGATATCAGGTTCAGTTCAGTTTGCAGGGCGCCGGGCCGTCGCACTGCGCCTGAATGGCGCCCTGGACCTCCGGCTTATCAGCGGTTTTGTGCCGAATCTTGACGCACGCGGTCCGGCGCAGATCAACGCTTCCTTTGAAGGAACGCTAGACCGGCCACGCATCACTGGCCGTGTGCACATCGAAAATGCGTCCGCGCGCGCGGCGGATTTTCCTACTGGGCTCAGCGCCATCACGGGCGACATTGTTTTCGATGCCACACGCCTGTACCTCGAGAATCTGAGCGCGGAATCCGGAGGCGGCACGCTGCATCTTTCTGGAAGCGTAAACTACGCGGAGAGTCCGCTGCGGTACGACCTTAGCGTGCGCACCGATCGAGAGCGCATCCGCTATCCAGAGGGCATGAGCTGGCTGGTGGGAGGTTCATTAAGGCTGACGGGCACGCCGGCAGCGGGCCTGCTATCCGGAAAAGTGACCATCGAGCGGGTCACTCTCACGCAAGGACTGGAGGTCGCAGGAATGTTGGTGTCGGCAAAAGAAGGCATCAGCAGCCCGACTACCAGTTCACCGTACCTGCGCAATTTGCAATTCGATGTCGAAGCCGTTTCGGCGCCCGATGCGCGGATGGAATGGCCCGGAGCGCAACTGCAGGCCGACGCAAATCTTCGCGTGCGGGGAACCTGGGAGCATCCGATTCTCCTCGGCCACATTCATATTTTGTCGGGTGATCTATATTTTGCGGGCAACCGCTACCGGGTTACGCGTGGGGATTTGAACTTTGCAAATCCGTTTCGCCTGGATCCAGTTTTGAACGTGGAAGCAACCACGACGATTCAGCAGTATGAGATCACGCTGAATTTTAATGGCCCGGCCAGCAAGCTCACGCTGGCGTATCGCTCCGATCCGCCGCTGCCAGCGAACGACATCATTACGCTGCTGGCGCTGGGGCAAACCAGCTCTGAGGCGACAACGCGCAGCGGCGGCACGTCGCAGAGCGGAACGGCAGGGGCCTCAGCAATTCTATCGGAAGCGATTTCCAGCCAACTGGGCGGGCGACTGGAGCGCTTGTTTGGGATAACGCGCTTTCGGGTTGATCCGGGCCTGGCGGGAGTTGGCTCGACGGGCTCCCAGCAAAACGCGGCGTCGCGCGTTACCGTCGAGCAACAGATCGCCCGCAATCTTACGATTACTTATGTTTCGAACGTGAGCTCGACGCAGCAGCAGGTCATTCAAGTGGAATACAACGTGGACCGAAACGTTTCCATTGTCGGGTTACGAGACCAAAACGGAACGTTCGGTATCGATATCAAAATCAAAAAGCGCTTTCCATAGCAGGAAAGCGCTTCCTGGACTGCATTTCGGATTATTGCGGATCTTGCTGTTGGGCGGCCTGTTGCGGAGGCGCTTGTGCTTGTCCGGCGCGCTGCGCCCGGCGCTGCTGCCAGCGGCCCTGGCCTTGTCCATTGCCGAGACGCGCTGACTGGCCGATCTCCGGATTCTCCTGCTTCAACTCCGCGAGCGAATCCTTGGCGGCCTTGGCGCCGGCGGCGCGGATGGCTGCCTGAGTTTCACGACCGATTTTGGGCATCTCCCTGGCAACCTTCTGACCGAGGGGGGAACCATAAAACTGGAGCAAGCCCTTGATTTCATCATCCGTAAAATGTTTGTCGTAGATGGCGACGAGTTGATCGGTTACCTGGTCGACATCGAATTTCTTCTGGTAACTGGCGGCGAAAGCGTTCACAAACGCCTGGCCTTTGTCATTGTTGGGAACGGTGGCGAGTAGTTTTTCACGGGACTGCTCGATGGCGGTGTTCGAGCCGTCCTGCACGAGGTCGCGCGCGCCGACCAACTCCATTAGCGAGTGAATGTCGGCTTCTTTCGCGGGATCAATCGAGGAATTGGATTGGGGAGAGGCAGCGCTGTTCTGCGCCGGGGCGCTTTGCGGCGCCGCTTGCACGGCGTTTTGAGATGCTCCCTGAATGACCAGGAAAAAAGTGCCCACGTAAATAATGACAAGTGCAAGGACCGCTTTCATGACTGCCTCCGTGGCGGCTTTGCAGGTGTTTGCGCCACGATTTCGATTCTAGGAGGAGCAATTGGGAGGCGCGACTGTCTTGGGGGACAGTCGTGCCGCGTCGTTTACTGGCCCCATGTTCAGGTCCGGGAACAGGTAGCGAATTTCTGTTACGATGCCTCGCCATGAATCAAACGGAAGAGCACAGCGGGGCGCCGCAGGGCGGGCCTGATCCCGCGGCGATTGTGGCGCGCGAAGCAGGGCTCCATCAAGACCTGTCGCCGCGGCAGGTCGCCATGATCGGCCTGGGCAGCACGATCGGAACAGGATTGTTTCTAGGGAGCGCCATTTCCGTAAAGTTAGCCGGCCCGGCCGTGATCCTCAGTTTTTTGGGAGGATCGCTGATTGCGCTGACAGTGATGTGGGCGCTGGCGGAGATGACCGCTGAGCATCCAGCGGCGGGCTCCTTCGGCCTGCACGCGGAGATTTATCTACATCCGTGGGCGGGTTTTGCGATCCGCTACACGTATTGGCTGTGCCTGGTGGTGGTCGTTGGCAGTGAAGTTGTAGCGGCAGCTATCTACTGCAAACTCTGGTTCGCTGACATTCCGTCGTGGATTTGGGTGGCGGCATTTTCCGTGGCAATGGTTTACGTCAACACGGTTAGCATAAAGAGCTTCGGGCGGTTCGAGTACTGGTTCGCGATGATTAAAGTGGTGACCATCGCGGTCTTTCTGGTCCTTGGAACGGCGCTTCTAATGGGTATCGGGTTCCCTCGGGTCGGAGCCGCGAACTACACGGGACACGGCGGATTCTTTCCCAATGGGCTGAGCGGTGTGCTGCTGGGAATTACCATGGCGGTTTTTAGTTTTCTGGGGATCGAGATTGTGGCCGCCACCGCGGGAGAAGCGGCGGAACCGCGAGTCGCCGTGCCGAAGGCGCTACGCCGTACGCTCTTCTTTCTCGTGCTGTTCTATCTCGGCGGACTGGCACTGGTCGTCGGACTCGTGCCGTGGAATCAGATAGGCCTGGGGGAAAGCCCTTTCGTCCGCGTCTTCCAGACCGCGGGCATCCCCGCCGCCGGAAATGTGATGAATTTCGTGGTGCTGACGGCGGCGCTTTCGAGCGCCATGTGCAATCTCTATTTCACAGCAAGATTGCTCTTCTCGCTGGCGCGGGGAGGCTATGCACCAGCGGTACTGGGCCGTTTGAGCAAGCGGGGCATGCCCGTCGCGGCAGTGCTGGCGTCAAGCGCCGGAATGGTGGCAGCGGTTTTTCTCTCGCATTTCTTCGAGGCTACGGCTTTCGTCTTTATGATCGGCGTGGCGTTTTTCGGCGGACCGTTCATCTGGATCATGATTCTAGTGACGCACCTGGCGTTCCGCCGGGCCAATGCTCGCGCGGGAAAAACAGTAGTGCGTTTCGCGCCGGCTGGTCGCTGGAGCTCGCCGCTCGGACTTGCCGCGCTGCTCGGGGTGCTCATTTCCACGTGGTGGGTTCCCGGTTTTCGTGTGACGCTTAAGGCCGGTCCTCCCTGGCTGGCCTTCATTACGCTGTGTTACTTTGTTTGGAGAAAGACGCGTTCGCGAAGATCGGGGAGCGAAGGTCTGCACGATGGATGAACTTCTGAGGTGGCGCGAAGAATTTCCGATCCTGGATCGCACCACTTATATGATCAGCAATTCGCTGGGGGCGATGCCGCGCGGCGTGTATGACGGATTGCGCTCGTACGCCGATTCCTGGGCGGAACGCGGAGTGCGCGCCTGGGAAGAGGGCTGGTGGGAGATGGCGGTGGGCGTGGGCGACCAGATCGCGCCGCTGATCGGAGCGGGCCCGGGCGAGATTTCGTTGCACCAGAATGTGACGCTCACACAGGCGGTGATTTCGTCTTGCTTTGATTTTCGCGGGCCTCGGAACAAAGTCGTGATGGTCGAGCTGGAGTTCCCTTCGATTCAGTATTTCTACCACGAGCAACGACGGCTCGGCGCGCGCGTGGAGGTCGTTCCGACACCGGACCACATTCGGATTGACCTGGATAAACTGCTCGCAGCCATCGACGAAACGACACTGCTCGTGCCAATTTCGCAGGTACTTTTCCGGAGTTCGTGCATCGTCGACGCGCGCGCCATCGTTGAACGGGCTCACCGCGCCGGCGCGCACGTGATACTGGATTTGTTCCAGGCGACAGGTACAATTCCTCTCGATGTGCGCGCCTTGGGAGTTGATTTTGCGGTGGGTGGAGTCCTCAAGTGGCTCTGCGGCGGACCGGGCGTCGCTTATCTTTATGTCCGCGAGGATTTGCGCGCCAAGTTGCGACCTGCGCTGACGGGTTGGAGCGCGCACCGCCGCCCGTTTGAATTTGAAACCGGTGCCATCGACCCTCGGGAAGACTCCTACCGATATTTGAACGGTACGCCGCACATTCCCGCGCTCTATGCGTGCCAGCCAGGGCTGGAGATTCTCAACAAGGTTGGCATCGCGGCGATACGCGAAAAATCCATGCGCATGACCGCGCGTCTCATCGAAGGCGCCTGGGCTCTTGGCTGGGAGGTGAACACGCCCGAAAATCCGGCGGAGCGAGCGGGCACGGTTTCGATTGAATGTCCGCATGCGTACGAAGTATGCCGGGAACTTCTCGCACGAGACATCCTTGTCGACTACCGTCCCAAAGCCGGTGTGCGCGTTTCACCCCACTTCTATACTCGAGATGAGGAATGCGATTTTACGCTCGCGCAGATGGAAGAGATCTTGAAAACGGATGCGTGGGAAAAGCACGCGGCGGCTACCCATGCCTGAAAAAAAAGAATACGCTGCAGAGCGATTGGAAATGATTGAAAAGCAGTTGGGCCGTCGCGGCATCACGAATCCTGCAGTGCTCGCGGCAATCCTGGCAGTGCCGCGGCACGAATTTGTGCCGGCGGAAATTCGCTCGAGTGCGTATGAAGATGCACCGTTGCCGATCGGCGGCGGCCAAACCATTTCGCAACCTTACATCGTGGCGGCCATGACTGCGGCGTTGCATTTGAGGGCGGGCGACAGAGTTTTGGAAATTGGCACGGGCTGCGGCTATCAGGCCGCTGTGCTCGCTTCTTTGGCCGGGGATGTTTTCACAATCGAGCGGCGGCCGGAGCTGGCTTCCGGTGCTTCCGCGAGGCTTGCACGGCTTGGATACGCAAACGCGCACGTGCATTGTGGTGATGGCACGCTGGGACTCCCGGAATTTGCGCCGTTCGATGCGATTCTCGTCGCTGCTGCCGCGCCGGCAATCCCGAAACCGCTTCTAGCCCAGCTTGCCGAGGGCGGGCGGATGATTCTTCCTGTGGGAGATGCGGAGCATCAGGAATTACAGCTGATCGAAAAGCACGGTGATGCTTTCCCCACAAAAACGCTGGAAAGCTGCCGATTTGTACCGCTCGTCGGCTACCATGGCTGGCAGGAACCTTCCTGACGATGAGCACAGCGGCCCCCGACCTGTCCATCATCATCCCCTCTTACAACGAGGAAGCGCGCCTTCCGGAAACGCTGGAGCGGATTGCGGCGTATCTTTCGGAATCTGGGCGCAATGCGGAAGTGCTGGTTGTAGATGACGGATCGAAAGATGGCACGGCAGCGGTGGCGGAATATTTTCGTGTGAAGATTCCCACACTGCGGGTGGTTTCGAATGGCGTCAACCGCGGCAAAGGCTATAGCGTACGCCACGGCATGCAGGAAGCGCGGGGACGCATCGCGCTTTTCACGGACGCGGACCTCTCCGCACCGATCGAGGAAGCCGGAAAACTCATTGATGCGCTGGAGACGAATGATGTGGCGATTGGCTCCCGGGCCATGGACCGCAGTTTGATCACCGTGCGCGAGTCTCGCTTCCGGGAATTTGCCGGTATTATTTTCAATAAGATTGTGCGAATCATCTTGTGGCTTCCATTTGTCGATACGCAATGCGGTTTCAAAGTGTTCCGGCGCGAGCGCTGCAGCGTCATCTTTGAGCAGCAGACAATTGAGCGATTCGGATTCGACCCCGAGTTGCTCTACCTGGCGCGGCACCATGGATTGCGGGTGGTTGAAATTCCAGTGCGCTGGGGGCATTCAGCGGCCACCAAAGTAAGCATGCTGCACGACAGCATTCAGATGTTCATCGATGTGTTCACGATCCGGTGGAATTCGGTGACGGGGCGTTATCCCAACAAAGCGTAAATTGTCCGCCATCTACTTTGCAGTACAAAGTACTTGACAATCTCGAGTCTGGGTGTTACGTTTAGTCATGGCGACTTCTGGTCCGCTTCGCTCTCCGCAACGCGAGCCCATTCCCATCGACGCTCGCGCCGCTGATCATCTCCGCTACATTCGCGAAACCATGGAGAGTGCCGCTGAATTTACAGCCGTGCCTGGCTGGGGCGGCGTGGCGATGGGAGTTACCGCGCTGGTAGCAGCGTTTGCTGCTTCGCGGCAGACTACGTCACGTGCGTGGCTGGCCGTCTGGCTGGTGGAAGCGTTTGTGGCCGTGGCCATTGCTGCGCCTGCTGCGGCAACCAAAGCGCACCGCGCCAACTCAGCGCTTTTCTCCGGGCCTGGCCGCAAATTTGTTCTCAGTTTCGCGCCGCCGATCGTGGTCGGCGGACTTTTGACTTTCGCTCTCTATTACGCCGGACTACTCGCGGCCCTGCCGGGTGTTTGGCTCTTGCTGTACGGGACCGCCATCGTGACGGGTGGAGCGTTTTCTGTGCGCATTGTGCCGGTGATGGGTTTGTGTTTAATGTTGCTTGGCGGTGCCGCGCTTTTCACACCGGCGGCGTGGGGAGACGCACTGATGGCCGCGGGGTTCGGGGTTGTGCAGATCGGTTTCGGCTGGTGGATTGCGCGGCATCATGGAGGCTAGCAGGAAATAGCATGGCTAAGTCGTCTACAGCACATCAAGAACGCGTGCAGAGGTCTCGCGAGCGCGCTGCGCCGCTGGAAGCTATCCGCAATCCGGCGCGGGAAGCCGTGCCGGCCGATCTCGACCGGCTGATTCACGAGCACATCCGATTGGGCATAGTGAGCGCGCTGGCGGTGAACCGTTCGCTGACATTCAATGAACTGAAAGCACTGCTGAAAACCACCGATGGCAACCTGAGCGTTCACGCGCGCAAGCTGGAAGAAGCTAACTACATCGTGTGCACGAAATCCTTCGACGGGCGCTTGCCGAAGACGGAATACCGCCTGGTGGCGGCGGGCAGGCGGGCGCTGGAACGCTATCTGAATCACATGGAAGCGCTGATCCGCGCCACGCGCGAAGGTTAAATGGCAAAAAATTTTGGCTTTGTACTTTGTATCGTAGAGTGGTTTGCGGCACTTCCCCCGCGGCGGAGAAAGAACAAGCTCATGCACCAGCTAACAGTAACGCAAATTCCCACCGTGCAACCGGCCATCGCCCAGGCGGCGCGGCTCCACGTAGCCATCATCTCGGACGGCAATGGCCGCTGGGCCACAGCGCGAAGTTTGCCGCGCTCGGCCGGGCACCGCGCGGGAGCAGAGTCCGCGCGCCGCGTCATTGAGGCTGCACCGCGCATGGGTATTCACACACTGACATTATTCGCGCTGTCTTCCGCGAACTGGAAGCGTCCCGCGGCCGAGGTCAATGCGATTCTGCGTCTGCTTCACGAGTACCTGTATACGGAAACAACTCATTGCATCGATGAAGGTGTGCGGCTCAGCATCATCGGGCGCCGTGATCGCCTGCCCGCCACGCTCCGCCAAGCCATAACGGATTCGGAAGCAGCCACGGCAAGCGGCAGGCGTTTACATCTTCGGCTCGCGGTGGACTATTCCGCTCGCGAAGCCATTTACCACGCCGCTTGCCGATTCTACAAAGTCACCGAGCTATCGCCCGAGTCTTTCAGTGACGTGCTTGCGGAAGTCCACCGCGGCGGCTCGACGGAAGTCGATTTGCTGATTCGAACGGGCGGGGAACAACGGCTTTCCGATTTTCTACTGTGGGAATGCGCGTTCGCGGAATTCGTGTTTCTGCAAAAACGCTGGCCGGACTTTACTGCCTCCGATCTGGAGGCAGCCGTGAACGAGTTCAGCCGACGCGAGCGCACGCGTGGCGCATTGCCGGATGCCATTGCAGGTTAAATTGAACAGGCAGAGAGAGGTGGAAAAGCGATGTCGGAATTTATGCCGCATTTTGCCCCGGTGGTCGTGCTCTTTTTCCTTGGCACGATTTTCTTGATTGGCGCCAGTTTTCTGGTGCTGCTTTACGGCGCTGTTCGCCGGTCAGGTTTCTTCACAAAGCTCGGGGGAAGTGCGATGCTCGCGATTGTGACCGGATATTTCCTTCTCTTGACCGGGGTCTCCTTCGCGAGCAGCGAAGAGGTCTTGCCCGCCGGGGGCTGGAAGTATTTTTGCGAAATTGACTGTCACATTGCTTATTCGCTGATTGGTGCGCAAACAACGGCGGCACTAGGTCCGGAGACGCAGCAAGTCTTCGCACACGGGGAATTCGTGGTCGCTCGCGTGAAAACCTGGTTTGACGAGCGCACCATCTCCGCTCATCGGGGCAATGGACCACTGACTCCAAACAATCGCAAGATTTTCCTGGTCGATGAAACTGGGCAGAGATTCGCACCGTCGCCCGGGGGTCAAACGGCTCTAGACCGTCTCATAAGCAATTCCACACCGCTCACGCAGCCGCTTCGGCCGGGCGAGTCTTATGTGACGGATCTGGTGTTTGATGTTCCCAGACATGCTAACGAGCTCAGGCTCTTGATCACTGAAGATGACCCTGAAACCCGGCTGGTCATCGGCCACGAAAACAGCTTCTTGCACAAGAAGGTTTATTTCGCAGTTGATTCCGCACCACCGATTGCCAAAACGGCCCTCTAAACCACTCACAATAGGAAGTTTGCAGGAGCGCGGTCTCATGACCTGCTACCCTGACATTCCCCCCAGCGCCGTCGTCTATACCCTAGGAGCCAGGGATGGGAACTATGGGACTTGCGCTGCCTTGGAAGGCTAAAATCTCTTCCACGCTGCGCGAACGGGAGACGCGAGTGCAACCTTCCGAGCACATAGCCGGCGGCCCCAGTCCGGCCGCCGCAGAGGCTACAAGCGAGGATGCCGCGCTGGCCGCTGCCTGCCGGTCCGGCGATCTGCGCGCTTACGAGCGCCTTTACAAGATGCATGGTGCACGCATGAAGAACCTAGCACGGAATGTTCTTGGCAGCCCCACTGACGCCGAAGACGCCGTCCAGGAAACATTCCTGAAAGTGCAGCGCAGCATCGCCAGTTTTCGCGGGCGATCGAGTTTCGTCACCTGGACGTACCGGATCTTGATTAACACGTGCTACGACGCGCGGCGCAGCCGGATGCGCAAGAAAGAAGTCGCGAACGACGATTCCGAGGAAAGGCCTCGAATCGAGCCACGCGCGCCGGGAGCACATCCCACTTTGCGCATGGCCCTGGAGCGGGCGCTCGCGAAGCTGACTCGACACCAGCGCGATGTCTTTCTGTTGTACGAGGTGGAAGGTTTCCGGCACGCGGAGATCGCCGGGATGCTGGAGATGACCGAGACGGCCTCGAAGAACACGCTTTTTCAGGCGAAGAAGAATCTTCGCCAGATGCTGGAACCGCCCCGACCGGGTCTGGGCGCAGCGTAAACACGGTGAATGACCATGAATGTTAATTGCAGCGATCGAGATCGGATTTTTGAAGACGGCACGCCCGCCGAATGGACGGCGCTGGAAACGCATGCCGCTTCCTGCCCGCTCTGTTCGGAAGAGGTTCGCGCCTGGAAATCGTTGAGCGTGGCGGCGAAAGAGCTGCGCGACTATTCGGACAGCCCTTCGTTCTGGCCACGGATCGAACGTGCGCTTGCCGAAGAGGCAATTCGAAATACACAACGTGCCGAGCGCAAGAGTTGGTTTTCGTCCCTCCTGCCAAGCTTTTCGCCCGCTTGGCAGACGGCTCTGGCCGGCGCGTTTGTTTTGAGCTTGGCAATTTTCGTAGGTTGGCTCGTTACTCGCCCGCCATTTGAGCCATACCAACTGCATGATCAGTCCCTGTTGAAGAGTGCGGCGCTTAAGGAAGTGGAAAGCGCCGAAAGCGCGTACGAGAAAGCCATCGACAAGCTCGCCGCAGACGCCAAGCCACAACTCGACAGTCCCGCTACGCCGTTGCTCGCCAATTATCACGAGAAATTGCTGGTGCTGGACAGCGCGATTTCTGATCTGCGCGCACAAGCAGGAATGAATCCGTCCAATGCGCAGCTGCGCTACCAGTTGCTGGCCATGTATCAGGAAAAGCAGCACACGCTGGAGGAAGTTCTGGAGGCTCGACAGCAATGATTCGCCATTCATCTATTTTCGGGAGAGGGCCGGTGTGTTTCGCAACGGTTGCGGGACTGCTCTCCGCGGCGCTGCTGTTCACGGCCGAAGCTGCGCCTGCCGCAAACGCCGGCCAGGAACAAGTGTCCCGGGATTTTCATCAGACGGTGACGCTTGGCGCAGGCCAATCCGTGCGCGTCGACCACAAATTCGGGAGCGTCAACCTGCACGGCGAGCCCGGACGCGAAGTGAAGATTTCCGCCACCATCCGCGCGCAGGCCAGTTCGCATGAGGAAGCGGAATCCTTTGCGCAAAAAATCAAAATCGAAGTGCAACAAACGAGCGAAGGGGTGCACATCAAGACGATCTATCCCGACGAAGAGAAAGGCTGGTTTCGTTCCAGCAAGCATTCTTCATGGTCTGTCAGCTATGACATTGGGATGCCCTCCGATGCGCCGGTTACCGTGCGAAACAGTTTCGGGAGTGTCGACGTTGGGGGCGTGCATGGCGCCGCAGACATCGAGAACGGTTACGGGACACTCAACGTCCGAGATGCGGGGACGGGACGGTGGACCAATGCGTTTGGCAGCATTGAGCTCAACGGGGCGGCGGGAAATGTCTCCGTCAGCGATAACAACGGGTCGGTCCAAGTGTCCGATGTCAAAGGCACTCTCGAAGTACGGAATCGGTTTGGCAGCATCACCACACGAAATATTCAGGGTGCGGCGACCATCACGGGCGGCAACGGCACGGTTACACTAATGGATGCAGCCTCGGCGAACATCACGACCTCCTTTGGGAGTGTCGACGCGCGAAATATTCGCGGCGACCTATCTGTCCGCGACAACAATGGAAATGTTGAAATTTCAAGCGTCGGGGGCGCTGCTGACGTCACCAGCAGCTTTGGCAACGTTGCCTTTACGGATGTGCATGGCCGCGTCAACTGCACCACGAATAATGGACGGGTTAAAGGCAGCTCCGTTACGGGCGCTTCGGTGACCATCCGCGATTCCTTCGGCAACATCGAGCTGGACACCATTAGCGGAGCGCTGGACGCTGAAACCTCCAACGGAAAAATACTGGTGCGCGATGCGCGCGGGAGCGTCACGCTGAAGTCTTCCTTTGGAGCCATCGAGGCTACAAACATCCCGAAGGGAATTCGCGCGATTACGGGGAACGGGGCTATCACGCTTACGGACAGCGGCGGAGATGCTTTTGCAAAGACCAGTTTTGGAAGCGTATTGGCCGAACGGATTACCGGCAATCTGACGGTGGAGAACACCAATGGCTCGGTCACCGCAAGAAACGTAAAAGGAGATGCCGGCGTCAAGACATCTTTTGCCGGTGTCACATTGGAATCGATCGGCGGCCGGATCACCGTGGACAATCAGAACGGGGCGATCTCCGTTACTGCGATGCGGCCAGCCAGCGGCTGCCGCGACATTTCGCTGAAGACTTCGTTCTCGTCGATCCGCGTGCGCATTCCGGAAGGCGTGGGGTACAACCTCACGGCAAAAACTTCCTTCGGCCGCATTTCCTCGGAATTGCCGGTCACTTCGACGGGGAGCATCGGAAGCGATTCACTGAACGGCACGATCGGTTCGGGCGGCTGCCAGCTTCAGCTTACGGATTCCAACGGAAGCATTGAAATCGCTAAAGCGCCCTGATTGCAGGCCTCTCTACTTAGCCACCTGCCGCGCACGAGCCATCGCGAACGCTTTCTTCAGGACTCGCGTAGCGGTCTCGGTAAGATGAAATCGTTGGAGTTCATCCTCCCTCGCGAACGCGACATCGGTGACATCACTCCCCGCGCGCGGTTCGCCGCCAAGTCGTTCGCAGAAATAATCCGCGATTACGAAATGGAATCGAGGCCTTCCTTTCACTTCGACGCGGGATGACCCATCCCCGAGGTAAATTCGGTCGAACACCTCAATCAAATCAAGCACGCGAACCTCAACGCCGGTTTCCTCGAGCAACTCCCGGGCGACTCCTTCCTGCAAACTCTCGCCCAGCTCCAGTGTGCCGCCTGGAATAGACCATTCGCCAAGCAAGGGTTCGCTACCTCGACGGATCAGCAGCGTGCGGCCCTGATCGATAATCACGCCACCGATGCCAACCACCGGCCGTTCGGGGTATTCTCTGGAAGAGGCCATCGGAGTGATCCTTCTGCCCACCATACAATGGCGTTCAAAGCAGCGCCGCCATGCATGGGAGTTGACTTCTTATGCTGCGGTATATAATACGCTGCACGGTGGCGGGGACGGGCCGCGTACCCCCACTTTGAAAAAAACTGTTCGGAGGGTGGAGCCGTGATTCGTTGCCCTGAATGTTCCGCCGAAATCGATGTCGATGAAGACGAAGTCGAAGAAGGCGAGATCCTGAGTTGTCCGGAGTGCGAATCCGAACTCGAAGTCTCGCAGACGCATCCGGTCCACCTAAACGTCATCGCCGATGACTCGGACGAAGAAGAAGACGAGGAAGACGAAGAAAAAACCGGGGAAAATGGCGACCTCATCGACGATGACGATGACGACGAGGATGACGAAGAAGACGACGAAGAGTAACAGGCACGCCCTCTATCGCCTGGCATCCCCCTGTGCTCCCGACAACATCTAAACAGGTAAGGAGCAAATCCATGCACCGCCCGCAGTGGATCAGGATTCTCTGCACGGCAGCGCTTGCGGCCCTTTTTTCTACTGTTGGTGTACGGTCACAGGAACCTCCTCCTCCAAATCCTACTCCTGCTTTCCCTGCGCCCACGGCCCCGCCGAGCAAGCCAGGCAAGCAAAAGTACCGCCATGCCAATGATTATTTGATTCGTGGAACTGTGTTTACAGAGAAAGCCCTCTCGTTCCCGGGAGCGCAGCTGCGCATCCGGAAGGCGGGAGAAAAGAAATTCCGTTGGGAGAGCTACACGAATTCGCGCGGGGAATTTGCAGTTCGCGTGCCGCAGGGCTCAGACTATGAAATGGTGGTCCGCGCCAAGGGTTATGCGGAGCAAACGCGCACCATCGACTCGAAAAACGGCGCGAGCGAGGAAAACATGGTATTCCGAATGCAGCTGACGTCAGGAGGCAAGGGATGAGCGTGTGGCGGCGCATCTCTGGTTTGTTGGTGATTCTTGCGCTCTGTGCCGCAGTTGGCGCGGCCCAAGACAAGAAGCGCGAAGCGCAACTCCGCACGGTGCGCGGCGTGGTGGAAGACAAGTCAGATAGTCCCATTTCCGGCAGTGTCGTTTTTCTTAAGAATCTGCGCACCAACTCCGTGCGCAGCAGTTACACCGATGACACCGGCAATTTCCGTTTCAGCGGGCTGGATCCCAACGCCGATTACGAACTGCACGCGGAAAAAGAAGGCGCCAAATCAGCTACCCGCACGGTCTCTAGTTTCGACAGTCGTAAAGACATCGTTCTGAATCTCAAAATCGACAAGAAAAAGAGCTAGTTCCAATTCCTTCCCAGCGGTCTCGCCAGCTATGCAAGCCATCCGGAATACCTCGGGCATTGCGGGAACCACCAGCGACGCGGGAAGGAATACGTGCTAGCAGGACATCCGGGTAAAACCCTTTGTGTGTGCGGCGAATCCAATCTGGAACCTCGTATTGTGGAAACGGCGGCATCCCTTTTGTTTCGGAATGGCACGTCAGCCGGGAGATAATTAGAGTCGGCCAGGAAGGGACAAATAGGAATGATGCGTCAGATTGCATTTTTGATTTTATTGGGACTGTTGGTCTCTGTTGCATGCGCGAAGGCACAGCAGCAGGAACCCCAGCCGCCCACTCCAGCCCCTTCCGAGCCGAAAGCCCCGGATGCGAAAAATGGCAAGGACGCCAAAGACAAGCAAGATCCGACGGTTGGGAAGAGCAAGTTGGAAAAAGAAACAGGAACCGTCAACGATCGAATCTTTGAAGTTTTGCCCAACTACGGGACGGTCGAGAACGCCAAGGAACTCCCGCCGCTTAGAAGTGGGCAGAAATTCAGGCTGGCGACCGCGGGCGTTTTCGATTGGGCAGCTTTTCCGTTCAACGGCGCTCTCTCAGCAATCGCGCAGGCGAAGAATGATCCCAAGGAGTGGGGACAGGGCTGGGGAGCGTACGGGAAGCGCTATGGGGCTTCCTTTGCGGACAACAGCATCGGGACCTACATGACTACAGCAATCTTCCCAAGCCTTCTGCATGAAGATCCGCGCTACTACCAGCTGGGTAAAGGGCGCTTTGCGCACCGGGCCTACCATGCCATCAACCGGCTCTTTATCACTCGGACGGATTCGGGGCACGATCGCTTCAACTATTCAGAATCGATCGGCAACGCTGCAGCGGCAGCAATCTCCAATATCTACCATGTACCTTCAGACCGGACTGCTTCACGCAACGCGACCACGTTTGGTTTCCTGATTTTGTACGACGGCTTGTCCAATGAATTGAAGGAATTTTGGCCGGATATCCGGCGCAAGGTGTTTCACAAGAATACGCCGTAGTTCAGTTCAGCTCATTGTTAGCAAGAATCGATGCCCGCCGTTTACACAGCTGTATGCAATTCGGGCCCACCGTCGGGAATGTGTCGCAACTCCCGAAGGACTCAGGGAATCGAATCATCGGTCGGGGGAGATTTTGTCTAGACCGGCGAACGTTTTATCCCACTTCGGAAATTGACCGCAAGAAAATGAAAATGGTCCACAGAAATTTGCTCGCCGCTTGCTGCACGATTTCGATTGCGTTGCCGTTGCTCGCCGATCCGGCCGTCGCGCGGCCTCCCCAGGGCACAATTTCAAACATTTCCAAGGCTTCCGTGACTGGCAAGATCACCGTGGTGTCTGGGGACGGAGTCAGCAACGCTATCCCCGGCGCCACCCTGAAGTTGTCGGGGCCGCCGGGGGGATCAACGCCTCAATCGACGGTGACCGATGCGGACGGGCGCTACGAGTTCACTCAGCTTGTCCCCGGGTCCTACACGTTGGAAGCGAGTGCCGACGGCTTCAAGCCCGGGTCCGCTACGATATCTCTCGGAGCAGGTCGGGCGCTTGTCAAAGATATTGTTTTGCAGATCAACTCCGTCAGTCAGCAGGTCGAAGTGCAGGGAGAAGCGGTCGAAATTGCCACCCAAAATGTGGCGATCACGGCGACGGTAAACACCGACCAATTGGAGAGCCTGCCACTGCCGACCCAGAAATTCACCGAAGCCTTGTCTTTGATACCGGGTGTCGTTCGCACCTCCACGGGCAAGCTGAACTTCAAGGGCCAAGCTGAAAGCCAGGGAATGCTCATCGTTGACTCGGCGCAGAGCGTGGATCCTGTTTCCGGAAGCTTTTCAATTCCCATTCCAGTCGACATTATTCAATCCATGACCGTTTTTAGCCTGCCGGAGAGCTCCGAATACGGAGGCTTCACCGCGGGACTGACGACAATCGAAACACGGCCTCCCACCGGCACATGGGATTACAAACTGCGGGATTTCATCCCAGCTTTTCGCGGAAAAAACGGCAATCTCGTCGGAATTGCCAACTGGACACCAAGATTTGTACTCGACGGCCCGCTCATCAAGAACAAAGTGAATTTCACCGAAGAATTTACCTACGAAATTCGGAAACAGCCTGTTCGGGGATTGTCCTTTCCCTTCAATGAGATCAAGACGCGAAGTGTCACCTCCTTCGCAAACCTTCAGGTGATCCTCTCCCCCGCGCATGTGCTGAACTTTCACGTCAACGTTTTCCCACTTGAACTCGACTTCGCCAACATCAATGCGCTGATCCCGCAGAGCGCGTCTACGAGCTACGGCCGAAGCGGCGTATCAGCTGGGTTCTCGGATTCGTATCAATTCGTCTCGGGAGCTTTGTTGAACACCCTGGTTCGCTACACGCGCTTCGACAGTAACGCCCACGGGCAGGGACCTGCCGACATGGAAATCTCACCCGGAGGGTGGGGCGGCAATTATTTTAATCGTTGGGACCGCAATTCCAACCAGCTGGAAGTTTTGCCTGCGTATCAGCTTTCCGCAAAATCTTGGCACGGTCGCCATGAGGTGCGGTTTGGGGAGGACTTCATCTATCGCAACTATGGCGGAAGCAGCCTATCTCACCCCATCGAACTGCTGGCACAAGACGGTACAGTGGCCGAACAAATCGACTTTCAAGGCGCGGGTTTTTTGAGCGCATCGGATGCCGAGTTCTCGGAGTTTATACAGGATCACTGGACTCTAAATAGCCACTTGACGCTCAACTACGGAGCGCGTCTCACCAGTCAATCCATCGGTCGCGCTGCCGCTTTCGCGCCGCGCATTGGTGGCGCCTATTCGCTAAACAAGGGGAAGACTGTGATTCGTGCGGGTGCTGCCGAGGTGTATGGCCACGTCCCATTGCTTGCGGCAGATTTCACCAGCAATCAGGAGCGTGTACTGAGCTTCTTCGACTCTACCGGCACGCTGATTGGCCAACCCATCGTTTTGGTAAATTCCTACGTTCTTTCGGGAGCTCCCACAATTGCACCCGGTACGCCGCACGACCCAGGGTCCAGTCCTCGTACATTTACCTGGAACACCGTGATTGAACACCAGATGCGCAAAAACTTGAACCTGCGGGCTAGCTACCTTGAGAGCCGCACGGTGGGCCTGTTCCTCCTCGATCAGATACTCAGCGCCACTGGAAGCACGGGATTGCTGGCTTTGAAAAACACCGGAGTTTCCAACTATCGACAGGCCGACATCACCGCGCACTATCGTCTCGGCGAGCGCGCCGATATGAGCTTCTCTTACACTTGGAGCCGGGGCCGCGGTGACCTCAACCCAATCTCGGATACCCTCGTGCCGTTCCAGGTTCCGGTAATCCGGCCAAATGCTTCCGGGGTTCTTTCCTCGGACGTTCCTCATCGTGTCGTAGCCTCCGCCTTCTTCAGTCTTCCTTGGCGGATGGTCATCAGTCCTGTAGCCGATGTGCATTCAGGATTGCCCTATTCAAATGTCGACGTTTTGCAGAACTATGTGGGTGTACCCGACACCCAACGGTTTCCGCTGTACTTTTCCCTGGACGTAAGACTGTACCGGGAGTTCTCCATCCATATTCCGCATACCGACCGTTCCAAGATTCATAAGTTTCGACTTGGCGCCTATTCGACGGACATCACCAACCGGCAGAATCCTCACGACGTATATAACAACGTTACGGCTCCGAACTTCGGCCAGTTCGCCGGCTTCCAGCGACGCTATACCGGTCTGGTGCTGGATTTCATCCAGTAACGCTGTCGCCGTCCCCAAGATTGTGGGTGCGAAGGGTTTACTTCGGCGCCGGCGCCAAGATGCGAACTGCGCCGGGCACAACTTCGATTTCCACCGGCGTCGATCCGAGTATCTCGCCATCCCCATGGAACAGGCTGGGCTTCCGCGTAGTCAAGCGCACCTTTCGCGCTTGCCAGCGTTTTACGCGGGAGGTCTGGAGTTCACCGCTCGTTATCAGCTGAGGCAATAGCCGCAGTACGGCAATCGGGCCGATATCTTCGATCAGAACGACATTGAGCCAGCCATCGTCAACGGCCGCCTCGGGAGCCAGTCTCAGACCGGCGCCATAAGTAGGGGAATTCAGCACTGCCGCTACTAACGCTCTGGCTTCCAAGGTGAGGAGATCGCTATCGGGAAACTCCACGTGGACTTCCAGGGGCACGTATCCTAGCAGCGCCCGGAGGGCTGACGCGATATAACGAGAGCGACCTGGAAAACGACGGTACGCGCCACTCGCGTGGCGCGCTGCCTCTGCGTCGAGTCCGATACCTCCTCCGCCTGCATACAGGCGCGTTTGCCCCTCCGTCGTGCAAACTCTCACGAGATCCACGAGCCGCGGATGGCCACGCAGGCTTGCTTCCGCCGCTCTTACGGGATGGCCCGGCAACCCCAGAGCAGCGGCAAAATCATTTCCACCTCCCAGAGGGAGGATGCCCAACAGCACGTCGGACCCGAACGCCGCATTCGCCAACGCCTGAAACGTTCCGTCCCCACCCATTGCAAAAAGCGTATGCTGGCCTTGCGAAATGGCTTTTAGCACGCAGGACTCGAGTTCCGCCGCGCTATTCGCCATCACAAATTGCGCATGAACTTGGAATGAATCGAAGAGTTGCTGAATGGGAGCGAGATAAAAACGTGCCCGCCCTCCTCCGGCTAAGGAGTTGACGAATACGCTGACCACAGATTCGCGCAGAATGCTGCAAGATTTCGTGCGATCAATCACTCCAGTGCTCCCGCACTTCCGCCAGCGGATTCATGTAGTCTGCTTCCCAAATCGTCTTCTCATCCCCACTTTCGGCGCTTCATTCGTCGTTAGATGAGTCGAGCATCTTACCTCTGAAATTGTTGTGCCCGCTGAAGCATTTGAGATGAAGTCAACACTTTGGGAGGGCATTCAGGTTGACGCCGGAGCTAGATGAGATTATTTTGCAAAACACAAACGGGGGTACTCATGAGTAGTTTTGCGGGATTGATAACTTGCGTTCTTATTGGAGTAATAGTAACTCTCCTGGTGTTAATGATCATCGCGGGCGCGAAGGGTCAGGAGAACGGTCAACAGTTCGGACCCCGATCGCTGAATCAACCGAAGATTGGTGCCGGCGGGGGGAATCGAACCCACGGCCTAGGGATTATGAGACCCTCGCTCTACCACTGAGCTACGCCGGCATAAGGCAGTTCTTTATGCTACGGATTCGCGAGCGGGAGTGTCAAGGAGTTGTACTGGGCGTACGGGCTCAGGGACTCATCCCCGACAAGGATGCGAACCCCAATCCTGTCGATTCCTAGTGGCCTAGCGGAGCGTAACTCATGCGATTTGGCTGCCTTTGCATGAGTCCGAGAAAAAGTAGCGGCCTAACCAGAGGCCAGGTGGTCCTATAAATTTTGGTACTACGGTACCGTTGACCCGTACAGGTCCAAATCCTATCCTGCTCGGGATCGGACACTGTCCCACCTATCAGCGTAGGCGAAAGCTTATCGAAACGATGGGGCGGGAGGGTGTGTATCGATACGGAACAGGCTCATAGCCGTAGCTGCTTGACATTGCAGTTGTAACATATAGACTGCCACCAGGGTTAGTTCATCCCTCGGAGGCACAATGTCACGTAAACTCACGGTTGTATTGCTCGCAATGCTCGTATTGGTTGGAGCAATGAGCTTGAGAACGGTAGTCGTCACTCATGGTGATGGCTCTGTGATTATGGCAAACGGCGGAGCACCTCCACCGCCGACGCCTTGGCAGAATGGTGGCGCACCTCCACCACCAACGCCATGGAAAAATGGTGGTGCACCACCTCCACCAACGCCCTGGAAGTAACGGCGTGGGATCCGCAGAGCTAGAATAGTAACGCTGCGGGACTGGCCAGGGCGTAAGGTAGGTATAACGTGCCTGGTCCATTTCAATACTGTGTCTGGTTCCTTTGCACTTTCCTCGAAGTAAGCGTGGTGGTGTGCTCGATCGCTAAAGGTTCGTTTCGGCGCTATCTTTCGCTGAACGTTTACATGGTTGCGGCTTGTTTCGTCAATCTTGCCCGCTTCAAGATTCTCCTCACCTACGGGTATCTCTCCCCTGAATATGGTTATTTCTACTACTACTCGGATCTGCTGCTAACCATCGGCCTCTATTGCGCCCTCATGGGACTGTACTCCCGTGTCTTCGAAGAAATGGGTGCTGGGAAGTACGTGCGACTGGGCGCGGTGCTTCTGCTTCTTGGCACTGCTGGATTTTCTTTCGCGATCGTGCAGCAGTCCTCCAGCCGTTTGCTGGGCCAGTTCGTTA
The DNA here is from genome assembly GCA_036522305.1 of Candidatus Acidiferrum sp. GTDB lineage: Bacteria > Acidobacteriota > Terriglobia > Acidiferrales > UBA7541 > Acidiferrum. The sequence continues at coordinate 17,384 of DATDGB010000051.1, read as the reverse complement.
TGGACAGCCGCGCCATGGGCCATTTGGTTTTAGAGGCCTCGCAAAACCTCTATTTTGTCGGCCTTGTCCTCACCTACGTTCTGTGGGGCGCGATGCTCAAACTTCGTGAAACGCGCACTCGCCTGATTCAGTTGGTTCTCGCTCTTGGCCTTTATTTTAGCGTGTTTGCAGCCAGCTACGCGTTTCGGAATCTCTCTACTGGCATGAGGAATGACATTTGGCCCTATTTCATCCCAATTTCGGGCTGCCTGTTGCCGCTGGCCTGGGCTTATGCTTTTTGGCGTATCCCTGAAGAGGCCCGCATCGCGCCTTCCCGGCTCGCGGTGGTGCCCCGATGATGGCCGGCGTCATTTTCGTTTTCTCCGCAGCAGCGCTGCTGCAGTTTTTCATCTCTTACTGCCGCTCGCTGATCGCTGCTTCCTCGAAGCAGTCCCTCTCTGCCGAAGTGAAGGACGTAACCGGCATCCAGAGGTTCGCTTCTGGTGATGATTTCAAGCGCGTCATGCAGCTTTTGCAGCTCTGCCCGGAGCGCCCGGAAGACCGCAATAGCGTGCAGGCGATTGGAGCCTACTTCAGACTTCTGAATTTCCTGCGTTCCACGATTGCCAAGTTCGTTCCGTCGATGCAGGATTGGACGGAGTCGGAACGCGGGCATTGCGCCTATTTTGCCGCGGTGGCCCTGGAGCGGCGCATCTCCTTCAGCCGCGACATGCTCGCCGAACAAATGGACGCTTAATACTTCGTCTCGAAGTTCGGCGTCACTGACCTGCTGTCTCTTTCGCTACAAACCTGCTCTTTTGCACGCTTGACATTTCAGAGGCGTGCTATTCTGCCAAAGTTCCCTCCTCACCGGAGTGGATGCGTCCGCAGCGCAAAACTCAACGGTGACAAAAACATGCTTGCAGTGTGGCGCCGTATTGCCGTCAAGCGTACGCGCCTGTAATTTTTGTGATTCGTCTTTTTCAGTCGGTCTTTCCGCCTGGGAAGATCCCTCGGATATTCCAGCAAGGGGAAGTCTTTGTGCCGACGCTGATCCTCGTTCGGCACAAAGCGATCACTCCGATAGACTGTCCGGTGTCTCCCGTCAGGTAGAGCAAGACACTCCCTGGCGCGGCGAACTCGCACAACGCCTCGATGCGTACCGTAGCAGGCGGCGAAAACTCGCCCCGAATGCGGCGCAATCTCGCTTTTCATTCGATGACCCCAGGAATCAGACGCCGCACCCCCCAGTAGCCATTGCGGAAACTCCGGCCTCCGTGGAGGATGATTTTTCCTTCACCATCGCCATCGGCCGGCCTTCAAAGAAGCGCGTGCTTGAAGAATCGCGAATGGTGATTGATGTCTCTCTCCCGCCGGATTCGGGATCGAACTCGCAAGCACAGGTTGTTGAAGACGAAAGGAAGTCGCAGCCCGGACTTCACCCCCTGGCCTCCCTGGATGATCGTCGCCTCGCGGCGCTGATCGATTTGTGTTGCTTGTTGTTCGCCTATGGCGGCTTCCTGGTGCTCTTCGGCTCTCTCGGCGGGCAATTTACGCTTAGTAAGCTGAATGCGGCCGTCTACACCACGACGTTCGCCATCGTCTATCTGCAGTACTTCGCGCTTTTCACCATCTTCGGCGGGACGACCCCGGGAATGATGATGCGAGGCTTGCAGGTGGTCAGTTTTTCCGGCGAGCCGCCCACACCCAGACAAATGCTTCTGCGCAGCGCAGGCTACGTTCTTTCCGCGGGAACTCTTTTCCTCGGATTCCTATGGGCGATGTGGGACGAAGATGAACTCACCTGGCACGACCGGCTTTCTCGCACGCATCTGAGCACAGCACAAACTTTTGCCGATCTTGAAGACTCAAGCGTGGCACACAGCCAGTAGTATTTCCCTGGAAATTCCGGGCATCCTCTTTGCCCAGCTAGGCGTTAGGGTGTGCCGCATTGATCGGCGATGCGGAATATGGCTCCTAGACTGCCCTCCACGTCTGCCTCCGTGGTCGCCCAGGAAGATACGCTGATGCGCATCGCTGTCTTTCCTTGCCATACCGTTCCGCCGCACCAGCAAGTTCCGTCCTCCTGGACGCGCCGGATTACTTCGCGTGTCGCTTCAGGCCGGCCAAAGGACACCAACACCTGGTTAATCACCACATCGTTCAGTACGTCGAATCCGGCTCCTCGCAGCGCCTCGGCAAATCGCTGCGCGTGGGCGCAGGTTCGCTCGATCAGCTCGCACAACCCTGCCCTCCCCATCGATTTGAGCGCCGCCCACAACTCGACGCCCCGTGCGCGTCTGGAAGATTCGGGGGCGTGGTGCATGGGCTCGCGGCGCGAACCAGATTCGAGATACGCCGCCGTTATGCCTATGGATGCCCGCAGCGCTTCGCCATCTCTGACCAACACCAAGCCGCTGTCATAGCCGACGTTGGGCCACTTATGCGCGTCGGTAGCCCACGAATCGGCCTGCTCAAGTCCGCGCGTCAAATGGTCGTATTTGCTCGAAATCCGGGCCCACAATCCGAACGCTCCATCCACGTGCACCCACGCGCCCTGGTCTCTCGCCGCTTTACAGATTTCCCACGCCGGATCGAACGCTCCCGTGTTCACATTTCCCGCCTGGATGCAGACGATGGTTTGTTTCGAAAGCCGGGGCAACTTATCGGCGCGCATCCGTCCCTGGCCATCAGCCTCCACGATGGTTACGCGCTTCCTACCGAATCCGGCCAGACTCAGTGCTTTCAGAATCGACGCATGAACTTCGGCGCCAACGATTACTTCGATGGGTGGCGCTCCGAACATCCCGTCGGCCGCAACATCCCATCCGGAGCGCGCCGAGAGTGCCTGCCGCGCCGTTACGAGCGCCGTGAAGTTGGCCATGGTGGCGCAAGTGACCAGGCCGCCGGTACATTCCTTTGGCAATCCGAGCGCTTCACAAACCCAACGCAAGACTATCTCTTCCAATTCTGCGGCGATGGGAGACATCATCCTTAGAGCTGCATTCTGATTCCACGCCGCAGCCAGCCAATTTGCTGCCATCGCAGCCGGAACCATTCCGCCATTCACGAAGCCGAAGTAGCGTCCCCCGGTTGTCGCCATCGTGGTCGCTGAGCCGATTTGGTCGAGCCATTTGATGACGTCGCTCGCGGGAGTCGAAGAGGCGGGAAAAGACTCGTGAAGCTCGGCAAGCGCCGCCAGGGCGCCTTCGGAGGGACTGACTCGGCGTTCACAGGCGCCATTGACGTAACTTTGCGCCCGCTCTGCCGCAAGCATCAGCACATTGTTGTTCGGCGAAAGGCCTTCCTGCTGCATGTCGTTTGGCATTCTTCTCTTCCTCTCTACTCTGATCGCGCTTTTCGTCACAAAAACACACTTGTGCGCAAAAGGCTTGGGTTTCGCCCAAGCGGATAACTTACTCAGTTTTCGAGGGAGTGAAAGAGCCGAATTGTCCGCTTACTTCTTCACAACGGCTTCATCCGAAGCAATCTTGCCGTCGCGGATGAAAATGATGCGGTGGGCGTGCTGGGCGATGTCATGCTCGTGCGTCACGAGAATGATGGTATTTCCCTGCCGGTAGAGATTCTCGAAAAGCGCCATGATTTCTTCGCCCGTTTTCGAATCGAGGTTGCCGGTGGGCTCGTCGGCCAGCACAATCGAGGGAGTATTGACCAGCGCTCTTGCAATCGCCACCCGCTGCCTCTGGCCGCCGGAAAGCTCATTCGGCTTGTGGTTCATGCGGTCCACCAGGTCGACACGTTCGAGCGCCTTTTTTGCCTTCTCGATACGCTCTTCTGACGGGGTACCGTTATAGATGAGGGGCAACTCGACGTTGTGAAGCGCTGTCGCGCGCGGCAATAGGTTGAAAGTTTGAAACACAAAGCCAATCTCTTTGTTTCGGATGTAGGCAAGCTCATCATCATCCAGATCGCTCACCAGCCGCCCCGCCAGCCAATATTTTCCCGCGCTGGGCGAATCGAGGCAGCCAATCAGATTCATCAACGTGGACTTGCCCGATCCGGATGGCCCCATGATGGCCACGTATTCGCCCTTGCGGATTTCCACGTCCACGCCACTCAGGGCGTGCACTGTCTCCGCACCCATCTGGTAGACCTTGGTCAGCGCTTCGGTCTTGATCACTACGCCGGAGCTGACCAGGTCTTCCCGGTAGGAATCTGTGGCTGCTGTCTCGACAGGCATTCGAATCTCCCTCGTCCTTGGCTGCGCGTCAGCTCTGCTGATCGTCCTGTTTCTTAGGCGCGCTGTTGTCTACCTTCACCTGAGACTCCGGCTTCAGGGTGCGCAGCGCCTTGTAACTGCCGACGACGATCTCGTCACCGGCCTTCAGGCCTTTGGTGATTTCAATATCGGTCACGCCGGCAATGCCGGTTTCCACTGCCAGAAACACAGCTTTATTTCCGTTGACCACGAACACGCCTTGCACTTCATCCTTCTTGGGATCGCCCGGTGCTGGAGGCGGCGGGGCGGCGAGCGTCACATTGGAGCTGCCCTGTTTCTTCGCATTCTTTGCTGCTTCTTCCAAATCCTTGCGCGTCCGCACAGCTAGCGCCTGGATGGGAATCGCCACAACGTTCTTCCGTTCCGCGGTCTTGATCTTGGCGGTTGTGGAGAGGCCGGGCCGCAGGTTATCCGGCGGATTCGCCAGCGTCACGACCACCTTGAAATCCTTCGCTTCCTGCGTACTTGTGGTAGTTTGCGTCGTGGTAAGCCCTGAACTGCGCAACACCGCCTGCGAGCCGACCTCCGTCACTTTGCCTTTGAAAACCTTTCCTGGCACGGCGTCAATCGTCACGTCGGCCTCTTGGCCCAATTTCACGTTGACGATATCCGTTTCGTCGACCTTCACTTCGGCCGTCACCACCGACATGTCCGAGAGTGTCATGATGAAGCTGCCCGTCGCGTTCTGCATTCCCATTACGACATAGTCGCCTACGCGCTCCGGCAAATAGCTCACGATCCCATTGATCGGCGATGTATAAGTCGTCTTGTGCAGGATATCCTGCGTGTGTACCAACACCGCGCGGCCTTGATTCACCTGCGCCCGCGTCTGATCCAATTGCGCTTTCAGAGACTGCACCCGCGAGCGCGCCGAGTCGACCGCGGCCACTGCGCCATCATAGGCGGTCTTTCGCTGATCGAAGTCCTGTTTCGGAATTAAGCCGTCCTTATAGAGGCCTTGTCCTCGCTCATAGTCTAGTTTCGCCTTTTCCAGGTTCGCCTGTTGCGAAATCAGATCAGACTGGGACATCTTGAAGCTGGCCTCGGCAGCCTGCACGCCGGACTCTGCCGAATTGACTGCCGCTGACTGCGCCTGCACATCCGCATTTGCTTGCACATTCTCCTGAAGGAGCAACTTGTCACCTTTCTTGACCTTGTCGCCTTCCTTGACAAAGATCTCGGTGATTCTGCCGTACCCCTGTGCGCTCACATTCGTATAGGTCGTCGGCTTGATTTCGCCCGAGGCCGTCACTAGAGATACCAGGCTGTCCTGGTTGGCTACTTTGGCCGTCTGAACAGTGACCACGCCTTTGTTGGCCTGGTTCACGCTAAAAAGCACGATCCCGCCGAGCACCACCACAGCACCCACGCCGATCGCCACTTTATGCCACGTCTTCATTCGATTCCCCTTCGTTCCACTAGGCTTTCGCCGCACTTCCAAGCCTCCGCCGCGTGCTTTGTTCCGGCAACTCCCAATAAGGTCCAATCCCGCGGGGACACAGATGCCCGTCCAACTGCTCCTACCCTACATACGCCCATTCGGGTCGAAATGTTTCGCGGGAGGTTGCTCCACTTTCGCGGTTCGGGCTTCAAAGCAGGGGACTTACCAGTACCGGCGGCTCTGCCGACGTTAGCCACCCCCTCAGCAGAAGGTACAGCCAGCCCCGGGCACTATTCTATGTTCAAAAGACCCGAAAGGAAAGAATTCCCGTCCCGCGTGGGCGGGATCCTCGCTGACAGCTGACCCACTAACTTTGACGCAAAAAAGGGTCAAATATTTCAGCCGGAGACAAACATTTCTGCTAAAAGTGCCGCCTGGTGCGGCCGCAGTTTAATGAAATACTCAGGACATTCGGCCGACTTGCTTCGGCCGATCCGTCCGCGGAGAGGTGGCAGAGCGGCTGAATGCGGCGGTTTGCAATTCTACCTGCCCTGTTCGTGCTCACCGATTTTGATTCATTTGGTTAGTGTTAGCGCATTCTCATTTGCGCTGAAACACCTCATTTGGCGACGAACCGCCGCCAGAGAATCCACGCGAATCCACACTCCGCAAAGAGACTCCGACTAGCCGACACATTCGCTCGATGCTTAAGCTGCCTTGACAGCCACCACCAGGTTTGGTGCATCATTCCGACCGTGGTGTGCAATACGCTTCCGGAGAGTACGTTAAGATCTTGCGAAAGCACCAGATGATCCCGAGCATGAGTCGTCCGGCGAACCCCTAGGACAACGCCAGTTGCGAAAGCAGCTCGATGCTGGAGTAGTGATTCGGTGGGAAAGACAAGTCCTTGAGTCAAAGTGAGCATTCCGAGAAGGAATGCGAACAAATTTTTGGGGTTCGCACTAGCAGCTAGGTTGAGTAGCCATTTCTCAAGCTAGTGCGTTCCGAGGGTAGTGGGGTATTGTGGATGGGATTGAGTCCCCGAGACTCAATTGCTGAAAAGTCTACTCGCAAGCGGCTGCCTTCCCGTCGCGACCCAGTGCACTGGGGTCGGTGCTGAACTACCGTAGCATTCGAGATTGACAGATCAGAGTGACCGCTTCATTTCTAGATCCCTCATCCACGCGTTAAGAAGGTACCGACAGGGGCGGCTTCAATCTGAACCAATGGTTCAGGCCGGCTGCTCAGTGACTCCACTAGCCGTACTTTCTTGCCTGCCGCATAGATTTGGTGCCGACCGTGGTTTCTGTACCAATCGGCCACGGTCACCGTATGATGGACGCTCTCGAGTACCTTGCGCCAGCCACCACCATTGTAGGCACAAAAACTGATCTCCCCCTGCCAAGTTGCTACCGGCGTGTTCGAATTGTAGATCGTCGCAAAGTCGTAGTTGTAGGCGTCTTGGAACCACATCCCATTGAGAAACATAAGTCTCCAGCGCGCGGTTTTCGCAGATGCTTGCCGCGACCAATCGTCGTCGCTTCTCGTGAAACGATACAATGAGCCCTCAAACAGACTACGGAGCTCGTAGGGTCCCAATCCGGAGGGAGCCTTCCGCTGGTTGAAATTCCGAAGAAGTGAAAGCAGAACCATGGCCCTGGTCACCCGCGGCGGCCTACCGGAATCTGTTATTTGTACAACGTCTTGCATGAACCTTCCGAGATCGAAGAACGTTGGAATCGGAATCGCCTTCCCTTTCTCAGTATCCACAAGCAAGGGGCTCATAATCGCGTGGTCCGGATGCATGTCAGGAAAGAGACTTCCGCGCTCTGAACCCCGGTCAAGGACATCATCTAAATGGCTGAAGATCGCGTACGCCGAAGCTGGGAACCAATCCCGCATGGGCTGCCAGTCGATCGACGTTTGGGCTTGCAGGTCGTAAGCGAGTTGAGAGAGAGGATACCGTTCTGCATACCGGTCCTCAGTCGATATGCGCTCGTCCCGGCCGGTGAACATAACGGGCTGAAAAACTACGCCGTGGATTTGATCGGCGTTGCGGAGAGCGAAGCGCACGATCTCTCCCACGGAATCATTGTTGAGACCGTTGACCACGGTAACTTGCAAGGTGGTTTGCATTCCAGCCGCAGCGATGTTCTCCAGGGCGCGGAGCTTCACTTCCATGTAATTTCCGAGCCCGCGATGTTTGTTCTTCTCCTCGGAGACACCATCGAACTGCAGGTACACGCTGTGCAACCCGGCGGCGCGCGCCTCGACAGCAAAATCTCGGCTTTCCGCAAAACGAATACCATTGGTCGAAACGTGAAGACGATGGAAGCCCATGCTCTTCGCGTGTCGAATTGCGTCAACGAAGATCGGAGAGAGTGTGGCCTCGCCACCGGAGAACAAGACGTTGATATCGCGGTTAGGCTTGAAAGAGCCCGCCCGTTCAAAAATCGTCTTCAGGTCTTCCATATCTATTTCGTCGACGTAACCAACTCCGTTAGCGTCCATGAAGCAAGGCCGACACATCATGTTGCATCGGTTGGTCAGATCCACGATCAAATACGACCCACGGCCTGCCCGGATACTGTTAGGGCCGTGGTCGTGGACCTCCCGGTCGCCAGCGCAGTCGAAGTCGCCCCCAAAGGACTGCGCTTCCATTCTCTGAAAGAAATCGGGATGGTTCGATAGCACGTCCTCAAATGGACCATGCGTCTCGCACGCCTTTCGCATGAGGATTCGCCCGCCTTCCTCAAGGATCTCGGCGTCAATGATTCCCGGACGCTCCCTAAAACCGGCTAAATCACTCTTGCCCCTGAGGACCGCCTCGATTGCTTCGCGGTTGCAATCCGGGCAGAGCGACAGGGTTCGCCTGGGAACCCCCGTCTTCATTGGCGTTCGTTGGTGCTTCTTCAGAAGCCGACTCGGCGCCCAGCTTGGTGCGGGCAGCGCCCCTTCAGGCAGGACGCGGTTAATGGAGCTGGCGATGGTCCATGCTGCGCCGGATGCGAAACGAGAGTGAGAGGCCATAGACTCAAACATGAAATTTACCTCCTGTCGCGGCTTGCTCAAGGATAGAAAAACGAAGCGGTGAACCCTTCCATCTGGGCAAACTCATTTTACCTGCGCTGTCAAGTCAGAGGGCCCTTGACCCGACGCCGATGCGCATCGCCGTTCTGCGTGCGACACGTGCATTGACTTCTGGTTGTGAGAAGAACGCAGGGACATCTATTCTCAAGCGCCTGGTACATCCACTACGTAAGCGAAATAGCAGACCGGTTTCGGCCGTGCGTGGGAAAAATATTGCGCCCACCGAAATGGCAAAATCCGAGCTAGCAGCCCGCTTTAGAGATATCAGCACTTGCTGCTGAAATTCAAATGGTTGGGTGCTGCTGTACAGGGCGCTCAATTTGGAGATGTAAAGTGGTATCGAATAAGTCGTTGGAAGTGAATGCTGCGCTCGCCGAGAGTACAAAGCAGGCAACGTTTGAAAAGGAGGCGCAAACCCCGAGCGGGACCGGCACACCGGCCTCTCCGCGGAGACCGAATGGGCAGCCCGCAGAAACACAGGCGGAACAAAACGGTAGCGGTGAGACGCCGCAGCGTTCTTCGCCGACGAGCTCGGCCCAACCTAACGGGAACCAGCGGGATTTCGAGGGACAGAAGGCCGTCAACAAAGTCATGTTGGCGGGGCGACTCGGCCGGGATGCCGAAGTGAGGCATACCAAAGGCGGTCTGATCGTGGCGAATTTTTCCTTGGGAACCGAGGAGTCGTACAAAGACCGTTTGGGCGAGTGGCAAAAAAAGACTGCGTGGCACCGGGTTCAGGTGTGGGGAGACGTTGCGGAAACGGTAAGCGCAAACCTGCGGCAAGGTGCGCGGGTCTATGTCGAAGGAAAACTCATCATCCGCAACTGGATCGACAAGCAAAACAACAAGCACCGCTCCACAGAAGTGGTGGCAAGCGATGTACGTTTCCTTACGCTGGCTTCAAGCAATGGAGCGCAAAGCGGGAGCGAGTTCGCCGACGAGCACACCGGCGATTAGCAATGACCGAAAAACTTGGGGCTATCGCGGGCTTACAGTCTGGACTAGCCCCAAGCTTCCTTCGATTGATTTCCTAGATGATTTCTTGCCCGCCTGCACCAACGCCAGGCCCTACCACAGCCTTCGTTGAACCTACGATTTGATCCAAAGCAGCGAAATTACACTGTTGTAAGCGGGCAGTGCCTTGGACTCCTCCCATAGGGGGGCATCCTCTGGAAAACCGGTTGCGGAGATCCACAAACGCGCGGGGAGCGCCTGCGGTTTCCTTGGACCAGGTGTTCCCGCAAAGCATTGCAACGCAAACGTGCCTTGCTGAAGGGGCGCCCCCTTTTGGAGCGGGAAGCCAAAGTGTCTCGAGCGTTTCGACCAATCGATTCGGTCATTCGTGGCCCACACGATCGCGCAGCTTTGCTTCGCCAGACCGCAGTACCGCCAGGCCGCTGCCGAAAGAGAAGTATGAAATCGCTGGGCGATTTTTTCGATCACTTGCAGAGAAGGCGGTGCGGACTCGACGATCGGCTGGACCTCGGAAGCGGGCATGAGAAGCTCGGCGGCAAATTCATCGGCCTCGCGCTCGAGTTCTCGCGACCAGTCGCCCCAGTTCCCGATGTCGGACTTGGTGCAAACGAGCTCCGTCTGGTCATGATCGGGAAGCAAAAAGTGAGCGATTTCATGGGCGAGCGTGAAATTCTTGCGGCCAGCCTCGCGGATCGATTGCCGGATCGCAATCGTTCCCAAAGGAATCTCGCGCGCTCGAATCAAGGCGCCGTCAAACCCATCAGCGTCCACCTCGCGAATTTGCAGTCCGAGTCGCGAAGCGATTGCCCGAAGATCGCCATGCTCGAGCGGCAGTTCGCGCGCGAGGGCGCGTGCATAGGCGCCGCCTTTTTGCGACCCGCTCATCGACCGTCTTTCGGGCGGCTGCGATTATTGCGTTTCAAAAGATCCTCGGCGAGGTCGTCCAGGAGTCTCTTGTCCCGCTCCGAGAGTTCCTTCTTGTTTCGATAGGCGGTAGCCAAAGTCACACGCGGCAGCCTCGCGAGTCGTTCCTGCATACGCTGAGCGTGGTCGATGACGCTCCGGATGGCCGCTCGGGCTTCGCGAACTAATGTTCTTTCCTTTGGGGAACCAGGTACGCCTGGGCGCAAGTCACTAAGCGCCTGTTTCAAGAGCGCCGGAACGGGCCGGCCTGCTGCCGCGTACTCTTTTGCTAGGGCATCAAACCTTCGATGAAGGCGTGCCTTGACGTCTTCCGGATCAATTCCTGCGCGCCGCAAGAGTTCCCGGGCTTCCCGGGATTCCAGCTCGCTCGGGCTGCCGTACAAGCTGTCGGACAGTTGAGCCAACCGCGCGTTTTGCGGAAAAAGATCCTTTTCCTTCTGTTCGCTCATGCGGTTTTCCTCTCTACCAAGTTGTGATCGATGAGTTGCCGCTGCAGCCTCTTCTTCCTGTTCTGCACCTCTGCTGCAGTAATGCCCAACTCAGCTGCTATTTCGCGGGGCTTGTAAAGGTTGAGTTCCAGCACCGCCCTCACAACTTCCGCTAGTTCCGGTTCCCCGGCAAAGGCAGTCCGTGCGCGTTCACCGTACCGCTCTTCATCGATGGACCCCGCAAAATCTATGGTCGATCCCGGCAATTCGTCAAGCGACCGGGGAACAGCACCGGCATCCCTTTCGGCAGGAACCGAGGATCGGCTCTCCTCGTGGGCATGTGCCGCCTTACGAAGGGAATCGATAATGTCATTGCGCAAGGCGGTCGCCAGCAGGGAGAACAAATCGCCACGGGAGGCCTGATGTTGAAGCTTGCCTTCCACATATTCCACCAAGACTGCCGAGACAAAGTCGTCGACGGACAGACCGACGCCGGCGACTGTAGAGTCACGCCCACCGAGTCCAAACTCGTTAAAGGTTCGCAGCCCAAAAGCGGTCAGCCGATGGGCTAGTTCCTCAAAATCCAGGCTCTGTTGCGCTTCCAAGAGGAAACCTCGGACGCCGAGATGACAGCCGTCTAACCGGCGAGAGTCTAAGGTTCTAACATGAATGGGCCAGCACAATCACCAGGACCATACTCAGTATGCGAAGTAAAAGATCGTTTCTGGCCACGCACGGGCGGAAATATTGTTTCTTTCGGAACACCCAAATTCGGGAGTTTGGTTCGCTCTGTCGGTATCAGCCCTGGAGCTGAATTCGAGCATTGCGTGCCCCAAGAAAAGGCGCGGATTTTGGAGATGGACCGTGATATCGGGCAAGGCGTTGGAACTAAACATTTCTTTGGTTTTAGAGGTTCGTGGTGATTCCGTGGAATGCACCGGGATTCAAGTCATCAAGCCTGGTGGCGGCTTGGCAGGCAATGGAATCGACCCCAACAGAGCCATGACTCGCATAGGAAAGGAAACCAGTGGGACGAACGGGGTTCCTCCTTGGTGCGTTTCTCATGCGCATGTTTCCGGGAGAGGGCCGGCTCAAGACGGGGCACAACACGAAGAGCCGATAGGTACCACGGCAGACTGCCGGAACACCTGGATCTTTCAGGCCAGCCCGGAATTCTCCGACGTTCGGAGTGCAGTTCGCACCCTTAGGGAACATACCTGGCTCGTCCAGCAGCACAAGGAACAGATCAAACCGGGAGACAGGGTGTATGTGTGGGAGTCCGGTCCGCGGGGAGGGATCATCGGACTGGCGGAAGTATCCGAGCCGCCTCGGATTCAACCGGAACCGAAAGAACAACTGCTGTTCATCCGGAACAGTGAAAAGTTCGCAGGAAACCGCCTTCGCGTAAAGATCCGATTGCTCAAGCTGATCGAACCAGCGATTCAACGGACGTATCTTTCATCGCTGGCGGAATTCGCTACCTTGAGCATCTTGCGGCACCCGCGGGCCACGAATCTTCGCGTGACGCGAGAAGAAGCAAAAGCCCTGGAAGGCATTGTGGACCGCATGGCTGTGGCAGCTGCTCCTCATGATTCCGTGCAAGGGGGGAAACGGATCGTATTTGCCCAGGCGTAAGGACTAGCCCGCCCTTAACATAGGACCAGGCCAAGGAGCACTCGCCCAGACCGCACATCGGTCAGCATGTCCGTAGACAAGGCGAAACGGGCAGAACCCCCACTTGGAAGCGCAGAGAGACTCTCTCCCTTGGGGGAACACGTCGGGCTTTTCTTCCGCACCCGTGCCAAGACGATCCAAGGAAAATGCCGGAGGCGGTCGTTGCGAAAGCAAGAGGTCGGACGGGAATGGAATCGGATTCGGACTTGATCCAAACAGCTCTCGCTAATTTAACCCTGCCCGACTACTTTCCGGACTGGCTGTTCTCTCAGAATTCCATGGCTGATGCGCAACGCGACGGATTTCCACTTCCTTCGGCAACTCGGTCCGTCAGGACGGATTCTGTTCTACGGGGTATAAGAGTCGGTTTCCTGAAACCCATCGAACATCTCATCCTCGATGACTCCATCAGCGAAGTGATGGTGAACGGCGGCGACCGTGTCTTCATCGAGAAAGCTGGTTATCTCAACATCCTCGGCAGGTTCATTCCCGAAGACGAGCGCATTCTTCTGATCGAAGATACGGCCGAAATTCAATTGAGCCACGCCAACCTGGTTCGCTTCGAAGCGCGGCGTCCCGATAACGGTGTGCCCGGCATCGCCATCCGCGATCTTCTGAAAGCCACTCTTCGCCATCGGCCGGATCGCATCCTGCTAGGTGAGATTCGTGGCGGGGAAGCCTTCGATCTTCAGCTTCTGAACACCGGTCATGCGGGCACACTCTCTACGATTCACGCCAATTCGGCGAAGCAGGGACTCGTCCGCTTCACGAGTTGCGTGTTGCAAAGCGGCGTCGAGCTACCCTACCGAGCTATCAATAGCAACATCGCTGACTCGCTCCATGTCGTGATTCAGATCGAGCGCAGACCGGACTCCGCTACATCTCGGAAGTGCTCGAAATCAACAGCTACGACCCCGACGCCGACCTCTTCGATTACTGTGCGATCTGCCAGAGACAGGAGGCATCCCCATGACGACGGACGAAAGTCGGAACATGAAGGACATCTCAGCCAGCGAATACATCCGCACAAACTTTCATCCGTCTGATCGGATTGCCGTCCTGGTCCGCAACGGCGGTACGGGCGAAACGATCCAGCGTATCGCGACTGCTGAACGGATCGCGGGAACTTCCGCTCAGGAATGGCTCCAGCACAAGAATGAAAAAGAGGCATGCGACATCTACATCGGAATGAACACCCTGAAACCCGAGTCACGCAAGCGAACTAAGGAGGACATTCAGACCATCCGCCATCTTTACCTGGACATCGATCACGATGGCCCGCCGGCCTTGGCGAAGATTCGCCAATCCAACCTGGTGCCGCCGCCGAATTACACCCTAAATACATCGCCTGAAAAATTCCAGATCGTGTGGCGGGTCGAGGGTATTGACCGGGAACACGGCGAGGCCCTGCTGCGTGCCATGGCACGCAAACTCGGAGGCGATCCTGCGGCCACCGATTCCACTCGCGTTCTGCGTCTCCCGGGATTCGTCAACCGAAAGTATCAAACCGAGTTTCGGGTGCAAGCCGAGAAGCACACCGACCGCATTCATCACCTACAAGATTTTCGCCTACGCACTGAGCCGATCGACAACGACTTCCGCGCACACTACAGGCTGTTAACGCAACGGTCTTCTGAAACGCGACCCTTGAGCCAGTCCGAGCACGACTGGATCTTTGCGAAGCGCGCCCTCGCCCGCGGCGACGACCCCGAAGAAATCATCCGCAGGATCGCGGATTTTCGCAGCAGTGAGAAAAGCGACCCGCTGTACTACGCGCGGCTAACCGTCAGCAAAGCGCAGCAGCACCTTGCGACGGAAAAGGCAACTCCGACCCAGCCGATGGATGGCCTTTTATAATGCGTTTGTCGGTACTAATCCGACGGACGAATCGAAAGTTTGTGGAGAACTGGAGCTCGTCGTTTCGAAGAGGAGATCGTACGTTCAGGTTGTGATTCGTCGACGTTGGCGAATGCAGAATCTTCCTGAAACGCATGTTTCTGTCCTTCTCCCAACCCTGTGTCGCTGCAGGACGCGCCTCAATAGATGAGCTTTAAAGAAAACTGAATTTGCCGTGAAGTTCCGGCGGTCTTGCTGATCATGCCAAACCCTGTGCCCTCGATGATGTTCGCAGGTAGTCCCATGTTGACGATGTTAAACAGATTAAATACCTCTGCGCGGAATTGCAGATCCGCTCGCTCCAAACCGCTTTCTCGGTGGCCAATCGGAGTCGTCTTGACGAGCGCAAAATCGAAATCGTAATATGCCGGGCCGCGAAAGGTATTACGGCCGAGCGTTCCAAAGCGCCCGGAGTTTGGTCCAGTTCCACCTGCGATCCCGATCGGAATGGCAAAGAAGCTTGCGTTGTTCGCGCCCCGCCCAAAATAATCGTCGCGCGGTCGGGTTGAACTGCCGGCGCTCGATAGGTCCGGTAACCCAATCTGGTCCGGCCGGTCCGCGCCAATCGTTCCCGCGCCCGTCTGCTGGATACCCGAATAAACCGTAAACGGCGAACCACTCGTGATCGACGAGATGCTCAGCAATTCCCAGCCCTTCGTCAACCGGTGGGTTCGATCCGACTGAAGTCCCAAATGCTCAAAATGCAAATCCTGGGCCGCGCTCAACGTGAAGGCGTGCGTCACGTCAAAGCTTGACGGCCCTCTTTCCGCTCGTGTATCGAACGGGTTTTGCGGGCTAAACAACGTCACGGCGCCGGTGGATCCTGTTCCTCCGATAATGCCGCTGACATCATCCAGCGATTTGCCCCAGGTGTAGCCGGCTTGCAATGACGGTCCGCCGTGCCCAACATTTCCCGACAATGAGGTCTGCAAGGCGTTGTACGAGGAGTGCGATGTCGCTGTCATCACAGACTCGAATCCGAAACCACCTGTCACCACGCCGCTACCGTCGAAGTCTGTAAACCGCGCAAATTCCGACTCCGCTCCGGGATACGCGTTTGGATATGACATTCTCGGAAGTCGAAATGCCGATGTTCCAACATACGCGACATCGGCCGTGAGGCCGCCGAAAACCCGTTCCAGCCCCAATGTCCAAGTCTGCAAGTAGCCATTGCCGAAGCGCCGGTCGATCCCGGCCAGACTCAGTAGCGAGAGCTGATGACTCGGCGCCAGCGCCGCCAAATCCTGCTGGTATCGATTTACGTCCATCACCGTGTTCGCCGGGACGTTTTTCGGATTGCCACTGGCCAGCACGTTCACACCCGCTGTGTTGTAGACCTGTGGCAACTCGTCCGGTCTGATTTGGAATCCGTAGGAAATCTCCCCGTTTTGCGCTGCATTGACGCGCGGATAAACAACGTAGGGCGTTGACCCTGTCAGAAGATTGTCCTGCCAGATATTAGGCGGAATCACTGTGATCGCCCCGCCCATGTGCACATGCACCGCGTGGGGCGCGTTCCAGTCCACCTGAACACGCGGCCCCCAACCGTTCCAATCGGTTTGATAAGTAGGCTGCGGATTGATCAAGTATTCCTGCCCAACGCCCGCAGGTGGGAACGAATTCAGAAAGCTCGACGTTCGGTGCGCTCGCTCCGAAATCGGCGTGTAGAGCTCATATCGCAGCCCATATTCGAGCGTCCATTCCGGATTGATTTTCCACGTGTCCTCGATGTAAGCGTTCACGTCATTCCGGTTGATCGCCGCGGGCCCAATGTGCGCGCCATTCGATGCGTAGGGCGGCGCCACCGCGATCGTGTATGCGTACGGAAAACCTAGCAACAAACTGCTCAAAGTGTCCGGCAGAGGCTGGCCAGGCTGAACGTCGTGCCGTCCACTCGCAGAAGGGACGAAAACGGGCGAATAAACCGTTCCGCCGCCAAAATCGTATTCCCCGTTCGGGCTGATGCCAAAGTATGTCGTGTCGCGATTGAGGCGTGCTTCTGTTCCCCACTTCACCGCGTGTCGCGCCGTCGTCCAGGCAAAATTCAATTGTAACTGGAACAAATTCCCGAACGCTGAGATCACGGAGCCCGCCGCGCTGTTGTACGCCTCATACAGACCATCGTTGAACTTGAGGGCCGGATCGGTGTGGTTCGGGGTCACAAACGAAGGCGTCGTCCGCGTAAAACTCAACGATGTCGACCAGAGAAAGCGCGGTGACGCGGTGCGCGTGTAAGTGATGACCCCGTTCCGCTGCCGATCCACGTACTGCACGCCAAAGCTCGGATCGAGCAGCGTTTGATCCGGATTTGTTGTCGGTCCCGTCAGATTGTCGTAATTGAATCGACCAAACAATTGTCCTTTTGCTCCAACTTTCTGATCGATGCGGATAGAAAACTGATCCGTGTTCGTGTTCACGTTTGAAGGCGTAGCATAGGTTCGCGCACCACGCGCCGGTTGGGTTGTTGGGGAGTGGATAGCGGGCCAGCACTGCAGCAATTGCCGGATTCACCGGTACCTGCAGCGCGTCCGTGCTGCCGTCCGGGTACTTCACGATGTCCTGACCCGCTCGCTCGGCTGCGGTTGGTACAGCCAAAACCTGGGTCGTTCCCAGCACCTGCCTGAATCCCTGATACTGCACAAAATAGAACGTGCGGTCTCGGCCGTCATACAGATGCGGCAACACGACCGGCCCGCCATTCGTAAATCCGAACTCATTTCTACGGAATGGAGGAATTCTGCCCGGCTCCGCAATCGATGGGTGATCGAAATAATTCCGCGCATCGAGGGCAGAGTTC
>DATDGB010000050.1:0-1571 GCA_036522305.1 Candidatus Acidiferrum sp. | reverse complement strand
CTCATTCTCCCCTTGGCCCGTGCGTAGTGCTTCCGTAACCGATGAACGCTTTGCGTCGCTCATGCGTGGAGAACCATTTTCTCAATTTGGACTAGATTCGGATCACGATCGAAAACTTCAAATGCTTCCATGGTGATGGTTTTCACAGGACAGCGCTCCGCGCAGAGCCCGCACCGGATGCAGATTGTTTCGTCCTTGACCATCACCGAGCCTTCCTCGGTAATCAGACCGTCCGGCGAGAGATGAAGGAACTCGAGCGCGCGCGAATCGGACGTCGCCGCGAGCTGTTGGCGCGTTTCATCGGAAAAAGCAAATTGGCTTAGCGGCACCAATTGCAGACAATTCTGCGGACAAACGTCCACGCACCCGCCGCACAGGATGCACTCGGTTCCTTCGGCTTCATTGCCTTCGAAAATCGTATTGATCCAGCATTGCAGGCAGCGCGAAGCCTCGCGGCGCGCCTGTTCTTCCGTGAATCCGAGTTCGACTTCGGCGACGCCGGTGCGGCGCTCCAGGGGAATGACCGGCACACCCAACCGGGAATACTCGTCGTACTGCTCCGCCATTTCGTGATGATCCAGTAGGGTGATCTGCACGAACCGTGGCTTGGGCTTCCATTCAGGTCCGCGAATGAACTTGTCGATTTCTTCGGCCGCTTTTTTGCCGTCAGCCACAGCATTGATGATCAGGCGCGGGCCGAATGCCACATCTCCGGCCGCGAAGATTCCCGGCGCGGTGGTCATGAGCGTTGCTGGGTCAATCTTCAGGGTGCCCTGCCGCGTGGTTTCAATGCCATCGCCGGGCTTGAGAAAAGAAGTATCCGAAGCTTGCCCGATGGCTAGTATCACCGTGTCGCAGGGAATAATGGCTTCTGTTCCAGCGGCGAAAGTCGGGCTGAAGCGATGCTGCGCGTCGAACACGGAAGTGCAGTTTATGACTTCGAGCCCAGTCAATTTGCCATTGCTGCCAACAAACTGCTTGGGGCCCAAAGAGGGATGCATTTTGATGCCTTCGACCAGCCCTTCTTCGATTTCTTCTTCGGAAGCGGGCATCTCGGCGCGTGATTCGAGGCACACCAGGTGCACTTCGCGAGCGCCCATGCGCAGCGCCTGCCGGGAAACGTCCATGAACTCCTTCATGGCGACGTCGTGCTCGCTGGAAGTCAATTCATCGGGAAGAACGGCGCCTTCCGCGCTGGGCGCGACTTTTTGCTGTTCGCGCATGGCGGAGCGCGCAACGTCGATGGCCACGTTGCCGCCGCCGATGACCACCACTTGTTTGCCGATGGCAAAGCGGTAGCCAAGGTTTACGTTCAGAAGAAAATCGATGCCTTTGACGACTCCGTCCAGCTCATGCCCGGGGAGATTCAGGTCGCGGCTGCGGTGCAGGCCGAACGCCAGCAGTATGGCTTTGTAACCCTGGCGGCGGAGATCCGCCAACGAAAAGTCTTTCCCTAGCCGCGTGTTGAGGCGAAGTTTCGGGCTCAGGTCAAGGATTTCGCGGATCTGCGCCTGCAAGACATCGCGCGGCAGACGATATTCCGGAATGCCAAGATGCATCATTCCGCCGGG
>DATDGB010000049.1:0-163106 GCA_036522305.1 Candidatus Acidiferrum sp. | reverse complement strand
GGAGCGTGGGCAGGTAGTTTGCAAGCCGGGTTCGATCACGCCGCACACGAAGTTTAAGGCGGAAGCATACGTTTTGACGAAGGAAGAAGGCGGGCGGCACACGCCATTTTTCTCCGGTTACCGGCCGCAATTTTATTTCCGCACCACGGACGTGACCGGCGACATGAAGCTGCCTGCCGGCGTGGAAATGGTGATGCCGGGCGACAACGTGAGTTGCGAAGTGACATTGATTACGCCAGTGGCGCTCGAAAAGGGCTTGCGCTTCGCGATTCGCGAAGGCGGCCACACCGTCGGCGCGGGCGCGGTAACGGAAATCATCGAATAGCGCGCAGAGCGCGAAAGGATTAAGCCATGCGCGAAATCATTACGTTGCAGTGCGGGGATTGCAAGAACCGCAACTACACGACGTCGAAAAACAAGAAGAAGCATACCGAGCGGCTGGAAACGAAGAAGTTCTGCAACACGTGCCGGAAGCAGACGGCGCACAAGGAAGTGAAGTAGTTTTTCATTTTCTGAACGGGAGTTTTCGCAGGGGCGAGGGGCAGGCCGGAATTGAATTTAGGGGAGTCGTCCAACGGCTAGGACTCCGGTCTCCAAAACCGGGTATGGGGGTTCGAGTCCCTCCTCCCCTGCCAGAGATTGGGAAGCGCACAGAGAGTGCACTGGAATGAGGATTCATGGCGACGCGGGCGGTGAAAATGAGCAGCGATGAATCGCAGGGCGGAACAGGCTCTGAGCTGACGAAAAAGGTTACTGGAACGGTCGCCGATGCGCGTGAATTTCTGCATGACGTGCGCGTGGAGATGAAGCAGGTCACCTGGCCGAGCCGCGAAGACGTGATTGCGACCACCTGGGTGGTCATCGCCACGGTGGCGTTTTTCGGCGTCTTCTTGTGGATAGTGGATTTGGGAGTCCAGCGGGGCGTGCAATATATCTTCAAGAAGTTTGGCGGTTAGAGGGGACCAGAGATCGATGGGAATGCAGTGGTACATCATCCATACGTACTCGGGCTTTGAGAAGAAAGTAAAAGAAAGCCTGGAGAGCCGCGTGGCCGCGTTCAGCCTGCAGGACAAGATCGGGCGAGTGCTGATCCCCACGGAAGAAGTGGTGGAAGTGCGCGGCGGCAAGAAGGTGGTTTCGAATCGCATGTCCTACCCCGGCTACGTGCTGGTGGAAATGGACCTGGACGAAAACACCTGGCATACCGTGCGCTCGACGCCGCGCGTCACGGGCTTTGTGGGTTCGGCGACGTCGCCTTCGCCGCTGACCGAAGCGGAAGTCGACGGCATCATTAATCGCGTGCATACGCCGCAGGATCGACCGAAGCCGAAAGTGGTGTTTGAGCGCAACGAGCAGGTGCGGATTGTGGATGGGCCGTTTGCGAATTTCAACGGCAACGTGGAAGAGATCGACAACGATCACAGCCGGTTGAAGGTTTCAGTGACGATTTTTGGACGGTCGACGCCGGTGGAATTGGATTTCGCCAGCGTGGAGAAGTTGGGGTAAGCCGCGCGATCAGCGCGAAGCAGAAAAGAGATTGAGGCAGAAACATGGCAAAGAAAATTCAGACAACCATCAAGCTGCAATTGCCTGCGGGCAAGGCGACACCGGCGCCGCCAGTCGGCACGGCGCTCGGGCCGCACGGCTTGAACATCATGGATTTCTGCAAGCAGTTCAACGCCAAGACGGCGAAAGAAGCGGACGGGATGATTTTCCCGGTGCTGGTGACGGTTTACACCGACCGCACGTTCACCTTCATTTTGAAGACGCCACCGGCTTCGGTGCTGTTGAAGCGCGCGGCGAATATCGCGAAGGGTTCCGCCGAGCCGAACCGCAACAAAGTCGGCAAAGTGACGAAGAAGCAAGTGGAAGAGATTGCGAAGATCAAGCTTGTCGATCTCAACACCACTAATCTGGAGTCCGCGGTGCGCACGGTGATGGGTACGGCGCGCAACATGGGCCTGGAAGTCGTGGAAGCCTAGGAATTCAGGCGCTAAGAAATCGAAGAGGTAGCAGCGATGAAGAAGTCAGGCAAAAACGTGGAGAAGGCGCGCAAGCTGGTGGAAGCGCGTCCGTACAAGCTCGCCGAAGCCGCCGAGATTTTGAAGAAGGCGCATCACACGAAGTTCAACGAAACCGTCGAGCTGGCGATCAATCTGGGAGTGGACCCGAAGCATTCCGACCAGGTGGTCCGCGGCACAGTAGGTTTGCCCAATGGACTGGGTAAAGCGGTTCGCGTGCTGGTGATTGCGGGCGGCGACAAAGTTCGCGAAGCGCAGGAAGCGGGCGCGGATTTCGTCGGTGGCGACGAAATCGTGCAGAAAATCATGGAAGGGTGGACGGACTACGACGCGGTGATCGCCACGCCGGACATGATGCGCTCGGCCGGCAAGCTGGGTAAAGTGCTCGGCCCGCGCGGCTTGATGCCCAACCCGAAGACCGGCACGGTCACTTTTGAAGTGGCCAAGGCGATCAAGGAAGTAAAGGCCGGTAAAGTGGAATTCCGCGTCGACAAGGCCGGGATCGTGCACTGCCCGATCGGCAAGATTCAGTTTGATGGGGCGAAGCTGGCCGAAAACGCGCACGCGGTGATCGAAGCTGTGCTGAAGGCCAAGCCCGCAGCGGCCAAGGGCAAGTACCTGAAGAAAATCACACTGACCTCGACCATGGGTCCGGGCATCACGATTGACCTGGCCGAAGTGGAAGCGATGGCTGCCGCCGCGTAGTCCAGCGGACCAAGCCACCGGAGCGAAATTATGAAGAACCGCGACGAAAAACAGCAGGACCTGGACAAGCTCAAGACCGAGCTTGCGAAAGTATCAACCGTCATTCTCTCGACGTTTCAAGGCATCACGGTCGAAGACGACACCAAACTCCGCCGCGCCGTGCAGGCCGCTGGCGGCAAGTACAAGGTTGTGAAGAACACGCTCGCGGAGCGAGCCGGCGCGGGAACACCCGCCGAGAACCTGCTCAAGAACCTGAGCGGAACGAATTCGATTGCTTACACCATGGCCGACCCGGTAGCGCTAGCCAAGGCGCTCACAAAGATCGCCAAAGATGTCCCGGCATTTCAGTTCAAGTCCGGAGTGGTGGAAGGGCGCGTCATTTCGATCAAGGAGATTCAGCAGCTGGCGAATCTGCCGTCGAAGGAAGAGTTGATCAGCAAGATCATGTTCCTGCTGAACGCTCCGGCGCAGCGCATCGCCATGGCGCTGAACGCGCTGCCGCGCAATTTGGCGGTGACGGTCAGCGAAGCGATCAAGGCCAACAAGTTTGGGTCCGGCGGGGGAAGTGCGGCACCAGCTCCCGAAGTGGCCCAGTAAGTTCAATTTCTTGAAATTGAGAGGAGAAGAATAAAGTCATGTCGAAAGTCGAAACGATCCTGGAAGAAATCAAGGGGCTGACACTGCTCGAAGCGTCCGACCTCGTGAAGAAGATGGAAGAAGCCTTCGGCGTCTCTGCGGCAGCGGCCACGGTAGTGGCGGCGGGCGGCGGGGCGGCAGCGGGCGGCGCGGCACCGGCGGAAGAGAAGACGGAATTTACCGTCGTGCTCACCGACGTTGGCGGCAACAAGATCAACGTCATCAAAGCGGTCCGCGAAGTCACCAGCCTGGGCTTGAAAGAAGCCAAGGACCTGGTTGACGGCGCTCCCAAGACCGTCAAAGAAGGCGTCAACAAGGACGAGGCCGCGACGATCAAGAAGAAGTTCGAAGAGGCCGGCGCCAAGGTCGAGATCAAGTAGTTTGCTGGCCCCGGCCTGGCCGGGGCCGCACCGAATTGTTTTGTTGCACGGTTTTTTCGTGCGGCGGCGCGGCGCAGGAAGCGGCGGACCGCGCCAAAGGAATTCGCGTACGCAAGTCGAGACCGGTATTTGTTACAAAACCACGGGCCCTTTTCGGGCCCCCCGCAGCCGTGTGTGCAGCGATCCCGGGCAGGTCGTTTTGCGCAGCGGTGATGTGTCCTTTCTCCGTTTCTCCATTTTTTGCCCAAAGGGATGTCGGCCGTCTTACGGCCGCAAAGAATAACGAGGATCACGCATGCCGACTAGCAATCATCACGTCCGGGAACGCCAGCGTCTGGATTTCGCGAAAATCCAGGGCACGATTCAGATTCCCAACCTGATTGAAGTCCAGATGAAGTCGTATCAGCGCTTCTTGCAGATGGACCTTCTGCCGAGCGAGCGCGATGACGGCGGGCTTCAGTCGGTGTTCACTTCCGTGTTTCCGATCCGCGACTTCCGCGAGATGTCGCAGCTGGAATTCGTTGATTATTCGATCGGCAACTGGGAGTGCAAGTGCGGCAACCTGAAGGGGCTGCACCACCTTCGCGCCACGTGCCGCAATTGCGGCGCGTCGGTAGTCACCAATCCGTATCAGACCGGGGACGTCATTTGCCACAAGTGCGGCACTTTCAACAAGAACACGCCGACCTTCTGCAACAAGTGCGGCGACCCGGTCGCCATGCAATTGAAATACGACGTGAACGAGTGCCAGGAGCGCGGCATGACGTACTCCGCGCCTCTCAAGGTCACCATCCGTCTGACCATTTACGACAAAGATCCCGATAGTGGCGCGAAGACCATTCGCGACATCAAGGAACAAGAAGTCTTCTACGGCGACATTCCGCTGATGACGGAGAACGGCACGTTCATCATCAACGGCACCGAGCGGGTCATCGTTTCGCAGTTGCACCGCTCGCCGGGCGTGTTCTTCGAGAGCGCCAACAACCGCAGCTACTTCCTCGGGAAGATCATTCCGTACCGCGGATCTTGGGTAGAGTTTGAATACGACACCAAGAACATTCTCTACGTTCGAATCGACCGCAAGCGCAAGTTCCTGGGCTCGATTTTCCTGCGGGCGCTGGGAATGAAGTCCAATGAAGACATTCTGCGCACGTTCTATCAGGTTGAGCGCATCTCGCTGCGCGTCAAGGACCTCTTCTGGAACGTTTCGCCGGGAATCGTGGATCGCAAGCTGGCCCACGAAATCCGCAATCCGAAATCGGATGAAGTGGTCGTCGGGGCGCACAAGCGCATCACCGAGAATCTCTTTAAGGAACTGATCAAAGCGAAAATTTCGCAGATTCGCGCGGCGCTGGCCGACCTCGAGGGCGCTTACAGCGTCGCCGACGTTGTCAACCGCCAGACCGGCGAAGTATTGCTGGAAGCCAACAAGCCGCTGACCGCTGAACTCTGGCAGGCGTTTGCCGAAGGCGGCATTACCGAAGTCGATGTGTTCTTCCCCGAGCGCGACGACATCGGCCTGGTGCTCTCGCGCACCCTGGACAAGGACTCGATCCGCTCTTCGAAGGAAGCGCTCATCGAAATCTACCGCAAGCTGCGTCCGGGCGATCCACCGACGCTGGAAACGGCCACGAATCTTTTCCGCGGCATGTTTTTTGACCCGCGCAAGTATGATTTCAGCCGCGTGGGCCGCTTGAAGTTCAACATCAAGATGGGGCTGGACACGCCGCTAGATAACCGCACGCTGGATGCGCCGGATTTCGTTTCGGCGATCAAGTATCTCTTCAAGCTGCGGAAGAATATCGGCGTCGTCGACGACATCGACCACCTCGGCAACCGCCGCGTTCGCGCGGTGGGCGAACTGCTCGAAAACCAGTTCCGCATCGGCCTCGTTCGCATGGAGCGCGCCATCAAAGAAAAGATGAGCGTGTACCAGGAAATGTCGACGGCCATGCCGCACGACCTGGTGAACGCCAAGCCGGTCATGGCTGCAATCCGCGAGTTCTTCGGATCGTCGCAGCTCAGCCAGTTCATGGACCAGACTAACCCGCTCAGCGAAATTACCCACAAGCGGCGTCTGTCAGCTCTTGGACCTGGCGGCCTCTCGCGCGAGCGCGCGGGATTCGAAGTGCGCGACGTGCACCCGACGCACTACGGCCGTATCTGCCCGATTGAAACGCCGGAAGGCCCGAACATCGGACTGATCAGTTCATTGAGCTGCTTTGCGCGCATCAACGACTACGGCTTCATCGAATCGCCCTACCGCAAGGTCAAGGGTGGACGCATCATCGACTACGTCCAGATCATCAATGCCGGAGACAGCGAATTCAAAGCCGGTGAAATTATCGAGAAGGACAAGGTCGAGGAGCTCAACGAAGAGCTCAAGCGCCGCAAGGTGGTTTACGAGCCGTACTGCTTCTACCTTTCCGCCTGGGAAGAAGACAAATACGTCGTGGCGCAAGCCAACGTGGCGCTCGATGAGCGTTTGAAGATCACCACCGAATTGGTCAACTGCCGTCAGGCCGGCAACTTCGTGCTGAAAAGCCGCGACGAAGTCGATTACGTCGACGTTTCGCCGAAGCAGCTCGTCTCCGTGGCTGCCAGCTTGATTCCGTTCCTCGAAAACGACGACGCCAACCGCGCGCTCATGGGATCCAACATGCAGCGCCAGGCTGTGCCGCTCATCAAGGGCGAAGCGCCGCTGGTCGGCACCGGCATGGAACGCGTCACCGCGCGCGATTCCGGCGCGGTCGTGCTCTGCAAGCGCGAAGGCATCGTCGATCAGGTCGACTCCGAGCGCATCATTGTGCGCGTGGAATCCGACCACTCCGGCGTGCTTAGCCGCGAAGTGGGCGCGGACATCTATCAGCTCATCAAGTTCAAGCGTTCGAATCAGAACACTTGCATCAGCCAGAAGCCGCTGGTTCGCGTAGGCGACCGCGTGAAGAAGGGCCAAGTTCTTGCCGACGGTCCTTGCACGGAGCGCGGCGAACTCGCTCTCGGCCGCAACGTGCTCGTGGCCTTCCTCCCATGGCGCGGCTACAACTTCGAGGACGCTATCCTGGTCAGCGAAAAGCTGGTCAAGGACGACTACTACACCTCGATTCACATCGAGGAGTACGAAATCGAAGCGCGCGACACCAAACTGGGCCCTGAGGAAGTTACTCGCGACATTCCCAACATCAGCGAGTCGTTCCTGCGCAACCTCGACGAAAGCGGCGTAATCCGCATCGGCGCGGTGGTGAAGCCGGGCGACATCCTGGTCGGCAAGGTCACGCCCAAAGGCGAGACCACGCTCACGCCGGAAGAAAAACTGCTGCGCGCCATCTTCGGCGAAAAAGCCGGCGATGTTCGCGACGCTTCGCTCTATTGCCCGCCGGGCATCGAAGGCACCATCGTGGACGTCAAGATCTTTACCCGCAAGGGCGGAGAAAAGGACGAACGCCACAAGGCTATCGAAGCCACGCAGATCTTTAAGCTGGAGAAGAACCTCGCCGACGAAATCCGCATCCTCACGGATGAGCGCCTCAAGCGCCTCTCGGATTTGCTCGGCGGCAAGATTCTCCAAGCCGACCTGCACGACGAAAAGACCAACAAGCGCTTGCTGACCAAGGGCGTCGAGTTGACGCGCGAGATCATCGAAAAGATCTCCACGCGCAACCTCAAGCGCCTGAAGCTCAACGAAAAGGATCCTCTCCTCATCGAGAAAATCGAGGAAGTCGAGGAAATGACTTCGCGACAGATTGACGTGCTGCGCAAGATCACCGAAGAGCGCAAGGAAAAGCTCCGAAAGGGCGACGAGCTGCCCCCGGGTGTCATCAAGCTGGTGAAGGTCTATATCGCCATGAAGCGCAAGCTGTCCATCGGCGACAAGATGGCCGGCCGCCACGGCAACAAGGGCGTCATCGCCCGCATCGTGCCGCAGGAAGACATGCCGTACATGCCGGATGGCACTCCGGTCGAGATCGTGCTCAACCCGCTGGGTGTTCCTTCGCGTATGAACGTCGGGCAGGTTCTGGAGACGCACCTCGGCTGGGCCGCCAAGGAACTGGGCAACAGCCTCAAGCGGCTGCTGAGCAAGGAAGTGCGCGCTGAAGCCGTGCGCCGGTGGTTCCGCGAAGTTTTCTCGGACACCACGATCTGGAAGACGCTTAGCAAGCTCAGCGACGAAGAGTTGCTGGAGTACGCCGAAGGCTTCCGCGAAGGCATTCCCTTCGCTACGCCGGTATTCGACGGCGCGCGCGAACCGGAAATCCGCCACTTGCTGGAAGTTGCCGGATTGCCGCATGCCGGCAAGATCAACCTCTTCGACGGCATGAATGGCGAGCAGTTCGACCAGCCGGTCACCGTCGGTTACATCTACATGCTCAAGCTGTCGCATCTCGTCGACGACAAGATTCACGCGCGCTCCATCGGGCCGTACTCGCTTATTACGCAGCAGCCGCTCGGCGGCAAAGCGCAGTTCGGCGGCCAGCGCTTCGGCGAAATGGAAGTCTGGGCGCTGGAAGCTTATGGCGCAGCGCACATCCTGCAGGAGTTGCTCACGGCGAAGTCGGACGACGTCTATGGCCGCGCAAAGATTTACGAGGCCATCGTCAAGGGCGAACCGGGTATCGAGCCTGGTGTGCCCGAATCGTTCAACGTGCTCGTCCGCGAGTTGCAGTCGCTATGCCTGGACGTCGAGTTGATGAAACGGCAAAAGCCGGCAGGCGACAAAGCCGCGGATTAGTCGCGGCTCTTGCCCGCGGGGCGCAGCATGCTGCGCCCCTACTTGGCAGCCAAGTTTGGTTCAGCAGTATTCGGTAGTTGGGTTCTCAGCCGGTCTGGTGTTCTTCGGTTGAAGTCATCGGATCGCGGCCCCGGCGAAAGCTGGGGAGGGAGGAAACAACCTTGTATCGCAGCAGCCCTTACGATCGCGCCAGTTTGATCGCCGATTTCGATTCCATTCGCATCAGCCTGGCGAGTCCGGAAAAAATTCGTTCGTGGTCCCATGGCGAAGTGACCAAGCCGGAGACCATCAACTATCGCACCTTCAAGCCCGAGCGTGACGGCTTGTTCTGCGCCAAGATTTTTGGCCCCGTCACCGACTGGGAATGCTTGTGCGGCAAGTACAAGCGCATGAAGCACCGCGGAGTTATCTGCGATAAGTGCGGCGTCGAAGTCACTCTTAGCAAGGTCCGCCGCGAACGCCTCGGCCACATTGAGCTGGCCTCGCCCTGTTCGCACGTGTGGTTCTTCAAGGGCTTGCCCAGCCGCATCGGTTACTTGCTGGATATTTCCATGCGCGACCTCGAGCGCATTCTTTACTTTGAGGCTTTCGTTGTCGTGGATGCCGGCGAAGTCGCCGTTCTCCGCGAACGGGAAGTCCTGCTCGAAGACAAATATCGCGAGCTGCAGAAGGAATATCCGGGCCAGTTCACCGCCAAGATGGGCGCGGAAGCTATCAAGGAATTGCTCCGCCGCGTCGAAGTGGACAAGCTGTCCGAAGAGCTGCGCGAAAAGATGAAGACTGATCCCTCGCTGCAAAAGCGGATCAAGTTCGCCAAGCGCCTCAAAGTCCTCGAAGCCTTCCGCAAGAGCGGCAACAAGCCGGAATGGATGATTCTGGATGTGATTCCGGTTCTTCCGCCGGAGTTGCGCCCTCTCGTGCCTCTGGATGGCGGCCGCTTCGCCACTTCCGATTTGAACGACCTGTATCGCCGCGTCATCAACCGCAACAACCGGTTGAAGAAGCTGATGGAATTGCGCGCGCCGGACGTGATCGTGCGCAACGAAAAGCGCATGCTTCAGGAAGCGGTTGACGCCTTGTTTGACAACGGGCGCCGTGGCCGTGTTTTGCGCGGAACCAACAATCGCCCGCTCAAGTCCCTCAGCGACACTTTGAAGGGCAAGCAGGGCCGTTTCCGCCAGAACCTTCTTGGCAAGCGTGTGGACTACTCCGGCCGTTCCGTTATCGTTGTGGGCCCGGAGTTGAAGCTCCACCAGTGCGGTCTTCCAAAGAAGATGGCGCTCGAGCTATTCAAGCCGTTCATTTATCACAAGCTCGAAGCGCAGGGCCACTGCACCACCATCAAGCAAGCCAAAGAGATGGTCGAGCAGCAGGAAGCGGTGGTCTGGGACATCCTCGAAGACGTCATCCGCGAGCATCCGGTGATGCTCAACCGCGCTCCGACGTTGCACCGCCTCGGCATTCAAGCGTTCGAGCCGGTTCTCGTCGAAGGCAAAGCCATCCGCATTCACCCGCTGGTTTGCACCGCGTTCAACGCGGACTTTGACGGCGACCAGATGGCCGTGCACATCCCGCTTTCACCGGAATCGCAGGTCGAAGCGTCCGTGCTCATGCTCAGCTCGCGCAACATTCTGTCGCCTGCTCATGGCTTGCCTCTCGCCGTGCCGTCGCAGGACATGGTCCTCGGTATCTACTACCTGACCAAGAACAAGCCCGGAGCCAAGGGCGAAGGCCGCGTATTCGGCGCCACCGATGAAGTGGTCCTCGCGTTGGAAGCCGGCGAAGTCGAACTGCTCACGCCCATTCGCCTGCGCTACACCGGTGAACTCATCGACCTCACCACGGCATACGACAACCAGGACGTGCCGCACACGATCCCGGTAAAGATGGAGCGCCAGTTCGTTCAGACTACGGTGGGACGTGTCATTTTCAATTCGCACTTGCCGGAGAAGTTTCCCTTTGTGAACGGCCTTCTCAAGAAGAAGGGCGTTCAGCAGCTCGTCTATTACGCTTACTTGCGCTTCGGACTGGAAGACACCGTCGTGCTGCTCGATCACTTGAAGGAGTTGGGCTTCACTTACGCCACCAAGTCCGGCATTTCGATCGGCATCGACGACATGCTCATCCCGAGCGACAAATACAAACTCGTGGAAAACGCCGAAAAGGAAGTCGTCAAGGTGCAGCAGCAATACCTCGACGGCGCCATCACCAACGGCGAGCGCTATAACAAGGTCATCGCCATCTGGGGCGACATCACCGAGCGTGTGGCCGATGAAATGTTCAAGGCCCTTGAAAATCAGGACAAAGAGGGCAACATCAACCCCGTTTACGTCATGGCGGACTCCGGCGCCCGCGGTTCGAAACAGCAGATCCGCCAGCTTTCCGGCATGCGCGGCTTGATGGCCAAGCCTTCAGGCGAAGTCATCGAAACGCCCATCACTTCCAACTTCCGCGAAGGCCTTACTGTGCTGCAGTACTTCATCTCGACGCACGGCGCGCGCAAGGGATTGGCCGACACGGCGCTCAAGACCGCCGACTCCGGCTACCTGACCCGCCGCCTCGTCGACGTCGCGCAGGACGTAATCATCAACGAGCGCGATTGCGGCACCACCGACGGCATCTTCGTCGAACCCATCGTCGAAGCCGGCGTCGAAGTCGAGCCTCTCCGCGACCGCATCGTGGGCCGCGTTTCGCTCGACAAGATCAAGGACTTCGAGGGCACGGTCATCGTTGACGTGAACCAGGAGATTACCGAGGAACTTGCCAACCAGGTGCAGGGGGCGGGCATCGAGCGCGTGCGCATTCGTTCCGTGCTCACTTGTGAATCCCGACGCGGCGTTTGCGCGCTGTGCTACGGCCGCAACCTCGCTACCGGCCGGATGGTGGAACTGGGTGAGGCCGTCGGAGTCATCGCCGCCCAGTCCATCGGCGAACCGGGCACGCAGCTCACCATGCGCACCTTCCACATCGGCGGAACCGCCACCCGCGTTTCCGAGCGCTCCACGCTCGAAGCGCGCAACAACGGCGTCGTCAAGTTCGTGGACCTAAAGCATGTCGAAGGCCGCGGCGGCACCCGCATCGCCATGAACCGCGCTGGCCTAATCGCCATCGTGGACGAAAAGAACCGCGAGAAGGAGCGCTATCACGTCGTTTACGGCGCGCGCCTCCGCTGCCAGGACGGCGAACACGTCACCCACGGTCAGATTCTTGCCGAATGGGATCCGTTCACCTTCTCGATCCTCACCGAAACCGCCGGCTCGGTTAAGTTTGACGACCTGCGCCCCGGCTTGACGATCGAAGAGCAGGTGGACGAAGTGACCGGCCTGTCGCAGGACGTCGTCACTTTGCCTCCGGGCGATGAAAAGCATCAGCCCGCGATCCTGGTCCGCGATTCTTCGGGCAAGGTCCGCAAAAAGTACCTCATGCCTTCCCGCGCCCACTTGATGGTCAAGGATGGCGACGAAGTGCAAGCCGGCGACGTGCTCGCGAAGATCCCGCGCGAAACCACCAAGACCAAGGACATCACCGGCGGTTTGCCGCGCGTTGTCGAACTCTTCGAGACCCGCAAGCCCAAGGATCCCGCCGTCATCAGCGAAATCGACGGTGCGGTCAAGTACGGCGACATCGCCAAGGGCATGCGCAAGGTTTACGTCGAAAGCCACGATGGCAAGACCACCAAGGAATATTCCATCCCTCGCGGCGTGCACATCAACGTTCAAGAAGGCGACCACGTGAAGGCCGGCGAGGCCCTCATCGATGGCCCGCTCAACTTGCACGACTTGCTCGCCGTCCTTGGCGAAAAGTTCACGCAATCGTACTTGGTCAACGCCATTCAGGAGGTTTACCGCCTCCAGGGCGTCAACATCAACGACAAGCACATCGAGACGATCTCGCGCCAGATGATGCGCTGGGTCAAGGTCGAAGACGTCGGCGATACTACGTTCCTCCTCGAGGAGCAGGTGGACAAGTTCCGCTTCCGCGAGGAAAACGACCGCGTCATCGCTGATGGTGGCCGTCCGGCAACGGGCCGTCCGCTCTTGCTCGGTATCACCAAGGCGTCGCTCTCGACCGATTCGTTCATCTCCGCCGCGAGCTTCCAGGAGACCACCCGCGTCCTCACGGAAGCGGCGGTCGCTGGCAAGGTGGACTATCTCCGCGGCCTCAAGGAAAACGTCATCATGGGCCGGCTCATCCCCGCTGGCACGGGCCTCGAGCACTACCGCAGCATTCAGTTGCTGACGGAAATGCCCGCGCCTGCTCCTATCGAGGAAATTCCGGAAGCCGCCGAGCTCACCGCCGAAGAAGCGGCCGCGCTCGACTTCCTTCAAAAAGACACGGAAGCGGACGCCGCTACCGAAGTCTAAAGCTGCCTTCGCCGGTTTCAATCCCGGCTAAGGATCAAATCAAACGGCGCCCCGGGTATCTTCAGGGCGCCGTTTTTGTTTCTGGAACCTCGGTACAGTTGTCCTTCAGGAACTCCTTGTTCTCGCTTTGATTGCCGAAACCCGCATTGAATTCTTACAATAAGGAGTACCTCACTAATCGGCGATTGACTCCTGATTTGAAGGTGTCCCGCCCACCCGTATGCTCGACGAAAACCAAGGCGGCCGCCGTACCACCGGGAGCTCTCCCCCGGGCGCCGGATCGCGTTCGGTAATCTCCGAGCAATTCGACAAGTTCGAAAAGCGGCAGAAGGAACTCTGGCGGTTCACCTTCGTGGTGCTCTTTGTCCTGGCTGTGTTTTTTGCCTGGACGTCGTGGGCTTCCATCCGATCCTTCGCGAGCCGCTACGAGGCTCTCGCCCATGTCCTGATCGTGGTTGTCATTGCCTTATTCGGGGCATATGTATGGAAGAAGACCCAAGAAATCTCCGAACTTCGCGGCCTGATGCGCGGCATGGAACATCGCGACGAAGCCCCTCCCAACGAGAAGCAGCTCGATCAGCTCTTTGCCATGATCTCCCGGTCTCAGCAGGGCTTTCGCGACCTCATCGATTCGTTTGACGATGTCTTGCTGGCTCTCTCGCTGGATGGCCAGGTTCGCGCGGCGAACCGTAGTTTCTCCGATCTCGTGGGCGTGCCTTTCCCGCAAATCATCGGTAATCCGCTGTCTGATTTCTTGCAGGAGGGCAGCGGGGAAGGCTCCGAACTGCTGCGGCGCGCGATGCCTCGGTTCATGGAACGCCGCCAATGGTCAGGCGTCGTTCAGGTGCGCGTGAAGGGAAAGGGGACTCTCTTTTACTTCGATTGCGTCGCCCATGCCATGATGCGCGACGGCGAAGTCCAAGGAATCACTGTTCTCGGGCGCGACATCTCCGCACTTCGCAAGAATGAAGCTCGTTTTACGGAGCTTTTTGAATCGCTTCAGGAGGGCATCTACATCACCACGCCGGATGGCGCTATTTTGGACGTCAATCCTGCTCTGGTGCGCATGCTGGGCTACGATTCCAAGGAAGAAGTACTGAAGAGGCAAGTCGGGGAAATTTTCGTCGACCGGGCAGAACGGAAGAGCGTTAAAGATCAAATCGAGCGCCAGCCTATGGTTCAGGGCCGGGAGATTACCCTGATCCGCAAGGACGGCACTTCCATCGTTTGCCTGAACACAGCCGCAGCCGTTCGCGACAATTCCGGCCGCGTAGTGCGCTATCAAGGCGCACTCATGGACATCACCGAACGTCGCGAGATGGAGCGCCGCCTTCATCAGCAGCAGGAATTTGCCAGCCGCCTGGTCGACAGCTTCCCCGATCTCATCCTGGTGCTCGATACGACTGGCCACTACACCTTCGTCAGTCCTCGCTGCAAAGACATACTCGGGTACGATCTGGAAGACACCCAGCAGATGGAATTTGGCGGCCGCACCCATCCTGAGGATTTGCCCATCGTGCTTTCTCTCTACAAAGATATGCTTGGCGGACAGCAGACCTTTGGCTCCGTAGAGATTCGCGTGCGCCACAAGCTGGGGGAATGGCGCCGGATTCGTTTTAACTTCAGTCCTCTTTCTGATGAAAAGGGGAATATTGAGGGCGTGGTTCTCTCCGGGCGCGACGTTACCGATCTCAAGCGCCTCGAGGAACAGCTCATCCAGGCGGAGAAACTTGCCGCCATGGGACAGATGCTCGCCGGCGTGGCTCATGAGCTGAACAATCCCCTGACGGCCATTCTCGGTGTCACCGAACTTCTCCGCGAGCGCCCGGGAACCGATGATGCCACCAGGCGCCAGTTGGAACTTACCCACCGGCAGGCCCGCCGCGCCGCCCGCATTGTCCAGAATCTTCTCGAGTTTTCACGGCCCGCCTCCCCGCAGAAAAAGGCCCTGGATTTGAGCAACCTTCTCGAACGCACCCTTCAGTTGCACGAGCATTCCTTGCGCCGCAACAATATCGAGGTGGATTCACACCTGCCCGCCGATCTTCCCGGCGTCATTGGTGATGCCAACCAGCTGATTCAGGTCTTCTTAAATCTTATTACCAATGCCGAACAGGCCATCCAGGAAGTTCGCGACTCAGGCCGCATCCAGATTCGCACCGGACGAAACGGCAAACAGGTGACCATCACCGTGCAGGACGATGGCGTTGGCATCCGCCCGGAAGCGCTTCCGAAGATCTTCGATCCCTTTTACACCACCAAGCGTCCCGGCGGCGGCACCGGCCTGGGGCTGAGCATCTGCATGTCCATCATTCGCGAACATGGCGGAAACATCGAGGCGGAAACTCTTCCCGCTGGGGGCTCAGCTTTCACCATTAATCTGCCGGCAGCGTCCGAACAACCTCCGGAATCACTCGCTTCTCCTTTGGATACCGGCGTGCTTCCGCCAGACTTCGTTCGCGCAGGGACGGACATTCTCAAGGGCCGTTCCGTGCTCGTACTTGATGATGAAGAGAGTATCCGGATGCTTCTTCAGGAAGGCCTCTCCGCCCAGGGCTTGCGGGTGGATTCCGCCGCGACCACTGAGGATGCTATCGCGCACTTGGGGCGCTCTCGATTTGACGTATTCCTCTGCGACCTCCATCTTTCCTCTGGCGGCTACACTGTGGATGGCCGCGAGGCGGCCAGGCGCATCCTTGAAGCCGCAGGGAAGCAAAAGCCGGTGTTGATCTACATGACCGGCGATTTGATCGAAAACACTCCGGGAGTTGCGGGCGTCAGCGAGCCGGTTTGCCTGCAAAAACCGTTCCGCATCTCCGACGTGCTGGCTCTTTTGAGGGAAGTCCTGTCTGATTCTCCAGCAGAAGCACGCTCTACTCGCTGATTCCCGCCTGGTTTTAAATTAAACTGAAAGCAAGTGAAGGGCGAACGGGGATTATTGCTCCGTTGCAGGGGCGCAGCATGCTGCTCCCCTACTCGGCAAGACTGTCCCACTTAGAGGCTTTTGCTGAACTCCTACGCGACATCCAATATCCTTCTGAGCGGTGCAGCCTAGTTTTTCGTTTTTGTCGGGGTGGCCGGCTTCGCATCCTTTGCGGGGTCCACTCCAAAATCCCACACGAACATGTTCATGCCATCCGGCAGAATCTCCGCCAGCGCATATTCGCCGGGCGGCAGGGGCTCGCTCAAGGTGAACCGGAAGACCGTGCGCGCAACTTCCCATCGCTGGAGCGAAATCGTGGTGCGCTTTTGCTCCAGCTCTTCTCCGAAGAGACTTCGGATCGATTCCAATTGCCGTGAGTTGCCTTTGACCGTCGCGCGCACTAGTTCCACTTCCGGCCCGGATTCGCCCGGTCGGCTGCTTTTCAGGATAGGCGTCGTACGCTCCGGATCCGGCGGGGCTTCTCGCAAATAGAACTCCGCTTGCGCATTGCTCATCCGGAGGGTGGCGTGGCTGCCGGGAATTTGTACGTTGCGCTTGCTGGGAACGATAGGAATGGGGGAAAGCACCTGTTTCAAAAACTGCTTTTTGTCGGTCTTGATTTGCGAGCCCACCTGTTCCAGGTGCATCACGTATTTTCCGTCGATGAGGAACATTCCTTCTCCGGGCGGCAGGAAGACGCCTGGCGCCACCTGGAGGCTGGCATCCACATCCATAACCGTCTCAATTTTTTGGGCTTGCTCCTGCGCGTGAATCTTCTTGGCTAGGGCATCTTCTTCGCTCTGTTCCGCTGCTGCCGCTTTGGCCGTCGCGTCCCAATCCACCATTGAGGCTGGGATCTCTTCCCATTCGCCTCTCTCGGCGCTCAGGTAGCGCACCCGATCCCCGTTCCTGGCGTAGTCCCGCACGAGTTGAAAGCCGCCATCCTTCAAAACGAGCTTTTTGCCTCGCGGCAAAGCAGGTATCCCCTGCGGGGCGTCCTTACTTGGGGCTTGTTTCTCAGCGGACTGAGGCTGTTGCTTGGGCGGCAAACCGCTCGCCGGTCGGGAGTAACTTGGTGTGCCCGCCCATGCCATCAAAAGAGCGCAACACACTAGCAAGAGTGAACTAGGATTTCCCATCGGGCTGTTCTGTTGAGTGCGATGCATATGAACTGGCTGGGTTTGCCTCTGCCGCGAGCATACCCCCGCGCCTTGCACTCCCGCAACCTGCCGTTTGGAGGCTCTCGAAACAAAAATGGCTCCCCGGCCAAGCCAGGGAGCCGTGCAGATGACAATTTAGTCCTAATCTCTTAGTGCGTGCACTTTGGGAACAACGTCACCAGAACCATCAGGTCCGACAATGTGAACAACCATTGATCAGCGCTGAGGCCGGCCGCTTCCGCAGCCCGCGCGATGAACCCCAAATGGCGGCTCTTCGCAAAATTGTGCACATGCTCGACGCAAATCCCCGTCAAGCTGGCGACTTCCGAATCAGTGAAAATCTTTTGGCTCGACTTCACGGTAACCATGGCCCAGCTCCTTGCTTTGCCCCAACTTCTCTCTCTGTATGCTTTGATGCTAAATCCATCGTAAGCGCTGCACATATCTCTGAGCAATAGTCGTTCCGTTCTGGCAAGCAAAAACCATTCGTCTAGTACTTTTGCTTGAAAGCCCAGCAAATTGCTGGTTTTTGCATAGTTTTTGGCAATTCGGAGGGCTGGTACGAAGGGAAAGCAAAGGCTCGAAGAGTGGTAAAAATGTTCTACTTTTGCAAACTTGTTACGGATTTCGGTAGGGCTGCGGCAATCTCCCGCATCTGCTTCATATGCCGAATCTCGTGCGAGGCAATGAATTGCAGCCAATCATATGCGTTCAAATTCCCAAGAAACGGGTGCGGCATGTTGTACCGACTTAGGTTACGGCCGCGTGTCTCTTCGATGAACGCCAGAGTTCGCTCTCGCACTCCCCGTAACTCCGCAAGCATTTCTTCCTTGTCGCCCACTGTTTGGGGTTCCAGTGCCTCCGGCGCCTTTCGTCGGATCACGCGTCTTTCGACGATCATCATGGGAACATGAAACCGCTTATAAAACGGCACTGATTTCGGCGGTTTTTGCAGGAGTTTGTCGGCGCGGCCCAGGATGGCCCGCTCGATCGCACTCAGATGGCAGATTAATTCGCCTGCCGACCATCGCTCGCCTGCGGGCCTCGTTTTCCACTTGTCGGCAGGAACCGCATCGGCAGCGCGCAAAAGTTCGCTCTGCGCGCGCGCCAAGTTCTGGAGGATGATTTCAAGGGATCGCACGATCTATCCGCACTTGGGGGAGAAGATCAGACGGTGGCTCCGCCGGCATGCTCGAAGGCGTGAGCCAATTGCAGGACGCGTGCCTCTCCAAAAGCGGGGCCAAAGATTTGCAAACCAACGGGCAGCGTTCCGTCGATTTTGCCACAGGGCACCGAGATCCCCGGCACTCCCGCCAGCGACCCCGTAACTGTATATATATCAGCAAGATACATCTGGAGAGGGTCGTCCGTGCGTTCTCCCAATTTGAAGGGTGGAACTGGCGAAGTCGGGGTGAGGATGGCATCTACTTTGGTAAACGCATCGCGGAAGTCCTGGGCTATGAGCGCCCGAACTTTTTGCCCCTTCAAGTAGTAGGCATCGTAATAGCCTGCCGAAAGCACATAGGTTCCCAGGACGATGCGCCGCTTTACCTCCGGGCCAAAGCCTGCGCCTCGCGTCTTTCGATACATCGCGAGCAGGGAATCGTCGTCCACGCGCAAGCCGTAACGCACGCCGTCGTACCGTGCCAGGTTAGAACTCGCTTCCGCCGTCGCAATGATGTAATAAGCTGCGATGGCGTAGTCCGTATGCGGCATGCGAATTTCCACCAGCTCGCAACCCAGCTTCTTGAAGACTTCGATGCCCGCTTCGATCTTTTTCCGCACTCCCGCATCCATGCCTTCGCCGAAATAGTCCTTCGCGATACCCAGCCTCAGGCCTTTGACCGGTTTCTCTAATTCAGCACGGTAGTCGGGGACCGTAGCGGTCGTGGAAGTCGAATCGTGCGGGTCGCGCCCGGCAATGATTTGCAATATTGCCGCTACGTCTTTCACATTGGTCGCGAGGGGACCGATTCGGTCCAAGGAAGATGCAAACGCGATCAATCCATACCGGGAAACCCGGCCATAGCTCCCCATCATTGCGGGAATCCCGCAAAATGAACCCGGCTGCCGGATGGAACCGCCCGTATCTGTTCCCAAGGATGCCAACGCAAGTCCTGCTGCCACGACGGCCGCCGAGCCACCGCTCGATCCTCCCGGCACGCGATCCAGCGCAAGGGGATTCTTCACCGGTCCATAAGCGGAATTTTCATTTGAGCTTCCCATTGCGAACTCGTCGCAGTTGGTCTTGCCCAGGATCACCGCGCCCGCCGCTTCCAGCCGCTCAACTGCGGTCGCATCGTACGGCGGAACGTAGTTCTGCAGAATCTTCGAGCCGCATGTCGTCTTGATCCCGCGGGTGCTGATGACGTCCTTAATGGCCACTGGCACGCCAGCCAAAGGCGGCAAGGGCTTGCCCTCCGCCACCAGCGCATCGATTCTGTCGGTTTGCCGCCGTGCCCGCTCTGGTGACAGGGCCAGGTAGGCGTTCAGCTCCGGATTCTTCTCCTCGATGCGCGCATAGAAATCCGCCGCCAGCTCCCGCGCCGAAATCTTCTTCGCCGCCAGCGCCTCTTTGACCCCGTCGATCGTCCAACTAGCGGTCATCTTTCAATCACTTTTGGCACGCGAAAATACGGGGGCTCCGGATCCGGCGCGTGCTTCAAGACGTCCTCCGCCACCGCACTAGGCACAATCAGGTCCTCGCGCAGCGTGGCATCCGCTGTCTGGTCGTCGCTCAACACCTGCGCCATGGGCTCGACATTGGCAGTGTCCAGTTCGTTCAGTTTCCCAATGTATTCCAGAATTTCGTCAATTTGCGCGCGGTACTTCTCCAACTCGGCTTCGCTCAAATCGAGATAAGCCAGCTCCGCCACCCGCGAAACGTCTTCCCGGCTGATTTTCACTGATTTCCTCGGAGATTCGCGATACGCGTTCGAATAAATTCTAGCACATCGACGCGGGCACCCGCGGACCCTACCTGGCTGCTGCCGAGTGGTCCATCTCCATCACGCTGTGGTGCATGCTCGCCATCCGCCAGCGTCCTTCGGACTTCTTGCACATGGCCATGCCGCGCCCGCGCAGGACTCCGCGCGCGGTTTCGATGGTGAACTCGTATTCGTACCAGACTGCCTCGCCGATGGGGTGGAACGCGCTTTCGTGAATCTCCAGTCGGGCCGGCGGCCGCTGATGGAAATAGCGCTCGCGAAAATAGTCGATCACTTGCTCCCGCCCGTACAGCTCAGCCTCCATGCTGAAAAGTACGATTTTCGGATCCAGGCAATCGCCGAATGCCTGCTCGTCGGATTCGTTGAATGCCTCCAGGCAGTGATGCATTTCGGAGTGCATCTCGGCCGCCAGCTCTGAAGCGCGTTCCTCGTTTAGCGTGGTCACGTGCACGGTCTGCTTTTTCAGGTCGATCGTCGCGCCCAGCCTCGCCAGTAGATCCACGCCGAGGATGCCGTCAATTTTCCGGCCACAGGCTTTCCCGATTGCGGAGAGGTCCACGGCGGGCAGTTTCAAGCCCATCAGCTTCGTGCTGCCGATCGCGACTTCCTTGAGCGTGACTTCACGCGCGCTCGTCGCCAGCGTTCCCGCCCAGGAAGTCACCTCGATGTCGCGCGTCTTTCCTTCCGTGAATGACTGGAGATTCAGAATGGAAGTCGCTGCCGTGTCCACTAGGAAGAGCAGGGATCGCTCTCCCACGGCCACGTCAAGGACTGGCAACTTATCGCAATGTTTGAGCGGGACTTCCTGCGCCACGGCAGGGAAAGGAATTGCGGCAAGAAGAAACAGCAGCCAAAGCGGTGCGAGCAGGCGGTAGAAACGGCGAATTCTCATGGCCACACCTCGGATTTCTCGAAGCCTATCATAAAATACGAACGTTCGTGCTATTTATTTTTGCGTGTTACAATCTTTTCATGCCAGCCGTCGCTCGCTCCCCTCGTAAGCCGCGTACTCCACGCCCCCAGGCTCGCGGCCTGCGCACTCGCGAAGCCATCCTCGCCAGCGCCGTGGATATCGCCTCTGTGGACGGCCTTGATGGCCTTACCGTCGGTTCCCTTGCCGCGCAGCTCCGCATGAGCAAGAGCGGCCTCTTTGCGCACTTTGGCTCCAAGGAAGAGTTGCAGTTGGCTACCATCGAAGTCGCACGCCAAATTTTCATCACCCAGGTCACGCGGCCGGCCATCGCCGCTCCTCGGGGCATGCCCCGGCTTTGGGGCTTGATCAATCAGTGGCTTATCCTGGTGGAAAGGCGCGTCTTCAGCGGCGGCTGTTTTTTCAGCGCCGCTTCATTTGAATTTGACAGCAAGCGCGGGGTGGTCCACGACCGTATCGCCGCGATCATGCGCGAATGGATGGACGTTCTCACCCGCGCTGTTGAGCAAGCGCAGAAGGCCGGCCACATCGGCGCAAAAGTGAATTCCACGCGGCTGGCCTACGAAATACATGGTGTCGCTATGGGTGCTCACTGGTCACATCAGTTGCTTGACGACAAACAGGCCTATTCGCGCGCGCGAAGCATCGTCCTGGAGAAACTACGCAGTATCGCCACTCCGGCCTCACCGCGTCTCCCGTAGAGGGGCTTGCGCTTTTTGTCGCAGCCATCTACGCTGAAATCCTTCTTGGAGGTGCCCCCATGACACGGCCGCATCATGCCGACAATGATTCCGCAGCCGATGGAGTCACCCGTCGCGAATTTCTCGGTGGGGTGCTGACCACTTCAATCCTCGCAGGAGTTGCCGGCCCTGAACTTTGGGCCGCTGGCGCTGAAAATGGCATTCCTTATCGCAAGCTCGGCCGCACGGGCGAGCGTGTCTCCCTCGTAGGCCTGGGCGGCTATCACATTGGCATGCAGTCCGAAGAGCAGGAAAGCATCAAGATCATCCGCACCGCCCTCGATAGCGGCATCAACTTCCTGGACAACTGCTGGGACTACAATGGCGGCAACAGTGAAATCCGCATGGGCAAGGCGCTGCGCGACGGCTATCGCCAGAAAGCTTTTCTCATGACGAAGATCGATGGCCAGACCAAGAAGGCCGCCGCTGCGCAGTTAGACGAATCTCTCCAGCGCCTGCAGACCGATCACATCGACCTTCTCCAATTCCACGAGGTCATTCGCATGACCGACCCGGAGCGCATTTTCGCTCCCGGCGGCGGCATGGAAGCCGCGCGCGAAGCGAAAAAGGCCGGCAAGGTCCGCTGCATCGGATTCACCGGTCATAAGAATCCATCCATGCACTTGCACATGCTCGAAACCGCCAAAACTCATCAATTTCATTTCGACGCCGTCCAGATGCCGCTCAACGCCATGGACGCTCATTACGAGAGTTTTGGCCAGAAAGTCCTTCCTGTTCTGGTGAAAGACGAAATCGGCGTCCTTGGTATGAAGCCCATGGGCGCGGGACTGCTTCTCCAGAGCAACACGCTGTCTCCCGTCGAGTGTCTCCACTTCGCCATGAACCTGCCCACCAGTGTCGTGATCACCGGCTGCCAATCTCTCGCCAACGTCCAGCAAGCCCTCGATGCTGCCCGCAGTTTCAAGCCGCTCAGCTCCGCGGAAGTCACTGCGTTCCTCGCCCGGACGGAGCAAGCCGCCCGCGACGGCCAGTTCGAAGGCTACAAGACCAGCAACAATTTTGACGGCACCGCCCACAATCCGCAGTGGCTCGGCTAGCCGAATTGTTCACAGCTCTGCGAGTGATCTCGCCTCGCGCGATCTCACCGCGCGCTAATGCAAGAGCGTTGTCATCCTGAAGCGAGCCGATAAGGATCGCCGATCGCAGATTCCGGCTCCTGCCGGAAAGGATCTCAGCGTACAGATCAAGCACAACACATGAATGGATTAAGTGTTTGTTTCAGAACCGCGCCGCAGGAATGCCAGCGTTACGCGGAAACGGAGGCCGTCTTTCGCGGGTACTTCCTGGCAATGTAGTTATCGACGAGTGCCTGGAACGCCACAGCCAGCTCATCGTACGTGCCTTCCAGCGTCACATCCTTCTGCCCGTCAATATAAACGGGGCAGCGTGGCGCTTCGCCGGTTCCCGGCAAGCTGATGCCGATGTTGGCGGCCTTCGATTCTCCCGGGCCATTCACGATGCAGCCCATCACCGCCAGCGTCATCTCCTCGACGCCTTCGTATTGCGTCTTCCAGATCGGCATGCTGTCGCGGATGTAGCCCTGAATCGCCTCGGCTAATTCCTGAAACGTGGTGCTCGTCGTGCGCCCGCAACCGGGGCACGCCGTCACGCTGGGCGCAAACGAACGCAGCCCCAGTGCTTGCAGCAGTTCGCATGCAGCATAGACTTCTTCGCGGCGATCGCCGCCCGGTTTGGGCGTAAGCGAAATGCGAATGGTATCGCCAATGCCTTCGTACAGCAGCACGCCGAGCGACGCCGCCGACCAGATCTGCCCCTTCATCCCCATTCCCGCTTCGGTCAGGCCCAGGTGCAGCGGCTGCTCCGTCTTCGCCGAAAGATCGCGGTAAACCGTGATGAGGTCGCGCGGCCGCGAAGTCTTGCACGAAATAATAATCTGGTCCGGCCGCAGCCCGGAGTCCAGTGCTAACTCCGTCGATTGCAGAGCGGAAAGTACCATGCAGTCATTGATAATTTCTTCAGACTCTTTCCCGAGATTCTTGTCCGTGTTCTCCTGCATCTTCTGCATTACCAGCTCTTGGTTCAGCGAGCCGCCGTTCACGCCGATGCGTACAGGTTTACCGTTATCCACGGCGATCTTACAGATGGTGGAGAATTGCTCGTCACGCCGCTGCCCCGCGCCGACGTTTCCGGGATTGATGCGGTATTTATCCAGCGCCTTCGCGCATTCCGGATATTTCGTCAGCAGCACGTGCCCGTTGTAGTGAAAATCTCCGATGATCGGCGCGATGCATCCTGCATCCAGCATGCGCTTCTTGATTTCTGGCACTGCTGCCGCCGCTTCCGGCACGTTCACCGTCCAGCGGACGATCTCTGAGCCGGCCTCGGCCAACTCCAGAGTCTGCTTCAGGGTCGTCTCAATG
This sequence comes from Candidatus Acidiferrum sp., assembly GCA_036522305.1. Classification (GTDB taxonomy): domain Bacteria; phylum Acidobacteriota; class Terriglobia; order Acidiferrales; family UBA7541; genus Acidiferrum. Next base: position 139,167 of record DATDGB010000049.1, on the reverse strand, counting down.
TCCGCCGTATCCGTATTCGTCATGGACTGCACGACGATCGGTGCGCCTCCGCCTACGCGCACATGTCCCACCTTCACGCCATAAGTCTTGCGGCGCGGATGCCGGCTGGCAACCGCGTCAAATCCTTCAATCTGGGTAAGCATTCCTTACAATTCTAACGTGAATTGCCCCTTCCGCGAAATCTCGTGTGCTTGCGTTGGACGATCTGATCTTAATTGGAGCGTCGTTACGCTTACACAGTCGTGGGTGATGCAACACGGGCGCACTCCAAGTTTTTCATCCTCCTGTCACGCTAAGTGATTGATCGACCGGTACTTGAGCCAGTCTCTTCTTACCAAATCTTCCTGGCGCGCCTCTTGCACTCCATTCCCAGCGATGCATCGAGTGAAGGAGAAAACCATGCCGCCGTTCACCGGAAACTGGATCCACAACAAAGCGTGTCCGCGCTTTGTATTTGCGCTTGTAGCAGTCGCCACTATTTTTGCCGGGTGGGCGTCCGCGGCGCAGGACGAACAGCCCCAGACCGACCCTCCCCCCGTCTGCGAGGGCTCGCTCCTCTACCGCTCACCCATCTCCGGCCGCTTTGAGTCAGTCCCTCTGGTCCATACCGACGTCACCCTCGACGTGCGCGGCCTCGCAGGCGCGGCCACGGTCACGCAGCAATACGTCAACTCTGGCACACAGCCCATCGAGGCAGTTTATGTTTTTCCGCTGCCTCACGACAGCGCCGTCTACGACCTGGAAATCCGCATTGGCAATCGCATTATCCGCAGCGTGATCCGCGAGCGCGAAGATGCCAAACGCGTCTACGAGTCTGCCAAGTCCGAAGGCAAGCGCGCCGCTCTTGTGGAAGAGGAGCGCCCCAACATCTTTACCGCTTCCGTCGCGAATCTCATGCCGGGCGACCACATTGATGTACGCTTTCGTTACGTCCAGCCCCTGCACTGGGAAGAGGGGCGCATCCGCCTGGTTTTCCCCATGGTTGTGGGGCCGCGCTACATTCCCGGCGCGCAGCCCGTCTCTCACATCGGCACGGGCTGGGCTGTTGATACCGACGCCGTTCCCGACGCCTCTCGAATCACTCCTCCGGTCCGCAATCCGGACAGCCGCCCCGGCCACGACATCTCCCTGTCCGTTGATCTCGACTCCGGCTTCGAATTCGGCTCTATCAACTCGGTTTCACACGCCATTACCGTCCGTGGTTTGCCGGACGGCCGCCGCCACGTGGAACTTGCCTCGGGCGCTACCATTCCAAACAAGGATTTTGTTCTTGAAGTCCAGCAGGCGGAAAGCACGCAGCCCAAGACCTCTCTCTTCCTTTCTCCCGATCCCAATTCCGGCGACACTTATTTCCTCCTCTCTGCCTTTCCTCCCACCGGGCAACCCGTCAAGCGCGTCCCCATGGAAATGCTGTACATGATTGACGTCTCCGGTTCCATGGGAGGCACTTCGATCACCCAGGCTCGCGAAGCGCTGCTCCAGGCGCTCGACCGTCTCGGCCCCGGCGACCGCTTCGGCATCCTCGCTTTCAACCACACTTATTATGAATTTGCCTCGGCGCCTCTGACCGCCACCGCGGACAATCTCGCCGCTGCGCGCCGTTTCGTCCAAAATCTTGGGGCCGGCGGCGGCACGCAAATGCTTCCCGCGCTACTCCACGTCATGGCGAAGCCTGAAACTCCCGGCTACCTGCGCCACATCATCCTTCTTACCGACGGCGACCTTGGCAACGAAGAGCAAATCTTCGCCGCCCTGCGCGCCCAATTGGGCGGCGCGCGTCTCTACACTGTCGCTATCGGCAGCTCCCCTAACTTCTTCCTGGCCACCAAAATGGCGCAATTCGGCCGCGGTACTTTCACGCATATCGCCGATATCGGGGAGATTCGCGAGCAGATGGGCCATCTCCTGGCAACCATCGAGAGTCCTGTCCTCACTGATGTGAATCTGACGTTTGACGGCGTCGAAGTCGCCGATATCTACCCGCAGCGTCCGCCCGATCTTTTCCTTCGCCAACCTCTCCTCCTCTACGGCCGCATCTCTCACGGACATTCCGGCCGCTTGCACCTCACTGCTCGCACCGGCGAGCAGCCTTACGAAGCGAACTTCGCCTTTGACGCTTCCACCGCATCTTTCCATCCTGGCATCACCACGCTCTGGGCCCGCCAGCGCGTCGAGGATCTCTCAGACCGCTGGCGCATTTCCGATGAGGATGCCCGCTCCGAAATTCGCGCCACGTTGATTGCCCACGCCATCCGTTACCGCCTGGTCACGCGCTTCACTTCGCTCGTCGCCGTTGAAGAAATCGTGGCCAACGCCAGCGGCGCTTCCACCACGGTTCCTGTCGCCGCGGAGTTGCCGGCCGGCATGCAGATAGAAAAAATTTTCGGCGCACCAGCCACTGGCACCGCCGATGCCTTTCTCGAAGCTCTCGGCGTTATGCTGCTTCTCCTGAGCTTCGTGTTCTGGCTTCTCGGGCGCAGGGTAGGAGCGCTCTCGTGAAGCCTCTGCGTTATTTTGTCGCGCTCACCCTCGTCGCGGGTGTCTGCCTCACCGGCCGCGCCCTCTACTTGCACGCCAAGGCCGAGCTTGCTGGCGTCCTCATCCGCCGCGCTTGGCAGGCGACGGCACGCACAGGCGAATCCCGCCCGCCATGGCCGTGGGCGGACACTCATCCGGTAGCTCGCCTGCGCATCCCGCGCCTCGGCTACGACGAAATTGTCTTGGAGGGCGCAACTCCGCGTACGCTTGCGTTTGGTCCGGCTCGGCTCCTCAGTGGTGCTGCCTTGGGAGAACCTGGCAATCTGGAACTTGCCGGCCACCGCACCAGTTGGTTTGAGCCACTTCAGGGTGTAGCTTTCGGCGACACCATCGAGATCGAATGGTATGACGCCCGCCGCTCCGGCCTTCGCACGCGAACCTACATTGTGAAAGAAATCAGGGTGGTCGCCCCTGAGGATGTAAGTCAACTGGCGCCCACTTCCGATGACGCGCTTACGCTCGTAACTTGTTACCCCTTCGGACGCAGTCCGCGCTCCCCAGAACGCTTCATTGTTCGTGCCTTACCTGTCAGCCCCAGCCGTTTGGCGCAGGCCTCCGGCGCAGCTCCCGAACACTTGTCGCTGAACCGAGTTCCCGTTTCTTGAACACCACTTGCCGTAATCCAGAAAGGCTTGATTTGCCGGGATATGAAATCAGGGAGTGGCGGGCGAAACGGAAGGCACGCTCTTATTGGGCTTCTCCAACTCAACGGCCACATGCATCAGCCGTTCCAATTCGCTTCGCAGCGTGCCCCAATAGTTGGCGCCGATTGTTGCCACGAAGCGTTCCTGTGCTGCGCGCCAGGCCGGCACGCTCCGAGCGAGCGTAAGCCCGCCTTTGTCCGTTACGCTAAGGAATCGCTGCCGCTTCGCCGCGCGCTTCGAGACAGCGATGAGGCCCTCCTTCTCCAGCAAGCGCAGGCTCCTTGTCAGGGTCGTGCTGTCGAGACCCAGGATGTTTCCCAGAGCGCCAATGGAGATCGGTTGCTTCTTGGCAATGCCGACCAGGATGGCAAACTGTGTGGAACGAATTCCCGACTCCTGGAGCGCCAGGTCGTACAGCCGCGTAACGGCGCGCGCGGTCCTGCGAAAGTTCAACGAAGCGCAGTAGCCCGTTCCAGTCAGGTCCAGTAGGGAGGAAGTTTTTTTCATTTCGCGCATCTAAAGCTTGACTTGCATATACATCTCAAGATATAACTGACCTCAACGTGATGTCAAGTGACGGCGTCTGTTGCCCTGACAGGCTCCCTTCCGCGAGTGGAATAAATCGAATATTGAATCGGTCTAATGTTGTGACCAAGGGTGATTTTCATGAGCACGCAAATGGTTCCGATGCACTCGCCGGAACAGCCTCAAGCTTCAAATAGCGTCGGCATCGCGCCTTCGCGCTACGTTTGTTTTGGCGCCTTCCTGCTGGACTTGAAAAAAGAAGAACTTTTCAAAGACGGCACGCGCATAAAGATGCAGGGCAAGGTCCATCAGGCGCTCCTGGCGCTGCTTCAGAAGCCCGGCGAGATCGTCACGCGAGAAGAATTGCGCATGCAGCTCTGGCCGTCGGATACACACGTCAACTACGACGCCAACGTGAACACCACGGTGAATAAGCTGCGGTTGGTGCTGGGCGATTCGACGGAGCAGCCCGTCTATGTGGAAACCATTCCGCGCAAAGGCTACAGTTTTGTCGCCAAGATTGAGTACGCAGACCGGCCGCCTACGTCGCAAGTCTCGCATATGGATGAATCTATGCCGGCGACGTCGGCCGCGGAGCACGCCGCGGACAAGCCGTCGTTTTTCCGGACGGCGCTTCTTTCCCGATGGTTTACTGCCGGCATCGTCACTCTGGTGATCGCCAGCATGTTGTTTGGCGCGGCGCTGGTCTTGTACGCGCACCGCTGAAGCTTGACCGCGTTTCTCTCAGGCCATCTGGCTAAACTGACGATTCCTCTGTATGGGCGCAGCACGCTGCGCCCCAGCCTCCATTCGAGCGTTTTTTTTCTTTGCCTCAACTTCCGCGCGTGGAACCTGTCAGAGCGTTCCGCGCAGCCCCAGCGCGTCGGCGTGTTCCCGCAGAGCGCCGATGCAGAAGCCGATGTGTTCTTCCAAACGGATGCCCAGCTCTTCCGCGCCCTTGCGCACATCGTCGCGCGAAACGCCTTTGGCGAAAAGTTTGTCTTTCATGCGGCGCTTCACCGAATCCACTTCCAGATCCAAAATGCTTTTTGACGGGCGCACGTACGCGCAAGCTGTCAGGAAGCCGGCTAGCTCATCGCAAGCAAACAGCGTGTGCTCCAGCGCGGTCTGCCGCGGCACGCCACAATAGTCCGCATGAGTGATGATCGCGCGGACGACTTCCTCCGAATAGCCCTGCTCGCGCAAGATCTTCGCGCCCTCCGAAGGATGCCCCTGATTCGGCGAATGCTCCTGATTGGGCCAGCGCTCGTAATCGAAATCGTGCAGCAGCGCTGCCAGTCCCCAGGTTTCTTCGTCCGCACCGGATTTGCGCGCATAGGCTCGCACACATGCTTCCACCGCCAGCATGTGTTTCCGCAAGCTCTCCGAAGCGGTGTACTCGCACAGCAGTTTCCAGGCATCCTCGCGTGTTGGCATGCGTCTCCCCCAAATGGAGCGGTTAGTGTAGCGTGGGAAGCCGCTGGTAATGAAGCAGGGAGATGGAGGTAGCCGTGGAACTATACTGGTTTGTGCGGCTGCATGCGCGTGAAGGGCAAGAGACTGCGGTGGAAAATGCGCTACGCGAGGTCGTAGGGCCAACTCGGGAGGAGGCGGGCTGCTTAAGTATTCACACATTCCGGTCGATGCAAGACCGGCGGCTGTTTTTCATTCATTCGCGGTGGGTGGATGAGGCGGCGTTCCAGTTGCATGGGGGATTGCCCCACACGGTGCGGTTTCTCGAACGAGTGGATGCGCTGTTGGATCAGCCGAGAGAAGTGGCGAGGACGGAGATGATCGGGTAGACGGCGAAAGAGTTCTGAGTTGTTAGTTCTAAGTTTTTAGTAGACGACAAAGAAGAACGAGAGGGCCCTTTTTGACAAGGCCGGATATTCGCTCGGCAGCGCTGAGAATAAAACCCCCCTCCACTACTGGCCAGCAGAGGCAATGCGGAGAGATCGGGTCTGGGAGGGTACCTCCACGAGAATGGCTGTTCCTTTGGTCCGATCGACGATGCGAGCGGCGAGGCGGGTGCCATCGCCGGTGGCGGTGATTTCAGCCCAGGCCGCTGGCACCTCCACTTTCAGCGTAAGCGGCAAATCGTAGATTTGTTTGTCCATGGGCCATTGCAGGGCGATAGCGAGAGACGTGGCATCGCTTTGGGTGACTTGGATGGAGAGTGCTCTGCGCTCCTGGGTGTAACGGAGAACATCTCCGAAAGTGGCGGTCCAGATCTCCGGATGGCGCTCGAGGTAGCCAGAGAGTTCATCGAGTGTCTCCGGGATGATGGAAAGCCAATCACCACCGACGCCGTGGAAGCAATAAACGCCCCAAAGGCGGCCGCGGAGAGCGGGTTCGGCCATGGCCAGCAGCGCGATGGAGTCCTTATCCGCGGTTGGGCCCAGGTCGCCAATCTCCAAAACGTTTAGTTGGTCGGGATCCTGCGGACTGCCCACTCCCGCGCCTCTGGCGCCGATAGAATTTTCGGAGACGTAACGAAGGTACAAAGCAGCATTGGCGACATCGTCCTGCGGTTTTCCGAAGCTCATATTGCCACAGGGGTAGGCGAAGGTGAGACCACGACGCGAGTTGAGCAGCTGCGTGATTTGCTGTGCCGCATCCTTAATTTCGGCTTCCATCATTGCCGGAGCGTAGTCCTGAGAATGCGGCTTGATCTGCGCCAGCAAACAAGGATGGTGGACGGTGTGATTCGCTAATTCGTTGCCTTGCTCGGCCAATTGTTTCCATTCGGGCTTGCGCTTTTCCCAGGGTCCCATCCCGGTGGTCACGAAGAAAGTTCCATTGATATGATGTTTCTTCAGAATGGGGCCAACGAAATCGAGATGAGTGTTGATGCCGTCATCGAAGGTGAGGGAGATGGCGGCGACGCGGTCTTGTGGCCAGCGCGCTACGGCGACGGCCGGTGCTGCGGTTTGAGCGGGAGTTGAAGCAGTGCCAACTGCGAGAAGAAAAAAGCCGGCAAGTATTCTGTTCATTGAACTCTTTCCATAGTAATGCCCCCTCATCAATTCAGCACGGCACCGCGGAAGGCGGGGGAATTGGCAGAATTAGCCGCGAGTTCGCTCCTGGCAGCAAAATGCCAGCTGAGGATAGCATTTGCCGGTTCCAGCCGGAGCGGTCGGCAAAGAAAGTGACGCGAAATAACCCTGTGCGCCCCCGCCTGTGGAAAAGCTGAGGATGGGAGGGCACCACAATGGGTATGGGGTGAGGGGAGAAGGTATACAAGCGTTCGTGGAAATCGAAGAGCGCCGAGCCGCAACTGCCCGAACGGACAGGCGAAACCCGGGCGTAACACGGCGAAACGCGGTGAGCAAAATTAAAAAAAGTTAAAAAATACCCTTGACAGAATTTGGCGCTCAAACGATACTCCCGTTGCGCCAGTAACTGCCTTCCCGAACGAACGTTCCAGCGTTCCTCCCCCTATCCGCACGCCGGAAAACCAGTCAGCAAGGAGTGCCGGTGTCTGCACAATTAGAAAAAGAGATGAGCACGTTAGAAATGGATCGGGAAGTCATTCGCTGTAAGACATGTGGTCTCGTCCAATACCGGACGCGCACTGGGAACTGCCGCCGTTGCGTGCGCGCCTTACCTCAGCGCTTGGAGTTCCTGATTCCTCCACCGGCACCACCGGAGGAAGCAGTCGCTGAACCCGAAGCAGCAAAGTTCGTCAACCAGGAGACGGTCGAGAACATCGGCCAGCGCATTCGCCAGTTGCGCGAATCGCGCGCGATGACCCAGAGCCAGCTGCAATCGCGCTCCAAGGTCTCGCGCTCCTACCTCTCCCGCATCGAAAGCGGCCAGATGACGCCGAGCCTCGGCACACTGGAGAAGATTTCCGAGGCGCTGAACGTCGGCTTGAACCGGTTCTTCATCCCGGAATCCGACGGCGAGGCGCTGCTCGAGGATCCGTTCATCCAGGGATTGCGGCCGTTCCTGCGTCAATTGGATTGGGAACAGTGGCAATCCATATTGAAGAGGCTGCAAGCCATCAGCGACCACGTTCATGCAGCGCCGATCAATCTCCGCCCTATCGGTAATCCGGCGCGGCTGCCGCAGCCCGCGTCGGCGAATGGCAACGGCAACGGACATATTGGCGCCGGCCATTCGAATGGGTTTGCGCATTCGCACGCTCATGGTAATCCGCAGGGCTATCCGCTGCGGCGTCCGGGCACGCCGGTTTTTCAGAGGCCGCTCGCGCGATAGATTTTCTTCCAGTCAGTGCACCATCGAGGGACAGACAGAAATGTTTGTCCCTCTTTTTTTGCGTAGCAGCTTTCCCGCGAGGTACGGCTAGTCGCGGATGACGGAGACTTTGGCGTCGGGAACTTCGAGGCGCATCAAGCGGTGACTGGTGTCGAGCAAAAGAAGGATCTGCAGGTCGGAACTGGTGACTTTGAGTCCTTCGTAAGTCTTGCCGTCGGAGGTGGCGGAACCGGTGGATTGTACGGTGATGGAACCGGGCGTTAACTCCTGGGGAATGATCACGGGAAAAGTCTGTGCGCCGCCCTTGGACCAGTCATAGATACGCGCGAGGACCGCGTATTGATGGTAGAGATTGTTGTCCAGCACGGCGATGAGCGGCGAACCGAAGGAAAGATCCTGCTGGAACGGTCGCGCGCCCTGCATCTCTAGCGTAATACTCGCAACGCCGTTGGCGAACAGAACGTGAGCGCCATTCGTTTTTTCCGCCTGGGCGCTCCAGTCATAGCTGATGGGCGCCCCATTCCCCTGCAGCGTCAGTGAGCCGGAAACTTTGCTGGAGGCGCCTTCGGGCGGTTTGATTTCCGCGGTACCTTTAGCGAGCCATCCGCCTCCGGACGGCGAAATTTCAAATTCCTCATGGCCGACGGTCTGGCCGCCGAGTTTGATTGTCAGTTTGCCCTTGTCCTGGACGAAAACAACGGGGCCGGAGGTTGGTGTCGACTTTTTCTGAGCGGCGAGCGAGAGCGCCGCACAAGCCACGACTCCAATTGTTAGTGCAAACGAAACGGTTCTGAATTTCACGGTGTTTCTTACCCCCGTGTCCATTCTCTCTCAGGGCAGAGGTTTCTCAACCAGCAGACGCGCGGTGTTTCCAGCGGATGCAACAATGCCGCGGCGCAGAATTTCCGCGACGACCTGGGTCGGTTCGCCGGAGCTGTCCACACGGTAGTCGGCAAGTTGATAGGAGGGTAGCCGCTGGGCGTAAAGTGCGCTGAAGCTCGCTTCGTCACGGAACAGCGGACGGCCGGTCATGGTCATGCATCGCGCAAGTAGAACTTCGACAGGCGAATCCAGCCACAATACGGGGATTCCGGCAGCGCGCAGGAATTCGGGGCAGCCCGGTTGCGCGTAGGTGCCGCCACCAAGGGCGAGAACAGTGCTTTCTTTCATCTCGCTCGCGCGGCCAAGGGCGGCGCGCAGCTGATCTGCTTCGATTTGACGAAAAGCGGGTTCGCCGAGGCGTTCGAAAATCTCGGGAATGGATAAGCCGGCGGATTCTTCAATGCGATCATCGAGATCGACAAAACGCCATGCGAGTTGCCGCGCCAGCAGCGTGCCAATGGTGGTCTTGCCGGAACCCATGAAACCGGCCAGGCACAAGATAGGGACGCGGGGTTGCGGTCCGCGCAAAGGAGGTGTTGTGGTCACGCGATCGCGGCGCGAAAAACTAGTCGCGCTTCAGAATGCGAATTGTACCACTGTAGGAGGAGAGTTCGACTTTGGCAAGGCCCTGCCCGACGGAACCAAAAAGCCCGTGCGTGTACTTTGACATTAAATGTTTGACCCCGTGGGAATCCGGCTTGAGATAGGCCGCCGCCCGATTGTCGACTGTGCCCGTGGCGGTTTGCGCTTTGAGGTCAAAGGAATCATTGCCGGAGAAGCGGACTTCGACCAGGCCCTTGCCACTCTTCATGGTATATAGGCCGGTGCGGACAAAATCTCCGTCAAAGAGAATATTTCCTGCCGTGGTGAAGAGGCTGACGTTGGTCAACGCGGGTTGCAGAACCTGCGCGCCACCGCTGATGGACTTGAAATCCAACTTGCCCGCGCACTGCGTGCAGACGAGCGAGCCTTCCGTAGTGTGCACAATAATGTAGCCGGAGACTTCTTTCAGGTGAACATCGCCAGCGACACTCTCCAAGGTCATGTCGCCCATGACCTGTTCGACATAGATCAGTCCGGTCTCGGTCTTGAGCTGCAGTTCCGTTTCCTCGGGCACTGTAAGCTGCATGCTGGCTTCCAGTTCACGGGGTTGCGCGCCGGCATCCAGAACCGTCGCAGTGACGTCGATGCGATCGCCGGCTTGCTCCATGTCAAAGCCAATTTTGTTGGAGGTCTGACTGGCGACGATGTCGACTTCCGCGTTTTTCCAGGACTTCACTTCGATGCGGCCATTAGCGACGTTGTGGATGACGACCACCGGGCGGGTGTTAACGGCAAAATGTTTTTCAAGATGCTGGCTCTGCTGGCCTGCAGCTGCGCCGGGAACGCCCAAGCAGAGAAAAGCTGCGGCAACCAGTACCGGCCGCTGGCCGCATTTTTTGGACGGCCGCCAAGCAGCCAAATTCATGTGTGACCGGAGAGCGGTCACCCCCATCATTCCAGTTCGCATGTTAGTGCAGACTCCCTTCGCGATCCATCATCGCGGACAATAATTCGGCTTTTTGCTGATAGGCGTTGGAGAGATACTCGCGCGCAACATCATCTTCCGGCGTGGCGCTCACGCGCCGCTCGCAGTCAGCAATAAATTCGTTTACTTGCTGTAGGCTCTGCCGGTAGGAATCGTCCACCGGGGCCGACGGGGAGGTACTGGCAAGCTGCATGTTTCGTAGATCAACTTCCTGTCCGTTCAGCACCGTGGCGGTTTGTTTGAAGGCAATTTGCCAGGGGGGAAGTGAACCCTTAGGCGAGAGGTCTCCCCGTACACTCGGGTCCGGAGACTTCTGCCATTGCACGACTCCCGCAGCGACAATCAGCAGGCCCACCGCAGCGGTTGCCAGAGCGCGGCTACCGAGCAGCTCTTTGAAGCCAAACCACCAGGGCCGGCGCTCCCCCTGAACCGGAACTGCGGGCTTCTTGATAATGCCTTCGAGTTCAAGTTGAGATTGGAGGGAAACCCAAACACGCGCGGGCGGCTCGACTTCGGCGGGCAATTCATTCGCGACAGCAACAATGGTCGCGAGATCAGCCACGTAGTCTTGGCAATTACTGCAAGTGGCCACGTGCGCCCGAGCTGCTTCCGGCAGCGGCGCCAGGCCTTCCTGCTCCACTACGAATTCCACGTCCTTACACTGCATGACCCTTCACTCCGCCGAAGCTGGCTCTGGAGGCCTGCTCCGTTCGACTTCTCTCTAATCGCTCCAGCGAAAACCCTGGTATCCGCCGTGAAGTCGCTAACGCACCCTCGATTGGGCCCATTGTAGCTCAATCATCATGCGCCGTCTGGCTTTTTGCCGCATGGCGTTCCTGCCGGGCCTGCTGGCGTACTTCTTCCTGGAGCAGGTCCCGCAGGCGAGTGCGCGCCTTGTGCAACTGCGACTTCGAATTTCCTACCGAACATCCCAAGATGTCCGCAATCTCGTTGTGCTCGTAACCCTGGACGTCATGCAGCACGAACACCGTCCGGTAACCCGGCGGCAACTTTTCAACAGAACGTTCCAGATTGACCCGGTCGACGGCGCCGCTTAAGCGCAAATCCGGCGCGCCGATATCTTTCCTGGGGCCTCCCGTTTCATCGTCGGGATCCGTCGTTTCTTCCAGCGAGGCCACCGGGAGCGATTTCTTGCGCAACCTCATCAGCACCACGTTGACCGTCATCCGGTGCAACCAGGTCGAGAAGGCCGATTCTCCGCGGAAGGTCCCAATCTTGCGGAAGAGCTGCAGGAAGGCTTCCTGCATCAGGTCTTCCGCATCGGAGGGGTTATTCACCATGCGCAGGCACAAAGCGTAGACGCGGCGGCTGTGCAAGTGGTACAGAAATTCGAAAGCCGCAGCATCTCCGGCCTGGGCCAGACGGATGGCCTCCGCTTCAGTCACCGGTTTGGTGGCCTGCCGAGAGGTCGACGCTTCGGGATCGCTTGGTCGGTTTCGGGCCAACGGTCCATTAGCGGCGCATCCACCAGTTCGGATGCACCGAATGCCTCCTTGAGTTGTCCTGACAGAGGCCCGCATATCCTAAGCAGACACCCCCCAAGGGGGTTTATTCCGGGAAGAGTATCCCGGATAACCGCGGGCGAGCAGGCTTGATCATTCTCCCGCGATTGAAGCCATTCGTCTATGACGGATCACACGGGGGGGGGAAGAGACAGCGGCTTCCGGCGGGAGACACTGCTGTCGAACGGTATTTTGAAAAGCCTCGAGCTGGCTCTCCGGCAGGGCAATCATGAAAGACTTGAAAACCACAATCGCCTCTCGCATGCAAGTATTGAGGTCATAATGGTCTAAGTCCACCTCATCCCACATTTTATTGGGCTTCAGAGCCATTCCATCGGCGAGGTTATCGGCGGCGTGGCGGTAATCCTTGCCAAGATCTTCGACCATCTCCTCCAAGGTGCTGATCTTGTGGAGGAACTGTAGCCGTTGGGAAAGCAGCACATGGCTGAGCAAACTGCTCATGCGCGCCGAACGCTGGCCCCTGTGTCCCTGAAAATTGGCGGGATCGAGAGGCGCGGCGTTAGGAATTGTGCCGTAGTGTTTGGCGTGCTCGGACAATGCCCGAAGCAAGCCAGCGAGCGTCTGGGTCAGGAGTCTGCAGAGCCCGGAAGTCATGCCCACAGCTTGGAGAGATTTGCCCGGCTGGCCCAGATGCCGAAGCTCGATAGCCTCGTTGAGCGACACGCTCAACATGACGTAACTGGACTCCAGCCGTTGGACTTGTTTATCGAAAACTTGTGCTTTTGCTTCTGGGAGCCACGCGCGCCAGTCGTCTTTGACAGAACTGCCGCGGGTGGAGGGGCGGTCGCAGTCTTTCACGAGAGATCTCCGATGGGACAGGCTCGCGAGTATACCAAAAACTTTCCCGAATGCCAGCACGTTTCCTACTTCTACTAATATAATTCATCATACAATATAATGTACGTCACAATTATGGTGTATAATTAACTCGCCAATAAATTACTGCTTGACCCTTTGCGGAATGAATCCCGCGGCCCATTCCTTGCCCAAGGATAGCACAGGCCGTTATACTCGCGTGATTCAGCAGGCGAAAGGAATTTCCCTTTGCAATTTGAGCCGCGCGACCAGTTTGAACAGCGCCAGAAGAAACTTGAACAGATCCAGGCGCTGGGCCACGATCCCTATCCCCGGGGATTTCGCTGGACGGATACGCCGGCTGCCTTGGTGGAAAAGTATGGAGCTTCGAGCGGGCCGGAACTGGAAGCCAACAAGCGCGAAGTGCGGGTAGCCGGGCGCATGGTCGCCTATCGCTTGATGGGCAAGATGGGATTTGCCCATCTGCAGGGCGCGGGAAAGAAAATCCAGATTTGCGTCAAAAAAGACGTTGTCGGAGAGCCGGGATTTCAGTTGTACCACCTGCTGGACCTGGGCGATTCCATCGGTGTGCGCGGGCACTTGTTTCGAACCAAGACCAATGAATTAACCGTCTGGGTCGAGGAGATTTTCTTTCTTTCGAAAGCGCTGCTGCCGCTGCCCGAAAAATGGCATGGGCTGACGGACGTCGAGCTGCGTTACCGGCAACGGTATCTAGACCTGATCGCCAACGAGAAGTCGCGCCAGGTGTTCGAAACGCGCGCCCGGATTGTCCGGGAACTGCGGAAATTCTTTGATGCTCGCGGTTATATCGAAGTCGAAACGCCAATGATGCATCCCATCGCCGGAGGCGCGGCCGCGCGGCCGGTTAATACGCACCACCACACCCAGGACCATGATCTGTACCTTCGCATTGCGCCCGAACTTTATCTAAAGAGGTTAACAGTCGGGGGATTCGACCGCGTTTACGAAATCAACCGCAATTTCCGCAACGAAGGCATTTCCACTCAGCACAATCCAGAATTCACCATGCTGGAGTTCTACGAAGCCTACAGCAATTATCGCGACTTGATGGACATGAACGAGCAGCTCTTTGCGCTGCTGGCCAAGAACATCACCGGCTCGACCACCGTCAAATACGGCGAAGCCCAGCTTGATTTTTCGAGATTCCGACGATTCACGATGCGGGAGGCGATTCAGGAATTCTGGCCTGAGTCGGCGGGAGGTAAGCCAACTATGACCGACTTTGAGTCTGACGATGCTCTACGCCTTCGACTTCGCGGTGCGATAAATGAGGTGCACATCCAGCACGACAAAGCAGGTCCTTGGGCGGAGTCAACCGAGCTAGCAAAGCTGCGGGTTCTTAGGGCGACATTTTCCGAGATTCTCCGAGATTCAACGCAGAAGGGCAAACCACGCGGCGTCACCATTGCTTCCATCTTTGAGGCATTGGCGGAAGAGCATCTGATTCAGCCGACGATAATTTATGAATTTCCGACCGACATTTCTCCTCTCTCGAAACAGAAGCCTGACGATCCATCCGTCACGGAACGATTTGAGATTTACGTTGCGGGAATGGAAGTCGCAAACGGCTTCTCTGAGTTGAATGATCCTGCAGAGCAGGAGCGCCGTTTCCTCGCTCAGATGACCCAAGGCGGGGAGGAAGTCCCGAAACAGCTCGACGTGGATTATATTCGTGCGCTTTGTCACGGCATGCCGCCGACGGCCGGAGAAGGCATCGGCATCGATCGACTGACAATGCTTCTCACGGACTCGCCCTCCATCCGTGACGTCATTCTTTTTCCGCAGCTGCGTCCCGAAAGCGGTGGCGAATCATCTTCCGAAGGGCACGGCGCCTAACGTATCCTTCTCACTAGCATGCGATTCGAATGGTTTGTGGCCCAGCGGTACTTGCGGTCGCCGTACCGGCCCGCAGTACTGCGGCTGGTCACACTTTTCTCCATGATTGGCGTGGCTGCCGGAGTGGCCACGCTAGTGATCGCGCTTTCCATGAACACCGGTTTCCGCGAGACGCTGCAAGAGCGCTTGCTGGGCGTGACGGCCCATGTCTCTCTCACGCGGCCCGGTACCAGCGGTATCAAGAACTACGAGGAAATGGCTACAAAGCTGGCCGGGGCAACCGGCGCCCGATCCGTCACGCCGGCGATCTATCAGACAGTCCTCCTTTCCTTCGCTGGGCAAGCACGCGGCGTGGTCACGAAAGGCATCGACCCAGAGCGCGAGCGCAAGAGCGACGAAGGGTTGCAACGCATCATCGCCGGGAAACTGGACTTCTACCCGGACGCGGATGGCATTGACGCTCTGCTCATCGGAAAACAGATTGCCGAGGAATGGAAGGTTTCTCCCGGGGATTACGTGACGATTACCAGCCCGCAGGGACGATTGACGCCTTATGGATTGATGCTGCGGACTCGGCGGTTTCGCGTTTCTGGAGTTTTCGATTCCGGTTTCTACGACTACGACGAAAACTGGTGCTTCCTGACGCTGGCCGCGGCGCAAGGGCTTTCCGGTGCAGGTGATGTCGTTAATGTCCTTGAGTTTCGTCTGCCCCAGCCGGAACGCGCGAGCGAAATCGCGGAACAGGTTCGGCAAGCCACCGGACCGGGTTTTTCAACATCCACTTGGATGGAAGAAAACCGCGCGTTGTTCCGGGCGTTGCGGCTGGAAAAGCTGGTCACCGCGATTTTCATCGGCTTGATTACCTTCGTGGCCGGACTCAACATTCTGGTGGTTCTTTCCATGACCGTAACAGATAAGGCCCACGACATTGCCGTGCTCCGCTCTCTCGGCGCGCGCCGCGAGCAGATTCGTACCATTTTTCTTTGGCAGGGAATCAGCATCGGCACCGCAGGTACGCTGATCGGTCTCTTCATCGGCTATACGTTTTCCTTCGTCGCAGGGAATTACCATTTGATTCCTCTTGATCCTCAAGTTTATGCCGTCCCGTACGTCCCCTTTCATCCGAGCGTTTTCGATGGCGTGTGGATTACCGCCGTGGCCATGGGAATTTCGATCGCCGCAACGATCTTGCCGGCCCGCGCGGCGGTACGCCTCTTGCCGGTGGAAATCCTTCGCTATGAATGAAGAGCAAGAATGGGATGGCGATAACTATATTCCGGGTCCATTTGGCGCGAAATTTGCTCCTATCGAGGGTGAGAGGCAGGTGGGTGAGACCGGAGCGAATCCCTCAAACCCCGGTTGTGGTAAGAACCCGCCGCAAGCCGTTGAAAACAGATAGATTATTAGTGTTTCAGTTTGGCGCAAAAGTGCCCTCTTTTCGGCAGGTAATCCTCTGGCCGAAAACGGGAACAGTTTGGGTCATCTGATGCACAGGCCTCCGCCCGCTTTTACGGCACGGGGATTGCACTGTAAGCATCTAAGTAAAGAGCAGGCACAGCACGTCAGGCAATCGAAAGGCGCTCTAGCGGGATGATGCAGCAAGCACAATTTGCGGACGGACAGCGAGCGAATGATCTGCGCAACGCGGCAGTCGTGCTTGAATCGCGCGGCTTAAAGAAAATCTACGGCACCGGCGAAAAAAGTATCTCTGTGCTGGCGGATGCCAAC
The DNA here is from genome assembly GCA_036522305.1 of Candidatus Acidiferrum sp. Lineage (GTDB taxonomy): Bacteria > Acidobacteriota > Terriglobia > Acidiferrales > UBA7541 > Acidiferrum. The sequence goes on along the minus strand of DATDGB010000049.1, from coordinate 122,884 downwards.
TTGATTTTGCGCCAAGGAGAGATGGTAGCGATCGTAGCTCCCTCGGGAGCCGGCAAAAGTACTTTGCTCCACCTGCTCGCCGCGCTAGACACGCCGACGAGCGGTACAGTATACTTCGCAACGAAAGCCATTGAATCGATTAATGACGCGGCGCTGGCGGAATTTCGAAATCGTGCCATTGGATTTTTGTGGCAACGCCACCAGTTGCTGCCGGACTTTACGGCTGCGGAAAACGTAGCCATGCCGCTGTTGGTGCGCGGCGAGGATTTTGCTTCCGCGCTCGGGATGGCGCGGAAGTGGATCGCGGAGGTGGGCTTGGAAAACCGGGCCGATCACCGCGCAGGGGAACTCTCCGGAGGGGAACAGCAGCGCGTAGCGATTGCCCGGGCGCTCGTCACTGGGCCATCCGTGCTGCTGGCAGATGAACCTACCGGAGATCTGGACGAGCAGAATGCTTGGGCCGTGTTCGAATTGCTGGAACGATTGCACCGCACACACAAGTTGACGTCGCTGATCGCGACGCACAACCTGGCGCTCGCCGCGCGGTGTGACCGGATACTGGCGCTGGAACATGGCGTTCTGCGAACTCGCGAGGCTGCGGCCTCGGCGAGCGGGGTCCCTGGGGGAGAAGCGAGCTAACGTGTTCGAACGGTACACAGAGAAAGCGCGACGCGTCATATTTTTTGCCAGGTACGAAGCCAGCCAGTATGGCAGCCCGTACATCGAGACCGAACATCTGTTGCTCGGCTTGATGCGCGAGGACAAAGCGCTGGCCAATCGTTTCCTGCGCCAGCAAGGCTCGATCGAATCCATACGCAAAGAGATCGAAGCCCGCATTACCATCCGCGAGCGCATCTCGACCTCCGTCGAAGTGCCGCTCAGCGCGGAGTGCAAGCGCATCCTTAATATGGCGGCGGAAGAAGCGGAGCGCCTCGGCCACAAGCACGTCGGCACCGAGCATCTACTCCTAGGCATCCTGCGCGAAGAAAAGTGCTTCGGCGCGGAAATACTGATGGAGCGCGGCTTGCGCCTCTCCACTCTGCGCGAAGAGCTGGCGCGCACGTCCGGCGAAAAAACGGCGGCAGCGCGGCCCAAGGAAACCTCTCTGCTCGCGGAATTCAGCCGCGACCTCACGCAAGCGGCTTCGGAAGGCTCCCTCGATCCACTCGTTGGTCGCGAAGGCGAAGTCGAACGCGTCATTCAAATTTTGTGTCGGCGTACCAAGAACAATCCGGTTTTGATCGGCGAGCCCGGCGTGGGCAAGACCGCCATCGTCGAAGGCCTGGCGCAGCGCATCTCGGATGGCGATGTTCCGCCGTTCCTGGCGGACAAGCGCATTCTTTCTCTGGATCTTTCGCTCATCGTGGCGGGCACCAAGTATCGCGGCCAGTTTGAAGAACGGCTGAAGACCATCATGAAGGAATTGATGGAGAGCCAGAACTCCATCGTATTCATCGACGAGCTGCACACTCTCGTCGGCGCCGGTTCCGCGGAAGGCTCGCTTGACGCCGCCAATATTCTGAAACCCGCCCTGTCGCGCGGAGAGATTCAGTGCATCGGCGCAACGACGCCGGGCGAATACCGCAAGTCAGTGGAGAAGGATCGCTCGCTCGAGCGCCGCTTCCAATCTGTGAAAGTTCCCGCGCCGGACGAAGAGCAAGCCGTGCAAGTAATCCAGGGCGTTCGCGAGCGCTACGAAAAATTCCACGCCGTCAGCTATACGGATGAAGCGCTCCGTTACTCGGTTTATCTTTCGAACCGCTACATTCCCGACCGTTTTCTGCCCGACAAAGCCATTGACCTGATCGACGAAGCCGGCGCGCGAGTCAAGCTGCGCCAGGCCACCGTCCCCGAAGAAGTCGGCGAAGTCCAGAAGCGAGTGAAGTTCATCACCCACCGCATGGAAACGGCCATCGCCAATCACGAATTCGAAAAAGCGCGCTTCTATTCCGAGGAAGAGCGCAAGGAGAAAGAAAATCTCCGCGGTCTGCGTGAACGCTTCAAGCTGGACGACGCCTCGACGGGCATCGTCACGCGCGAAGACATCGAAGAAGTCGTTTCGCGCTGGACCGGCATCGGCGTCACTTCCATCAAGGAAGACGAACAGCAAAAACTCTTGCGCATCGAGCCTGAACTGCACAAGCGCGTCATCAGCCAGGACAAAGCCATCACCGCTCTCGCTCGCGCCATTCGCCGTAGCCGCGCCGGCCTCAAATCGCCGCTGCGCCCCGTGGGCTGTTTCTTCTTCCTCGGGCCAACCGGCGTCGGCAAAACCGAAGTCGCTCGCCGCCTCGCTGAATTTTTGTTCGGTTCGGAAAAGTCGCTGGTGCGCTTCGATATGTCGGAGTTCATGGAGAAACACTCCGTCTCGAAGCTCATCGGAGCGCCTCCCGGGTACGTGGGCTATGAAGAAGGCGGGCAATTAACGGAGCGTGTCCGCCGGACGCCTTACTCGGTCATCCTGCTGGATGAAATCGAGAAGGCTCATCCGGACGTCTTCAATATATTGTTGCAGGTCTTTGAAGACGGGCAGTTGACGGACGGCCTCGGCAACACCGTGGATTTCCGCAACACCATCATTATCATGACGTCCAATCTCGGCGCGCGTCATTTGCAAAAGCGCACTTCCATGGGCTTCCAGTCCGGCGCCGATGAAGCCGGGCAGAAGAGCATGGAAGATATGGTGATGACTGAAGTAAAGCGGGCGTTCAATCCGGAGTTCTTGAACCGGTTGGACGAAGTGATTATTTTCAATCCGCTCGGCGACGAAGACCTGCTCCGCATCATCGATTTGCTGGTGGGCCAGTTGAACGACACGCTGATTCATCGGCAGGTGCAGATCGTTGTTTCGCCGGAAGCAAGACAGTGGATCCTCGAGAAAACGTGTGCGGATCGCAGTTATGGGGCGCGTCCGCTGCGCCGGGCCTTGCAGAAGTATGTCGAGGACCCGCTCTCCGAGGCGCTGATCCAGGGTGGAATTCAAAGGCCGGCGACATTGCAGATTTACGTCGCAGGGGAAGGCCTGCAGTTCCGTCCCGTCGGCGAGGCAACCCCGGTCGTCCACTAGCGAATCTGACACAACGCACGGATGATTCCGACCGGGTCGGAATCAACAATCAGCTGGCCCACACCGGGTCCAGCGGGAGAATAACAACTTGAGTTTGGGGGCGCGGCCTTGACCACCTCATCGGCCGCTCAAAGAAGAGTTTGTTCGCCGTTTGGGTTTTTTGCGGCTCGCGTGACCTCGCTGATCGCTCTTGTGTCTTTTTTTGCGATCGCGTCGGCCGCAGCGCCCCGCGAAAATTCCCACGCGGACGCGTCCTCGCGTTCCTACCTGTTTTCTGCTTCTTTCGACTACGCCACTGGCAATGACGTTATCGTGGACCGTCTTCCGGCGGATCCGCAAGCCGCCGCCCAACAGCAGCAATATGTCATTGACCGCATCGATTTCATCGGCAACCGCCGCGTGCGCAACGACACCCTCAACGCCCGCATCTTCAGCCGCAAAGGCGACGTCTACAATGAGGAAACACTGCGCCGCGATTTTCAAGCCCTCTGGAACACCCAGTTTTTTGAAGACGTGAAGCTCCGCGTCGAGGATTCACCGAACAATCCCAACGGCAAGATCATTGTCTTTGACGTAAAAGAACGCCCGCAAATTCGCCGCATCCGCTACGACGGCATCCACTCCGTTTCCGAATCGGACATTCTCGACCGCTTCAAGGAACGCAAGGTCGGACTCAGCGTCGAAAGCCAGTTCGATCCTACAAAAATTAAAAAAGCCGAAGTTGTCTTGAAGGAACTTCTGGGCGAGCACGGCCGCCAATTCGCCAAAGTCACTCCGCAATATGAGCGCATCGCTTCCAGCAACGCCGTCATTCTCGTTTTTAAAATCGAGGAAGGCCCCAAGGTCAAGGTCGGCAAAATTAAATTTACCGGCAACCACGCTTTCAGCGATCGAAAGTTAATCCGCGCCATGCGCCATGATCGCCCCTATTCGATTCCTCTCTACTTCTGGGATATCCCCGTCCTGTCGAAAACTTACGACCGTGAAAAATTAAGCGAGGATCTCGAAGTTGGCGTTCGCGGACTCTACAGGGACAATGGCTATTACAAGGCCACCGTCGGTGATCCCGTTCTCGACAATATCAATACCCGGAATAGTCGCCTGGGTGTTCCGCTGGTCCTCGGCCGCACCAACGGCAAGGCCGTCAACATCACCATCCCCATCGAAGAAGGCGAGCGCTTCCACATGGGCACCCTCAAAATCGTGAGCTCCGATCCGGACAAAGCCTTGTCCCTCAAGGTGGACGCTCTGAAGGCCGCTTTTCCCCTCAAACCAGGCGATCTCTTTTCCACCGAAAAAGTTCGCAAGGCCCTGGAAACTTACGGCAAGATTTACGGGGAGTACGGCTTCATCGATTTTACGCCCGAGCCGGACACGGAAGTCGACGACGCCGACAAAATCATCAATCTGACCTTGCGTTTTGACGAGCAGAAGCAGTATTTCATTCACCGTATCGACTTCACCGGTAACACCACCACGCGCGACAAAGTCATCCGCCGCCAGTTGGTGCTCGACGAAGGCAGCCTCTTCAACAAGCGACTGTGGGAAATGAGCATCCTGCGCCTCAATCAACTCGATTATTTCGACCGCATCGAGGCCGACAAGGCCGCCGAGATCAAGCGCAACAATAAAGAGGGCACTGTCGACATCAACCTCAAGCTCAAGGAAAAGGGCAAACAGTCCATCGGCTTGCAGGGCGGTGTCAGCGGCTTGGCCGGCAGCTTCATCGGCCTCACTTACCAGACCAACAACTTCCTCGGACTTGGCGAGACTTTGACTTTTTCGGCGCAGTTCGGCAATCTCTCCCGCACTTTCATGTTTGGTTTTACCGAGCCTTACCTCTTCGATCGCCCGATCTCTTCAGGTTTCACCATCTTCTCCAGCCGCTACAACTTTGATCAAGCCAAGCAAGAAGCGCTCTTGACGCAGCAGTCCGTCAGCATCAACCCTCAATACGTTCAGAACTACACGCAGAACAGCACCGGCTTCACGATTTTCGCCAGCTACCCCGCCCGGCGCTTTTCCTTCGCTCGCTTCGGTCTTCAATACGGTCTGACCAGTACCAATATCAAGTCCTTCAACGCGGCTTCCACGCTGCTGTTCGAGTCCGTCCAATTTCGCAGCCTCACTGGTCCCAGCGCTCTCAATGGCATCATCTCCAGCACCATCACCCCGTCGGTCACCTATAGCTCGATCGACAACCCGGTCAATTCCACGCGCGGCAAAAGTTTTTATTATTCGCTGCCCTTCTCCGGGATCGGCGGCAACGTCAAGACCATCAGCAACATTTTCGATTTCAAGTACTTCCATCCCGTTCGCAAGCGCAGGAATGTTATCGGTGTGCATTTCTCCGCCGCGTATATCACCGCATACGGGAGCACCACTTCTGTTTGTCCGGCGACCCTGCTCACTCCCTGCACTCCGGAACCGACCCCCAACGCGATTCCCCCCTTCAGCCGTCTATACATGGGTGGAGAAAGCGACCTCCGAGGCTTCGATATTCGCTCCATTTCGCCGGTGACTTTTATTCCCCAGGCCACTGCACAATCGATTTCCTATCATGACCCCACCTCGGGCGGCGCCGTGCGATCGTTTACCGTCCCGGTGCTGAGCTATGTGGCCACTTTGCCGGGTGGCGACTTGCAATCCTTCGGTAACTTCGAATATCGCATCCCCATCGTGGGGTCAACGGTTACGGCTGGGTTATTCGTGGATGCCGGGACGGACGGCGTGGTTCGCCGCAGTGCACTGCAGTTGAGCTCGGCAGGCTTTCAGGATCTGACCAACCCCACGGGCTTGTTTCCCAATGCGACAAAACTGGATGGCCTGACCCAGCAGCTTTCCATTGCGCCGGGAACGAATTTCCGCTTGCGCGCTTCCACCGGAATCGAATTTGTCGTGCAGCTTCCCATCATTCAGGCGCCCTTCCGGATTTATTATGCCTATAACGTTCACCGGCTTCACGATCAGCTGGTGGCCAAGGCGCCCTATATCGAACCCGGCGAAATAGCGAGCTTGAAGACCCAATTCAATGCCCTGGATCCGACGATCTTCCCGCTCCAGATCCAGCCGCAGCTGAATTTCATCCAGAATAATCCTGGACGGTTGAACTATTTCGAACCGCAGACAACTTTCCGCTTCACCGTCAGCCGCACGTTCTAAAGGCTGCTTGTGGCGGAGCCATTGTCAAACTTGGGCACGAGATTTTTGCAAAAGATAGTAACGCCAGCGCCAGCGGAAGATCCGCGGCGCGATTGTGTGGGGGAAATCGTGGGAACGAAAGTATGGAGGTTGTCTGCTCTTCTTGGCCCGTGGCTGGCCGCCGCTGGCTTGTTGTCGATGAGCGGCTGCGGTAGCAGCAGCAGCACCGCCAATGTCGTCACCGTCACCGTAAGTTCGTCCGTGGGCACCATCCTCATCCTCGGCCAGTCCACCACGCTCACCGCCACCGTGAATGGCGCGACAAATACCAATGTCACCTGGGAGCCCGGTCAACCAGCGGGACCACCTCAAACGCCGTGCACCTACACCACGACCACCACCGATTCAACCGGCAAGGCCACCACCGCGGCCGCGAAATCTTGTCCCACCGACGGTTCTTTTGGCACGCTTACCAACATTCAGGTCACCGGGACCGCGACCTACACCGCCCCGAGCAAGATTCCGGATCAGACCACGTTCCCCGGCCTGCAGATCATCTTCACCGCGCAGGCTCAGGCGGACACCAAAAAATCCGGCACTTTGACGATTACTCTCGACTCCGGTGTCAGCGTCGTCCTCACTCCCAACACCGCCACCGTTCCTACCAACGAGCCACAGTCCTTCAGCGTTCAGCTGACAAACGACCTTCAGGGCAAAGGCGTGACCTGGTTGGTCACCCAGCAAGTTCCAACTTCGACGACTCCTTACCCTCAGCTCAAGACCTGCAGCCCGACCTGCGGTACCATCACACCCGATTCCAATAACCCCAACGTCGCCACCTATACTGCTCCTGCTTCTGTGCCCACCAGCATCACGCCGGCCGACTCCACCAACAAGAATTCCCCCGCGAACCTCACCGTCGTGGCTACTTCCGCAACCGACAATACGCGGCTGGCCATCGGCATCGTTACCATCATTGCTGGCGGCCCCATCACTTTTAATGGCGTTACTCCCACCATCGCTCCGCAAGGCGCCGCTTTCTGGGACATCTATCTCGATGCCCCAAATATTTCCTCAGCCTCGAAAATCACGCTGAATTTTCAGGACAGCAACAACCCCGCCAATTTCATCGGTTCTAAGACCTTTGATTCGACAAGCGGACAGATCAAGGTGCTCTTTCAGATTCCCATCAGTACCACCACGAACGGCGTCACCACAGTTACCAATCCGCAATCCACGGGCGCTCGTTTGCGACTTTTCTCTCCCAACCTGGTCATTCCACCTACCATCGGCACGGCATCCGTCTTCGTAAGTGTTACCGATCCGGGGCAAACGGTAACTCCGGCTCCCCCGACCAAGCCGGTTTTTACTCCTAATCCGTACACTTTTCAGTATGTCCCGGTGCGTCCTACTTCCATTGCCTCTGTTCCAGACGATGTCATCCAGGGCAAGGCCTCTCAGGATGTGCAGGTCATCATTGACGGCGGTTATTTTGGCCCAGGCGATCAAAACCTCACCGACGTCGTTTTTCAAGGCACAACCATCGCCAAGAATGGCACCACTTCGACCGCTCGCCAGTTGAACACCCTGCTTCCCGCCACTTTGGTCAACGCTTCTGGAACCGTCCCGGGTCTTTACCCGCTGGCGGTTTCCAACAGAAAATCGCCTGCCCCGTTCATCAACAATGATGCCGTCACAAACATTGCCGTTTTCCCGGACTTTTCGGTTACTTCGCCTGCCGTTGTCACCGCATCTCCAGGAATTCCCGCCGGCACCAACCCCAGTGCCATTGATATCGATCCTGTTCTCGGCGTTCTGGCAGTTGCGGACCCGGGCTCGAACACGGTGCGTTTCTTCTCGATCGTTCCTCCGACGCCGACCACGGCTGTGTCGCTCACGCTGGTGAGCACCGTCTCTAGCTCGGCTCAGGCCCCGCTCAATTTACCGACCGGTCTTTCTGTGAACCGCAGCAATCACACCATAGCCGTCGTGAACTTCGGAAGCCAGACGGTTAGCAATGGCCAGTCCACCGTTACCGGCCAGAGTGTCACCGTCCTGAACATTCCTGGCTCCCCGGCACCCATTACGCCTTTCTTCGTCGATATTTCTAACGCTCTCCAAGGCGCTGTTTCCCCGGCTCCCATGCCCTACTCCATCGGCGTTGATCCGGATTCCAATCTTGCTCTCGTGGCTTACTCTTCAACTTCCGTTTCCTCCGCGGCCAACCTGGGCTTCATTGTGAATCTGAATACAAGCACCAATCCCTATGGTTGCGGACTCGATCATTCCATCAATCCAAGCTCCACATTGACTGGCCAGTGCCTATTTTCGCAGGTCACTCTGAATACCGGCACTTATCCACAGATCGCCATGTCCAGTCACGGGCACACGGCGCTGGTTACTCCAGGAGGATCAGGTGTGGTTCGCGGCGTCAATGTCACCAAGCCTTCGACACAGAATGTGCTCGCCACTTCCACGCTCACGGCGGGTCTCGTCACGGTGACCATTGACACCTCTGGCTCCAACAGCGGCCAGACGTTATCGCTGGTTCCCGGCAACGCCGGCTCGGTGCTGATCGCTGGAGTGAAGCCCGGGAACGCGGCAAATAGCGCGCTCTTCAATGGCGTTTTCTCCGTCAGCGTTACCAGCAACCATACTTTCACCTATATTGTGAATTCCACCGTCAGCGATTCAGGCACCGGAGGGACCGCTTTTTACAGCAGCCCTGACTCCATTTTCGCCATCTCCTCAACGACCCGGGGCGTTGCCATCAATCCCATCACCAACACCGCCGCCATCGCTGACGCCAACGCCATCGGCACCAATGGTCCGCAGATTGACCTGCTCAGCTCCCTGGACCAGTCCATTTCTTCCATCACCTTCTTCGCTACCTGCACGGCGTTTACGACTACTTGCTCCAACGCGCCAGAGCTGCTCGGTACCACGGACGTCGCATGGCAGCCCTACACCAACGCTTTGGTTTCCTATAACCCGACGCTCAACCAAGTGTCCGTCTCCGATCCTGTCAGCCGGAGGCGCTATGCTTTCGCCAGTCAGAACCCGGCTCTGTGCTCGCCCGTGCCCACTGGCCCCAGCCCCATCACGCTTTGTGGCACCGGCACGGCCACTCTTACCGTACAGAACGGCACGACAAACACGCTCACGCTTTTCGGTGGCCTTGCTGTTGATCCTTCGTCCAACCAGGCTTTCGTCGTCAAATCCGGGAGCGGCACCATCGACATCGTGGACCTGGGTAGTGTCTTCACAAACACTCCCATCAAGTCGGCAGAGATCAATGAACTAATTGTCCCCAGTTCACCGCCGGCAGGATGCCCACAGCCCGCGCCGGGCAATCCCATTGTCAGCGGCATTCCCAACACCGTTTTTCCGCAGGGAACGCTGACTTCGGCCACCGACCTCTGTGGCGTGCAAATTTTTGGCTCCGGCTTCTTGAGCGGTGGCAGCGGCACAACGCAAGTGCGCCTGGACAGCACTCCGATTCCTGCCGCAAACGTGACCGTGCTTAGCTCGCGACAACTCATCGCCACTATTCCGCAATCGTTTTTGACTGCGCCTCACAAGTATGCCCTCGACGTACTCACCACCGGCGGCAGCGGTCCCAACTCGCAGTCCAACGCCGCGGACTTTTATGTTGTGCAGGCCGTGGACATGTCCAAGATTTGCACCGATACGAGTGGCAATCCCGCCAACACGCAACCGTCTTCGGTCGCTATCGCCGACCAGCTTGCCAATGGGCCCTTCTCGCCCATCGCGGTAGTTTCCAACACCGGCTGCAACAGTATCTCGGTCATCGATATCAATCCCACGATTACGGTAGCGGGAGTCGTTCAACGCAATCCTAATCTTGGCCAATTTATCGTCAAAGCCCTGGGTGTTGGCACAAGCCCACAGGGCATCGCCATCAGTCAGCGCTACGGCCTGGCCGTGGTCGCCAACAATGGCAGCGCCACTGCCTCCGTCATCGATCTCACTGCCAATCCTGCTAAGCAAAAGGTTCCCGACGTGGCAACCGGCACAAATCCCGCGGGCGTAGCCATCAACGAAGCTACTGGCGCCGCCATTGTTGCCAACACCGGCTCCAACACCATCACCATGCTGAACCTGGGATTGCTCTTTCCCGCGGCTGGTACCACTCCGCCAACTACCTTGACTCCTACCAGCATTGGCGGCATTCAGTCGCCTATCGCTGTGGCCATTGATCCCGACCGCGGCACCAACAATCAAGGCATCGCCGTCGTCACCTCTTTGCAGTTGCTCGGCGGTCAGGCGCCTCTGGGAGCCCTCGCCGTGGTGGAGATCGGTCTGCAAACTCCGGTTTTGAGCACCACCATTCCTTCCGGCTCTGTGACCGCTACGCCCACCGGCATCGTTTTCGATCCGTTTGTCTTCACTGGCACCTCTAACCCCGGATTGTTCTACGCCAATTCCAGCGGTTCCAACGTCATTACCGCTTTCAATCCGGACACTGGCAGCGGCAACACCGTTAACGTTGGTATTAATCCGACTTCGCTGGCCGTGAATCCGCAAACTGGCGGGATTCTCACTTCCAACTCGGCCAGCAACACGATTTCCATCGTGGATACTCTTTCGAATCCTCTCAAGACGCGCCAGACCTTGGGCATTCCCGGTTCCCCGACCTTCGGGGTGGCTATCGACCAGTTCACCAATCTAGCGGTCATCGTGGATCAGGCCAACAATCGCGTTTTCCTGTTCCCCCTGCCGAACTGATGGAGATAGCGCGAATGTTTAACGGGCCGCAAGAAAAATTCGCTCCTCCTTTTCCGCAGTGGAACGCTCCGCTTTCTGATTGCGGGAAGCAAACCGAGTCGGCTATACTTTGAAGTTTGCAATACGCTCGCAAATCCCGCTGGGAGCGGAATACGTCTTAAGCCAAGCTGACTTGGCGCAGGTTCGTCACGGATTTTCCGAGCCGGACCATAACAAGGAGAATAAAGTGAATTCTAGATTGTTGACCGCTTTGCGGTCGCGAAATATGTTGACACGAACCGTTACACTCGCCGCCGCGTGCATCTTGAGCACCGCCGCCGTTTGGGCACAAGCATCTGCCTTGCCCGCTTCGCCCGGCTCGGCCGCTTCCGGCAAAGTCGGCGTCATCGCCATTCGCCAGGCCATCGGGGGCACCGCGGAAGGCAAGCTGGCTCAAGCCGAACTGCAATCGCAACTCGCTCCGCGCCAGAACGAGATCGAAGCTCTGAACAAGCAGATCACTGATCTGCAGCAGCGTCTTACGAGCAGCAGCGGTAAGTTGAGCCCGGAAGAAGAGAACCGCCTCCGCCAGCAGGGCCAGCGCCTCGCGCAACGCCTCGAGCGCATGAACACCGAATACCAGGAAGACGCCAACGCCGCCCTCGGCGATATTACCGAGCGCATCGGCCGCAAGATGGTCGACGTGCTCGACCGCTACTCCCGCGAAAACGGTTTCGTCGTTGTCCTCGATACCTCCGGGCAGAACTCTCCGATCCTCTTCGCTTCCACGCAGATCGACGTCACCCAGGACATCATCCGCCTTTACGATCAGGCCTATCCGGTCAAGGCTGGCGCAACCACTCCGGCCAAGCCCGCAGCGCCAAAGCCGGCCGCTTCTCAGCCTCCCGCTGCCAAGCCGTAACATTCGCTTGCTCGTTTCCGAACCTCATCTAAACGCCTCCGGCCCCGCCGGAGGCGTTTTGCATTTGTAGCGCCGACTTTTGAGGCGGGCGCCTCTGACTCTGCCCCTCCGGTCAGGTTCTTGAAATAAACGGCCCTGTACCATTTCCCCGTTGCCATCCTCCGCAACTGCGGCCTACTGTGGTGGTGTACCGCTTCTCCCGTAAGGAACATGCAATCAACACTCGGTCTTCGCGCAAGCCAGCCGAACCCCTCGCCTCTTGAGGGCTCCGACACTTTCCGCGCGCAGCGCGCCGAATCCAGCCTCCGCCAAATCGTCCGCCGCGAATGGTGGCTGTGGCTCTCCGCATGTTTCGTCGCCCTCTTTTCGGCTACCGCCCTTGTGCTCTCGTCTTTCCCCTCGCTCTTCCGCCACCGCGAGCATTTTTACGAGCCCACTTCCGATCAGGCTCGCTGGGCCATCTTGTGCCTGCTGCTGCTTTTCAATGGCTGGATGCTTTACCGCCAATGGTCGTTCCGCCGCCAGCGCAAGCAGCTAATCGCGCCGAACGTCGGCGGGGACGCGCTCGCCGGCCAATTTTCCGAATCCTCAAGCACCGATTCCGTCACCGGCTTGCACACCCGCGCCTTCATCGAGCAGCAGCTCGGCAAAGAAATCGCACGCGCACGCCGCCAGAACACTGCGTTAAGCCTCGCCACCATTCACTTGGATGAATTCGCCGACCTCAATAATCGTTACGGGTTGTCCGCCATGGATGCCGCCTTGAAGGAGCTAGCTCGCCGCATGAAGAAGGCCTGCCGCGGCTCCGACTTTGCCGCTCGCCTCGCCGACGAAGATTTTTTGCTTGTGCTCCCGGAATGCAATCTCGGCGAAGTCCAAGCCGTTCTGAATCGCCTCGGCCCTCTCGAAATGACCTGTTCCGGCCGCAAAGTCACGCTCGCCTACACCACCGGCTTTGTCGACTATCAGCCCGGCGATCTCCCCGCCGACTTGCTCAAGCGCGCCGCCAATCTCCTGCACCTCTACGAAAACGCCGCCAAAGAAAGCTTCTCCTCCACCCTCGCTCCCCATTAACAAGTCGCTCGCGAGAGTTCAGTCCCGGCCAAACGAAACGCGCACACCTACCAGATTGGAGTGACACCGAGGTTGCGCGGGATTCTTAGTGACGGCCTGTAAAAACAACCTCCAAAATCAACCGAGTGCACGGATACAAGCACCCTTACGTGATTTCCCGGTGCTCCGCCATGGCCGCCACCGCCGCAAGCCTTAATCTTGACACTCTGACCGGGGGCGAGGGGTGACGAGCTATTTGCTCCAGCTCCCCCTGCTCCACCGGTGCCGCCAACCATCAATTCAACATTAAAATGCTCGATGTTCCGGTCGCTTCGGTTGCGCACTTCATATTGTTCACAGTCCCGCTCCGTATGTTGCTCTCCTGAAACTGAGAGCCACATTCCTTCCGCGTCGACAGAAACGATCTCAATGGGCGAATCCGGCTGATCGACAATATGTACCAGTTTCACGATGTCTTCCGGCCCCGTCACCGTTGCGTGAACTGGATCGCCTCGGACGTTAAACTTACAGGCGTCGCTGTTGTCTGGCTGCTGTTGAGTCATCCCCAGACAGCCAGTTAGAATAAGCAATCCCAAAAAACCAATCGTAGTTCTCATTTTCAACCTCCATACCAGCGCCTCTTCTCTGCGCGTCCTCTGCGTTATGTTCTTCCCAGATTTCCTCTTCTCTTCATTCTGTCTTCTAGTTTCTGATTTCTAGTTTTCCTCGCCCGCCTGCCCCAACCGCTCCCGAAAATACTCCTTCCAACTCTGCGGCAATTCTTCCACTTTCAGCGCCCGCCGCACCGCCCGGACGTCCGCCTCTCCAAACCTCTTCGTCACATATAAACGTGTAATCTCAGAAACCGCCACGCCATTCGCCTCCCGCGCCATCAACTTCATCTTATCCCCCGCGCCCACTTCTCCCTCCCGCACCACCATCACGTAGAATCCCGTGCTCCCGCACGCCAGAAACCGTTTCACCATGTCGTCGGACCCGAATCGTATGCCCAGTTTGTAGCAAGGCAGCCGCGGCTGCGTCACCGCCACGAGCGCCGTCCCGACGGAAAATCGATCGCCCAGATGAACGGACTCCTCCAGCGGTCCGTCGCCGGCATCATCAATCGTAAAATTTTCTCCAAACATCCCCATCGGCAGTTCCCGCCCCAGTAATTCTTTCTTCCAGTAGTCGTAGTGCGCCAGCGAGTAGCAGTAGACCGCTTTGTGCTCGCCCCCATGCACCGTCAAGTCCGCCTGCCCGTCCCCATCCAGATTCAGCTTGCGCAGCGCCACCCGTCCCTTGACTGGCTCCTTGAAGATCCCAGTTGTCACGATCCGTCCATGCCACTTCACTTCCCGTGGCATTCCCGTGTTCACTGAAAGCAACTTCATTTTCCCTTTGTCCTCACTCCTACTTCACTTCCTCAATGCCTTTGCCGACACGAAAGACGTGCCCGTCAAGGTGTCGCACGTGCATCTCGCGGACGTTCCAGGGCATGTCGGTCGGTGGGAAAGTGACATCCAGTCCTGCCGCAACGCACTGTCTGTGGACCTCGTCAACGTCCTCCACCCACAGCGACATCCACGCGCCTTTGTCGGCTGCTTCGTCTCCTTCTGCGGTAAACGTCGTGGTATTCGAACCTCTGCCGCGGCCGCCCTGCGCGCCCTGGCAAAGGAAGATCTCGCACTCACCTGACCCGACCGCTCCGAAAGTCGGAGGCGTTCCCCAGTCCCAGCACTTCCTCCAGCCCCACTTCTCGAACCAGGCGAAGCTTGCGGAGATGTTGGATACGTTCAATATCGGTGTTATGCCTTTCGCATTCATAATGCGGAAGGATAACACGCTGCATATTGAGGCGGGCGGCGCACCATGGAATGAGATGATTTTGGGCAGCCAATCCTTTGCGAAGTTGTTTCTTGAAGGGTGGGAGATGTCTCCCACGTGTTCATTCGCGTACGTGGTGACGCGCGTCTTCCATCAGTTTGTATACAGCCGCGCGAAATTCGCCGTAAACCTCGGGGACGCCATTGTAGCCTTTCGATTTCACCTGCTTCGGCCCAACTCGCAGAGTCAAAGCCCAGGACTCCCCATCCGGCCCACCGCGTTTCGGGTCGCTGTAATCCGCTTTCCATTGCCAGACGCCGAGAGAGTCGATGCGTGCCCAAAATCGCTTCCAGGTCTCCGGACTCGGGCTTAGCTCCTCTTTGGTCTCGGCAAAGGTACCCTTGCCACTCATGTCCGCAACGCGTTTTACGATAACCAGTTTGCCGTGCTCCCATTTCATCGAGTCCCTTCCCATGTGAGCGTGGCCCTCAAAAAATTCAAATTGCTCCGGCACATAGGTGGATTCCGGCAATTGGCCTTGCACACCCGCCGCGACGAACGTTGCCATCAGAAGCACCGTTACAAATATGCGACGTTTAGCCATCGTACTTCTCCGGTATCTCCCGACAATCGTCGATGCGTCTTCTAAAGATGCATTACCTAAAAAAGATGAGCCTTCTCGCTTAAGAACAGGGGGACGCTTTTTTCATCCCAACCCCAAACGGCATAGTCATCGAATCCGCACTCGCGATTCAAACTGGTATTCGCGCGCGCCTCGCCGAATAGATACACCCGCGTTTCCCGCGGTGCTAAATTCATTTGTTCGTCGGAAGGAGAAGGGGGAAATGTCGCGGACTGGCCAGGATAGCAGTTGTAGATAGCATCCTTCGTTCTTCGGATGAACGTCACTTGCACTCGCGCTAATTGATCGGTGTTGTTGGTAATCTGAATGCCGTCCGGTTCGCGCTCCACGCTGAGCGCTTCCGACGCTTTCAACTTGCGCTCCGATTCCTGCTTCGTCTTTTGTCTTGCCTCGTTTTGCCGAATGGACGGATTGATGAGCCAATCAAGATATCCACGCGGGCCTCTTCTCGTTGTCTGGATAAAAACCGGCAGGAGGACCACCAGAAGTCCTATCCGTGCAAACAGCCTGGTGCTGTTCGGTAGAACCGCCAAAATAAAGCATCCCGCAACCAAAGCGGCGCAGAACACCGCCACAACTCCCAGGAACAATATGCCGAGGAAAACAACTACTCCCAAAACCCGGATGTCTCCGCTCGTATCAACCTTGTTGCCCAGCCCAACGCCCAACTTGGCTAAAGGAGGCACGGAGAGATACGCCACTGAGGCCGCGCACAGAAACAACAGCAGGCCATCGATTAGCGTCAGGGAAGCTTTTCTAAACAGGTGCTTGAAGTCGGCCATACAAAACCCAGTATAGCCGCGCAAACTCAAACAAATGGATCACCCTCACCAAAAGGTAGTACCACTTAAGCGTCGCCCCGGTCGGGTGGCGAATTTCCGGTTTTTATCACGCGCCGGCCATCGAACGCGCAAGCCTGACGCCCGTGATATTGTTACAGCTCAATTCTGTTAGGAGATTTCCATGCATGATACGCCGAAGAAAATCGCGTTGGTCACCGGCGCTAACAAAGGCATTGGTTTAGCGATAGCCCGGGAGTTCGGAAAGGCCGGCATGACCGTGCTTCTCGGCGCGCGGAATAGGGCTCTCGGCGAGGAGGCCGCTGCAAAGCTTCAGGCAGAAAAGCTAGACGTTCGCTTTGTCCATGTGGACCTCGTGCGTCCTGAAACGATCGCAGCCGCGGCAGCAAGCATCGATGCCCGGTTCCACCATCTCGACATTCTCGTCAATAATGCAGGCATTCTCGATCCGGCTGACGGACCTCCCAGCGCTGCTGATCTGAATTCCGTTCGGCGAGTTATGGAGACGAATTTCCTGGGAACGCTGGCCGTCACCCAAGCGATGTTGCCGCTGCTTCGCAAAGCCAAAGACGCCCGTATCGTGAATCTTTCCAGCGGTCTTGGCTCTCTGGAAAAGAACGCTGACGCCAATTGGGATTTTGCCTCGTTCAAACTAATCGGTTACAACGCCTCGAAGGCGGCGTTGAACATGCTTACGGTGCAACTGGCCTACGAACTCCGAGAAACTGGCATCAAGGTCAACTCTGTCTCTCCCGGTTTTGTAGACACCGACATGAATGGACATCGAGGTACGCTGACGGTGGAGGAAGGAGCAGCCGGCCCCGTGCGCCTGGCCCTTTTGCCAGCGGACGGCCCAACTGGCGGTTTCTTCGACGACAAGGCTGCCCATTATCCCTGGTGAACTCCCGCTCTTCTTGGCAGCGCGTCACGCAGAGAATCCTCTAGTGCGAACTTTCCAGATGCGGTACGCTCCGCATCATGTTTAAGCGGCTCATGATTCTTGGGATCGCGGCTGTCGTCTTCGTCCTGGGCGCCAACTATCTCCTGGTTTACACCCTGAACAAAGAGCGCGAGCGCCAGGACCGCACTTATTGGAGCACCTATACCGCCATCGAGCAGTTCGGCGAACATCCCGACGCCGTCTCAGAACTGAAAGCCAAGGACGCCCTGGAAAACGCCCGACAAAGAGGTCTGGCCCGCATCCGCGTGAAAATCCTCCAAAACTATCTCGAAGACCTTGAGCACTGCTATCAAGGCGACCGCGACGCCTGCAAAAAGGGAATTGCAGATATGAATGAAGCCATGAAGTTTCAAGCCGAGCGCAAGTAGGTTAGCTTCATTTCTTCCACGCAGGAGTGGGTTTTCTCTTTTCCTCTTTCTGCTATCAATTTCCGAATTTTATCTCCGATTCACAATCTGCTATGAACCACCAATGGCGTGCGCCCGCGTGGACGCCTAGTGCGTGGGTTGTACTTGCGGCGCGGACTTGGGAAGCAGATTCAAAACGACTTGAAACCACCAGTTCGGCTGGTAGCGAATTTGGACCGGCACGCCCCGCTGCTCGCCCTTGGTCCCCACCAGAATCGTAAAGGGGACGCGTTTTCCCGTCGCGTGATTCTCCGAAACAAAATCAGTTTCCAGAAGGTCCTGGTCGGTCCTGTCCGCCAGCATTGCGCCCTTCGCGGTCTTCACTTTTACGGCCAGTTTGGGCACCGCGGAGGAGTGTTCGATCTTCAAGGTATTCACTTGCGCGTCATAGGCTATGAGAGGCAGTGAGGACGACGTGGTAACAAAGGGCACCATGGGGACGGGAGGCTAAGGGTAACGAACGGGCGAGAGATCCGCCGCAGAAGGGAGCAGCTCGAAGAGGGGGAAGACGACGGGCGGGAAAGCAAAGAGAAGAGAGATTTCTCTCTGCGCAGGCCGACGCATTCGCAGGAGCGAATGCGGAAGAAAAGGAGTCGGCATGCTCCGTTCGAAATGACAGGCTAGGGAGGCGGAGGCCCGTATCTTGCTTTTACCATGCAGCGGGAATATACTCTGATTTCGCTCTGAAGCGGGTCGCACGGAGAGGTGGGCGCAAGCCCACTTTTTTGTTGGGCCGGTTGGAGTGCATCGAAAACCGGCTATGGTCGGGGAGTCTCTCGGGTGGATTTGGAAAAGATCCGCGGCGCTGCCGAGCGGGTGGCGCGTTCGGAAGGCCTGGAAATCGTTGATGTCGAATGGAAAGTCGGCAAGCAGCGATTCCTGAGGGTGTACATCGATCGGGTTCCGAAGCCAGCAGCGGCAATCAGCGATGCGGCGGGACACTTGGGCGGCGAGGATGCCGCGAGTGATCCGTACCCGAAGATCAGCCACTCCGATTGCCAGCTCGTCAGCCAGCAATTGAGCGTGATCCTCGATGTCGAGGAACTGATACCCGGGCCGGGGTATGTACTAGAGGTGAGTTCGCCGGGGATGGACCGGGCGCTGAAGAAGCCGGCGGATTTCGAGCGGTTTCGAGGGCGGCTGGCGAAGATTTCGACCAGCGAACCGGTGGGCGATGCGAAGTTTTTTGAGGGACGGCTGGCGGGTTTTGCGGATGGGAAAGTCCGCATGGAGTTGAAGGGCAAGGAATCGCGAACGGTAGAAGTACCGCTCGAGGCGATCCGCAAGGCGAACCTTGTCGTCGAGTTCTAGCGAGGAAATCTTAGGAATCTAGATTATGGCGAATTTGCTCTACCAACAGATTGAAATGCTCAGCCGCGAGAAGCACATCGAGCCGGAAGTGGTGGTGTCGGCTATTGAAGACGCGATGGTGGTGGCGGCGCGGAAATATTATAAGACGGAAGAAGACCTGCGCGCGAAGTTCAACCAGGACACCGGGCAGGTGGACGTGTACACGGTGCACATGGTGGTCGAGGAAGTGACCGACCCGAAAAAAGAGATCAGCTTGGCGGAAGCAAAGAAAAAGAATCCGGCGGCGGAAGTGGGCACGGAGATTCTGGGGCCGAAGCCGACGGATGTGCTGGGACGCATCGCGGCGCAGACGGCCAAGCAGGTGATTCTGCAAAAAGTGCGCGAGGCCGAGCGCGATAATATTTATAACGAGTATCACACGCGCGTCGGCGAGCTGGTGACGGTGATCGTGAAGCGCGCCGAAGGCCCGGATCTGATCGTGGACATGGGCCGGACGGAAGCGCGGCTGCCCAAGCGCGAGCAATCGAAGCTGGAAACATACAATATTGGTGAGCGCTTGCGCGTAGTCATCAAGATGGTGGACCGCGCTGCAAAAGGTCCGCAGGTAATCGTTTCGCGCGCGGATGCCAGCCTGGTGCAGCGCTTGTTTGAGATGGAAGTGCCGGAAATTTACGACGGCACCGTGCAGATTCGTTTTGCGGCGCGGGAAGCGGGCGAGCGGACCAAAGTAGCGGTAATGAGCCGCGACAAGGATGTCGATCCGGTGGGAGCTTGCGTGGGCATGAAGGGCATGCGCGTGCAGTCCATCATCCGCGAACTGCGCGGCGAGAAGATTGACATTATCCCATACAGCGAAGAGACGGTGGCGTTTGCGCAAAAGGCGCTGAGCCCGGCAAAAGTGACGCGCGTGCAGATCACCGATCCGGAAAACAAAAAGCTTGAAGTGATCGTCGAGGATTCGCAGCTTTCGCTGGCCATCGGCAAGAAGGGGCAGAACGTCCGGCTGGCGAGCAAGCTGATTGGCTGGGACATCGACATCAAGAGCGAAGAAGAAAAGCGCCAAGAAATCGAAGAGCAAATGACCGCGCTGACCGCTCCGGCGACCCCGTTGACTTCGCTGGCGGGCGTGGGCGCAAAGACCATCGAGAAGATCGAAGCGGCGGGGATCACATCCGTCGAAAAACTCGCCGGAATGACGCCGGAACAATTGATGGAAATCCCGGGCATCGGCGAAAAGATGGTGGACAAGATTTATCAAGCCGTGAACCGCTTTTACGAAGGCGGCACCGAAGCCGCCGCTGTTACTGGCGAGGCCGCTGCGGGCGGGGAAGCTGCTGCCGAAGAGGGCGCAGCCACTGTTGAAGGCGAGGCTCCTGCCGAAGCTGCGCCTGCAGAGACGGCGGAGAATTCCGAGACGGTAGAAGCGGTTGAAGAAGCTCCTGCCGCGGTGGAGACGGCGGCAGAAGGCGTTGCAGAGGCCACGCCCGCCAGCGATGAAGGCGATGCGGCAAAGGCTGAAGAGGCGAAGTCGTAATCGAGAACGGAGCGCATGACCGACGTAAATCAAGTCCGAATTAACGAACTGGCCCGCGAACTGGAGGTCAAGGCGAAAGCCATTATTGACCTGCTGCCGGGGTATGGCGTCACGGAAAAAAAGACGCACTCAAGCTCGATTCCCGAAGACGTCGCGGAGAAAGTGCGCAAAAAGATTCAGGGCGTGGCCGAAGAAGAAGCGCACGCCGAAGCCGCTGCCAAAGCGGAAAAAGAAGCGAAAGACGCTGCGGCGAAGGCCGCGCGGATGAGGCCAGCTGCGCCTGCGGCAGCGCCGCCAGCAAGCGTGCCGACTGCTGTTAAACCGGCTGTGCCTGTGATTCCGGTTGCGCCAGTGGCAAAGCCGGTTGTACCAGAGGCGCCAGCGGCAGCCGCACCTAAGGCGCCAATTGCGGCGCCACCAGTTGCAGCGGCACCGCCATCGGCAAGGCCAGCTGCACCGGCGGCGACTGCACCAGCAACTACTACTCCCGCAACGCCTGCACCGACTCCGATTCGCCCGTCCACGCCTGCCGCCGCGCCTACAGCGCCCGCAGGAGCGCGCCCAGCTACACCCATTCGACCCACAGCGCCGATGCGCCCAACGGCGCCAGGTGGCGCGCAACCTTCCGCAATGCGACCCGCGGCTTCAGCAACGGGTTCCGCTCCCGGACGTCCCCCAGGCGCGCCAGCAAGAACAGGCGCTCCGTCAAGGCCATTGACGTCAGGAAATCGCGGTCCAATGCCCACGGGCAATCGGGGACCTCTTCCCGACGCGTCTAGAGAAGCGCGTCCGAGCGGTCCGCGTCCTGGGCAGCCGATGCGCCCACAGCAGCCTGGCCAAGGAAGGCCCTTCACGCCGCGATCCGGTGGTCCGGGCGGACCGCAGTCTCGACCTTTTGAACAGCGCCGCGGGCCGATGCCAAGCGGTACGCGTCCCGGTCCACGCGCACCCGGGCGCCCGGGAATGCTGCCGCCGTTTCCCGAGAAATTGCCGCCGAAGGCGGAGCCGGGCAAGCCGCTTTACACCCGCAAACCGCCTCAGCGCCAGCGTCCCGTTCTTGATAAACGCGAGCAAGAGGGCGAGCGCAAACTTCATCCGACGCGACAGCGTCCGGGCGCAGGCCGCAGCGCTGTGGCCGTCATCGCCCCCGCGGAGCCGCGTCCGCCGCGCGAAGTGACTATCACGGAAGGCATCACGATTCGCGAACTCGCGGAAAAGTTGGATGTGCGCGCCAAGGAGCTGCTTAAGAATTTGCTCGATCGTGGCGTCTTTGCCAGCATCAACCAGGCGCTGGACGTGCCAACGGCTACAACACTTGCAGAAGCCTTCAGCGGCGTAGTTAGTGTCGTCTCTCTCGAAGAAGAGATGGTTCTGGAAGTCGCAAAGGAAGAAACCAAGGAAAGCCTGAAGCCGCGGCCGCCGGTTGTGACCGTAATGGGTCACGTCGACCACGGCAAAACGAGCTTGCTGGACGCCATTCGCGAAGCGGATGTTGCCGCGGGCGAAGCGGGCGGAATCACGCAGCACATCGGCGCTTACAAAGTGGTGGTCAACGATCGCGCCGTGGTGTTCGTCGATACTCCGGGCCATGAAGCGTTTACACGCATGCGCGCGCGTGGCGCGAAGGTCACCGATATCGTGGTGCTGGTGGTGGCGGCCGATGACGGCGTCATGCCGCAAACGAAAGAAGCGATCGACCACGCGCGAGCCGCAAAGGTGCCCATCATCGTGGCGATCAACAAGATCGACAAGCCGGAAGCCCAACTGGAGCGCGTGAAGCGGCAACTCACGGAAAACAGCTTGATGCCCGCCGAGTGGGGCGGGGACACGGAGTTCGTGGAAGTTTCCGCGAAAAAGAAAATTGGAATCGAGAAGCTGCTCGAAACCATTTTGCTGGTCGCGGATTTGCGGGAGCTCAGAGCCAATCCCGACGCGCCTGCTACCGGTACCGTGCTGGAATCGCGTGTCGACAAGGGACGCGGCCCGGTGGCTACGATTCTCATCCAGAATGGCACTCTGAACGCGGGCGACTTCTTCATCTGCGGGTCGGTGTTCGGCAAAGTACGCGCGATGTTTGACGACCGCGGCCGTGTCGTGAAAGACGCGCCGCCGTCTACGCCTGTCGAAGTGCTCGGCTTGCAAGGCGTGCCGGATGCCGGCGACCTCTTCCAGGTAACTGACGAAGCCAAGGCGCGGCACATCGTGGAATACCGCCAGGGCAAGCAGCGCGACGCCGCGATGGCTCGCATCAGCGGTTCGCGCATTACGCTTGACCAGTTGCACGAACAACTGAAGGCCGGCGACGTCAAGGAATTGGGAATTGTCATCAAGGCGGACGTGCAGGGCTCCGTGGAAGTGCTCAGCGAAATGCTGCCGAAGCTTTCGACCGACCAGGTGAAGCTGAAGATCATCGGTTCGGGTGTCGGAGCGGTTACGGAAAATGATGTTCTGCTGGCGTCGGCATCCGGCGCGATCGTGATTGCCTTCGGCACGCGGCCGGACCGCAAGGCGCTGGACCTGGCGCAACAGGAACACGTGGACATCCGCACGCACACGATCATTTACGAAGTTTCCGACGAACTGAAGAAGGCCATGGAAGGGCTGCTCGAGCCAGTGGTCACGGAAACGTACCTGGGCCGAGCGGAAGTGCGCAATACATTCCGCGTCAAGGGCGCGGGGACGATTGCGGGCTGCTACGTGGTCGACGGCATCCTGAAGCGCGACGCGCAAGTGCGCGTGCTGCGCGAAGGAGCGGTGATTTACACTTCCAAGCTCAACTCATTGAAGCGCTTCAAGGATGACGCCAGCGAAGTTCGTACCGGTTTTGAATGCGGCGCTGGCGTCGCGAATTTCAACGACATCAAAGTCGGGGATATCCTGGAATGCTTCAGCGTTAGCAAGATGAGCGCCGCGGAAGCCGCCGGACAGGGCGGCGGGTCCGCCGGCAAGAAATAATCCGCCAGACTGTCCCCCGGAGCGCCACATGCCGGTCGGTCTGCTCACCCTCGAGCTGCACATCCCGGACGCTCAATCGCTGAAGGACAAGCGGCAGGTGCTGCGCAGCTTGAAAGACAAGCTGCGGCGGGATTTCAATGTGGCCGTAGCAGAGCTAGAGCATCACGACACGTGGCAGAGGTCGGTCGTGGGTGTCGTAACCATTTCGAATGAAGAGAAGCACTTGAGAGAAGTGCTTCAGAAAGTTTTGGACGAGGCGGACCGCATCCTCGGGTCATTTTTGATCAATCAAGCGGTGGAGATTGTTTAGAGAGTTTCAGGGACGCCGATGAGTCCAGCCAATCACCGACATGAACGAGTGGGCGAGGAGATCGCCCACGAAATCAACGCCATGCTGGCGGGGGAACTGAAAGATCCGCGCCTGGAAGTGAGCGTGGTCGCCAGCGAAGTGCGCGTGCAGCCGGACATGAAGCACGCGCGAGTGTTCATCAGCGTGAAGGGAACGAACAAAGAGCAATCGGACGCCATCAAGGCCCTCGATCATGCCGCCGGGTACATCCGCCGGGAACTGGTGGAGCGGCTGCAACTTCGCCGCGTTCCGGAACTGCACTTCACGCTGGATCTTTCGCAGGAGCACGTCGAGCGCATCGAGCGGCTCTTGAAGGAAATGAAGAAGGAAAATCCGCCCGCACCCTGAGAGTTTTCAGTTCCTATTTCGGCCGCAAATAGAAATTCGTAGCCTAGAGCATGCCACGACAACCACAGCCGGCGCCGATTGACGGCGCGCTCGTCATCAACAAGCCGCAAGGGAAAACGTCGCACGACGTTGTCGATGCAGTGCGCCATTTGGCAGGCTTCCGGCAGATCGGGCATTTGGGCACACTTGATCCGCTGGCGACCGGTGTTCTCGTGTTGCTGCTGGGACGCGCGACGCGGCTGGTGCAGTTCTACGCCGGGCGGCGCAAGCGCTATGAGGCAGGCTTCCGATTCGGATTCGCGACAGACACCTACGATTCGGATGGCGAAGCGCAAGGGCCAGACGCCGCGCCCGGGCTGGATGCCATGATACTTGAGAAGTTTGCTGCAGAGCGCATCGGGCGATTCGAACAGATGCCGCCGGCCTTTTCCGCGAAGAAAGTGAAAGGCAGGCCTGCGTACGAGTTAGCGCGCAAAAAACAGCCCGTCGAATTGAAAACCGTGGAAATCGAGATTTACGAGTACAAATTGAAAGAGGTCAAAGGCAGCATCGCGCGCTTTGTCATCGAGTGCTCTTCCGGTACCTACATCCGGTCGCTGGCGCACGAGATGGGGCAGAAGCTGGGATGCGGCGCGCACCTGGCGGAAATCACGCGCACCGCGGTGGGCGAATTTTCGCTGGAACAAGCGCTCACGCTCGGTGAACTCGCGGAAGCCAAGCAGGCCGGCAAATTTGCGGACTGCCTGATCCCTCTCGAAAGCCTGCTGACGAATTTCCCGCGGGTGAACGTGCTGCCGGTCGTTGAAAAGCGTGTGCGTCATGGCACGAAGTTCAATATTATGATCGCACAGCTTCAGGCCGGCCGCGTCGAGCCGCCTCCCGGTGCGACGACACAGCTCGATGGAGGAGAGCCAAAGCCGCCGCGACTGCGGGTTTTCAGCCAGGAGGATAAGCTCATCGCCATTGCCGAAGCTGTCGTTCCGCGCACCTACCAGCCCATCGTAGTGTTCGAAGCTCTGCCGTAGCTTCCTCGCGCCAAAGCGCAGGATTATCTCCGAACACTCTCTTCATTCCAGGGATTCGGCGAATTGAAGCTAGGGTTGCGGCGGCCGTGGCGCGGGCGGTTGCGGAGCACCCGCCGGGGGCTGTGGAATCACCGGCTGCTGTGGAATCACCGGCTGCTGTGGCTGAAAACTTCCGGGGCCCGTGCTGCCCCGGCCACCAGGATCGCCGCGGCCAGCGAAAATCATCCGGGTGAGATGATCTGCCAGTCGCACCTTCCGCGGCGTTACCACGATGAGAAGTTCCGTATCCTGCAGCGAATTGTTCCTAGTCCCAAACAAGTATCCTGCTACCGGAATTTCCGCAAAGCCCGGCAGGCCTGTGATGGAATGGGTCTCTTCCGTATCCGTGAGCCCGCCGATCAACGTTGGTTCGTCTTCTTTGACGCGAACTGTTTGCGTCAGCGTGCGATTGGAAAGGACGGGAATCCCGTTCACGCTGGAGCCGGCCAGAGCGCGAATTTCGAATTCCAGCAGTAGAGTCACTTCATTGTTCGGATGTAACGTGGGCGTAGCTTTTATCTTCACTCCGAGATCGACATATTCCGACGCCGGAAAGGGCGTCTGCGCCGTGCCTACGGCCGAGTTAATGGCGAAATTCGTGGAATCCTGAATCACCGTGACCTCGCCCTGGCTGGCGGACGGGTCCTGGGACACCAATGCGATGTCGGGAAGCCCACTAGTCGTCAATGTGGACGCGATGAGGGCGGCGGGTCCGGGGGGTGTGTTGAGCTCGATGCGCGAAGCAAAGATGCCGCTTCCTAGACCGAGATAAACGCCAACCGTGCTTGAGCCTTTGTTCGTTACCGCAAGGGCGGGGACAGGGCCGTTCGCAAAATTGGCGATGGCGACACCGGCGGGAGTGGCGGCGGTAGCGAGCGGGGATCCCGTCGCTTCCGTCAACGTCCCGTCCAAATTCGCGCTTCCCAGCAGGATTGAAACTGAACCCGAAACGGTAGAATTGCCCTGGTTCACGACTGCCAGATCCGGCACGCCATCGGCGTTCAAGTCTCCCGCTGCGACAGCTACCGGAGTAGTGCCCACCGAAATCGGCGAATTGGGGGCTTCGGCAAGAGTGACATTCAGATTCGAATCTACAGAGCTCAGTAGAATGGCGACGTTGTTCGAGCCTTGATTTACGATCGCAAGGTCCACTTCAGAGCCGTTGTTGATGGTGTTGATCTTGTTCCGAAAATTAGCACTGGCCATGGCGACAGGAGCGGACTCCGTAATTGTGGTGGTATTTGTCAGCTTGAGGGGGGAGGACGGAAACTCTGTAAAAGTCCCATCCCCATTTCCGCGGAAAAGAGAGATGGAATTGTCGCCTTGATTGGCAACGGCGAGGTCCAGGAAGCCATCGCCGTTGAAGTCCGCCACGATTACGGATCTCGGATTGCTTCCCACCGCAAAGGGCGAGCCGGGTGCTTCCGTAAACAGTCCATTGGGTTTGTTTGTGGCGTCGACGCTTCCCAATAAAACCGAAACATTATTCGAAGTGGAATTCACCAGCACCACATCCGGCGGTTGCGTCGTGGAAAACTTTTTGCTGTCGTTGCGGAAGACCCCGGTGCCGATAGCGACTTGGCCTGTTTCGTTGCTGCCCAGAGTGATCGGCGATGGAGTTACTTGAAGGAAGTTTCCCTTGTCCTGGTTTTGCAAGATGACAAACGTGTTGGCCTTGGGATCATCGAACACAACCGCCAGATCCGGAAGGGTGCCGCCGGTGAAGCTGTTAGCGACCAACGCAGACGGATTGGCGCCGACGATGAAGCTGGTTTCCGGGAAAACCGACGCGCCGGACACTCCCGCCAAGGTACTGCCCTTTCCCAAACTTCCGGAGAGCAGCGAGAGCGTAATCGGAAAGCGATCACCGACAAAAAATGTGGCGGGCTTTCCGTCTTGCGCGCGCAGGAGCACTTGGCGTCCGCTCTGGACCAGCGAAAGCGAATCGGAGAAATTGGCGGTGGCCGTCGGAAGCGTGAGGAGGAACGTGGACAGGCCGCCTCCAACAGGTATGACGGGTGGAATGCCGGAGAATCCCCTTCCCGCGAAGACTTGTTGAATGTTGGTGAGCAGGTTTGTGAGGGTCGTCGAAGATTTGAGCAAGTTCAACTCGTTGGTAGTCAAGCTGATGAGCTGCTCGGAAGATGGAGGGGTGATTCCAAGAGCACGCGCTTTGTTGCGGTCCACTTCGAGGAGTTCGACTTCCAGCACCATTTCGCCGCGGGCCCTTTCGAGTTGCTCGATCAGCTCGCCGGCCAGAGCGAGATGCTCTGGCGTATCGCGCATGGTGATGGTGCGGCTGCGGCTGTCCAGATCGATGCGGGTAGTCCCAGTGATGTCGCGCAGGACGCGCAGCATCTCGGTGACGTCTTCCGGGCCGACGGCTGCCGGGAGTGGAAAAGTCTGCTCGGCTTCCAAGCCGTACTGCCGCCGCTTCTCCTGTGTGTCTGGGGCGACAAACAGCAACGTAGGATTTACGGGCCGCCAAAAAGTCCCCGTCTGTGCTGCGAGAACGGCTGCGGCAATGGTGAAATCCACCTCATCAACCCGCAGCTGCACGTTCTTGGGGGTGAGGTCCGGATCGAATGTTGCTTTGACGCCGAAAAGGTTCGCAAGCTCTTCGTAGACCGTCCTGGTATCGCCGCGAAGGTTTAAATTGCGCTTTCCCGGTTGTGGCTGGAGCCGGGGCAAGCCGGAGATTCCGGTCGCATGCTTGACGCGGGGTTCGTCGTCCATGGCCTTCATTTGAGCGCGGCGCTCTTCGACGACGGTGTTGCCGGGATCAATCTGCAGCGCCGTCCCCAGTTCCTCAGTGGCCTTGGTTAACCGACCGGCCAAAGCATCGCGTTCCGCCGCTTCGACGTACGCCCGAACCAGTTTGGAGCGCAGAGCGGCGCCTCGCTCGAGGACGTAGCCTTCCTGCGGCGCGTAACGAGCGGCTTCTTCGTAGGCAACAAGCGCTTCCTCAAACTTCCCGTCAGCTGTGGCTTTGTCTCCCTGGTCGACATACTTTTGCGCGCGATTGGGATCGGGGTGCACGGCGGCGCGCTGCGGCTGAGCTGCTGCCGGTCCCTGAGCGGGAACCGGCGTGCAGAGCAGTAGCAATGAGAAAAAGGACAGGCTGAGTCGAATGGGGCGCATGAGCCTCAAACAGGATAACCTAAGCCTGCGGAGCAAATAGGACCAAACTGGTCCGGTTGACGGAAACTCCCGCCTGCGGTAGAATTTAAGCGTAGTTGCAAATCATTTACAACTGGAGTTTTCGTGCTCTCGGCTCTTCTTATCGCTCTTCGTGAAGGCGTTGAAGCCTCTCTCGTCGTCGGCATCATTCTTGTCTATCTTTCCCGCACGGGCCGTCAGCACTTGGCACGCTTCGCCTGGTACGGCGTGGCGGGGGCGGCCGCCCTCAGCTTGGCCGTTGCAGTAGCGCTGGAGCGCTTCCGCATCAGCGAAGACGGTTTTGAGGGGCTGATGCTTCTAATCGCTTCGGTCTTCGTTATTACGATGATCGTATGGATGAATCGAGTTGCGCGCCACCTGAAAAAAGAGATCGAGGCCAAGGTGGAAGCCTATGCCGAAAAGGCGGGCAGCGCGGCGGGCTGGGGGATTTTTCTCTTTGTTTTTCTGATGGTATTGCGCGAAGGGGCAGAGCTGGCTCTCATCTTGCGCGCTGTTGAGGTTTCCAGCGAAGGCTTGCAGACATGGATTGGGATGATTGTGGGGATTGCCGGGGCCGTCGCGGTCGGGCTCTTCTTCTTCAAAGGCACGTTGCGCGTGCCGCTGCACCGGTTTTTTGCAGCCACGAGCGTCATCTTGATGCTCGTGGCTTTTCAGCTGGCGATTACGGGTTTGCATGAACTGAGCGAAGCGCGCTGGCTGCCGTCGAGCAAGACCGAGATGGCCGTCCTTGGACCGATTGTGCGGAATGAGCTGTTCTTTTTTGTGTTTATCTTTGGGGCGGCAGCGTTACTGATCTTCCGCGAATGGCAGTCGGCTTCGCATGCCAAGCTTGGGAATGAGACTCTGAACGACGCGGAGAAGCGGCTACTGGAATCGCAGAACCGGCGGCAGCGCCGCTGGATGATGGCCGCGGCCACCGCCTCGCTAACCGTGATTCTTGTGCTCACCGCAGACTTCATTTATGCGCGGGCAAACTCGGCGCCGCCAACGGCGCGCCCGATTGAAGCGGTTGGCAGCATCGTGCGCGTGCCGTTCAACGAAGTGCAGGACGGCGCCATGCATCTCTTTACCGTCAAGGCGGACAACCAATCACTGCGGTTCATGATCATCAAGAAGCCGAATGGGTGGGGCGTGGCTCTGGATGCTTGCCGCATCTGCGGCGCGGAAGGGTACCGGCAGGACGGACAGAACGTCATTTGCCGGCACTGCGCTTCGGCCATTTACATTCCATCGATTGGCGATCCGGGAGGGTGCAATCCGATCGGCGTACCTTCGCACGTGGATGGCGGAGATTTGGTGATCGATATTTCGTCGCTGACGCAAGCCGCGAAGGAGATTCCACAGTAGGGGCGCGCATTTCGTACTCTTACTCGCTTTACCAACCATTTTATGTTCCTGAGAATTGTTGCCGATTCGTTTGGACGCCGTCCGCGCCACAAGCTCCTCACCGGGGCGGCGCTGGCGCTAGGCATGGGAGTAACCACAGCGGCGTTGAGCGTTTCGCTGGACGTCGGCGACCGGCTGGCGAAAGAGTTTCGCAGCCTGGGCGCGAATTTATTGGTAACTCCACAAGCTGACTCGCTGCCGCTCGAAATCGGCGGCGTGGACTACCGCCCCGTGAATGCCGGCGCGTACCTGCCGGAAGCCGACCTCGGCAAGCTCAAAACCATTTTCTGGCACAACAATATCGTCGCCTTTGCCCCCATCCTCGAAGTTCCTGTCCGAGTTCGGACCCACGGTTCGAAGAACACCTCTGGCTCAGGGATTTTGGGCAACGCAACCCTCATCGGTTCTTGGTATTCACACACTCTTTCCTTGCCTGACGGAAGTAGTTTTGTCACCGGTATTGAGAAGACTAATCCTTGGTGGCATGTCGAAGGCAAGTGGATTTCGGAGACTGGGGATTCCTGTGTGGTGGGGGAAAAACTCGCCCGTCGTTTTGGAATTTCGATCGGTGATTCGATTGAGATTGAGACATCTAGCGATTCGGGGCATGAGATCCGTGTCGCTGGAATTCTATCGGGAGCTGGACCGGAGGATGATGCCATCGTTGTGCCTTTGCCTCTAGCGCAGGGAATAGGTAACAAGCCCGGCCAATACCGCAAACTTTATGTCAGTGCGCTGACTAAGCCCGAAGACGATTTTGCGCGGCGCGATCCGAAGACGATGAAGGCTGACGAGTTCGAGCGCTGGTCCTGCAGCCCGTATGTTTCTTCGATTGCGTATTCGATCAAGCAGGTATTGCCCGGCGCGGACGTGCGCGTGATTCGGCGCGTGGCGGAAGGCGAAGGCGCGATTCTCACGCGGGTGCGGATTTTACTGTGGCTGGTCACTGGAGCAGCGTTGCTAGCGGCGGCGCTCGCCGTGGGGGCATCTTCAGCGGCTTCGGTAATCGAGCGGCGCACGGAGATCGGCTTGATGAAAGCCCTCGGCGCGGGCTCCGGGACAGTGGGATTCCTGCTGGCGGCAGAACAACTTTTGCTCGCGTTTGTTGGCGGGGGAGTTGGTTATGCGCTGGGAATTATTCTGGCGCGGTTACTAGGTGAAAAAATCTTCGGCGCAGCACCTCAACCGTCGCTCATCGTCTTTTTCGTGATCATTGCGCTCGCCGCCGGCGTCACGATTCTTGGTAGCGCCTTCCCGCTGCACCGCGCTTCACGCTACGAACCGGCGCCCATCCTGCGAGGAGAATGATGGCCGACCGCCGCGCAACCAATCGAGCCATGTTCTGGCGCATCATTCGCCGCCTCTTCGGCGCCAATCGCGGGCGCCTCTTCGTAATGCTTTTGGCGCTAGGCGCAGGCGCCGCCGCCACCGCCGCCTTGCTTAACCTTCAAGTGGACGCCAAGCGCCGCCTCACCACCGAATTTCGGGCTTTTGGCGCAAACGTAGTCATTTCGCCGCGAAATTCTGGAGGTACTTCTTCCGAATCCGACGGCACGATGAATTCTTCGATTCTCGACCGTATTCCGTCGGTCAACGGAGGAGGGCAAGTCACTAAAACCGGCTTTCTTTACCTCGTTGCTCAGGCTGAAGTTCTCGATGGAGATCTTAAGCCAAAGCTCCCGCGCCGATCTGTTCCCGTGGTTGTGGTTGGAAACGGCTCTCCTTGGAGCGCCATGGGGAAAGTGATTCCGAATCGAGTGGTGCAAGAATCCAAGTTGGCCTATTTGAATACCTGGGAGTGTCAGCTTGGAGAGAGGACCGCCGCGACGTTCAACGTCTCAGCAACGCAATTCCTCAATCTCAAGGCCGAAAAATGGTCCAGGTTCTGCTCTGTTTCGGGAATCCGCTCGTTCGGAGGCCCCGAAGACAATCAAATATTCCTACCGCTGGACGATCTGCAATATTGGACCGGAAACACGGATCGGCTGACCACTGTTCTGCTGAACGTGCCGGGCAATTCTCGGCAAATCGATGACTATGTTGCTGGACTGCAGAAAGAACTGCCCGAAGTGGACGTCCGTCCCATCCGGCAATTTACCGAAGCGCAGGCGAAGATTTACAACCGCATCAGCGGACTGTTGACGGCGACGGTCGCGACTGTGCTTGTGCTAACCAGCCTATGCGTGATGGCGGCGATGACCAACGTGGCGATGGAACGCAAGATGGACGTTGGCTTGATGAAAGCCATCGGCGGCTCGATGCGGCGTGTACTGCGGCTTTTCCTTGCGGAGGCGGCGTTGCTCGGTCTTGCAGGCGGCATCATCGGCGGAGCAGTGGGCATTCTCCTGTCGATCGGTTTGGGCAAAACGGTCTTTGGAGTGGCGGCGCGGCCGCGGCTGATTGTGTATCCTGTAGCTGTGGCGCTGACAATCATCGTTGCGATCATCAGCGCGTATCCGCTGCGGCGGCTGGCCAGCATCCGGCCGGCATCGGTTTTCAGGGGTGAAGCGTGAGTTCCGTCGTTGTAGCGTCGCCGCAAACTGCGGCGAAGCAAGTGGTCATCGACAATCTGACCAAGCAGTACGGCAGCCTGCGCGCGCTCGGCGGAGTCAGCTTCGATGTCCATAGCGGCGAATGGGTCGCGCTGATGGGACCATCCGGCTCCGGAAAAACCACGCTCATTAATATTCTTGGTGGCCTGGACACGCTTACATCCGGGCATGTGGTTGTTGACGGCGTCGATCTTTCGAAGCTTCGCGAAAACGAACTGGTCCGCTACCGCGCGGAAAAAGTAGGCTTCGTCTTCCAGCAATTTCATCTCGTGCCGTATCTCACAGCGCTCGAAAACGTGATGCTGGCTCAGTATTTCCACAGCGTCACGGATGAAGCGCAGGCTGCTGAAGCGCTGAAGCGCGTAGCCCTTGGCGACCGCCTCACGCATCTCCCGGCGCAACTCTCAGGCGGCGAACAACAACGCGTAGCCATCGCGCGTGCGCTTATCAATCAGCCAAAGATTATTCTCGCCGACGAGCCCACCGGCAATCTCGATGAACCCAACGAAAACATCGTCATCAAGATTTTCCGCGAACTGCACGACGCCGGCCACACCATCCTGATGGTGACGCACGACCCGGACATCGCCCGCCAGGCGGACCGCCGCATCGAGCTTGCTCACGGCCACCTGCACTTTGACACCGCGCAGCATGGTCCGGGCCATCCGCTGGCTTGCCCTCTCGCCGACACCGCGGATTGCTGCACACCCGTTTCCACCGACGACGAGATTCGCTTCGACCATCTGCTCGAGCAGATTTGGGTCTGCGGCGAGGAAGGGAAGCCCGCGCAAGCGGAGAATCTCCACGCCACCGGTCCAGCGGGAAGTCTGCCGGTAGTAAGCAACGAGCCCGCCACGCGCGTTCTCTCTCGCATGTCCGATTTGCGCTTGGTGCAAATACAAAACGGGGAAGTGCAGCTCACGCCCGTAGGCAGCCAGCGCGCGCGCGACGTAGTCCGCCGTCACCGCTTGGCCGAGCGCCTCTTCAAGGACACTTTTTCCATCGACGATTCCGAGGCGCACACGCAAGCTTGCAAGTTCGAGCACATCATCAGCCCGGAGCTGGACCAGCGCATCTGCACCTTCCTTGGCCACCCGAAAACGTGCCCGCACGGAAATCCCATTCCGCCGGGCGACTGCTGCAACGGCAAGCCCAAGGTCTGATCACGCAACCTGAAAATGCCAACTCCCCTCGACCCGCGAAAGAAACCAACCAGCATCAAGATTCACGTTTCGAATGGCGCGGGTGTGGATGTCATCTGGGCCGACGGCCACGCCAGCCACTACGAATTCGCCTATTTGCGCGACGAATGCCCCTGCGCCACGTGCAATGACGCGCGAGAGAAGAAGGCCGCGCTCGGCGATGTGCCTTCACCGTTCAAATCTTCTCCTGCGCTGCCCATGTTCAAGCCCAAACCGCGCGCCCAAGCCGCCACAGTCGTTGGCAACTATGCCGTTCAACTCAGCTTCACCGATGGCCACTCCACCGGCATCTACAGCTACGATCACCTCCGCAACATTTGCCCCTGCGCCGAATGCGCCAAAGCTTTCCGCGCCCACGCGGGCTAGCTCTTTTCGAACGTTCGCTGGCCGCCAAGCTAGACTTAGCGCCCTAAAAATGCGAGCATTTCAATCTGCAATTTAACGACACCCAGACATGAGCAGCACTCCCAATAGCCCTGCTGCCGCAGGCAGCCGCGGCAACGGTATTCCACGCGTCCTTGTCGCCACTACGGCGCTCCTGAGTTTCATCTCCTTCTGGCGCGCTGCGGCCATCGTGCTCAACGATCTTGCTTCTTCCGCCTACTACGCCGGTGGCGAAGCCGAAGGCTACATCGGCAAGGCTGCGCCCTGGTTCATCCTCGGCATCATGCTGTTTTCGTATGCAGTGCGCGCCGTCTATGTCGAAAGCTGCAGCATGTTTGTGCGCGGCGGCGTCTATCGCGTCGTCAAAGAAGCGATGGGCGGCACGCTCGCCAAGTTCAGCGTCTCCGCTCTGATGTTCGATTACATCCTGACCGGGCCGATCAGCGGCGTCTCCGCCGGCCAATATCTCGTCGGACTGTTAAACGAAACATTCGACTACATCCACCTGAGCCTGCACATTTCGCCCGGATTCGGCGCGGCCTGTTTCGCCATTTTAGTCACCATTTATTTCTGGTGGTACAACATCAAGGGCGTCCACGAATCCAGCCAGAAGGCCATGCGCATTATGCAGATTACGACCGTGATGGTCGTGATCCTCATCGCCTGGTGCGTCTACACCGTCTGGCTCCGCCATCCCGCGCTACCTCCGATTCCTTCTCCGAAGAACCTGAAGCTCGAACCGAACGCCATGGGCTGGCTCTATGGAGTCCATTTCGCCCATTTCGCCGGAATCATCGCCATCTTCATCGGCCTGGGCCATTCCGTCCTGGCCATGAGCGGCGAAGAATCCCTCGCGCAGGTCTACCGCGAAATCGAGCATCCCAAGCTCCCAAACTTGAAGAAAACTGGGCTGGTCATTTTCATTTACAGCCTGGTGTTCACCTCGCTGGTTTCTTTTTTCGCGGTGATGATCATTCCAGATAACATTCGCCAGAATTATCTGGAAAACCTAATCGGCGGCCTGGCCATGAACTTGGAGGGCCCGTTCCTAATACGGTTGGTCTTCCATGGCTTCGTCGTCGTGGTGGGTACCCTGATTTTGGCGGGCGCGGTGAATACCGCGATCGTGGGATCCAACGGCGTGCTCAACCGCGTTTCCGAAGACGGCGTTCTTGCCGACTGGTTCCGCCAGCCCCACCGCAAATTTGGCACATCGCACCGCATCATCAACATCATCGCGTTGCTGCAGATCATCACCATCATCATCAGCCGAGGGAATGTCACTTTCCTCGCGAACCTCTATGCCTTCGGCGTGATCTGGAGCTTCGCCATGAAGGGCCTGGCGGTGCTCATTTTGCGCTACACGCATCCGGGCGATCGTGAGTACCGCGTGCCGCTGAATTTTACGATTTTTGGCGTGGAAATCCCGCTCGGCCTCGGCCTGATCACCCTGACTTTGCTCGGCATCGCGGTCGTAAACCTCTTCACCAAGAAAGATGCGACCATCGCCGGTGTCACCTTCTCCGTGGTGCTCTTCATCGTCTTCACCATTTCGGAAAAAGTCACGCACCACGCCCGCGGCAATGTCAAACACGTCGAGATGGACCAGTTCCACCTCGAAATGGAAGGTGAGCTGACACCGGCTGCTGTCGGCGCCCGCCCCGGCAACATCCTTGTGCCGGTCAGTAATGTTCACTCCCTCTACCACCTGGGCAACGTGCTCGATCGTGTCAAACCAGGCCGTCGCGATGTTGTTGTGCTTCACGTGCGCTTGCTGCGCCGCTCCGCCTCCGGCGAATTCGAACTCGAAGCTGAACAGCTCTTCGGCAGCATCGAGCAGCAGCTCTTTTCGCAAGCGCTCGCGCTCGCGGAAAAACGAGGTAAATCCATCCGCCTAGCGGTCGTCGCGGCGAACAATCTCTCGGATGGTATCCTGCGCGCGGGAACTTCACTGCAGTCCAGCACGATCGTGCTGGGACATTCCACCAGAGAAAGCACCGAAGAGCAGGCCCGGCTGATCGGCGAGGCCTGGGAAAAGCTTGGCGACCAGCGGCCGCAGTTCAATCTGGAAATCCACTTACCCAACGGTGACAAGCTTTACAAAGTCCTCGGGCCGCATGCGCCAAATCTGACCGCCAACGAAGTCAATCTTCTGCACTGGCTGTGGCTGCGTTTCAGTGACGCGGTTGCGCCTACGGAAATACACCATCACGACGTCGTGCACTTCGCGCTGGAAGAAGTGAAAAAAGGGATGGACCAAGGACACGAAGACATCGTGGTCAACCGTTTGCGCGAGCATCTCGAAGAAAACCAGAAGAAAAAGACTCCGAAGTCCTGACGAGCATCAGTTTTTAGTCTTTAGTTATGAGTTTTTGGTGTGTTCTTAGGTCCGGAATATCTGCTGTCTCCGCCGCAGTTCTCTTTACTAACAACCAAGAACTAAGAACTAACGACTTCGCAAAACTCACTGCGTCAAGCGAGTTGCGACGTGCAATGGCCGCAGCGCTTCGCCGCGAGCGGAATGGTCATGGCGCACTGCGGGCAATCCTTGGTTGTCGGCGCCGCCGCTGGTGCCGGTTTCGCAGCGAAACGATTGATCCATTTGACCATGAGAAAGACGCAAAACGCGACGATGAGGAAATTGACGACGGTATTCAGAAATGCTCCATAATTCAGGGTGGCCGCGTGGGCTGCTTTCGCTGCGGCCAGCGAGTCGTAACTCTTGCCGTCCAAGCTGAAGTAAAGGCCCGAGAAATCAACTTTGCCAAGCAGTTGCCCCAGCGGCGGCATGAGCACGTCCTCCACCAGCGACGAGACAATTTTTCCAAATGCCGCGCCAATAATGACGCCGACCGCCAGATCCATGACGTTGCCACGCATGGCGAATTCTTTGAACTCTTTCAGCACGGACGTTCTCCTTTATTTTCTTTCATGAAGGTATTCGACGGCCCGGGCGGATTCCCAAACTTTGGAAGGGCTGTCTGTTCCGGGGATTATAGTGGAAGCGGAATAGAAAGAAAGGCAAAAAGTCCGCTGAGGCCCGGTAGTTGCAGCGCCTTTCTGGTCAAAACTTTTTCATCGGGGCCGGAAGATCAAGAACGCTTCAATGATCCCGCGCAATACGAGCAATCCTCCGCAGGCTGCAAGCATAGGGCCGACCCAGAGGAACGGCACTCGTGACATCACCAGCATCAGGACGCCCAAAAGCGCGAGCGACAACCCACGCGTCCAATTTTGCCAGCGCAACCACCACTGCCCCGGACTGTACAGCGCCCTCAGGCCCCACACGATCAACGCCACGCCGAGAATCAGCCAAGCGGCGCCGCGCCGGTCCACATAAACGTGCCGCACCAACCCCAGCCAGCCCACCAGCAAGCCGAGCAACACAAAGATCAACTCGATCATCAATCGGAATAATCGCTCGGGCGTGAGCATTGCCTTGGCGTCGGCTTAAGCGACCCGTTCGATGCGTAGCTTGGCGATGGACACCGGAGTCTTCGGACGGTCGTTCGAATCGCGCGGCAGTTTCGAGATTTTGTCCGCCACGTCCTGGCCTTCGATAATTTCGCCAAAGATGGTGTGCCGGTTGTCGAGCCACGGCGTCGCCGCCACGGTCAGGAAGAACTGGCTGCCGTTCGTTCCGGGCCCTGAGTTGGCCATGGAGAGCTTCCCGGCTTTCGAATGCTTCAGCGTCGGATGAAATTCGTCGGCAAACTTGTAGCCTGGCCCGCCCATGCCGCTGCCCTGCGGGCAGCCTCCTTGAATCATGAAATCCGGAATCACCCGATGGAAAATCAGCCCGTCGTAGAACGGTCTCTTTTCCTTCTGGCCGGTCTTTTCGTTCGTGAATTCTTTCGTGCCTTCCGCAAGGCAGACAAAATTCGCGACTGTCTTTGGCGCCTCGTTTTCCAGCAAACGCACCACTATATTTCCCTGGGAAGTTTCAAAAATAGCGTAGGTTCCTGCCGGCCGTCCCATGCGATCTCCTTTTGTACCGCATCATCCTACACGAGCCGGAGTGGGCTGCGCCACTTTGGGAACGGGAAACGCGTACTCGATGTCTTGGCTAAATCTGTTTTATGGCCGAAAATCGCAAGCGCACATAATCGGCCGTCCATTTGCCCTCGGAATCCGCCAGTTCACGGCGCAAGGCTTCGCGCACTTCCGCAATGTAAGTGGGGCGCTCGGCCGTCGGCAAGCAGGTTGTGAAACTCTCTGCAAAAGTCTCCAGCCAGCCCGTGACATCTCCAGGTAGCAGCGTGGGACGCGGGATAAGCGCAATCGCGGAAATGGAGAAGCCGGCGTTTTTCAGCAACGTCGAGTATTCCTCGACGGTTGGAAAGTACCAAGGAACCGCCGCCTCTCCGTTCAATCCGCGGCGATTCAGAGCGCAAACCAACGCCTTCTTGATTTTCGCAACGCACCCATGCCCACCGAACTCCGCGACGAACCTTCCGCCCGGCCGGAGTGCACGCCACACGCCGGAGATCACCGCCACGGGGTTCCGCATCCAGTGCAGCGCGGCGTTGCTGAATACCGCGTCAAACTCATCATTGAAGGAAAGCTTTTCGCCGTCCATCACACGGACGTCTAGCCCCAGTTTCCGTGCCGCCTCAATTTGTGCGGCACTGCCATCAATTCCGACGACACGGCAGCCAATCTCAGCGAGTTTCGATGTCAGCACGCCATCGCCGCATCCAAGGTCTAGGATTCTTTCTCCAGGTTCCGGAGCAAGTAGTCCGACCACGGCCGCGGCTAGATCGCTGACAAATCTAGCATTCCGCGCATAGCGTTCCGGGTCCCAAGTCTGTGGAGCGATCATTTCGTTCAGCCAAATTGCAGAAAATCTACCAGCCCTTTTGCTTGCGAAGTTCGGTGATGTGCGCGGCGTGATGCTTCCCGTGCCACTCGTAGACGAACAACAACCAGTCAACGGTGCGTTCGCCATGCTCGGGATGCACGAGAACCCTCGCGAAATGCTCGGGCTCCAAGGAACGCCATAGTTGAACAAATCGGACGTGTACCGAATCCAGCAGCGTTTGTGAAACTTCGATGGGGGTCGATTTCGAATCTGCTAGTTCAGCCCACGCAGCTTCGTTGTACGGCTTAATGGTCGGTTTTTCCTCGGTGAGCGCCAGCTTCAATCTCACGTAGGCATTCAAGTGGCTGTCCGGAACGTGATGCACCACCTGGCGCACCGTCCAGCCGCCTTCGCGATAAGGCGTATCTAGCTGCGAGTCGCTGAGACCCTTTACCGCCGCGCGCATTTTCGGCGGTGTCGCGGCAATCTCTTCGATCGCCTGTTGCCGCCTGGCGGGCGAAACTTGGGCGGGCATTGCAAAATCTCCAATCGGAAAGCGTGGGTCCATGGCGTCCTTCTCCTGGGGCAACCTGATATTTCTTTCGACTATAGCGGCGGCCGTTTGCATCGGTCAATGCCGCGCCCAGAAAAAAGCCTCTCCAATTTGGCCGCCCCTATTCCGAATCGCAAGGGAGGGGATGCTACAATACCGGCTGCGTTGTACCCGGCGGCCGGAGTGCCGAATCTAATGGATGGAGAGACTTCGAATGTACAACGTCGTCATCATTGGCAGCGGCTGTGCCGGCCTAACTGCTGCGATCTACGCGGGTCGCGCGAATCTCAAGCCGCTTGTTCTGGATGGGCATGAGCCCGGCGGCCAGCTCTCTCTGACCACCCACGTCGAGAATTTCCCCGGCTTCCCGGACGGTATTATGGGGCCGGAACTCATTGAAAATATGCGCAAGCAAGCGCAAAAGTTCGGTGCGGAATTCAAAGCCGGAGCCGTTAGCGAAGTCGACGTCAGCAAGCGCCCGTTCAAGATTATCGCTGGAAAAGACACCTATGAGACCCAGGCTGTGATCGTAGCCGCGGGCGCTTCGGCGCGCTTGCTGGGCTTGAAAGGCGAAAAAGAACTGATCGGCCACGGCCTTTCCACCTGCGCCACCTGCGATGGGTATTTCTTCCGCGGGAAGTCGATCGCGGTGGTCGGCGGAGGCGATTCCGCCATGGAAGAAGCCAATTTTCTCTCGCGCTATGCCAGCGAAGTCTACCTGATTCACCGGCGAAACGAGTTTCGCGCCTCCAAGATCATGATCGACCGCGCCAAGGCCAACCCAAAAGTCGAATTTGTCACTCCCTACGCCGTCGACGAAATTCTCGCCCCCCAGGGTTCTGTCGACGGAGTGCGGCTGCGCAATCTGGAGACGAAAGAGACGCGCGAAATCGCTCTCGCGGGCGTCTTCGTGGCGATTGGACACGATCCGAACAGCACTGTCTTCAAGGGCAAACTCGAAATGGATGCGAACGGCTACCTCCTTGCCCAGCATGGCAGTCTCACCAAGGTGCCCGGCGTCTTCATTGCCGGCGACGTGCAGGACCATCGCTACCGCCAGGCGGTCACCGCCGCGGGCTCCGGTTGCATGGCCGCCATTGATGCCGAAAAGTTTCTGGAAGAACACAAGCACTAGTTTCATTCTTCCTACGCTGCCATAATAATTCCCGCATGCTCCGGTCGACGCTCCTCAAACTTTCCGAAAGCAAGGGTTTCGCCAATTGGGTCACGACCAATGGCACTACGCGCCGCATGGCGCGCCGCTTCGTCGCCGGCGAAACGCTGGATGAAGCCATCCCCGCCGCCCGCGAGTGCAATGACCTCGGCATGCTCGCCAGCCTCGATTATCTCGGCGAAAATGTTGCCACCACCTCGGATGCGCAGCATTCGCGCGACGCCTATCTCGAAGTGTTTGAACGCATCGCCGAGGAAAAGCTGCACGCCAATGTTTCCGGCAAGCTCACGCAACTCGGCCTCGACATCAACGTTGAATTTTGCGAAGGACTGGTTCTCTCTATCACCGAGCGCGCCGTAGGCTTTGACAATTTTCTGCGCATCGACATGGAAGGCTCGCTTTACACGCAGCGCACTATTGATCTCGTCAAACGCGTTCGCACACGCAATCCGGCCGTTGGCACGGTCATTCAATCGTATCTATACCGCAGCGAGACCGACGTCGCGGATCTATTGGCGTACGGCTGCCGCATCCGGTTGTGCAAGGGCGCCTATAAGGAATCCGAGGAGGTGGCCTTTCCGAACAAGGCCGACGTGGACGCCAACTTCATTCGCTTGATGCAAATGCTCTTGTCCAGCGGTTTTTACCACGGCATTGCCACGCACGATCCGCGCATGATCGCCGCGACCATTCGTTATGCGGCTGCCAAGCAGATTTCCAAGGACGATTTCGAATTTCAGATGTTGTATGGAGTGCGCACCGATTTGCAGCGCCGGCTCGTCAAGGACGGCTATCGCGTCCGCATCTACATTCCTTACGGCAAGGATTGGTTCCCCTATTTTATGCGCCGCCTCGCCGAGCGCCCCGCTAACCTCGGCTTCCTCGTCCGCAATTTCTTCCGTTCCTAAGCTTGTAGCAGCGCTACAGCTTCCGGCAGACGGTGACGCCGTCGCGCAGCGGAATCAGCACGGGATACAGCTCCTTCGAGGCGTAGACGAGCCGGTTGAACTCCTGGATTCCCTGCGTATCAATGTCCTCCGGCGCCGCCGGCCTCGCTGCTCTTCCCGACCACAGCGTGTTGTCGGTGATGAACAAGCCGCCGCGGCGCAGCTTCGGGAGCGCCACGCGGAACGAGTCAGGGTATTGGTGCTTGTCCACGTCGTTGAAGATGAGATCGAATTTGCCCGAACTCTTTTTCAAGAGTTCATGCGCGTTGCCGACGCGCACTTCAATCCGCTTGGCCACGCCCGCCCGCCGAAAATAATCTTTCGCACGGCGGGCTTTCTCCGGATCGCCGTCCGTATAAATCACTTTTCCCTTCGGCCCTGCGGCGCGCGCCAGCCAGATCGTGGAATACCCGATCGCCGATCCCATCTCAAAAATCCGCTTTGCCCCGGAAACTTGCACTAAAAGCGCCATCAGCCGCGCCACCGCCGGTCCAATGATGGGAACACGATTCTGCGCGGCATAGTCTTCTATTTCCGTGACAACAGCATCGCGCTCCGGCAGCAGCTTATAAAGATACTCCTCCACATCATCTTGAATGTACCCGCTGCGCAAGTTCTCGCTGCGAATCATAGTTTCTCTCCGGGCTTCAGGGCGCAAATTCAGTGGTTGGATGCCGCGGATCGGCTCTAGTTAGATCCCGAGCCCAGCAGCGAGACAATCGCTGCTTCATACTTTTCCCGCGTGCCCTCTCCAAGCAGGTGCCAAGCCTGCTGCCCGTCTTTCCCATAGAAGATCGAAACCGGCAGCGATCCCGTCCAGCCCGGCAGCACGGCTTGAGTGAACACTTCGATCCCGCCGGCTTTTTTCCGATAGTTGGGAAAGATCGGCTTGTAGCGCGCCAGGAAGCGCCGCATCAAAATTAGATCGCCATCGTCATCCAGGCTTACGCCCACGACTTTCAATCCTTGCGGCGCATATTGCTTCGCCAACTCGTTCAACATCGGGTACTCGTGCCGGCACGGCTCGCACCACGTGGCCCAAAAGTTCACCAGCAACGGTTTCCCATGGTATTGCGCCACCAATTTCTGATAAGCCTGCAAGTCAATCATCTCCGGATCGCGCGACGCCACAGTCTTCGAAGCCTGCGGCGCTGCCACTGCCGTCGCTACGGCCAACAAAGCAAGCGCAACAAGCCAAGTCCGGATTCTCATGGTCATTCCTTCCATTCCCATTCTATCCGCACCCCTGCCGGTTGAGAAACACCTTCCCACCGCGTACAATTCTCTTAGCTGCTTGTCGCGCCCGGCAGCCGCGTGATATAAGGATTTTTTGCCGGTTGTGCTGTTCTGCTGATGGGCCACCGGTCCACTGTCCGAACAAAGGAGACCTTTAATGGCTTACGTGATTGCCGAGCCTTGCATCGGCACAAAAGACACCGCATGTGTGGATGTTTGTCCAGTGGACTGCATTCATCCGCGCAAAGACGAACCGGCTTTCGAGTCTGAGACGCAACTCTATATCCATCCCACCGAATGCATTGATTGCGGCGCCTGCGTGCCTGTTTGCCCGGTGACCGCCATTTTCGCGCTCGAAGATCTCCCGGAGAAATGGAATAGCTTCACCCCCATCAACGCCGATTGGTATGCGAAGCAAGGAAAGTAGTTCGGCTTCTTAATAAGCACAGATCCTTAAGTGGTCTTGGGCGGCACACTTCAGCGTGCCGCCTTTTCATTTCGGACCAAGAGAATTGGAAGCCGATAGCTAACCCTTGAGGTACACCCAACTGCTTCTCCGCGCCCATGGGCTCAACACACCTTGCCAACTCTTTTGCCCCCGGAATCATCTACCATCCTGAATCCGGTGTGTGGAGGCCCTTCGTGAAGTTCGCTAAATCGTGTCTGACTTTGGCACTCGCTTTCTTCAGCCTGGCTATCATTGCGACAACCTCAGCCCAGACTCCGCCTACTCACCAGCCTCAGCCGCAGCATAGTTCCTCCACCATTGAAGGCCATTGGTCCGGCTCGCTCCAGGCGGGCGACGCCGTCCTCCACCTCGTGCTCCACATCTCCAAGTCGGAAGACGGCTCCCTCAAAGCCACCCTCGATAGCCTCGATCAAGGCGTGTACGGCATCGAAGTGACCTCTCTTACTCAGAAAATTTCCACTCTCCAGTTCAACGTGGCTTCCGTCGGCGCTTCCTATGTAGGAAGGATTGCGCCCGATCACGCCAGCATCGACGGCGGCTGGACCCAAGGCAATGTGAGCCTCGCGCTTGTTTTTCATCGCCAGGCTGCTGGTGCCGGCGCAAAGAAGCCATCCGATGCTATCGCCAACGCGGAAGGCGTGTGGCAAGGCGCGCTGGAAGGCAACGGCATGCGCCTCCGCTTGCAGCTCCACGTTTCGCATGATGACCAGAAGCAACTCGTCGCCGCCCTTGATAGCCCCGACCAGCAAGTGAGCGGTCTGCCCGCCATCAAGGTCAGCCAGAAGGACGCCGCCTTTCACTTCGAAATTCCCGTGGTGACTGGCGTCTACGACGGCACCCTCAACGCCACCAAGACAACCATCACCGGAAGTTGGACGCAAAACGGTATCGAACAGAAATTGAATTTCCGGCGCTCCGACCAGCTTCTCGAACTGATTCGCCCGCAAAATCCCGTTAAACCCCTTCCCTATAAGGATGAAGAAATCTCCTTTCCGAACGAAAGAGCAAAGATCACGCTTGCAGGCACACTCACTCTTCCCCGCGGGCCCGGTCCGTTTCCCGCCGCGGTCCTCCTCAGCGGTTCCGGGCCGCAAGACCGCGATGAATCCATCGTCGGACATCGCCCTTTTCTG
The DNA here is from genome assembly GCA_036522305.1 of Candidatus Acidiferrum sp. GTDB lineage: Bacteria > Acidobacteriota > Terriglobia > Acidiferrales > UBA7541 > Acidiferrum. The sequence continues at coordinate 78,760 of DATDGB010000049.1, read as the reverse complement.
GTTCTCGCTGATCACCTCACCCGAAAAGGCGTCGCCGTTCTTCGCTTCGACAAACGTGGCATCGGCAAATCCATCGGCGATTATACCAATGCCACGACAGAGGATTTTGCCACCGATGCCGAAGCCGCTCTCTCTTATTTGAAAACACGCAAGGAAATCGATCCGAAGCGTACCGGCCTTATTGGCCACAACGAAGGCGGTCTCATCGCGCCGCTGGTCGCCTCGCGTTCCGGCGGCGTCGCCTGGATCGTCCTTCTCGCCGGCCCTGGCCTTAATGGCGAGGACACCCTGCTGCTCCAGTCGGAACTAATCCTGAAGAGCTCTGGCGTCGACGACGACCAGATCGCCAAAACACGCGCCTTCAACAAGCAAACCTACGCGCTGGTTCGCCAGGAAAAAGACCCCGCCGTGTTGCAGGCAAGACTGACCGATCTCGTCCAGTCCAGCAGCATGAGCGCCATGCTCCCGCCGGCCGCTCTGGAATCGCAGCTCCGTGTGGTGACTTCGCCGTGGTTCCGGTTTTTTCTCGACTACGACCCCGTCCCCGCAATGCAAAACACCACGTGCCCGGTCCTGGCTCTCACTGGCGAAAAAGATATCCAGGTCCCGTCCAGGGAAAACCTTCCCCAAATTAAGAAGGCTCTCCAGGACGGCGGCAACAAGGATTTTCAAGCAACCGAGTTGCCTGGATTGAACCATCTCTTCCAGCACTCTCCAACTGGTTCCATCGGCGAATACGGCAGCATCGAAGAAACCATGGCCCCAGAAGCCCTCAACGCCGTCTCCGATTGGGTCTTGAAGCACTCCGCACCCTGAACGAATCGCCTCGCTGCTTCCATCGCATCGCCGCCCGCATCCAATCGAGGTGCGCGATTTGCGCACTTCCTGCCCGGCCGCAATTCATAAATTCCCCGGGTCGGTTATGATGTTAAAGAGAAAAAACTGTCCCCATGCCCCCGAAGTTCCATCTCGCTCTGCTCATTCACGCGCACCAGCCTTGCGGCAATTTCGAGCACGTCCTCGAAAAAGCCTACGACACTTCGTATCTCCCATTTATCGAGCGCCTCGAAGAGCATCCGAAAGTTCATCTCGGGCTCCATTATTCCGGGCCGCTGCTCACCTGGATCGAAAAAAATCGTCCCGAGTATTTCATGCGCCTGAGAAAGCTCGTCCAGAGCGGCCAAGTAGAGTTCGTCGGTGGCGGCTTCTATGAGCCCATTCTGGTTTCCATTCCCCCCGAAGATCAGCGCGAACAGATCACCCGCTTGGCCGCCTACCTTGAGAAACACTTCGGCCGCCAACCTTCCGGCGCGTGGCTCGCCGAACGTGTTTGGGAGCCCCAGCTTCCCACCGCCCTCGCTGCCGCCAACGTCGCCTACACCCTTGTGGACGACATGCATTTCCTCGCAGCCGGCTTCGAGCCCGAAGAACTTTTTGGCTCCTATATCGCCGAAGACCGTGGCAAGACCGTCTGGCTATACCCTGGCCAGAAAGCTCTTCGCTATCTCATCCCCTTCGGCAAAGTCGAAGACGTCATCGCGTATCTGCGCGATGCTGCCAGCAAACACCCGGGCGGCGTCGCCGCCATGGGCGATGACATGGAAAAGTTCGGCGTCTGGCCCGGCACTCACGAACACTGTTACAAAGACGGCTGGCTCGAGGAATTCTTTACCGCGCTGGAAAAAAATTCTGACTGGCTGACGGTTTCGACGCCCGGCGAGTATTTGGAGACCCACGTATCCCTTGGCCGCGCCGATCTTCCCACCGCTTCCTACACGGAAATGCTCGAGTGGGCGCTCCCCACGCGCGTCCGCCAGCGCTTTCACGAAGTGTTGAAAGAATTCAGCGCCCGCCCGGAAGTCCTCTCCTTCCTTCGCGGGGGCTCCTGGCGCGGTTTCTTCACCAAATATCCTGAATCTAATCTGCTGCACAAGAAAATGCTGCGCGTTTCCGCGCGCATCGCCGCCGCCCCAGTACGCCACGACAGTTCAGAGTCTTCGGACGAACTCTTGCAAGCGCGTGACTTGCTCCTACGTGCCCAGTGCAATGATGTCTATTGGCACGGCATCTTTGGCGGCATTTATGCGCCGCATCTGCGCACCGATCCCTGGCGCAATCTCATCCGCGCTGAAGCCATTGCGGACCGGCTGACTCCCGGCGCTGTTGTCCCGCGTGTAGAACTGCTGGACTATGATGCTGACGGCACCAACGAGTTGCTCTTTACCTCTCCCGAAGCGCAGGCGCTCTTAAAGCCCAACGACGGCGGCACCATCGTCGCCCTCGATTTCCGCCCCGCCGCGGCCACACTCGTCAATTCCATCCTCCGCCGCCCGGAGGCCTATCACACGCGCGTGCGCGAAGCCGCCGGAAAACCCGCCACCGGCGCAGCCATCTCCATCCACGAACAAACCCGCGTGAAAGAACCCGGCCTCGAAAAATATCTTCGCTACGATCGATGGCCCCGCCACGCCTTTCGCGTCCTGATCTTCGATCCTGCGCGCACCCACGCCGACTACGAAGCCCTAGAGCTGCGCGAAGCCCCCGGATTCGCTGGCGGCGCCTACACGGTGAAAAACTCCGCGCCGTACGAAGCTGAACTTTTCCGCTCGGATTCACTCTCTCATCTGGGTAAGAATGGGTCCGCCTCCGCCAAACTCCTGCTCCTCAAACAATTTTCCTTCAGCCCCGCCCCCAACGGCTTTGAAGCTGCGTGCGAAATCACCTTGAAATTCAAGGAAAACTTGGAAAAGCCCGTGGCCGTCGGCATCGAGTCAGTCATCAATTTCCTCGCGCCCCTCGAGCCCGACCGCTTCTTCGAAGTGCCCAACGGCCGCCACAATCTCCGCTTCAGCGGCTCGCTGCCCGGTCCCATTCTGCGCATCGAAGACGGCTGGCAGCGCGTCCGCGTCGCCTTGCACGCCCCGCACGTCGAAGAATTCTGGGTCGCCCCCATCGAAACCGTCTCCGAATCCGAAGAAGGCTTCGAGCGCGTCTATCAGGGCTCCCAGATCCTCGCCCTTTGGCGCCCCCCGCTCACTACCACAAAGACCTGGTCCGCCCGCCTCGTCTGGCGCATCGAAGCCTTCTGATTCTCCGCCGCCAACACGGCTTCCCAGCCTCCGCTCGTTCGACTGCAAAATTTCGATAGTTGGTTAGTTTCTGAATACGCCGTTACTCGGGGAGCTGCATTTCACTCGGCGCGAAGAGCCTGCATGACGTCGATGCGCGCGGCGCGGGCGGCCGGCAGCCACGACGCGACGACTGCGGCCGTCAGCAGCACGAACGCAGAGACGACCACGGGCAAGGCGCCCGGCATCTTCACGTCGGGGAAATAGCTGCCCGCCAAACGCGCCAACACGAACCCGAAGGCCGCGCCTGCCAGGACGCCCACGCCAGCCATCACGGCGCCTTCCGCGATGACACCTTTCAGGAGATGCCGCGGCTGCGATCCCAGCGCCAGCCGGATGCCGAATTCGCGCGTCCGCGCACTGACCGAAAACGCTAGCACGCCTGCGACGCCCACCAACGCAATCGCCAACGCCACAGCCGCGAACACGCCGAACACCAGCGAGTTCAAGCGGTCCGGCGTGAGCACCTCCGCGCGCACGTCTTCGAGCGTGGCAGCGTGCTCCATGGGCTGATCGGCGGACATGTCGCGAATAATGCGCGTGACCGGCGTGACGAGCGAATAAGGATTTGCGCCGGTCTGGATGAAAAGGCGGCCGCCAAAGATGGGCCCCTCTTCAAAGGGGTTATAGACGGTGAGGACGGGTTCAGGAACCACGTGTTCGTCGTCTATATCGGCGGTGACGCCGATAATGCGGTGCGGCGCAGGGTTAATCCCGGGTGCGAATTGCAGCACGGGATCTGTCCAATACATATGCCGACCGACGGCATCCTGATTTGGGAACATGCGCCGTGCGAAAGTCTCACTGACGATAACGACGGGCTCTTTACCCTTTTGGCCGTCGGAATCGTTGAAATCACGGCCGGCGAGGATGGGAACGCCGAGCGAGGCAAAGAATCCGGGAGAGATGACGCGCAACTGCGCGCGAGGATCCTCGCTGGGCGTATGAACATGATCGTCAGCGGAGAATTGGAGGGCGAAACCGCCGGAGCCGGTATCACGCCAGGGAACAGTCATGCCGAAAGCGGTCTTGTTCACGCCCGGTAGCGCATCAATGCGGCGAATCGATTCCTTGTAAAAATCGACCACTTGCTGAGGGGTTTTTCCGTAACCCATGGCGGGAACGTTGATGGCGAGGACGTGGCGCATGTCGAGACCCGTTTGCGCCGTTTGCAGTGCGATCAGCGTAGTGACCACTGCACTTGCGCCGGCCAGCAGCACGAAGGATGCTGCGATTTGTGTTACCGCGAAGATCCGCTGGCGGCGGCTCGTGCCGCCGGTGATCCGTGCGCTGCCGCTCGACAGGCTATGGCCATTGGACGTGTCGGCCGATGGCAGGCGCGGCACAAACGCCAAAACCACCGCGGCGACGATGGCTAGCGCTGCTCCCACCCAGACCAGGCTGGAATCAACCGTCAAATCTAGCGCGCGGACCGAGAAGCGCGAGGCATAGTGGGCCAGGATGGCCACCATCGGCTGCGCGCTCATTACTCCGAGCGCGGCGCCGGCGCCGCAGAGCAGCAGGCTTTCGGCCAGCAGCATGCGCCGTAGCGCGCCTGTGCTTGCGCCCAGCGCCGCACGGGTCGCCAGCTCGCCTTCGCGGCGAACCGTCCGCGTCAGAATCAGGTTGGCCACGTTGGAACACGCGATGATGAAAACCAGCGCTGACGCTGCGAGCAGCACCAGCAGCACGGTCCGCGCGCCCGAAGTGATCTGTTCGCGCAGCAGCTTGGCCCCGATCTGGTAGTCCGCTTTGGGCGGGTATGCTTCGGCATGTTCTTTGGTCATCGACCCATATGCTGAGCGCAACTCGGCGCGACCTTGATCGAGCGTGGCACCGGGAGCCAGACGGCCAAAGAGCTACGTCATGCGATGGATGCGGCCGGTAACCATGGTGGCAGAGAGGTGGTGCGGGCTGGTGACGATGTTGGCGATGATTTCGGTATCTTGGGGATATGGCACCGAGGGTTCGAGGACGCCGATGACGGTGCCAGAGCGATCGCCCATGGGCCCGCTGCCGAGCCGAACCGTCTTGCCGATGACGCCCGGATCTTTCCCAAGGGCGGTCGTCCAGAAACGATACGTGAGAACGACGACGCCAGCAGCTTTGGGACCGTCGTCTTGAGGTCCGATGAGCCGGCCGAGGACAGGGTGGAGGCCCATGACTTCAAAGTAGTCGCCGCTGACGACGCCAGCTTGAACCACGCGAGGCTCGCCCAGGCCGATCAGGGTGAACTCGAGGGTCGAGAACTCGCCGAGCGCGCTCAGGGTTTTAACGCTGGCGCGCAAATCCTGGATTTCGGGCACGGAGAACGCTGAGTTCTCATCGCCGTTGCCCGGGGCACTCTGGCGGATGTAGATCAGCCGGTCTTCGTCGCGGTTAACGAGCGGCTTCAGCAGCACGCCGCGCACCAGAGTGAAGATGGCGGCGTTGGCGCCGATGCCCAGGGCCAGAGTCAGGATCACGGTGAGCGCAAGGCCTTGCGTCCGCATGAGCGAGTAGAACGCAACTCTCAGATCTCTAAGGAACGACATAATTTGCTCTCCTTTCCCGGAAGTCAATCTCCCAAGCGATTGAAGCAACCATTAGCTTTGCTCCGTTTTGCCTCATTTTAGAAAAGTAATCTCGAAGATGGAAGTGCAATTGGCAATCCATCGTACCGATCAAATCTAAGCTCTTTCCTTTGACTGTGTTACTCCCAATGAGTCCGGGCTGCCTCATGCCTCGCATTGCGCGATTTTGGGATGTTTTGCCCAGATTCGGACAGCCTCCGTTGGGCAAGCAGCCCCGCCTCGAGAGTCTTGCGGTCTGGCTCGGGTTGGTTGGGTGCCTGTGCATTTGTGGACCGCCGTGCTGTCTTGGCGCTCGGCGGATCCGCCGATACTGGCCGAGCGGTCGGCTACCCGGAAACTTAAGCCCAAAGTACATCTTGACCGGCTCTATATCGTGTGCTACTGTACTTACTAGGTAAGAGTGCGGAATTTCTTGGAGTGCGGCGGCTCGCTGCCGCTTTTCTATTCTCGGCGCGCAAATTTCGATCAGGTTCCGGGCCTGATGGCCGCGGAAAGCACTTCACTCTAACTGGCAGAAAATGCCGTACGCGAAGTTATTTAAAATCAACACTTACATAAAACATAGGGGGTGGGGGTGTTATGGTTAACCAGACGCAAATCTTGGGCCGCTGTAGCTCACCCCTTCAGCGGCGAGGTTTTTTCCTTCTCCCCAGTCACTCATCACCAATCACGAGTCACCAGTCGTACTACTATCCAGCAATCAGCAGGTTTTGCGCGAACGGCCATTCACGGTCAATCCACTGCCCGTCGCAGCGGAAGCCCGTGCGCGCGGCCATTTCCGGAATTTCCTCGGCGTGATACTTATGCGAGCTTTCCGTCCAAATTGTTTCATCTTCGTCCAGCATCAACCGCAGGTTCGCGGCCGGAATGTGCACGGTTTGCCGGCGCGTGGAGCGCAAATGCATTTCGATCCGTCGCTCCACCCTGTTCCATCGCGCATGGTGCTCGAAGCAGCTCAGATCAAAGTCCGCGCCCAGCTCCCGGTTGATGCGCGCCAGCAGATTCAAATTGAACGCCGCCGTTACGCCCGCGGGATCGTCGTAAGCCAGCAATTGCAACTCGACGCTCTTTTCCAGGTCCGTGCCAAGGAGCAACGCATCCCCGGGCTTGAGAATCGCCCTCATTTCGCGCAAAAACTTTTCTCCAGCGTCGCGATCAAAATTGCCAATCGTGCTGCCCAGAAACAGCACCAATAAATGATCATATCCGTTACGCCCCTCGGCGACGGCACGCAATCCTTCCAAGTACGGCTGTTCATATCCGACGATGCTGACCATGTCGATTTGCCCGAGCTCTTTCGCGCAAGCCGCCAACGCCGATGGCGAAATCTCAATCGGGTAGTAATATGTCTTTTGCCGCCGCGAAAGCGCTTCCAGGATCCATCGCGTCTTTTTTCCCGAGCCGCTGCCCAGCTCCGCCACCTGAATTGGCGAAGGCAGCCGCCCAACAATTTCTCCCGCATATTCTTCCAGCAGCCGCGCGTCGGCCCGCGTCAATCCGTACTCAGGCAAAACACAAATCGTCTCAAAGAGCGCCGAGCCCACTTCATCGTACAAATATTTTGACGGCAGTTCTCTCTGTCCAGGTTTTGTGAGGCTCTCGCGTACATCCGCCGCGAATGCAGACACGTGCCGGTACGATAGTGACAGTGCAGGCGTCGCCATGGGGTCTCCCGATCTTCGGTTTGGATTAGTCCTCGACGCAACGGAACGTTGCGTAGACGTACGGATAATGCGGCTGGAACCAGTTTCGGAACGACCGCCGCAGCATACATGCAGCGGTGCGCGGCGAGCCACCCTTCATCACGTAGTGCTTGCCGTCAAAGAAATTCGCGGAGTAACCCGGATAGAAGGGCATCGACGTGAATCCCGGAAATGCCGAGAACTCCGTCCGTGTCCATTCCCATCCGTTCCCCACAAGATCGTGGACTCCAAAAGCGCTCGCCCCCGGGGGATGCGCACCGACCGGCGAAGGATCCCACGATTTGAAATCAAAATTTCCCCTGGTCGCGCTCGGTGATACCTCGCCCCAGGGATAACTGCGCTCCCGTGTGCCATCAGGCGTTCCGTACGCCGCGCGGTGAAACTGCGCCTCGGTCGGCAATTTGCGGCCGAGCCATTTCGCATAGGCTGTGGCCTCGGCGTGGCTCACATAAACCGGCCACTCTAATGGCAACCGTACTTCGCCAAACATCGTCCGGTAAATCCAAAGGTTGCCGTCGCGCCTCCAAAACATCGGGTGTTCGACGCCTTCCTTCGCCTTCCAGGCCCAGGCTTCTTCGCTCCAAAGAGAGCGATTTTCGTAGCCCCCCGCCTGCATAAATCGCAGATAGTCGTGGTTCGTTACGTTGTAATTTTCGATGGCGAATTCGTTCACCGATGCTTCATGAGCGCCAAATTCGTTGTCCCAGCCGAACTCATCGCCGGAGATGCGTTCCAGTCCCAGCGTTGCAGTTCCAGCCGGTATTTCCACCAGATACGATTTCACGCGGTGCGCTTTCCACGCTGTAATTTCCGGTCCACCAATTTTTCGATTGCTCGGCAGCCGGTGCAGCATGTACGCCAGCGTTTCCGCATGCATCAACCGGTGCTCGATGGCTACTTCCAGCATGGTGATCAGTTGCGGATGCCCTTCCTCGGGCCTTTCCAGAGCATGCTCGATCGCGTGATCCAACTCCGTGCGCAAACGCCGGTTATAGCGCTCGACTTCGTCGCGCGCCGGCCAATCCGCCGCAGTATCCGCCGGCAACCCTCCATTAACGGGGTCAATGCCAAACGCAAACAGGTGATCGAATGTCCGCTGAAATGGCCGTAACCCAAACGCGCGTTCCGCCAGCAGATTCCAATCAAACGCCTCGACATGCCCTACGTAAAAGATAATGCGATGCCGCTCGGGGATGGGCCGGTCGTATATGGCTTCTTCGCGAACCACGCGAAAAACTTCGTCGGTGCGCGCGCGCGCGTCTAATAATCTGCTGTGAAGGTCATGCCGGATGCGGACTGCGGAGGCGACAGCTGCCATAGTGTTTTTCCCCTTCTCTTGGATGCAGCTTCCGCGCGAAGGATGCGCCAAAATTCAGCGCACAGAGGCTTGGTGCATTATGATGGTGGCTCCCGGTTTTGCGGCTGTCAATCGAAATGAATACGAAAACTGCACTTTCTTCGAAAAAAAATATTGAGTTCCGGGAAGTTTCTTTCCACATAAACGATATTCTTAAGCGCTTAATCGTTTCACGGATCACATTAGAAGTCCCGGAGGGTGAAACGCTGGTTCTTCTCGGCCGCAGTGGCAGCGGCAAAACCACTCTCCTCAAATTGATCAATGGCATGTTACTGCCCACGGAAGGGGAGATCCTCGTGGAGGGCCGCGCCACTCGCGATTGGGATCTCATCCGCCTCCGCCGAGGCCTCGGTTATGTCATTCAGGAAGCCGGGCTATTCCCCCATTACACGGTTGCCGAAAACATCGCTCTCGTTCCCAATCTGGAGCGCTGGGATTCGGCCCGCACCGCTGCCCGCGTCAATGAAATGCTCCAGCTCGTTGGCCTCGACCCTGCTGAATTTTCCCATCGTCGCCCTCGCGAACTTTCGGGTGGCCAGCGCCAACGCATAGGCGTGGCCCGCGCTCTCGCCGCCGATCCTCCCCTCCTGTTGATGGACGAGCCCTTTGGCGCGCTCGATCCCGTTACCCGCGCCGAGCTTCAGCGCGAATTTAGCGCCCTTGCCCGGCGCCTCGGCAAAACAATTGTTTTCGTCACGCACGATCTGCGCGAAGCCTTGCTCCTGGCCTCGCGCATTGTTTTGCTCGAAGCGGGCCGCATCGTCGCGAGCGCAGCGCCGCAGGAATTTCTTCACCTCGACCATCCTGAAGTTCGCGCCTTCACGTCTTCTCTCAACGTGATGCCGGGGGCTACCGCTTGAGTCCGCAAATGACCACCTGGTCTTTTTTCGCCGAGCATCGCGATGAAATTTTCGGTGCAACGCTCGATCACCTGACGCTCGTCGTCATCGCCATGGTGATTGCGATTCTCATCGGTGTTCCGCTTGGAATGTTCATTGTCCAACGCCCCGTGCTGCGCACCATCGCACTTGGCATCGCCAGCATTTTCCAAACCATTCCGAGCCTTGCTTTGTTCGGTTTTCTAATCCCCATCCCCTTTATCGGAGGCATTGGCAAACGCACGGCCATTGTTGCCCTCGTCCTTTACGCGCTGCTTCCTATTTTGCGCAACACTTACGTCGGGCTCACCGGCATCGATTCCGCCGTTCTCGAAGCCGCCGAAGCCATGGGGATGACCCGCGCGCAAATTCTCTTCCGCGTTCGGTTCCCGCTCGCGCTGGCGGTTATTCTCGCCGGAATCCGAACGGCCACCATCATCACCATCGGTGTGGCCACCATCGCCGCCGCCATCGGAGCCGGCGGCCTCGGCACATTTATCTTCCGCGGCGTCGCCCTCGTCAGCGATGAGCTCATTCTCGCCGGCGCTATCCCCGCCGCCCTACTCGCGCTCCTGGCCGATTTCTTGCTCGGCCTCTTGGAGCGTAGGCTGAAGGTCGCGTAAATATGCGCCGCGCTGCAATCTCTCTACTCCTTCTCGCCGCTCTACTTACTGCGGCCTGCAATTCCTCGCGCCAATCTAGAATTACGATTGGCTCCAAGTTTTTCACCGAGCAAGTCATTCTCGCCGAGCTGCTCGCCCAGCACATCGAAGCCAAAGCCGGCATTCCCGTCGTCCGAAAAACCAACCTAGGCGGCAGCCTCCTCGTGCACAAAGCGCTGCTCGCCGGCGAACTCGACCTCTACGTCGAATACACCGGCACCGCTCTAACAGCCGTTCTGAATGAATCACCGCAAGGCGATTCAAACGCGGTCTACTCGCGGGTCAAACAGCTCTACTCCGAGCGCTTCCATCTCGAAGTCACCGAGCCTCTCGGTTTCGAAAACACTTTCGCGATGGTCATCCGCGGCGATGACGCGAAAAGTCTCCACGTGCAGAAAATCTCCGACATCGCGAACATCGCCCCTAAATGGCGCGCCGGCGTCGGCTACGAATTCCTCGAGCGCCCCGACGGCTTCCGCGGCTGGAGCGCTCGCTACAATCTTCGTTTCGCGGAATCTCCCAAAGTGATGGATCTCGGGCTCATCTACCGCGCGCTCGTCGATCATCAAGTCGACATCGTCGCCGGTAATTCCACCGACGGCCTCATCGACGCCCTCGGCATGGTTGCCCTCGAAGACGACCGTCACTACTTTCCACCCTACGACGCTGTCCCCATCGTCCGCCAATCCACGCTCGCGCAATTCCCCCAGCTCCGCCCCGCGCTCGCCGATCTCGCCGGCAAACTCTCCGCTGCCGACATCCGCCGCCTCAACTACGCCGTCGACGCCCAGCACCAGGACGCCGCCGCCGTCGTCCGCGCCTTCCGCCAATCCCGCGGTCTCTAGCCCGAGCCACCTTGAAATGTCCGATCATGACTCTTCAAGCCATTCCTCTGGCCGGACCTCGTCCGAACCGACTCAACAATTAACAATTTGTTGACATTTACTGCAAGTCGCTGGTATAGCCTGATGCAAAGTTATTCTTCAGCCGGACGGGACTGCGACACCCCACGCATTCCTTGTCGGCGAGAGAGTCCTTGGTGCCTAAATTAAGGAGCAAGAAATGAAAAAACTGTATATGTGTGCCGCGCTGGCGGCCATAGCTGTACTGTTGTTCGGCAATTACTCCACCAAGGCAAAGAGCGATGACGCAGTGACCATCTCCGCGCACATGGTTGGCTTGGGTGAAGTCCCACCCAACTCGAGCAAGGGCGTGGCGGAGTTTCGCGGAACCATCAGTTCGGACGGAACGACCATCACCTACACCCTGACATGGAGTGGCCTCACCACCCTGCCCCTGTTCAGCCATATTCACTTCGGTCCCACCAAGGTAAACGGTGGCGTGATGGTCTTCCTCTGTGGCGGCGGTGGAAAGCCTGCCTGCACCCAAGCCACTTCCGGCATGGCCACCGGCACTATCATGGCCGCGGACATCGTTGGGCCGGCGGCGCAGGGAATTCCTCCCGCTCCGAACGGCAGTTTCGCCGACGTCATTCGCGCCATCCGCACCCACAATGGGTACGCGAATTTGCACACCACGATGTTCCCCGGCGGCGAAGTGCGTGGAGAAGTGTCGGTGCACCGCGACCACGACGAAGACGGCGAATAGGAGCGGGAGAGCGCACGGGGCTTCTCAAATCAGGCCGTGCTCCTAGCCGCTTCCTTTTTCCACCACGCGAATTGCGACTGCGCGTTACGATCGCGCCTTTTCGCTTCAACTTACTTCAACGAGAGGTCTCATCCCCGATTCCGGGTGGGACCTCTTTCTGCTTCTGCTTTAGCGCCCCTCCGATCGCGCCAAAGCTATGGGAAGCACACCACCGCCGGCTCAAGTTCGCCGTCGCGGCCCAACACCAGGACGCCGCCGCCGTGGTGCGCGTCTTCCGCCAATCCTGCGGCCTGTAGCCCCGTAGCTTTTCTGGAAACATCCCGGCTGTCTCTAACGTATTCTTGGTATGCGGACTCGAACTCTGTTCATTCTCACTCTGCTGTTCTTCCTTGCCGTCGCGAAGCCCGCTCTTTCTTCTGACCTCGCCCTCATCGACGCAAAAATTTATCTATCTCCCAACGATCCGCCCCTCGAAAACGCCACCATTCTCGTTCACAATGGCCGCATCACTGCCGTCGGCCCCAGCGCCACCACCAAGCCTCCACGTCTCGCACGCGCCGTTACGGTCATCCACTGCGAAGGCATGGTTGTCACCGCCGGCTTCTGGAACAGCCATGTGCACATCCTCACGCCCGGACTGCTCCATTCTGAAAAGCTCTCCTCCGCAGAACTGTCCTCACAGCTTGAAGCCATGCTCACTCGGTGGGGCTTCACGACTGTGTTTGATCTCGCTTCGATCCTCGACAACACCAACAGCATCCGCCACCGCATCGAATCGGGAGAAGTGCGCGGCCCGCGCATTCTCACCGTGGGCGAGCCGTTCTGGGCGAAAGGCGGAACGCCCATCTACGTGAAGGGTTTTCTTGAAACCAACCATATCAGTATCCCCGAAGTTGAATCCAGCACGCAGGCGGCAGAACGAGTGCGTCAGCAGATCCACGAGGGTGCAGACGGCATCAAGATTTTTGCGGGTTCCGTTGAACGGGACGGCATTTTGATCATGCCTTTGGAATTGGCCAAGGCCATCGTGGCCGAAGCCCACCGCGCGGGCAAACCAGTTTTTGCCCATCCTTCAAACCCGCAGGGAGTCGAAGTAGCTGTTCAGAGTGGAGTTGACATTCTAGCCCACACGACGCCTAGCGGTGGCCCATGGAGCGCGTCTCTTGTCGAAGGTATGAAGGCGACACACATGGCTCTCATCCCCACGCTTACTCTGTGGCACGTCGAAAGCAAAGGCGAGTCACCCGAAGGGTTCGAAAGAGGAATGAACACGGTGGTGCTGCCGGAATTACGGGCCTATTCTCAAGCGGGCGGACAAATCCTGTTCGGCACGGACGTGGGCTACATCGACCAATTTGACACAACGGAAGAATTCACATTGATGTCCCGAGCCGGGCTCACTTGGCAGCAAATCCTAGCCACGCTCACCACCAATCCAGCGGAGCGATTCGGCTACGCCGCGCGCTCAGGCCGCATCGCCAAAGGCCTGGACGCCGACCTCGTCGTGCTCTCTGCCGATCCTGCTCAGGATGTCACTGCCTTCTCCAAAGTAGCCTTCACCGTTCGCCACGGCAAAATCATTTACGGCAAACCCTGACATCTTTTCTTGTAAGCAGCGATTTTTTACCTTGGGATGCCGAACCTTATTCTCTGTGAGAACCAATGTGGTGCTTGGCCGCTTGCCGGTGTCTTCCTATTCTCGTCATCGCGCCAAGCACACCATGCCAGCCTCTCCGTCACACTCGGCCATTTCCATCCGCTGCGCCACCAATAGCGACGCCCCAGAAATCTTGAACTGCCTCCGCGCGGCATTCGCGCCCTATCGAGATTTCTACTCCCCAGCCGCATATCTCGATACCGTCCTCACTCCAGAATCGCTCCAAGACCGCCTCATCCTGATGCAAGTTTTCGTCGCCCAGACTTCTTCAGGCCAGATCGTCGGCACCATCGCTTGCCAAGTCATGAGCCACAACGAAGGCCACTTGCGAGGTATGGCCGTTCTCCCAAACTATCAAGGCGCTGGAACAGCCGCTCAATTGCTAGCCCACGCCGAAGCCGAACTTCGCCGCGAAAATTGCGCACGCATTACACTCGACACCACGGCACCTCTCAAGCGCGCCATGCGCTTCTACGAAAAATTCGGCTTCCGCCGCTCCGGAAAAATCACCGATTTCTTTGGAATGCCCCTCTTCGAATACCACAAGATCTTCACTGCCGAATGAAATTCTCTGCTCTTGACCAAGCCAAGGCATTCCTTGGACAGCAGTTGTCACGGCAAGTGCATTTTGTGCTTGAATGCCTGTCAACCTAAAACGGTTGCGTATAGCAATGTCAACCTATTTTGGTTGCCACAAGAAATGTCAACCTTTTATGGTTGACAAACCAAGGATTGAGCGTATGATTGGAGTCTGAGTAAGCGCGATGGCAAATCCTACTGTCCGCACCAAGCCTTGTATAGCCCTCATCGCCGACATGGTGAGATCACGTGAGCTCCCTCGAATTCAGCGTCCAAGGGTACAAGAGAGATTCAAAGAATTCGTCGAATACCTCAACAGGACCTATTCCCGAAACATTCTGTCCAGATTCGTCATAACGTTGGGGGATGAGTTTCAAGGTCTGCTCTCGTCGGCAAAAGCGATTCCTGATTTGATGTGGGACATCGATCACCGATTTTCGGATCGCAACCTAAGGGTAGGAATGGGATTTGGTGTCCTGCATACCCCAATTCAGAAAGATGCGATAAACGTCGATGGGCCCGCACTTCACATGGCACGCGCGGCAATAGAAACCGCCCATGAGAAACGCAGGTATGGCGGCGTATTTCTCGGCTTTGGTGGACTGGACCCTGTAATGAACGGGCTAGCCCGTATTCTATGGTTCCACCGGTCAAAACTTACCAAGACCCAGTTTAGAATTGCCGAACTCTTGCGCCAGGGTAAGTCTCAATCTGACACCGCAGAAGAATTAAACATTACCAGGCAGGCCGTTTCGAGGCAGGTGATCTCGACCGGGTGGTGGCCCTACGCCGAAGCTGAAGACGCTTGGCGTCTTCTTCTAGACAGATATATAGAGCCAATGATAGAGAAGAAGAGTGTCCCGCATCATCGTTAGCGAGGAGTTCCTGCTATGGTCCCAGATGTGTACTTTGTGGGCCGTCTCTTCGTATGCGATCGCTCCTGATCCCCTGCCTGAAGATCGCGAGAATCTCAACTTCTCCTGGCAGACTTGGAAGAAGACCCTGCCGGTCAGGATTGTCGGAACAGCGCTTGTCAGCTATTGGATGACCCATTCGATCGTTATTTGCGGCTGGATGACAACTATAATAGCAATCCACCCTTGGATCCGTCTGCGAAGCCCTTTGAAATGGACCGCAGAAATTGAGGTATTGGTCTTAATTTCGAACGCCTTATTCATGCTTGCCTTTGTGAGACATTTCCAACTGCATTCGCATGCTTTCGTCCCAAGCTCTCTCAGCACAGAACACCTTTGCGCGCTTTCAATAGTGGGAGCAACATTCATGTTCGTTATCCGCGGTGGAACCTATGTTGTGAGAGGTTGTCTCCGGAAAACTGGAACGCTGCCTCACATCGCAGCACAGAACACAGTCCAAGCGGAAAAAGATCAAATAGATGTGACGGAGATAAATCGTGGTCGACTGATAGGCAACTTGGAACGATTAATTCTTACCATCGTTGTGGCTGCAGGGAGCTACGCCGCTCTGGCCTTTCTCGTGGCCGCTAAAGGGCTTGTGCGGTCAGAGGGTCTGCAAAAACGCGACTTTGCGGAATATTTTCTTGTCGGATCTTTGTCTAGTGTGCTCGTCGCACGCTGCTCAGGTGTCCTAATCAGGTACGTCCTATTAACACTGTGGCCCGAACTCCTGTCACTCCAGATGCAGTAGTTCGAGTCAAGCAGGCGTAGCATGCTTGGCCGGTTCAGCGGGATCAAAACGCGCAATTTCTACCGTTTGCTTTCGAGCATCTGGCAATTGGCGACGCACTTCACGAATTGCATCTCGATTTCAGCCTTTTTGTGGGGGACGCGGGAGGTATCTTCAGGGACGACGATCAGCGATTGCGGGCCGTCGGCCTGATTGAAGGTGCACTGGAACTCCAAAGACTGGACGCCACGCTGCTGGCAAAGATTCTTTTCTAGAGCGGTCTCGAACATCTCCGGCTTGGCATGCAGTTGGATGGCGATCTCGGACGGCAGCATCGCCACCACCATGGGCACAGGAGACTTAATCTTGATACTGACCTGTGCAGCGTCATGGTCTGGCGTGAATCCTGCATACACTTTGAGGAACGAACTTAGCTGATACTTTTCTTTGACCTGCCAGGTCCACTGATACTCGGGTTGGACGCAATTCTCGACGCAGTCCCAACGGTAGTATTGGATGTGCACGTCGTTGGGAGATTTAAACTGCCGCTTAGCGGATTCCCGTGCCGTCAATAACGCCGTGATTCCCGTGATTCCCGCGCCCACTGCGTGCTCGATCTTATTACTCGGGTCCAGCACCGCGCCAAGTTCGGCAATCGCCGCATGATCGGGACTATACCGCTCGTCGCGAATGATCAAGGTCATGGGTTCCACGGGCAATTCGCAAACGTAGGTTGTTTCGACCACATGTTCTCGCAAGCACACCTGGCGCAAGCGGGAAATCGCTTCGGGATGCTGCAGCGCCTGGTTCCAGTCGTCGGCCGGCGTCATGAAAATGGTGACGGGCTTCTCCGCCTTGATATCCACGTGATTGTTGGCGCCGGGCGCGTTGGGGCGGTAGGTGCGCGCGGTGTGATAATTCGCGGGATCCAGCCGCACACTCTCGTCATTGGCGGGCAGCCAATTGAACACTCGCTCCTGGCCAAAAGACGGCCCGGAGAACGCAGCCATCAGCAAAATCGTGGAAATAAACGGCAGTTTGGTGTTTCTCATAGTAATTCCATTGGAACGCTGCACCGCTTGACGTGCAAGGATTCCGCGCGGAACTGTCTACTGGAAGTATCCTGACCGTTCGTACAGGTGACAGTCCTCCGATTCGCGCAAAACTTCTGCTAGAATCCCTGGCATGAAAAGACGAACTTTGCTTCAATCACTACCCGTAATGGCATTGCTCCCAAACGCGAACTGGCTGGCCTCGGCTCAAGAAAAATCGGGCGCCGGACACTCCGCCACAACCGTCTACGAACTCCGCATCTATCACACTTATGAAGGGAAACTGGACGATCTGCTGCGCCGCTTCCGCGACCACACCACAAAACTGTTCGAGAAACACGGAATCAAGAACGTGGCATACTGGACGCCAACCGACGATCCCCTCAAGGGCAAAACGCTCGTCTACATCCTGGCACATCCCAGCCGCGAAGCGGCCACCGCGAACTGGCAAGCGTTCCGCGACGATCCGGAATGGCAAAGCGTGCGGGACAAATCCGAAGCCAATGGCAAGCTTGTGGAGAAAATCGATTCCACGTTTATGGTGATGACGGACTTTTCCCCCAAGCTGCCTTAGATTGGTTGTAGGAGATTTACGAAAGAGTTTTTTTGATGATGGAAGCGCTACCTCCGCGTCGAATTGGTCGAAGCATTTTGGCCGTGCTAGTTGGAATGGTCGTGACGATCGCTGTGACACTCGCGACCGACGAAATGCTGCATAGAATTGGTGTCTTTCCGCCTTGGGGCGCGTCCATGGTCGGGTTCGACGGAGCCCTCCTGCTGGCAACGGTCTATCGCACCGTCTATGGAGTTCTTGGCAGTTACCTTACAGCCTGGCTGGCGCCCTCTCGGCCCATGGGGCACACTATGGTGGGCGGCGCCATCGGCCTCGCCGTGAGCATCGTGGGCGCTGCGGTAACCTGGAACAAGGGCCCGGCGTTCGGGCCGCACTGGTATCCGCTCGCTCTCGTGGTGCTGGCATTGCCGACTGCCTGGGTGGGCGGCAAGCTCCGCGTAAAGCAGTTGAGCATGGACGCACCGCAATAAGAACTTCATTGGGATTAACGGCGGATGTCGGCAAAACCGGAGATGGTTATGGTTCTTACGAAGGACGAGCTGATCGGTTGTCTCAAGCACGAAGTGCGCATCCTGGTGCACCTGGCTTCGAAGGTAGATCCCGCGAAGCTCGACTATCGCCCCACTCCCAAGCAGCGCAGCACTTTGGAACTGCTGCAGTACATGGCCATCATGGGCCCTACTCAGATTGCTTTGATCAAGGCTGGCACGTTTAACCGGCCTGCCTTGAGCGCCGCCTGGAGCCCCGCGGAAGCAATCGCGAAAACGATGAGTTTCGATCAGGCCGTTGCCGCCATCAAAAAGCAATCTGACGAATACGTTCGTCTGCTTGGGGACTGGAGCGAAGCCGATTTCCGCGGCGAAATCGACATGTTCGGCACTAAGACCACCCGTGGGCGACAGTTGGTGAACCTGGTGCTCGGCGGTCACGCCGCCTACCGCACGCAGCTTTTCTGCTACCTCAAATCCTGCGGCCGGGAAGAGTTGAACACCATGAATTTGTGGGGCGGGATGGACCAGCCTAGTTAGCACCGTGTGGATTGCCACTTCCGCGCCTGGACTTGCAGCGCACATCTCTCTAGGATTGTGCCCATGAAAAAAGGAAATTCGAGTCCCGCTCCGAAGAACACCGATGAATACCTTGCGGCCGTTCCGGAACCGGCGCGCAGTACTTTGAATAAGATTCGCGCGGCGATCCGGTCCGTGGTGCCCGCGGAGGCCACCGAAGCCATCAGCTATGGGATGCCCTCCTTCAAGTACAAAGGGGCGCTGGTTTGGTTCGCAGCTTTTTCCGACCATTGCAGTCTCTTCCCCGGGAGCGGGAGGGTGATCGCAACGTTTCAGGGCGAACTGAAGAAGTTCCAGACCTCCAAAGGCACCATTCGCTTTCCTGTGGACAAGCCGCTGTCCGCTGCTCTCGTGAAAAAAATAGTGAAAGCCCGCATCGCCGAAAATGAACGCAGGGGCCGCGGCTGATTTGGGAAAGCACCCAATCGAAAGCATTTTTTTGTTAAGCGCAAAGAGGGAAGTAAGCTAGCAGGCCATGGCGACTCCGCAGCATTCTGCCGGGCAAATCGAACAAATTTCTCGAGCTGTCGTTGAATACATTGTGAGCCAACGCGATCGTTTTCTGAACCGTTCCGTTAAATTATCGGGCGCGCAGAAGGCTGCAATTGGAGGGTTTTTTCGTGCCGACTTGCTGGAGACAACTCGAATCGTCGTTTTGGAGCCGGAGAGAATTGGAAATCCTGATTTCTACACCATGCTCCAAGGCCTGGGCTTTTCCAACCTGCCGGATTTCGCGCGCATGGCAGCGGTAACATTCAAGGATGTGGTGGCCTCCCACGAACGTTTTTCAGACGGACTTTTATTTCATGAATTCGTGCACGTCGAGCAATACCGCCAGCTGGGCGTCCCGCGTTTTGCCGAACTCTACGTGCGAGGCTTTCTCAATGGCGGCGGGTACGACGGCATCCCGCTCGAAATCAACGCCTATGAGTTGGGCTCGCGATTCGAGGAGCATCCCGAGCGCGGGTTTTCCGTCGAGGCCGAAGTTTCGTCCTGGATCCGCCAAGGTCGGTTCTAGCTGAACTAACTACCTGCTCCGGGAGGACGCTTGATGTTCACGATTCGTTTTCTGATACCTTTATTCGCCCTCTGCTTGGGGACGAGCACGTGGTGCCAGGCACCGCCGCAAAGCGTTCCTGGGGCTTCCAGGCCCGCACCTGGAGCATTTGTGGAGGTCGAGGCAGGAAAGTTCTACTACGAGGAGTGCGGCACTGGGCCGGACGCCGTTATACTCATCCATGACGGCATCGCTCACTCTGCCGTTTGGGACGATGTCTGGCCCATTTTCTGCAAGAAGTTCCACACCATACGCTACGACCGCCGCGGGTATGGCCGATCTCCGACATCCACCACCTGGTACACGGAGACGGAAGATCTCAGCGCGCTCCTCCGCAGCCGGAAAGTGAGTCACGCCGTTCTCGTCGGCAGCTCTCACGGCGGCGAACTCTCCATCGATTTTACCCTGCTGTATCCCGCGTTGGTCCGCCAGCTCGTCCTGGTGGGAGCAGTGGTTAGCGGCCTACCCTATAGCGACCATTTCCTCAATCGCGGCATGAGCAATTCCCAGCCATTCGAAAAAAATGACGTTCCTGCGGGTCTCGCCAACTGGGCCAAAGACAAGTACCTGCTCGCGCCAGGCCACGACGCCGCCAAGAAACGCCTGCTCGAATTGCTCACCGCCAATCCGCAGGACATGACGCACTCGGACTACGCGCGCCCCACGCAGGCCGCGCTTCATCGCTTGAAAGAGATTCGCGTTCCCACGCTCATCCTCGTCGGCGATGCAGATATCCCCGATGTACATGCTCACGCAGGAGCGATCGAAGCAGGAATCGCCGGCTCAAAACGAGTGGTCATCGCCGACGCCGGTCACTTAATGTACCTGGAAAAGCCCGAAGAATTCAGCCGCGTCGTCATTACTTTCATCGAGACAAACGGACTGTAAGCAGGGATTGTGAAAGCTATGGCAGTGGGAAGGGAAGAAATTCAGGTATTAGCGAATGGCTCAGTACGTCAGAGACCAGCCGACCACCGTCATCGTCAGCACCAGCAGCAGCATGGCCGTGCTGACGATGCTCAGCGTCCGTCCGTGCCCCAGCAAGTAGTCGCGCGATTCGGGATCAACGCAGAGAAGAATGGTGACGACAAGCACTACGCTCCAGGCGAGCAAAACAGGCACGCCAGGATGACGGCCGATCATGTCGAAAAATTGTGATGGAGGCTGCCCTGCCGGCAACCACCAGGGCAGCAGCGGCGCTATTCCCGCCGCCAGAGAGAACGTCAGCAATTTGCGGGTGAACCAGCCCTTGACCTTCGGCCGGGCCTCTTTCCAGATGAAATAGTCCCAGGCCAGCAGGCCGATCGCCAGTGGCACCCAGCCATACAGGGCGAACTTCTGGTCAAACCAGTACCAGCCGCGGAAGAGGCCGCGCCCGTGCTGCGCCATGGCCAGCCGGGGCAGCAAAAACAGGCCGAGGACCGTATTGCATAGCACGGCCACAAAAATGGTCATCAAACTCATGAATTGGAACCAGTACCGCGTGGGCACTCTTTTACAACGAGTACACACGGACTGTTTGGGCAGGAAGTTCAGTCCACAGCGGTCGCAATACACGGCAGCTCTCCCCGAGGCAGGGAAGCAAACCCGCCATCGCCGTCAGCTTACTGCGTTTATGATTCCAAAAACTACTGGTCAGAGGGTCAGTTTTGGTATCGCTCGTTTTTCTTGCACAAAAGTTTGTTTGCTGGGAGAAGCGGGATCGAGCGCTTTTCCTGTTCCCGTGATCGGATTTCGCAGTTCCCGCTCAGCGGAACCAGGAGGAAGGCACTCCCGCTTTGCGGCCTTCGTCTTGCAGTTCTTCAAACTGTTTTTCCAGATCGGCTTTGTGCGCTTCCAACTGTTTCAATTGGGCATTCCGGTCGTTGATGTACGCGATGTTGTTCTTCATCCCCGTGGTTACGTCAAAACCGCCGCTGCCGAATTTCCTGATTTCTTCTTTTTTCTGGGCAATTTGCTCATCGGTCTGCGCGATCGCGTCGAG
Source organism: Candidatus Acidiferrum sp. (assembly GCA_036522305.1). Classification (GTDB taxonomy): domain Bacteria; phylum Acidobacteriota; class Terriglobia; order Acidiferrales; family UBA7541; genus Acidiferrum. The sequence goes on along the minus strand of DATDGB010000049.1, from coordinate 57,237 downwards.
AGATTGCTGCGCCCTGCCGCGCCAGTATGCTTCCGCGTTCGTTCCGTTCTCGTCGTCCGGGTCCGCTGGCTGCGCGCGACGAGGACCTTTCTTCGCTGGATCGCCGACCACGGAGACACCGGGGCCTTTCATGCCCTTCAAATCATCTTCGGTATACACCTTGCCTTTTGGTGCCTCCGGTTTGTTGGCCTTGGCTTTGCGTGCAGCTTCCGCGAGCGAATCTTGTTTCTGCGGCGGCGCGTCGACTGCCGCGGTCTGAGTCTGGGATGGCGTTTGGGCAGGTGCGGAAGATTGCTGCGAAGCGGATGAAGATTGCTGGGAGGAAAAAGACGATTGCGCGAAGGCTGCGGCGAACGGACAAGCCAGTGCAAGCAGTGCGCAAAAAATCTTTGGAGTTCGTCGTGAGTTGCCTGTACGTGCAGATCCGGCATCAAGCGTTTCATATACGATTTTCATTTGCGGGGAGACTCCGGGCTCGAAGGGAAGGATCATGGGTGACTCCGATGTTCCGCGGGGATAATTAGAAACTACGCTCGCAAGGAGCACTGGTCAAGGCGATTACGGGCCGCGGCTGCCGTTGAGCCATCGGCATTGGGTGGGCGAATCGCGCTGCCGCGCTCAGTTGCTGGAATGCGGCGGCGTTTGGTACAGTGCCAATTCACGCAATCGAACGCTTGAATCTCGAACGGAGAGTTGCATGGCGATTCCGAAATATGCTCTCGACATCCTGGTTTGTCCGGTTTGCAAGACGCGAGTGGAGTTGCTGAGCGACGAGTCGGGGCTGAAGTGCGTTTCCTGCCGCCGGGTTTATCCGGTGCGCGATGAAATTCCCGTCATGCTCCCGGAAGAAGCGAAGATCGCCGAGAAATAGACCGCCGAACTATAGAAAACTCACAGAGACCGCATGTCCACCAACATCGCCGAAGCCATTCCCCGGTTAAGAAAATTGATCCCACGCTTGCGGGGCAAGCGCATCGGCGTGCTCGGCGACCTGATGTTGGACCGCTACCTGTGGGGCACGGCTTCGCGGCTTTCGCCGGAAGCGCCAATACCGGTTATCGATTTTGTCGAGCAGAACGAATGCCTTGGCGGTTCCGGAAATGTGGCTGCAAACATCGGAGCGCTCGGCGGGAAAGTAGAAGCGTTCGGAGTTATCGGCAAGGACGAGCCCGGGGGCGCATTGCAGCAATGTCTTCGTGACGCTGGTATTGGGAACAAGGGAGTCCTCGCTGATCCGCACCGCATCACAACGGTGAAAACGCGGATTATCGCGCGGCACCAGCAAGTCGTTCGCGTGGACCACGAACGGCGCGAGCCCCCCCGCGCCGAAATGCAGGAAAAACTTCTTCAAATTCTGTTTGCCGCGCTCAAGCGGCTTGACGCGCTGGTGCTGTCCGATTATGACAAGGGTCTGATCACCGATGATTTTGCCGATCGCGTGCTCAGCGCCGCGCACCAATTGAAAGTTCCGGTTTTTGTGGGCGTGAAGACCCGGAAACTCTATGCGTACCGCGGATCGCGGCTGGTCACCTGCAACGCGAAGGAGGCTGGCTTACTCGTGAACCGGGTGCTCGGCGACGAGAAATCGTTCGAAGAGGCCGGACGCGCACTGCTCGCGCACTTCGGTTGCAGCGCGGTGGTGATCACGCGCGGCGAGAAAGGCATGAGCGTGTTTGAAGAATCCTCGCCTCGCCACCTGCACGTTCCAGCCACGAGTTTTGAAGTGACCTACGCGCGCGTCGGCCAGGCCGGAGTGGAGCGCGGCGCCACAGGGCGGCAGGTCTTCGATGTTACGGGAGCCGGGGACACCGTACTCAGCGTTCTGGCGCTCGGCGTTGCGGCAGGAGCTCAACTCGCCGACGCCGCCATGCTCTCCAACACCGCCGCAGGCGTCGTTGTAAGCAAGCTCGGCACCGCCAGCGTCAGCCCGCAAGAACTCCTCTACGCTCTCGACGACATCCGCCGGTAATTTTCGCCGCGCTGGACCATACATAATTGCGGTTGTGTGTCTAAGCGGACAGATTGTTTTATTTGACGCTTCTAAGATGCAACTGTAGGAAAAAACAAAAAGACTTTCGCGCGGCCCCCAGAACCTCACATCAGATTGTCTCGGCATTGTCCTACGCAGGAAAACAGCAGAAAAGAAGTGCAAGTTTCAGGAGGAAATTCGGATGAGAAATGTAAAAGCAATACTTGGTTTGTTAGCGGTGATGATGTTGGGCGCCATAGTGCTGCCCAGCGCGCGCGCTGATGAATGGAACAAAAAGACCGTCGTTACTTTCAGCCAGGCCGTGGAAGTCCCCGGGCAAATTCTTCCCGCCGGAACATACACGTTTCAACTATTAGATTCACCTTCCGACCGCCACATCGTTCAGATCTTCAACGCGGACGGAACCCACCTGATCGCCACAATCCTGGCCATTAATGACTACCGCTTGCAATCGACCGGCGACACCGTCATGAAGTTTAGTGAGAGAGCGGGCGATGCACCGGAAGCTCTACGCGCCTGGTTCTATCCCGGAAATAGATTCGGACAGGAATTCGTGTATCCGAAAGCTCGTGCAATTCAGCTGGCACTGACGACGAAAGAGCGGCACAGAGAGTATCACCCGTTTCTTGAACTCAAAGTGAAGGAGGCAGCGAAAAGAGCCCTGATTAGCCCCTCTTTCTACAAAGAAAGAATGAAGGAAGCGAAGAGACTAGTTTATGAACTCAGAAAAGCAAATTAGGACGCGCTTCACTCAAAATGCTGCTTCCGTTGGCTGGGGCACATGGAGTATCCGCGCGGCGGCAGTTTTTCTGGTGATGCTGTTATTCGCCAGTGTTTCGTTTTCCTATTCCGTGCTCACGCATGAGGAAATCGTGGACCTAGTATGGACGGATGAGTTGCGCCCGCTTTTGCTGCAACGATTTCCGGCGCTTACGGAAGAGCAGCTCAAGGAAGCGCACGGTTACGCCTATGGCGGCGCCGTCATCCAGGACCTTGGCTACTATCCCTTCGGCAGCGTGGAATTCAGTAATCTGGTGCACTACGTTCGCAGCGGAGACTTCGTTCGTGAGCTGATCGTGCAGAGTCGGGATGCCAATGAATACGCCTTCGCGCTGGGCGCGCTGGCGCACTATGCTTCGGACATCGCCGGCCATCCGGCCGTCAACCAGGCAGTTTCAATCCAATATCCCAAGCTGCGGGCGAAGTTCGGCAACTCCGTCAGGTATGCGCAGGACCACACCGCGCATCTGAAGACAGAGTTCGGATTCGACATGGTGCAAGTGGCGAAGAATCGTTATGCGTCGGAGCAGTATCACGATTTCATCGGATTCCAAGTATCCAAGCCATTATTGGAGCGGACTTTCCCTATCGTCTACGGTGTGGAGTTGAAAGATGTGCTGACCCACGAGGATCTCGCAGTCGGTTCCTATCGCTTCGCCGTCAGCAGGATGATCCCGCAAATGACCCAGGTCGCCCTGCGGACCCACAAGAAAGACATGATGAAGGAGAACCCCACTTTTGCGAAAAAGAAGTTCCTCTATCGCCTGTCGCGCTCGGATTATGAAAAAGAGTGGGGAAAGGACTACACGAAACCCGATTTCGGCACGCGTTTCTGGTCCGTGGTCTTGCGATACATGCCCAAAATTGGCCCCTTCAAGGCGCTGGCGTTCAACAACCCCACGCCGCAGACGGAGGAAATGTATTTCAAGAGCATCAACACCACCGTCGACCAATATCGCATTTATCTTAAGCAAGTAGGCGCAGGCACGCTGGAACTTGCGAATTGTGATTTTGACTCTGGCAAAGAAACCAAGGCAGCGGAGTATTCGTTGACAGACGATACCTATGCCAAGTTGCTGGGGCAGCTGGCGGAGCGGAAGTTCGATCTGACCTCGACCGAGCTGCGAGATAACATCTTGAACTTTTATTCCGATCTCTCACTTCCGCTCGAGACCAAGAAAGACGCAGGTCGCTGGCAAAGCGTATTGTCATCCCTTGACCAGTTGAAACTGGTTGCTCCAAGTCCCGTGCTTGCCGCCAACCCCGCGAAGTGATTCTGACAGAGGCCCTGCAGCTCAGAGGGCCAATTCGCGCCTCATTGGGATGAGTTTGTATGCAGCCTTGGCCGGAAGCGATTACGGAACCGGAAAGCTGAAAGATTTGTCGGAGGCCAAGACCCAGACTTCGACAAGTTTGGTCTTGCGGCTTTTTTCCGTGTCGGAAATATCAGGAATGGGAGAGTACGGACTAACCTCGATGGAGATGGCAACAGCGTTTGAGCCGCTCGGCGCCTTGGCGTGGAGGATGTGGTAGCTCTTCACCGGACCGTAGTAACCTTGGGGCCCCCAGTCCGCGAGAAAATCCTTCATGGCGTAAGTCGGGCCGGGCTTCCAAAGCTGATAAGCCTGGGCCGTGTCGCCCGCGACAAGAGCGTCAAAGAAACGCTCGGTGGCCTTCTTCTCCGGATAGTAGCGAAACGTGTACCACAGCGCCACAATCGCGACCACGGCAAGCGCGGCGACGGTGAAGGCCATGGCCCGGGATCGATCGGGTTTATAGGCAGGTGGATCAATGAGTGACATTCAATAGTCTCCTGCCCTGCGAGCGTCAGAATCAAGCTTGCCGTTGCACCGGCGCCATCCCAGCGGCGTGCAGCAGCATTAAAATCCTAACAGACTCTGTGCTTCCGAGTAAAAGACGGCAGGATAAATTCAGCTTGGCGACTGCTGACAGTTTTCCCGATTGCGGAGCGGACTGGCCAATCTTTTGGGAGCAGACTCAAGCTTCAAGGGCGCCGCCGGAGCCAGCAGGAAGTTCTATCTGGTATTTGGTTCGGGCTTTTTCGGCGTGTTGCTCGAGGGCCAGTTCGATCAGCTTGTCGATGAGTTCGCGGAAGGGGAGGCCGCTGGCTTCCCACATTTTCGGGAACATGCTGATGGAAGTAAAGCCGGGGATGGTATTCACTTCGTTCAGATAAATTTTGCTGCCTTCTTTTTCCAGGAAAAAATCGACTCGGGCCATGCCGCCCAATTCCAGGGCGCGAAATGCGTCCACGGCGTATTTTTGGATTTTCGTCACCTGCGCGGGTTTGAGCTCAGCAGGAATCAGGATTCGCGAGCCTTCTTCGAGATATTTCGCAGCGTAGTCGTAAAACTCGCGGTGCGGCACGATTTCGCCAGGAACAGATGCCTTTGGATCGTGATTGCCGAGGACGGAAACCTCGATTTCGCGAGCGACGATGCACTCTTCGACGAGAATCTTCATGGCGAATTCAGCAGCAAGACTTAATGCCGGCGCCAATTCCTCGCGCGAGTGCACCTTGGTCATGCCGACGGAAGAGCCGAGCGTGGCGGGCTTCACGAAAACGGGATAGGAGAATTTTTCTTCAATCGCGGTTTGAATATTCTGCGGGTCGCTTTCCCACTCGTGGCGATGAACGGTGATCCAGGGCACGACGGGAATTTTCGCGACTTGCAGCAATCGCTTGGTGACGTCCTTGTCCATGCCGATAGCGGAGCCGAGGACGCCAGCGCCGACGAAGGGCAAGCCGGCGAGATCGAGCAGGCCTTGAATCGTTCCGTCTTCGCCGAACGTGCCGTGCATGACGGGGAAAACGATATCGATGCGCTGGCCGCCGCCGCTGCCGTCCAATTTTACGAGCGCGGCATCAGTGGGATCGGCGGTCATCATGACGCGCTGGCCGCCTTTCAAAACTTCCGGCAACATCTTTTGTGCGCCTGCGCCGATGAGCCAGTGGCCTTCTTTGGTGATGCCGATGGGAACGGCTTCGTACTTATCGGGATCGAGCCCACGGATTACCGAGGCCGCCGATGCGAGGGAAACCTCGTGTTCGCCGGAGCGGCCGCCAAATAGGATGCCAACGCGGAGTCTTTTCTTTTCTGGGGTCATGAGAGTTATTCGTAGTCAGTTTTCAGTTATAAGTGAAAAAAGAGGATTGGTGGAGCGGTTGTTTCTTCGCGCGTACTGAATTGACAACGGAGGCAAGGGGTTCCAACACTGGTCGGCTCAAATGGACCGTTCAGTAAGAAAAAACCGGGGAGTATGAGGGTACCCCCGGGCATTCTGGATGAATATCAAAAGAAAAGACTTAGGAAATTTGCATTTCGTAAAAGCCTGATTTTAAAAGAGATGCGTTCGGTAAGCAAAACGGGACAGAAAGAAAAGCGGGACCGGGGTCCCGCACTCCCAAACGCAGTTATCTACAGCACTAAGTGTATCACAAATTAAGGACTTGTCAAGAGCCGTTTTCAGATTATTTCTGGTTAGAGACGGCTTCTGCCCTAACTCGAAAGAAGGGCTATTGATTCTCCAAGGGCTTTCTTTTCAAAGCATTGCCGCGCTACATCCTCGCGGGGGAAGCCGTAGGCATTTTGTTGTTTTGCGGGATGGGGAGTTTGCCGTCGGCGCTGCCGGTCAGGGCGATGAATTGCGGGTCTTCGCGCAGGGAAGCGAAGACCGCGTCGACGCGGGCTTCCATCATTTCCTTGGAGCGGACGGCTTCGTAACGCTCGTACTGGAAGAAGTGGCGCTTCAACAAGTCCAGAGCTTTTTGTTTCTGGCCGAGTTGAGCGTAGATGGCGGCAAGATTGTAGGAAGCGGGGAGCATCGCTTCGTTTTCCGTGGCGATTTTCAGAGCTTCGTCGCCGTGGCCGTTGCCGGCGAGAAAGGCGGCGGCGAAAACGAGGTTGTAAGGGTCGGTCGGATCGAGCTTGGTAGCTTCACGCGTGTAGTAGTCGGCTTTGGCGTTGTCGCCTTCGGAATTCCAATAGACGGCGAGATTGCGGTAAGCGAGCGCGAGAGGATATTCGCGGACGGAATCTTCCATGAGGTGCAGGCCCTTGAGGAATTCGCCCTCGTGGATGGTCATTTTGCCGAGGCCGTGGAGCGCCACGGCGCGCGAGAGTGGGTCTGAGGGCATATCGAGAATCGCTTGGAAGGTCAGGTGGGCCTTGTCCCAATCGCCGAGGTGATGGCGATAGAGTTCGCCGAGGTAGCGCAGCGGAGTTGGATCGGCGGGATCCATGCGACGGGCTTCGCTATAGAGACGCTCGGCCTGTTCATACTTCTCGTTCATCTCGGCTGCAAGGCCGCGTTTCATCACCGATTCGATCCGCGCACCTTTTGCGGGATACATGACCGGCGCATCAAAGAGCCTTGCCGCCGCATCCACGCCGAGTTTTTTCAATTCTTTCGCTGCGTCTTTGGCCTTGCCGGGGAAGAGACATTTTTCTTCGAGCACGTTGCGATAGATAGGAATTGCGCCATCCTTGTCGCCGGATTTGACTTTTTCTTTGGCGGCTTTGAGTTGCTGCTTGATGTTGTCTTCTCGCTGCTTCATTTCCGATTCGACGAGCTTTTCGACGGAGTCGACTTTGAGGAATCCATTGTTGTTCTGGATCTTGTTGATGATGGTGCCGTCGGATTTAGCGAGGACGACAACGGGGAGTTTTTCGCCGCTGAGGAATTTTTGGCCCAGTGAGGTGCCGGCATCGGCGACGCCCATGGTGACGCATTGGGAAGCGTAGAGAGAAAGACTGCGGGAGTTACGGAGGCTGGAGCGCTGAAACTCCTGGGCCGAGGACGGAAACCAATACACGACCAGTCCTCCCGCGGTGGGAGCCTCGTCCGGTTTAACCAGTTTCCAGGGGACTTGGTAGACCTGCTCGTCGCCCGTGCCGCCACTAGTGCCACCGCTTCGCATGCCTCCCGTACCGCCTCCACCACCACCGCCGCAGGTGGCCCAATCTGGAACGGGCAACAACAGAAGTGTCATGGAAACCGCAACCAGGCGAGAAATGTGAGTTCTCATCACGTGCTCCTCAGTCTCACTTGCAAACTAATCGTGAATAGCGCTTGGCCCTCGCACCTGAGGAGCCGCAACTGCCCTGATGTGATGCGCTCTCGAGGTGAAAGCGCTGTATGACGCAGCATTGTACGACAGGGTGTACTTGCCATACAGAAGAGACTTGTGGTGCGGCGAAAATATTCCGCTAAACTCGCGCTCGAATCCAGCCCGGGAAAAGCGGGAGCAAGCTCCCGCACTCCAAACTAAAGGATTTTTTGGCCGAGGCCGGAGAGAACGAGTTCGACGCCGAGGAGAGCGGTGCGATTGTGTTCGTCGAGAATGGGATTGATCTCCACGACTTCGAGTGAAACCATGGACTCGGTGTCGGCGATCATTTCCATGGCGAGATGGGCTTCGCGGTAGGTGACGCCGCCACGGACGGGAGTGCCGACGCCGGGGGCGTCAGCGGGATCGACGAAATCCATATCGAGGCTGACGGCGACGCCGGCGGTGTCGTCCATGGCGTATTTGAGGGCGTCGGCCATGACTTCGCGCATGCCGCGCTCGTCAATGTCGCGCATGGTGAAAACGTGAAGGCCGGATTTTTTGACGATCTTGCGTTCCTGAGCGTCCAGATCGCGCGCGCCGACGATGACGATATTGCCGGGCTCGGCTTTGGGCTTGAATCCAAGAAGGTCGACGAGTTCGGGCGCGCCGTAACCCATGATGGCGGCGAGAGGCATGCCATGCACGTTGCCGGAGGGAGAGGACTCGGGCGTATTCATGTCGCCGTGGGCGTCGAGCCAGAGGTAGCCGATTTGTTTTTTGTCTTTGCGGAAATAGTTTGCGACGCCGGCGGCTACGCCCGCGGCGATGGAGTGATCCCCGCCCAGAATCAGTGGAAGAAAACCTTCGGTCAGTGATTTTTCGGCTGCGGCGGCAATGTCGCCGCAAGTCTCGGCAATTTCCTGCAAGTACTTGGCGCGTTTTTCACCGACAGGCATTTCTTCAGGCTGTTTGACGGAAAGATTGCCGATGTCTTCGACTTGAAGGCCTAGTTTCTTGAGGCTGGATTGGAGGCCGGCCCCACGCATGGCGGAGGGGCCCATGTCCACGCCGCGGCGGCTCTGGCCGAGGTCCATGGGAACGCCGATGATGCGAACTTTTTGCGCCATGTGAAGCTCCGTGACTGGTGACTCGTGAACCGTCAAAGTCAAGTGCGCGGACCTTCGACAGACTAAGCCACGAGAGCCAGGCAAATTTCTAATTAAATTCCAGATTGCGGAAACTGCGGGAAATCGCCAACTACCCCGCTCTAAGGATACACGCGGTAAATCATGCGAGGGAAGGGGATGACCTCGCGGATGTGTTCCGCGCCGCAAATCCAGGCCACGGTGCGCTCGAGGCCCATTCCAAAGCCGGAATGCGGGACGCTGCCAAAGCGGCGCAGGTCGAGATACCACTGGAAGGACTCTTCCGGCAGGTTGTGTTCGCGGAGGCGCTTCAAGAGCAAATCGTAGTCGTGGATGCGCTGGCTGCCGCCGATGATTTCGCCGTAGCCTTCCGGAGCGATCATGTCAAAGGCGAGAGCGAGTTCGGGACGCTGAGCGTCGGGCTGCATGTAAAAGGCTTTGATCGAAGTGGGGTAATGGTGGATCAGGACGGGGCGGTCGAAGGAGCTGGAGATGATGGTCTCCTCGTCGCCGCCGAAGTCGTCGCCGAACTTGGCGGGATTGCCGTTTTTGTTTAGCACCGCGACCGCGTCTTCATAGCTGATGCGGGGGAACGGAGGCTTAATGTTTTCCAGCTTGGTGGTGTCGCGCTTCAGAATTTCGAGTTCGCGCGGTTTATTCTTAAGGACGCCTTGCACGATGGCGCTGACGAGGCCTTCGCCGAGCGCCATGGCTTCCTCGAACTCCACGTAAGCGGCTTCCGGCTCAAGCATCCAGAATTCGGTGAGGTGGCGGCGGGTCTTCGATTTTTCGGCGCGGAAGGTGGGGCCGAAGGTGTAGACCTTGCCGAGCGCCATGGCGATGGCTTCGGCATAGAGCTGGCCGCTCTGCGTCAGGTAGGCTTTTTGGTCGTCGATGTAGTTGACTTCGAAAAGTGTGGAAGTGCCTTCGCACGCGGCGGGTGTGAACATCGGCGCGTCGGCGAGCGTATAGCCCTGCCCATCCATGAATTCGCGCGCGGAGCGGATGGCTTCGGCGCGGATGCGCAGGATGGCAGCTTGCCGGGGCGTTCGAATCCAGAGATGGCGCTGATCGAGCAGAAAATCGACGCCATGCTCTTTGAGCTGGATGGGGAAGGGCGTACTCTCCGGGACCTTTTGGACGATCTGGATTTTGTTGACGCCGATTTCGTAGCCGCCCGGCGCGCGCTTTTCCGCGCGGATTTTGCCGGTAACGATGACGCTGGACTCCTGCGTCAGGCCCTTCAGCGATTCGAACGCCTCAGAATTTTCCTTCAGCGCGCAAACGCCCTGGATAATGCCAGTGCCGTCGCGAAAAATGGGGAAGAGTAGTTTCCCCGATTCACGCAGGTTATAGAGCCAGCCCTTCAGCGTGACTTCCTGCCCGTCGTACTTTCCTGCCTGCTCGATGGTGATGGTTGTCATGGTGAGCATATTTGGCAGTGCGCCAAACCAACAGTTTATCAGAGATGGTAGTTTCTTATGGAGGCCCCCAGTGAAGCGGGTTGGGGTTTATCGATTCGGTAGCGTTTTGATGTTCGCGAGGCCCAAGAGGCGAGTGTCAGCGGTGACCAGGGTCAAGTCCAGGACTTGCGCAGTGGCGGCAAGAATCCGGTCGGAAGGATCTTGATGGAGGGACAACTGCCTCGCTACGAGCATGATTTCATGTGTCGGTGGAGCCTCCCTCATACCTGCGGTTGCCTGTGCAACCCACGCACTAAGTACTCCGCTTAGTTGAACCCTTCCTTTATGGTGCAGAGTAAGAGCTTCCCAGGTGCTGATCGGTGATATCCAGAGCTCGTTCTGCTCGTCCTTTAGAGCTGCTAGGGTGCTCCGTCCCAAGCGTTGGGGATCGATCGTGAGCCAGAGCCAGATGTGCGTGTCCAATAGCAGCTTCAATCGCGAAGAACCTCCCATTCGTCCTCGTCATTGGCGGGAGAGATTATGTCTCCGATAATCTTGGAGTCCTTCATAGAGCCGATCCATGCCGCTCGGTCAACGATGGGGGTTGGAGGAATGACTTCCGCGACAGGTTTCCCGTGGCGCGTGATGCGGATGGGCTGGCGGGTACGGCGCACCTGTTCTAGAAGCGCCAGGCACTTGGCTTTAAATTCCGAGATGGAGACTTCAGTCATATGGAGCCTTATGGTCGAAATTATAGACCATGGTCATAATTATAGTCAATTACGAGCAAAAAAGATCCTCTACCTAGCGATTGGAGGTGTCGCGGCAGACTCGGTATGTAGTGGCGACGCTAGGTGGACCACGCCTCTTCAAATTGATCCATAGCCTTCCGGGCGCCGGAGAGCTGTTCGGTGGCGCTGGGGGCCTCGGGACCGGTTTTTTCCTTCAATTCCAGGACGAGCGGCAAACTAGTTTGCGGCCCAGACTGGAGGGTTTTTATGGCAGTGGGCCAATCGATAGTGCCGTCGTAGGGCGGGAGATGCTCGTCCTTCTCGCCGTGGTTGTCGTGGAGGTGGACGGAGGTGACCAGTTCGCGGAGCGGCGAAAAACTTTTTTCGATGCGCTCGTCTTCAGGAAAATCAGAAAGGTGCGCGTGGCCAATATCAAAATTGAAGCGCAGGCCAGTGAGGCGCGTTTCATCGACGAAGGCGCGCAGATAATTTGGATTTCCCATCTCGCTGGTCGTGTTCTCAACGCAAATGGTGATGCCGGCATGATGCGCGTGAAGAATCAGATGTTCGAGGGTGCTGAAAGCGGCGTCGCGCTTGCGGGGATCGGCGGTTTCGCGGGAACCGCCCATGTGAAGAATCAATCGCGAGTAGGGCAAGTCGTCGGCGACGTCGATGACGCGCTTCAATTCGTCCATGGCTTCAATGCGGCGGACACGCTCGACTTCGCAGATGGAAAGGGGCATGCCGCTTTCGCGCATGGCGCTGATGTCGCGGCTGGTGGGGGCGTGCAGAGAGACGAGCTGCAAACGGCTCGCTTCAAGCGCGCCGGCCATGGCGCGTACTTCCGTTTTTGACGAGTATTCGAAGTGGCTGCGCGTGCAGAAGATTTCGACGCCTTCGAATCCGGCGCCAGCGATTTGGCCGAGCAGTTCCGGCGTCAATTTTCGCGATACGAACAAGTACGTCGAGAGCAGTCTTTGCATAGTCTCTTTGAAAAGTTTTCTTTCGTTAGTATCCCACGGCTGCGCCGTCGTGACGCGGATCGGCCGCGCCTAGCCGGTCGGCTGTTGCTGCATCGATGGCGATCGCGTTAACGATCCCTATGTGTCCGACGCGACGCGTGGCGTGGCCGCGCGCATTTAGTGCCCTTTCCATACTGTCAGGGAAAGTGCGCTCCATCAATATTCCATCGGGCAGCCACTGGTGATGGAAACGCGGCGCGTTAATGGCCGCCTGCGGCTCCATATCAAGGCGCATCCAGTTCAATATGCTCAAGAGCGTAGCGGAAATAATGGTGGGGCCGCCTGGAGAGCCGGTCACGAAACTGAGCTTGCCATCGCGGAGCAGAATTGTGGGAGTCATCGAACTGAGCGGGCGATGCCCGGGCGCGATGGCGTTGGCTTCGGATTGCATCAGTCCAAACAGGGCGTTGGGCACGCCGGGTTGGGTAGTGAAGTCGTCCATTTCGTCGTTGAGGAGAAAGCCGGCGGAGGAAGTGGCGTGCGAACCGTAGCTGTCATTGAGCGTGTATGTGCTGGCGACGGCGTTGCCGGCGGCATCCACGACGGAAAAATGAGTGGTGTGCGGCCCTTCGCCAAGGCTCACCAGGGTTTGCGGAGAATTCGAATTGCTCGCAGCAACTCCGCAGGTGTGCGGATTGCCGGCCTTTATGCCTTTGCTTGATGACGCGTGTTGCGAGTCGATGGTTGCGAAAACTTCCTTGGCATAGCAAGGATCGGTGAGGCCGGCGACGGGAACATTCGAATAATCCGGATCCGCAAGATACGCGGCGCGGTCCGCAAAAACGCGGCGCATGACTTCCGCGACCATGTGAACACTTTCGACATCGTCCCAGCCTTTCAGCGGAACGCCCTGCAGCATATTCAGCGCTTCTATGACGGCAACGCCTCCAGAGCTGGGCGGAGGGGAAGTGAGGACTTCCCAGGAATGACCATGGCTATCGAATTTCGCATGCAAGACCTCGCGGACTTTTGGCTGGTAATTGGCGAGATCATCCAGCGTGACGAGGCCGCCGAGGCGCGACATATCATTCACAAGGGCGTGGGCGGTTTCGCCGCTATAGAACTCGGCTGCGCCGCTCTTTGCGATGCGTTTGAGTGTGGCGGCCAGCTCCGGCTGACGGAGCGTATCCCCCGGCTGAAACATTTTCCCGTCATTCAAGAAAATCCGGCGGCTGATGCCGAATCGCTGCAGGCCGCTGCGTTCCTCTTCGAATTCGTGGGCTAGTCTCTTTTTGACTGGAAAGCCGTTGTCAGCCAAGCGGATCGCGGGAGCCATGACGTCGGCGAGCTTCATCGAGCCATAGGTTTTCAGAGCGAGAGCAAGGCCGGCGACGGTTCCGGGAACAGCGACGGACTTGTAGCCGATGACGGAGGCTTCTGCGTCGAGCTTGCCGTCTTTCCCGATGTACATATCTCGAGTGGCTTTACCGGGCGCGACCTCGCGGTAGTCGAGGAAGGTGGTCTTGCCGTTGGCGAGGCGAATCAGCATGAAGCCGCCACCGCCTATGTTGCCCGCAGCCGGTTCGACGACAGCGAGCGCGAAAGCCGTGGCTACCGCCGCATCCACGGCATTGCCGCCGCGCTTAAGGATTTCAACTCCCGCTTCCGAACCAAGTTCTTCGTCGGTGGCAACCATGCCGTGACTGGCGCGAACAGCGTGCGCAGGCCATCCCTGGGCGTCGCGAGGGCGGTCGCGAAATTCAGGCGCGGTTTGGCCCTGAACCAGCGGCGGCAGAGTGAGGAGGAAAACGCACAGGCAGAACGTATTTCGCATTCTCATGGCGGCTCAAAGACACTAAGGGATTCACAGAAAAGCGTCAAGGCGGAACGGGGCAAAGAACAGCAGGAAGTGCGAGGACTGCGCTGATGCGAGTTGTGGGGAACTAAGTTCTAATCCGCTTGACCTGGAGTAGTCCGGCATCCTTCTGGGTCGCAGCCGACGGAGCGAACCGATCTCTGACCCTGGCATCGGATTCGACGCGGGCGGTGTGCTTCGATTGCCTCGAACTAGAATTCGTCTCAGCGGACTGCTCTGAAGAACTAGTCAGAAGCCGTTCGGCCAGATTAATGATCGCGCTTAATGCCATGTTTTCCCCTTAACAACTCGAGAGTGGAGCAAAGTGTCCCCAGCGTATGGAAGAGGAGAGGCGCAGCCCGAGCGGCCATCCGCCAGTGCGTGCGTGGACGTGTTCAGTGGAATCATCGGCAAAAGCGGCGGAGACTTTAGCTGAAAAGTGAGGAGAGGAAGTGTTTCTTAGGATTCACTAAGAAACTCGACATCCGGAGGGCCGGGAAGGAGGCCAGCCTGGGTGCCGCGCGAGATCAGTTCTTTCACCGCCTGCTTGCCCTTTTCGCCGTAACCGAGCGTCCATTTATTCACATACATGCCGACAAACTTGTCGGCCAGTTCGGTATCCATGTCGCGGGCGAATTGCATGGCGTAGTTGAGGGCTTCTTCGCGGTGCTCCAGTCCGTAGGAAACGCTTTCGCGGATCGTCTTGGATATTCGGCGGCCGAGTTGCGCCCCCAGCGCGCGGCGAACGGCGTTTCCGCCGAGCGGGAGTGGCAAGCCTGTTTGTTCTTGCCACCAGATCCCGAGGTCGATTACCCGGTGTAGTCCCAACTGGGGAAAGAAGAGCTGCCCCTCGTGAATGAGAAGGCCGGCCTCGACCACTTCTTTTTGAACGGCGTCCATGATCTTGTCGAAGGGCATCACCACCGGTTCAAAATTCGGCTCGAACAGCTTGAGCGTGAGATAGGCCGAGGTCTTCAAGCCGGGCACGGCGATGCGCTTACGTGCAAGCTCGGTGGACTTAAGAGACTTGGTGGAAACGACGATCGGGCCATAGCCTTCGCCGAAACTGGCGCCGCAATCGAGCAGGATGTATTTGTCGCGGAGACCGGGATAGGCGGCGAAGCTGATGGCGGTGACGTCGTAGGTTTCGGTGAGCGCCGCTTCGTTCAGCGACTGAATGTCAGAGAGGATATGCGTGTACTTGTAACCGGGCGTAGCCAGCTTGTGAGTGGCCAGGGCATAAAACATGAAGGCGTCATCGGAATCCGGGGAGTGCGCCAGCTTGATCTCGACCGGTTCTTTCTCGGTCTTGGAGGCTGTTTGTTGGCCGGGCATGGGCTTGTCCGTTCCTTTTCCGCTGCGACCCCGGCAAGGCCGGGTCAATTCAGGTGCAACCTCAGAACTGTTGGTTCGCCTCGGCCTTGGTTCTTCCCAGAGAGACTTTCCTGCCGAGGAAGGGTCTATCGGGGACGATCGGAAGAAAGCTTGCGCGTCGCAGGGGCTTGCGTGGCACCGGACCGGACGACTCTTGCAAGAGAAAGCCTAGCACATCGGCGTGCAGCGAACAATTGCAACGAAAGGCGTCTCCAGGAAGTGGCCGCGCGCCGGAACAGAAGAATTTCAGATCGCAAACGCTACAGCGAGGAGACCATGCGGGCAATGGCGTCATCGAAGGTAGCCGTGCCGTCGAGATAAGGTTGCCAGAATTTCTGCAGGAGCTTGTAATAGTCATTCCAGCCGCGCTGATAGAGACCTTCGCGCAAGGCGTATGGTGTGTAACTGGCGCCTGGCACGCCGCCTTCGTGATCGCCAGCCGTCGCGCTTGCAGCGCCAAGCACCGGACGGATGACTTCACCGGTGGTGTAGAAAACGAGAGCCTGCCAGAGGTCGCGAGGAATGGCTTTGTCGCGCTGGTGGCATTCGCGAATGATGGCTGCCTGCACCGGCTCAGCGATACCGTGGGATCCTTCGTGGAAGAGAACTTCTAGGGCTGCTGCGCCCTGATTGCGGGAGTCCAGGCTGGAGATGGTGACTCGCAGAGGATCGGCAGTCGTATAGGCGCCGCTCTTGTCAGCGTAGCCCGTGACGTCGACGCGAATTTTTGCGCGTGGCCAGCGCGTCTGGTAAACGTCAGCGAGACGCTCCGAGAGGCCCACGCCTTGTTCCTGCACCAGCGGGGCGACGCGCATGATCCAGCGGCGGTTGGCGCGATCGTGCTCTGGCCAAAGATGCGCACGGTAGACGGGGGCCGCGGCTTCCAGGACCTGCGTCAGCTTCGTTGTTAAGCCTGCGTCGCAGAATCTTCGGTTCCTCCCGGAGAGCTCATCGCAATCCTCAAAATCGCCGAGTTGGTCTTTCAATTGAATGAGCTCGGTGGAGAAGAGCAGGTCTTTGGCGGCGTAATTCGCGGCATAGTAGGTGACGGCATCGTCCCAGATATGCTTTTCCGAGGTAGTGAGCGATGGTTTAGCTTCTGGCGCGGTGTTTAAAATTGGTCCAGTTGTCTTGGCGCTTTTGTCCGGCGACCCGGCGCTGGCCCTTCGCAGTTTCGCTTCGTAATAGAGCGTGTGATGAAGATTAATCCAGAAGCCGCTGTGGAGTTCAAAGACGGGCAGAGGCCCATAGCTGAAATTGCCTTGCGCCTGGCCTGCAACTCGAACGGGAGCAAGTAGGGAGAGTGCAATCAAGAAAAATAGGGATCGCGCTGGCGCTCGGCGGGGCATCATGAATCGGACGATAGTAGCGCCAACCCTCGCTGGGCACAAATCAGCCTCAGGCGCCGAGCAAACGCGTCGGCTTAAGCGTTATCGAAGCCGCATCCGAAAAGTCTTACTCCACTTTAGGATCTGTCACGCTGCCGACGGCGCCATGTCGGTCAGCGGCATGAAGGGTGCCGTTCGAATCGCGGAAAAACGAGCGACGCCCAGTGCGGCCGTATTGCAGTGGAGTTGCGGACAGCTCGTATTTTGCCGGAGCGCCGAGGGTGCTGGCTCCGAGGATCACGTAACGAATGTTGTAGCCGGCTTTCATCCCGTTCGCGAGCTCGGAATCGAGGAGCCCGGCGGCTTCGCCATTTGCCGCGCCGTGAAGCGGCGGGCCCAGGTTCGCCAGAGATTCGGGCAGGCGTAAATACTTGTTCCGGTAGGCCTCCACGGCTCCAGCATCCTTATTCACAGATTCGATCGCGCTCTTCTCCGTCGATTCTATTTCGGCGGCGTCCCATTCCACTTCCAGCGCGGGGAGATCCAGGAGAAGCAAGCCCAGCGAGAGCAGCTTCCAATCGCCGCCCTCGCGAACAAAGCCCATCACCACTTGGTGGACGTCTTCGCCGGTGGAATCGGTGGCGTTGCGGAGCTCCATCGGAAGAAATGCAATATTGTCGCGAAGTTCGGCGCCGCCGATCTGCATCTCGGTAGTAACATCCGGAGTCTGGCAGCGAACGATGGGGCGGCCGGCGGGATTTGACGAAGTTGTTGGTTTGCCTGGCTCGTTCAGGAGCACGAAGCGCTTCATCAACGCGACGCGCGCCGGTGGTGACATGCGGGAAAATGCTTCCTTGTTGCGCGCGGTGAGAAAACGTACAAATTCGGTTTGATTTTGGGCGCAGGTTGCGGAGAGCACCGCTTTCAACGCGTTACTGGGTCCACCGCTGCTAGGGGCTTCGCCTAACGTCCCGGCGGGGCTTTCATTCGGTTTGGAACTGGATTCCTGTGCAACGGCGTTCACCGCTACGAGCAGGAGCGAGCAGCTCAGGAAGAAAAGTCGCCTGCGGAGTTTTAATTTCCGTAAATGCACATCAATCCTTTGCGGCACTGAGAATCGCCGCCAGATTTTGCGTGAAACTCGATCGGGGTAGAACTTCGTCGCATCCCGCCGCCTGCGCTTGGGCCGCCAGCTCTGTTTGCACGTGCGACAGGAAAGCGACGACGCGGACGTCTTTGCGCGTCTCCCGCAACTTTGCAATGGTCGCGATGGGTTGGCTGCGCGCGTTCAAGTCCACGATGACGAGTTTCGGTTCGCTCGCCATCAGTCCCAGGAACGCATCGCCGTTCGTGGCTACTTTTACTTCAACACCGAGTTGCTTGGCTGTTTCCGCCAGTTTCATCTGGAAGAACAGATCGTCCATCAACGCTACGACTCTTCCCATTTCGCCCCGTCTTTTCTCTTATACCGCTTAGCTTACAGCGCTTTGTTAGTATGCCTTGTTCTTCCCAGCGGTGCCTGCTCCCCGGTAAGATGCAGCTTCGCACCAAAACGATGAGCACGCATCCCGAAGACGCCCGCCTTGCCGCTTCCGGCCCCCGGGACGTCACTTTCTATTCGCGACCCGGATGCCACCTCTGCGAGGAGGCCAAGTCCGCCATTGCGCCGCTGTTGCTGGAATTCGGCGCCGTCCTCCGCGAAGTGAATATAGATGCCGATCCTGTCCTGAAGGAGCGCTACGGCTGGGATATTCCCGTGATTTTCGTCGGCCAAAAGAAAGCGGCCAAGCATCGCGTAGACATCGAGCAGTTCCGGCGGCAGCTTGAAGAAGTTTCATGACGAGACGATCCAAAATCGTATTGGTGAGTGTAATGAGTGTGATTGCTGTCGCGGCCGCCATTGTTGCGATTCGGGTCATCCAGTTCAGCAGGGAATTCAACAGGAAGGTAGTAAGTATTACGGACGAACAAGTGAAGTTGGTGTTGAACAGCGAATTGCCCAACGGGGCGAGCAGATTACGTGTAAAACAGTTTCTGGACGCTAAGAAATGGCCGCATAGCGACTATGGTTCAACAGTCCAAACGATGATCCGCGATGCCCAACACCAAGGCTTCATCCGAACAGATATTCAGATCAAGTTTTCGTTTGATTCCAAAGATAATTTGATCTCGTATAAAATCAATGATTTCTATACGGGGCCATGAAAAGTGCGGACCTGAATTCTAGTGCCCGCCGCCGGCTTCGTGGGCGCCGACGGTTTCGTCCGGCACTGCGCCTTTGCGGCCTTTGACGCGGTCGTACACGCTGACCTGGCTGACGGAGCCAAGCGCCTCATTGTAAAAAGTCGGCACGCCCAGCGCGGTGAGCAGTTCTTCGTTGAACTTCCGCAGGTTCGCCAGATGCGTCGCGAGCGCCGGCAATTTCTGCCCATCATCCGTGAGCAAAAACTTCTGGTAGCCAGCGTCCCACAGACGCGTGAACTGGCCTTTCACCATGATGCTGGGAGGAATCGTCATCTGGTAGAGATCGTCGGTGCCCTTGCGAAACTCCGCGGCGCAGCCGTACTTTTCCACGCGTACCACGCCGCGCGTGCTGCCCACGGCAAATCCCAGCGCCGCCAGGCTCTCGATCGCTTTCGGAGAAAACTTCTGTTCGACATTCCACATGGTCTCTTCAGAGTAATGAATGGGCAGGATTCTGTAAAGCCATCTCGTGGAGATGCGGTCCGCACAAAGTGGATCTCTCGGTTTGTGGATTACATGAGGAATTCGTCTGAATAGGTATTCAGGCTAAATTCAATTGCTCATCACTACCCCCGTTAAGTCCTTTAGCCTGTTTCGCCTAAGTATTTGAGCTAACCCCGGCAGATAGGGGCAGGGAATAGGTGCGTCCCACTCTAAGTTTGGATATTCACAGGGCCACGCTCGCTAAAGCCCGCTGACTATGGATTGATGCCGAGGCAGAATCTTGGACGGAGGGGTGAATTCCGATGTTTAAAGCATATCGTTCTATTTTTGGTTTCCTCAGCATTTTGCTCTTGCTTGGATTTTCTTTGCATGGGCAGGAGCGCAACGGCACGATCAGCGGTCATGTTGCTGATGTAAACCAGGATGTTCTGGTGGGCGCGCGAGTGGAGTTGCAGCCCAATGGGTTTGCTGCCACGACAGATGCTCAGGGTGCGTTCACGATTTCCAACCTCGCGCCGGGTAAATATACGCTTTCTGTCTCGTATCTAGGCTTCAAGCCGTTTTCCAAGGAAGTGACCGTCGCTTCAGGCAGCGTGACGAACATTGATGCCGCCCTCGAGATCGAGACAGTAAATCAACAAGTCGTCGTTCGCGGGGAACGTGAGCGCGGCGAAGTGGAAGCGATAAATCGCGAAATGAACGCCGACAACATCGTGCAAGTGCTTCCAGCCGAAGTGCTTACGAGTCTGCCAAACACAAACATCGCGGATGCTGTCGGCCGGTTGCCCAGCGTCTCACTGGAACGCGATGAAGGCGAAGGCAAGTACGTCCAGGTTCGCGGCACGGAGCCGCGCCTCACTAACTTGACGTTGGACGGCGTGCACGTGCCATCGCCGGAGAGCGTGCGGCAAGTGAAGTTGGACGCCATTCCCGCCGACTTGGTCGACTCGGTTGAAATCAATAAGACGCTCTCGCCGAGTCAGGAAGGTGACGCCATCGGAGGATCGGTCAACCTGGTGACGAAACGCGCGGGAGAGCGCCCCTTTATGAGCGTTCAAGCGATGGGGGGCTACACTCCTGTTGGATTGGGCGGCCGACTAAATGAGTTCGATTCGACTATCGGAAAACGTTTCGGCCGGGAGAAGCGCCTGGGCCTGCTCTTTGGCGGCAGCTACGATTACAACCAGCGCGGCACCGACGATATCGAACCCGCGCCGGGGACCAATGATTTTGGCACACCAGGGAATCCCAATATCCAACCGGTTTTCTTCGGCATGGATGTGCGCGAATATAAATTCTACCGCCATCGTTACGGCTTCGTCGGCAGCGCCGACTACAAACTGGGCCAGGGGTCACTGGCCTATCTTCGAGGGCGGTCTCAATGGACACGCAGAATCACATCTTCGAGCGCGATTTGACTGGATCCATTTCCGTAACCCGGCAGTACACGGTTGGTTCACATTTTGGTGCGTGGGAGATGGGATTCAAAGTACGCGATGCGCACAAATCTTCAAATTTCCATGAACCCATTTTCGATACCAATCCTCGCTTTACGTCACTGGCGCCGTTAAGTTCAATTGTGGGAAGCACCGCAAATCCAAATCCAGGGTACTACTTCGGAAACTACAAGCTGCTGCCGCTCTCCAACTTCGACAAGATTCTTTCTTACTTCAACGCCAACCGCAATCAGTTCGTAGAGACCGTGGACTTCGAGCACCTGGTTTCAGACTCCAACGATTACAGCACCAGGGAACGCATCGTGGCCGGCTACGTGCAAAACACGATTACCATTGGGCGCTTTAAAGTGTTGGGCGGGTTGCGCATCGAGGGCACGCAGGGATCGTTCCTAGGCACGATCGCAACTTTTTCCAAGACGGTTAGAGATCCAATTACGGGAGATTTTAAGTTCCTGTCCGACTCGCCAGCACCTGGCGAACAAACCTACACGAATTTCCTGCCGAGCGTGCAAGTCCAGTACAACATTAACGGAAGCACGAACATTCGGGCGGCTTACGGACGGGGCATTGCGCGTCCTAACTTCTCCGATTTGCCGCCGTTCCAGTTAGTCGAGCGAGGCCGCAACAGAGTGACAATAGGTAATCCAGGCCTTAGACCCACCCACGCCAACGACTTCGATCTGTTGTTTGAACACTATTTGAAGAGTGTCGGAATAATCGAAGCTGGATGGTTTTACAAGGACTTGTCCGATCCTATATTCCAAATCCAGACGACACCCACCACGGGACCGTTTGCAGGATTCCAGCAGCGTCAGCCCATCAATGGCCGAAAGGCGCATATCACCGGCATCGAGTTTGCATGGCAACAGCACTTCACATTCCTTCCCGGACTATTGAAAGGTTTTGGTGTTTCGGCGAATTACAGTCACACGACGTCGCAAGCTAAGTTCCCGATCGATCCGAACACAGGCAACCCCACTCGCGCGGATAGCCCGGCGCTACTACGGCAGGCTCCCAACAACTGGAATTTCGATACGACGTACGACAAAGGTCCCATTTCGGCTCGACTCGGCCTGACGCACAATGACAGGAATATTTTCTTTTACAACTTTCAAGACGGCGCAGACCTTGGAATAAAAGGGCCCAACGGCGACGTTTACTACTATCCGCACACACAGGTCGACGCGCAGGTAAGTTACCGCCTGCCCCACGGCCACGGCATTCACGCCATCGTCTCCATGCTGAATCTTAACAATGAAGTCTTCGGCTTCTATCAGGGCAGCGAGCAGTATCCGATTCAGCGCGAATACTACAGCCGTACGATTTCAGTCGGCTTGCGCTGGACGTCGGGAAGCGGGGACGTGAAGTAAATCGGAGGCGGGCGCTTCTTATCATGCACGCTGTTTGCACTTGGTAGGAATCGCTTTCGAAAATCGGCGCAATTGGTGTTCTCCGAACGCGCCAGATCGATTAAGAAAACATTTCGGCGGGACTGCGAGTGCGGTCCCGCCGAAATGTTTTAGAGCAAGACCATGATGGAGTGTGCAAGCGGGATTTACAGCAGGGGACCTCAAGCATCCTGCGACCATTCCGACATCATGTCGGCCGTCTCATTCCCCAACGGCTGCAAAAGACGTTATATCGCTGGACTATGCTCCTGCATCCAATTCGGAGTAAAATGGTCGGATATCTCCTGTCCTCTGGACAGGGAGGAGACACTCGAGCTTCGTCGCATGGTTACCACACGCCACATCGCCGCATCTCCCAGCGAATCAAAGGTTCACGAGGGGGCTCAGCCGGGCCGGACTGGGGAATCCCTGCTGGACCAGATAGGGAACACGCCCTTGCTGCGGCTGGAGCGCGTCGGCAGGGAATTCGCAAACGTTGAGTTTTGTGCCAAGGCCGAGTGGTTCAACCCGGGCGGCTCAGTGAAGGACCGGCCGGCGCTGAGCATGATTCAGGCTGGCCTCGCCAGCGGCGCGCTGCGGCCCGGTAAGACGATCATTGACGCTACAAGTGGCAATACCGGCATTGCCTACGCCATGGTTGCCGCGGCCCTGGGTTATCCCGTACAGCTCTGCCTGCCGGACAGCGCTTCACACGAGCGAAAACGGATCCTAGCGGCGTTCGGTGCGGAATTGGTGGTCACCCCGGGTGACGAAGGCACCGACGGAGCGATTCGCAAAGTGCACGAAATCGTCGCAGCAAATCCCGACAAATATTTTTATCCCGACCAGTACAGCAATTCTGCAAACTGGCAAGCGCACTATCGCACCACCGCCAACGAGATTTGGCAGCAGGCCTCCAGCCGCATCACGCATTTTGTCGCGGGACTCGGCACCAGCGGCACGTTCGTGGGGACGACGCGGCGGCTCAAGGAGCTGAATCCCGCGATCCACTGCGTGAGTTTGCAGCCCGATGCATCCTTTCATGGACTGGAAGGTTGGAAACACATGCCCACGGCGATCCGTCCGGCGATTTACGATGACACGCTGGCCGACGAAAATTTGCCGGTCTCCACCGAAAAAGCCTACGGGTTGGTGAAGCGTCTCGCGCGAGAAGAAGGCTTACTCGTTAGCCCCAGCGCAGCGGCGGCGCTGCTGGGTTGTTTCCAGGTTGCAGCTGGAATCCCGAAGAATACGCACGCCGTCATCGTCACTGTTTTTGCGGATTCCGCCTCGAAGTACCTGAACGAGCGTTTTTGGGACGAAGAATAGTTATGGCCGACGCCGCATCACTTTGGATCAGCGGTCATCTCGCGGAAAAGATTCGCGCGCATGGCGCGGAGACATATCCGCACGAATGCTGCGGCGCACTGCTGGGGCGCGATTCGAATGCCGTACTTGAGAGCGATCGGGGAGCGAATTCGCTGGCTGCCGCGCGCGAGATCCTTGGGCTTTTTCCGCTGGTCAATCGGCGCGATGATTCGCCTCGCAATCGCTTTTCGGTCACTGCGGAGGACGTTCTGGCAGCGGAAAAATTGGCGCGTGAGCAAGGCCTCGATGTCGTCGGCTGGTATCATTCGCATCCCGACCATCCGGCGCGGCCCAGCGAGTATGACCGCGATCACGCCTGGCCGTGGTACAGCTACATCATCGTCAGCGTGCAGAACGGCGCGCCTCAGGACATGACCTCCTGGCGCTTGAATGATGATCGAGTGGAGTTTGCACCAGAAGGCATCGAGATTCGACACCGCGCGGCCGTTTGAGCCGGCGGTTTCTGCACAACGGAGAATGAAATGCCAGTGAAAGTTATGATTCCGTCGCCGCTTCGCCCGTACGCGGGGAAGCGCGACTCGGCCGAATTCAATGCCCAGACTGTCGGGGAAGCGCTCGGCCATCTGACAACGCAGTTCGGGGAACTGCGCAAACATCTCTTTACCGAGGAGGGCAAGCTGCGCAGCTTCGTCAACGTCTACGTGAACGACGAGGACATTCGTTATCTCGCGAAAGAAAACACGCCCACGAAGGATGGCGATACTATCAGCATTATTCCGTCCATCGCCGGCGGCGTTCGCTCATAAAAAATATTTGTCATTCCGAGCGAAGCGAGGAATCTGCATCGTCTTCGCGCTCGAGAATGAAATAAAACCCTGAAGGAGTAGCGAAACACAATGGCCACAACCACTCAGCCGCAGACTGGCGTAAAGCCGGCAGCGAGCCTTTCGAATGAAGAAATCCTTCGCTACAGCCGCCACCTCATCATGCCCGAGGTCGGCATGGACGGTCAGCTTAAGCTGAAGAACGCCAAGGTGCTGCTCATTGGCACGGGCGGGCTTGGCGCGCCGCTTGGCTTATATCTTGCCGCTGCTGGCGTCGGCACACTCGGCTTGGTTGATTTCGATGTCGTCGATTTCACCAATCTCCAACGCCAAGTCACCTTCGGCACCAGCGACGTTGGCAAGCCAAAGAGTGAAGCTGCGCGCGCGCGGCTCGCGAACCTGAACCCGGACATTCAGATCCATTCATTCGAAACGCAGCTCACCAGCACGAACGCGCTTGAACTTTTCAAGGACTTTGACATCATCGTCGATGGCACCGACAATTTTCCCACGCGCTATCTCGTCAACGACGCCTGCATCCTGCTGGGAAAACCAAACGTCTACGGCTCAATTTTCCGTTTCGAAGGACAAGCTACCGTTTTCGGAATGCCCGACGGCCCGTGCTACCGCTGCCTCTATCCCGAACCGCCTCCGCCGGGACTGGTTCCTTCCTGCGCCGAAGGCGGTGTTCTCGGCGTCCTGCCCGGAATCGTGGGTTCCATCCAGGCGATGGAAACTATCAAGCTGATTCTCGGCCGCGGCGATAATCTCATCGGACGCTTGCTGCTGTTTGACGCTCTGGGAATGAAGTTTCGCGAGCTCAAGTTGCGGAAAAATCCGAATTGCCCTGTGTGCGGCACGCACCCCACGATCACCAAGCTGATCGATTACTACGAGTTCTGCGGTGTGCGCGGCGAAGAAGCTCCCGGCCCGTCCGTGCAAGTTCCGGAAATTACTCCGCGCGAACTGAAAGCCAGGCTCGATCGCGGCGATGATTTATTCATACTCGATGTGCGCGAGCCCCACGAATACCAGATCTGCAATCTCAAGGGCCATCTGCTCCCGCTCGGGGAGCTGACGCGCCGCGTCCACGAACTCGATTCCTCGCGCGAAATCGTCGCCCACTGCCGCAGCGGCAAGCGTTCCGCCGAAGCTGTCGACTTTTTGCGCAAGGCAGGTTTTCGCAAGATCGTCAACTTGAAAGGCGGCATCCTCGCGTGGTCCGACGAGGTCGATCCGTCCGTTCCAAAATACTGACTAGTTTTCCAGGCTTGGTTTTGCCCGTGGCCAGCGCCCAAACTATCCGAGGGTGTTTGTGCTTGTAGCCGGCCGGAAGAGTGGGCATACTCGCTGTTTCTCAGGAGAATAAATGCCGGCCACGAAAATCACAGTCAACCACAACGGCTCTATCCGTATTGAGGGCGAGTTTGAGATTTTCGATCCGGAAGGCCGGCCATTTGGTTTGGCTGGCCGGACGACCATCGGGCTCTGCCGCTGCGGCCATTCCGCGAATAAGCCCTTCTGTGATGGTTCGCACAAAACTTGCGGATTTACCGACACTGTCGCCGCAAGGGAGCTTCCTCCCCCGAAGCCCAAGCTGTAACTGACTCCTGGACCCTCGTAGACTATTTCAAATTTTGAGACTGTCTCAGCTTGAGACAGTCTCGATTTTTTTGGTTGATACTGGCCATCTCCCCCGTAACTCTAACGAAACAAAAATGATAGCGTCTTAATCCGCTAAATTCTACCTCCTTGGCCTGTCTCGCCAGCTTTCAATGAATTGCCATCCTTCCCGTACGATTCACTAACCTATGTATTTTCAATACGATACGGGAGAGATTTTTTTGGCCAGAAAAGGTCACAAACTTGCATCACTGGTAGTTGGTAGTTTTTCTTCGGCATTTGGGGGATTTCGTGGGTAGTTGGGGCAAGATGATCGGGTTTCTCCGCAGCGACCGCAACTCGGTCTCAGCGCAGAATTTCCATCGGCAGGTTCTGGTCGCCTCCGGCGCTGCGTCCCTGGCACTTTTCTTCTGTCTCGTCTTCTACCTGCGGCAAGTAAGCGTTGCAGGTTCCCCGCAAGGCTATTTGTATCTGGAAGTTGGGGGTACGCTCCTTAGTTTCTTTTATGCGGCGATTGCTTTGGTTCGATTCCGCGGAACCCACGATCGCACGGCCCTGATCCTGGCCTTCGGATTTGTCCTCTCAGGAATCATCGAGACTGTCGGTTGCTTTGGCCTGAACGATTCGCTTCTTTCCGGCGCCTTGGCACTGTCTCACATCCCGATGGGCTGGATGGTAAGCCGCACCTTGCTTGCCGTCCTGTTGCTAGCGGCCATTGCGGTTGAGCGATACATGCCCACCGCCCGGCAGCCCAGCAAGGAAACTGCGGCCGCTTTGCTGGTCGTGGCCTTGGCCGCCTATCTGACGAGCGCCGCGTTTCTTGCCGCGCCCGCTGCGCCGGTTGCGCATGCCGCAAACTTGCTGTCGCGCCCCTGGGATCTGCTTCCGGCGGCACTATACTTGGTCGTCGCCGTCTGTTTCCTCGAGCGGGTTAAGAACGACAGGGATAAGAAGGGTTCCGCCAGTCTTTTCGATCACTCGCTCTTTATCGTGGCCTCGCTCAATGTGATCTGCCACGTGGCGGCAGCATTTTCCCGTCAGCTCTTCGATGGCCCGTTCTTTCTCGCGGAGCTGAGCAAGACGTTCGGCTACGTCGTCATGCTTTCCGGCGCCTTGCTGGATCAAGCGCGACTGTTCGAACAAGTGCGCTCGATGGCGGTCACCGACCCGCTCACCGGGCTGGCGAATTACCGCCGCCTCATCAGTGTTCTCGAAGCGGAGCTGGACCGGTCGCGCCGTACGCAGCGGCCCTTCAGCGTCGTGCTTCTCGACATGGACGGCCTCAAAATTATCAACGATCAGTACGGGCATCTGACTGGCAGCCGCGCGCTGGTGCGCATCGGCAAGATTCTGCGCAATCATTCCCGCGCGATTGACACCGCCGCACGCTACGGCGGCGACGAATTCGCTTTGGTCCTGCCGGAAGCTGGCAAGGACATTTCCTCGCGCGTCGTCTCTCGAATCCGCGAGCGCCTCTCCGCCGAGCCGGAGCACCCTGCGCTGGCCGTCAGTGCGGGCGTCGCGGCGTTTCCTGAGGATGGCGATACGCCGGAGAAACTCCTTGGCGCTGCCGACCGCGCCCTCTATGCCATGAAGCACCATGGCCGGAGCAGCGTTCAAAATCTCGCGCGCATCGCCGCGTGCCTGTGAGGATGAATAAGACGATGTCTCACAGGAAGAAATTTGTGTTTCACCGAGTCGAACGGCGCATTCCGATGGAAATCCCCGTCTTGATTGACGGCCATCGTCAGGCGCCTGGCTCAGAATCAACTTTTACTGAGAATGTGAGTGCGCGTGGCGCGCGGGTGGTAAGTGTGCGCCGCTGGGAACAAGGCGAATCATTGGTGTTCGCCTCACGCACTGGAGAGTTTCGCTCCCCGGCCCGAGTTGCTTACTGCCAACCATTGCAAGGCGACGGCTTTGCAATTGGCGTGGAGTTCCTCGAGCCAAAAGGGCGATGGGTTGTTCAATCCCCAAGATAGCTTGACCTAAAACGGCGAGCGGAGAGGAGGGGAACGCTGGAAAAAAAGAAGACAGTTAACTTGCGCAAAAGTTTTAAGAAGGCCTGAAGCGCCTGGCAGATCCGAAAGGAGCTGCCAGGCGTTTCATCTTTTTAGGCTCACGCTTCTCATAGTTGAAATTGCCGTGGTGGAGTTTGGACTATGTCTATCCCGGGAAGAGGCAGCCATTAGCCCCGAGATTGGTCCGAGCGGTCCTCTTTCGTTCCCTGAGCACGTCTTCGTAGACACGAATTGTATTTTCGACCATGCGCCCTGCAGAAAACCGCTGCTCCACTTCGTGGCGGCCTGCCTCACTGAGGTTCTTTCGAAGCTTTTCATCATTGATCAGCCGCAACATCATGGTGGCAAACTCCTTGCCATTGGGTTGGGCGACAAGCGCGGTTCGTTCGCCATCCACGACTTCGCTCAACGCCCCACGCTTTGTGGAAATGCAAGGCAGCCCTGCGGCCATCGCCGCTTGCAACGCGGTCCCGAGCCCTTCGAATTCCGACGGAAAGACGAAAGCGTCCAGCGCGGCGTACGCCCGCTCGACGTTATTTACGAACCCCGGGAACAGCACCGCCTCCGTTTGACCGAGTTGTTTTGTGAGCATTTCCAACTCCGCGCGGCACGCGCCGTCGCCCGCCAGCAATAGCCGCACTTCGGGATGCAACGCCCTCACCAATGGCAGTGCTTCGATCAGGTGCCGCTGCCCCTTTTCCGGGACAAAAACGCTGACGCATCCAAACAAGAACTCGTTTTCCCGCACACCCCAATGTTTGCGCGCGCTCCTTCGTTGCTCCGCAGTCCGCAAAGGTAAGACCTTCACACCTTCGTTCACGATCGAAATTTGCTCTGCCGCGACTCCGGAATCGAGCAGGCTTTGGGCCACATCTTTGCTGTTGGCCACAAACCGTGCCACTGTCCGGAAGCGTGCCTGCGAGATCGCGTTTTTCTGAAGCGGGAATCCGATTCGACGTGAAAGGAGTAGCGGCACTCGTTTGTGCGCCCTCGCCATCCATGAAGCAGTCAATGAGTGCGGCTCGTTCAGATGAAGGAGTTCGAATCGCCTGCTGGCGATCAGTCTGCGCATTGCGAGAGCTGCCCACCCTCGCAAGCCGAATCGTGCTACCTGGTGAACCACGATTCCGGCTTCCCCCGCGCGCTTCGCGAGCGGCGATTCACGCGCTGCCAATAGCTCGATCTCATGTCCGCGCTCTTTCAATCCGGTGAGCGTGAGCAGTGCCTGGCTCTGCCCGCCACGCCATTCCCGCTCCAGATCCACGTAGAGCACTCTCATGGCGTTCGAACTCTCGCCGCGCGCCGCTCAGTCTCGATGAGGTTCCCGAGCTTCTTGAATTTCAGCCACGTGCTGCGGGCTGCCATTCGTGAGATCACCCATCCGCGCGAGCCGTCGAGAATTCCTAGGTGCAGCACGTAGCAGTTGAACCAATTCCATGGTGTGGCCAGCCACATGGCCCCCCGCCAACTGCGTTTTCCGGCAGCGTACATTTGCTGCGCGGCCAGTGCGGTGTAGCGCTCCACCTTTTCCTCGTGTTCGGGAAAAGAGCTTATCGTGTAATGGAGCAAGTCTCCGTCGAGGTGTCCAGGCTCGCCGCTGAACTGCAATGACTCGTGGACGATCCCGGAAAAACGCGCCGTATCGCGCCGGAACAGACGCCGTTGGCGGTCCGGATACCATCCCGAGTGGCGGATCCAGCCGCCCACGTACCACGCGCGTCTCGCGAATTCGTAGACCGCATAGCCAGGTTCTTTTTCCTTCCAGGCGACCATAGCATCGCGCAGCTCAGGGCTCAGCTCTTCGTCAGCGTCCAGCGATAGAATCCAATCGTGGCTCGCCGCTGCTACAGCGGCATTCTTCTGCTCCGCAAAATTCGTCCAAGGTTTTATGATTACCTTTGCGCCGAACTCCCGCGCAATATTCGCTGTACGATCTTTACTTCCACAATCCACGACCACAATCTCGTCGGCGATTCCCGCAAGCGAAGCCAAAGCGCGAGGCAGGTTGTGTTCCTCATTCAGCGTAATCAGGCAGGCGGAAAGGCAGTTCATCAGACTCCGGCGATTGTGAAATCGGCGCTAGTATCTCACAAAGCCAATCAGAGAAATGGAAACAGGAATAAGACCGCTCCGGGGAGAAGTGGAGCTGCCTACTTTGGCTGGAAATTCACGCGAATCAAGCTCACGCCGATTCGAAACTCCGTACCGTCCTGCAGCATGGCCGCACGCACGCGTTCTTCGTCGTAGAAAGTTCCGTTGGTGGAGTCCATGTCCTTCAGATTGATGTAGGTGTCCCGCACTTCCAACAGACAGTGATGCCGCGAAATCTCGGGATCATTCACCGGAATGTCCGCGCCTTTGCGGCCCAGAACCACGCGCGGCTTGCTCAGCGTGTGGACCTCGCCCTTCGCAGGGCCCGTCAGGATGCTGAGCACGACGTTTGCTTTCAATGGCAGCCGAATTCCGGGATCGGCCGGCGGTAGTTGCACGTTGGAACTGCTAGCATCCGCGCGAGCAAACGAGGGAAGCGGCGACATCACCACCGTGGAATCCACGCGCCGCTTGATCTCCACGATCGTGGTCTTCCCGCATTTCGAGCACTTGAACTGAACCTTCGTGTGGCCGCCGAACTGACCATCCTTCAGCAAATGTTCCGTGCCACAATGAATGCAAGCTGTCTGCATACTCCAATTTAACACCTTCCAATGTGCGATGTTGCGTGCTGGGCGATTCCAGGTCGGAACAGTCAATCTCCGCCGCAGCGCCCGTAATTGGCTTCCGGACCCGCCAGCGACAGGAATTTCATGTTACGATTACAAGTTCCAGACCACCCAGGAGAGCGTGTGTGTCCGATCATATTTCGCGAAAAGAACTGAAGCACGACAGGATCAAGGAAACCATCGAGCACGGTGCCGAAGCCGTGATCTCTCACGGACAATTCACACTCATTGTCGTAATTGTCGCCCTGGTCGTGGCCCTCGGCTATGGCGGCTGGCGTTTTCACATCGATCGCCAGACCGTGGAGGCGTCCACTGCTTTCGATACCGGAATGAAGGCTTACCAGGGCCGTATCGCCCAGGCTCCAGATCCCAACGAACCCAACGAGCCCGTCTACTCCGATGAGCCCACTCGCGTGCAGGACGCGTTGCAAAAATTCACCAAGGTTGCCGATAAGTATCCCAGCACCAACCCTGGAAAACTCGCGCGCTACTACGCCGCGCTTTGTCTCGAGGATCTGGAGCGCCACAATCAGGCGCTCGAAGAGTTGAAGAGGATTAGCGGCATCAGCGATAAAGAGCTCGCGGCGATGGCCCAGTATCAGATGGCCACCATTTACGCCCGCACCGGCAAGCCCGATGATGCCATCAAGACTTACCGTGCTTTGGCGGACAAGCAAAGCGCCCTCGTGCCACGGCCGCTGGTATTGCTGGAGCTAGCCGGCCTCCTCCGCACTTCGAATCCCAAAGAGGCCGCCAGCATCTACGAAAAGATCAAGAAGGATTTTCCGGATACTCCCATTTCGGATCAAGCCGATCGCGGCCTGGATACTCTCTCGCCGAAATCCTGATCCGCTCCGCGCGTGAGCATTTGCGCGGATCAACCGGAATATGACGGAGCGGCCCATCGAACCAGTTCCTACTCCTGCTCCCTGGGCGATGCGCGCGGAGCAATCCCGCGGCCGGCGCTTTCCCGAACATCCTCATCCCTACCGCAGCGAATACGCGCGCGACCGTGATCGCATCATCCATTCCCGCGCTTTTCGCCGGCTGGAAGCCAAGACGCAAGTTTTTACCACACGCTATTCGGACCATTTCCGCAATCGCCTGACGCACACGCTCGAAGTCGCTCAGATCGCACGCACCGTCGCCGCCGCGCTGGGGCTGAACACCGAGCTCGCCGAAGCGCTTGCTCTCGTCCACGACATCGGGCATCCTCCGTTCGGCCATGCCGGCGAGCGCAAGCTCGACGAATTGATGCGCGCGTACGGCGGCTGTTTCAACCACAATCTGCACGCGCTGCGCATCGTCGAACAGTTCGAGCAGCGCTACCTCGATTATCCCGGCCTGAATCTCACCTTTGAAGTGCGTGAAGGCATCATCAAGCATTCGCGCGATTATTCCGCCTCGGAATTTCCCCAGCTTGCCGAATATCTTCTCGATTTGCGGCCGCCCCTCGAAGCGCAACTTATCGACTGGGTCGATGAAATTGCTTACAACACGGCGGACCTCGACGACGCGCTCGAAGCCGAGTTGCTGGATCTCTCCCGCTTGCGCAAGGAAGTTTCCTTTTTTGGCGAAGCCTACGCCCAGGTCGAAGCCGCGCATCGCGGCGCGCGCGAAAAACTCATTTTCAACGAAGCACTCAAGCGGGTTTTGGATGGGCTGGCCACTAATCTTATTGAGACTACACAGGAGCGCGTGCTCGCCTTTTCCCCCTCCTCCGTAGAAGACATCCGCCGGGCCCCCAAACGGCTCGCCGGTTTCAGCGATGCTGCCGCAGCGCAAAATCGCGAACTCAAGCGCTTCCTGTTCGCACACATTTATAATCATCCCGCCATCACAGGGGACCGCGACCGTTCCGTGAAGTACTTGGAAGAACTCTTCATTTATTATTTAGCCCGCAACGGATCGATGCCCGTTTCCTATGAAGAGCTCGCGCAAATCGAATCGCGCCACGTCATCGTTTGCGATTACATCGCCGGCATGACCGACCAATTCCTTTTGCGCCAGCATCACGAGCACTTCGGCGGTTCGGGCCGCGAAAAATCGGCGACCCCGCATTGACGATGGGAGAAGTCCTCTGACAAACGTGAACGACATTCTGGATGTTCTCGAAAAAATGTATGGACCGCAACATATAGCCGGTCCCGCGGATCCTTACGAAATGATCGTGTACTTGAATTGCGGCTATCCCGCCAGCGATGCCGCGTGTTCGAAAGGATTTGACGCGCTTAAGCGGGAACTGGGGCTGAGTCTAAAAGAGATTCTGGCCGCCCCAAGATCAAAACTGGTGAAGTTGCTGCGGCTCGGTGGAATCGTCCCGGAGGTGCGTGCGGATCGCTTGAAAGAAATCGCCCGCAAAGTGAAGGCTGAGTTTGGCGGCGATCTCAAGGCCGCGCTCAAGAGCTCGATGCGACAGGAAAAACAGCAGACAGACAAAGGTATTCGCGGCGGGAAGAAAATCCTACAACAATTCCCTGTTATCGGAGAGCCGAGTGCTGAAAAGATTTTGTTGTTTTCAAAATTGGCGCCTGTAGCCGCCGTGCCGTCCGCGAATGTCGAAGTGCCCGCAAGGCTTTGGATTGGCAAGACCGGAAAGAGTTACGCCTCCGATTACCGCGCCGCTCGCGAAATCCTGAACTCCGGGCTGGCGCAGAGCTTTGAAGCCCGGCAAAGGGCCTACCTGCTGCTGAAAAAACACGGACAGCAGACTTGCAAGCGCTCCCATCCGAAGTGTGAAATTTGTCCGTTGACCGGGCAGTGCGCCTATATTCAATTGCAGGCCGCCGACCGCCACATTGTCTAATCCCGAATCGATGTGAATGGATTGCCCCACTTTCCCGCTATCGAAAAGTGGGCGACCCCTCGCACTAGAGGAATTCAGCGATTCAACGATGTTCCAACGGGGACGACTCTAGAAACGAATGAAGGGCCCGAACGCTAAGCGCACATTGTGATGTGCGCCGCCGGCGAAGTAGATTTCATCGCCCGCTTCAAGTCGGAGACCCACCGGGCCGATATGCCCTTCCAAGCCGCCGGCCGGATAAAGCGTTCCGCTCACGTTGTTCGATCGCAAGTTGTCGACGGAACTCGTAAACGTCCCGAAGGAAGAGGGCCGGGGATCGAGCCGGAAATTGACAAATCCGCCCTTTACAGTTAAGAAAGGGCGAATCGCACCATGACCGGCAACGATTTTCGGGCCGAAGAGCCCATGCAGGACTTTGATATTGCTGTTTGCCACCGTGACTGTGCAGCTTGGACTAAGGCATTGCTCGGTGAACGCCTGTTTGAAGTCGTAGCTCATTTCCCCTTCCAGCATCACATGAGAAAAAGCCTTGTATCCCACGCGTCCTCCCAGCCCCGCCATGTTGGTTTTGGTCTGTGATACACGGAAATAATCGGCGTAGGCGCCGCCCTGAAAATGATCCTGCGCGGACGCCAGGGGCACCAGCCACCCTGCGAGAAATAGAAACAGTGCGACACGCTTCATTCGTGCTCTCCTTGCACAGTGATAGTAAGAATTGCAAAAAAAGCAGGGGCTGGCGCGGGCCGGGGAAATGCTTCTGCTTCTTCCAGTTAGATGGGCCCCGGCAACCGAGAGTTGCCAAGCTCTTCAGTGAACCGTCAGGATCCCCGCGCCATGGTCAGAAACAGCGTCAGATAACGCTTGAGTTTTTGCGTGATAAGAAAACTCTCTTTCACATGCTCGTGCCCGTGTTCGCCGAGCTTTGCTGCGATTTCCGGGTGCGAGAGCAAAAACCGAATTTGATACGCGGTACCTTCCACGGAATGCGCCAGCATCCCCGTGTGCTTGTGGATGATTTGAATGGGGATGCCGCCAACCGCCGAAGCCACCACTGGTTTCTTCTTCCATAAAGCTTCGGAAACAGTCAGGCCGAATCCTTCGCGCAGGCTCTTCTGAATCACAATGGTGGAAGCCCGCTGCAATGCGTTGACTTCGAGCGGTGCCCAAGCGGGCAGCTCGATCACGCGAATGTCCGGATCGTTATCCGCCTCGCGCAGGACTTCCTTCAGCACAATGGCACCCTCGGGATCGTCGGAGGCGCTGCCGCCCGCGAGAACCAGTTGGCAATCGAAATAGCGCTTCACGATGCGGTACGCGCGGATCACCCCGACAGGGTCCTTCAGGCGGTCGAACCGCGAAATTTGCGTGAGGATCGGCCGTTGCGGATCGATGTGGTAGCGAGCCAGGATCTGCGCAATGAACACCGGATCAAGGTCACAGTTTTTTTCAGAAAGCGGATCGATCGCCGGATAGAAGAGATACTGCGGGATGGGCAACTGCCGACTGAATTCGGGAGAAGAAAACATGGCGCCGTCGTACCGCGAGACGAAAGCCTCCAGGAAGTCCCAAACTCCCCTGTGCGGGTGCGAGAGATCGATGTGGCAGCGCCAAACCCAGTGATTTGACCCGGGTTTGCGTGCATCAATCAGTGCCGCCGGTTGGGGGTCATGAATCACCACGAATTCGGCATCGAGAGGAAGAGTGGCGCGGTTGTGTTCGTTATATGCAAGAAAAATCTCAAAATCCTTCTGCGTCGCATGATAAGGCGCGCCGTGCAACGCGTTGTGGAACGATTTGGTGACTTCAAAGAAATCTTCGCCGCCGCACATCACCTCCCATTTGATATTGAGGTCCAGTTCTTCCGCCAGCGGCACCAGGCGCATCAGAATTTCCGCTACACCGCCGCCCACAGCCGTCGAATTGACCATCTGCATGCTCCGCCCGCGCAGCGGCTTCGCCAGCGCGCGCAATTCCTCGATTTCCCCCGCTCCCAGCAGCTCGGCGTAGTCGTCCAGTGGAATGCGCGTAACAGCCAGTGTTTCGCTCAAGCTTTTCTCCTTTCCCGCTCGATCAGCCGCAGCAGCTTGGCGCGCGAGCTGTCCAGCGTGTTGGTGTAAATGTCGATGTGATTGACGCTGTCCGCGAGAGTTTGCAGCCCCAATCCATCCGACAGCCAGTGCGAGAAATCGTTTGTCTGGAGTTGCAGCCGCAGCCGCGAAGAGATGAAATGAAAATAGAAGCCTGCGTGGCTGAGATGCGCGATGCCATCGCGAAACTCGCCCAACGTCCGAGCGTTGTGCCCCAGGGGAGCAGTGACCTCCACACTTTCGCAGAAGTAGAAACGCTCCAGCGCCGACTGCTTCGCAAAATGTGGTAGTTCCTCGCAAAAGTCGCGCACCACGCGGCAGAGATCGCTTCGCAGCGCCGCGATGGAGACGTAGTCGCGAATATCCAGCGCGGCGAGCTGCTCCGCGAGGTCGTTCCGGTTGGTGTCCGCAAGCACCCACTGCGCGAAATCATTGGAAAAACCCTCGGTGAGAAAGTGATGGCTGCCAAGAGTCTGATACGTGTGATGAAAGATGGAAGCGTCGCTGCAATTCTCCAGCCCCGCCAGCAACTCCGCGAGTGTGCCGGCCGACTGGTTGCCGATTCGCGTTAGATAGGAAACGGTAACGAATTCGAACGGAGTCTCTGCCGCGTTCATACGAAAGCTCTCCCTTCCCGAATATTTCGTGGCGCTACCATCGCGCCTCAATTCGTGAAACCCGCTTCGATTTGGCGGGCTCATGTTGCCAGGCGCGTCTCCGTGCGTTCCGGCAAGTCCACGCGAATCTCCGTGAGATCGGAGAGCAAATTCGCCGCCCAGCGGTAAACGTTGTGCTCCCGGACGATGTGCCGCATCCGCTGCATGCGCCGCGCCTGCTCCTCTTCCGGCATTTCCAGCGCTCGGTGAATGGACTCCGCGAGTTGCGAGATGTCGTAAGGATTCACCAGCAGCGCATCCGATAGTTCGTGCGCCGCGCCCGCAAACGTGCTGAGGATGAGTGCTCCGCGTTCGTCTTCGCGTGAAGCCACGTATTCCTTGGCCACCAGGTTCATCCCGTCGTGGAGCGAGGTCACCATGCAGAAGGACGCAGCGCGGTAAAACCGCGCGATCTCTTCATGTGAATGGTGTTTCTTGCGAAACACGATGGGTTTCCATCGTGCCGTCTGGAAGCGCGTATTGATTCGCTCCGCTTCAGCGCTCACCTCATCGAGGAATTGTTTGTAGCGCTCAATATCCGCGCGGCTGGGCGCGCCGATTTGCACGAAAGTAAACCGCTGCTGGTAGGCAGGGTTCATCTCGAAAAATCGCTCCAAAGCGCGGAAGCGCTCCAGGATTCCCTTCGTGTAGTCAACGCGATCGACACCCACTCCGAGGAGCGAAGCCTCAACGTGCATCTCGGCGCAAAGCGCGGCGCGTTCTTCGCCCGCGTTGCGCATGAGGTTGACGTCATGCGAGTTCTCCGGAAACGCCACGCTGATGGGATACGGCCGCACGCGCGTGATGTGCCCCTGCCGGTTCACGGCGAAGCGGTCCCACTCCGTGAGCGCTTCCAGTGCACGGTCCACCGTCTCCAGAAAATTGTTGCAATGCGATTGAATGTGAAAGCCGATGAGATCGGCACCGAGGAGGCCATCGACGAGTTCTCGCTGCCACGGACAAATCCCAAATACTTCTGCGTTCGGCCAGGGAATATGCCAAAAGATCGCCACCCGCGCATCGGGCCGCGCGTCCTTGATCATTCTTGGCAGCAAGGCAAAGTGGTAGTCCTGCGCAAGAAGAATCGGCGATTCGACGCCGTCCATTTCCTGCAGAACTGCGTCGGCAAATCGGCGGTTGATTTTTTGATACTGCAGCCAATCCTCGGGACGAAAGACCGGGCGCGTGTGCGCAATGTGCGAGAGCGGCCACAAGCCTTCGTTCGAAAATCCCTCGTAATAACCCTTGTCTTCCTCATCGGTCAGCCACACGCGGCGCAGGGTGTAGCTCGGATGATCTGGCGGCACGCGAAGGTGATCGCGCGCATCCACCACTTCGCGATCGGCGCTACCTGATCCATTGGCAATCCACGTTCCGTTGCACGCCAGCAGCACCGGTTCCAGCGCCGTGACCACGCCGCTTGCGGGCACGATCATTTGGATCGTTTTGTCTTTGCTGTTGAATACGTGCATGTACGGCTCGCGGTTCGAAACCACGAACAAAGGCTTTTCTTGCAGTTTGTTCCTCAGACTCACTCGCAGCCGTTCCGCCGTCCAAATCGAAGCGTTCGAATCGCGCAACCGTGCTTCTTCTTCCGCAACCGCGCGCGCCGTGTTTAGATCTTTGGCCAGATGCGTCACTTCGTGGTTCAGTTGGTCGAGGATTTCGCCTTGCGAACCCGCTGCTCCTGCACCGGCCTGCCCAGTACGGAGTGTTCGCAGCCAATTGGCCGTGCG
The DNA here is from genome assembly GCA_036522305.1 of Candidatus Acidiferrum sp. Taxonomy (GTDB): domain Bacteria; phylum Acidobacteriota; class Terriglobia; order Acidiferrales; family UBA7541; genus Acidiferrum. The sequence goes on along the minus strand of DATDGB010000049.1, from coordinate 19,260 downwards.
CGTCAGCGGCCCTGTGAACGTCCAACGGACAAGGATCAACGCGAGTCCCGTTATCAGAATTGTTTGCACAAACGCATTGAGCAGGGAATCGCGCAGCGTACGGGACACTTGCTTGTCGATATAACTCGTGTCGTGGAAGAAAACTAGCGCTCCCACGACTCCGCCATTGCGATGAAGCGGCAACGCATAGATGTGTACGGGAACTTCTTCTTCCCGATTCAGGGAAGGCGTTTGCTCTGCACTCAGGAATTCGCCTGCACCGGCATCCTCCCGCGCGGCGCGGCTCGCCGCCGTCGGCTCCAATCGGAAGACGGGTGCCAGGCCAGAGGTGATCGCCAGAAGTGCGCCCGTATCGCTGTAGACCGCGACACCCTTCAAATGCTCGCGCTGACCGAAACGCTCGACGAGCCGCTGCAAGCTCCTGTCCGGCGCCCGGTCAAGCAGCGGCTCAATACTCTCTTGAAGACTCTCACCAAGAATTTCCGCCCGTCGCGAGAGGTCATTGCGCAGCAAGCGTTTTTCCGTGCGCACCTGGTACGCGGCAAAAAGCAAAGACACTGCGGCGACGCTCACGATCAGGGGCAGGACGATTTTCAGAGTCGTGCGCATCAAGACTCCTTAGGGGCCGAACAGAAAGAGACCGCACCGGGCTGGGGGCGGGCGGCCGAAGAGAAAAAGAAAAATTCGCGACCGGTGCGTAAAGAACCGGAAGCGATTTGTCAGTACAAGCTCACTCCTGAGCTTGGCATAACGACGACGCGCACGGCAATGTTTTTGCCGCTGTTCGAACGATATTCCACGGTCGCTTGCGCGCCAACGGTGAGCTTGCCTTCGACCTTGGTTTGGTCATCCACGAGGAATTGAACGGTGTTCACCTCTTTGCCCTTTGCGACTTCAAGAGCAAATGCCGCGTCGTCGACCGACGCGATTTTTCCCGACAGCGACTGGTTATCGGGAATAGGTTGCAGTTCGCCGGGCACAAGCCGGTCGGGAACCGGCGAGGACCAGGCGGCGACGGTGAAACAAGCAAGGAACAAGGTGGCTAGGCAGAGTGCAGTCCGGAATCGCATTGAGCTTCCTCCAATTCGATTTGGACCGGGACTTTTCTGGGGGCACGAACTGCGCCAAAGCTCCAGGGAAATCCACATGTCTGCCTAATGTTCGCGCAATCAGTGAGTTACGCGAAGAGGCAAAGGGAAACCCTACTCTTGGCTGAGTACTAGTCCTGGGAATTTCTTGCTCGCCCAAATCGAATCGAGAAAAAAGGGAACTGTCCACCGTGATTGCCCCATGGCAGGTTCCAATTAGGATTTGGGTGGAATTCTTGTGGTTCTCAACATGGCTGGGCAGAATTAAGGAGACATTGTGTACTGTTCCAGATGTGGCGGATTGATGGCTGATGTGCAGCGTTTTGCTCGAATTGCGGTCAGGCCTTTTCGGTTGCGGCTCCAGCGCCGCAGGTGCCAATGATGAGTGCTTCGGCTGCGGCGCCGATGGCGGGAGGTGTGGCGGCCATTCCCGTGTATGCCGTGTCCGCTGCTGTTCCGCGCGTAGAGTACGCGGGTTTCTGGCTGCGTCTTGTGGCACTAGTGATCGACAACGTGGTGCTGGGGTTGGGCATTTTCCTGGTAGTGATCCCGCTGCTTTTTCTGGGGGGATTCCGTAGCTTCTTTGACGAATTCCATCCTGGCGAGGCTATCAATGATGTCAGCATCTTCATGCTCATCGTATTCTTTTTTCTTGCGGCCACGGGCGCCCTGGTCTTGACCTGGCTGTACCACGCCCTGATGGAGTGCTCGGAGTGGCAGGCCACTCTCGGGAAAAAGGCGCTTGGCTTGGTGGTGACCGATATGGCAGGCCAGCGCGTCAGCTTCGGCCGTGCCACGGGCAGGCACTTCGGCAAAATGCTCACCAACCTGATCCCCGCTTTCATCGGATATATCATGGTGGGGTTCACCGAGAAAAAGCAGGCGCTGCACGATATGCTGGCGGGTTGCCTGGTGCTCCGTCGCAACGATTGAAGCGCGAGGTTGAACGCTCTGCAGCTGGGTGAAGACCCTTTCAAGGATGCGCGACCTCCTGGGCAAGAAAACAAGCCAGAGAAGATTGGCCGTCCAGATTCTTGCCGCCAAATAAACGAGCGCCAGGCATCATTTGTGCCGATCTCTGAACTTGGTAGCCGCTGCCGATGGAAACCGCTGCAAAGCTGTCAACGCTGAGAAGCATCCTTCGCCAACGCTGCCCTCGTTGCCGCATGGGCGGAATCTTTCGCTATTCCATCTTTCGCGGATTCCCAAAAATGTGCGAGCGCTGTGGCATCTGTGACCTCAAGTTTGAGCGCGAACCAGGCTATTTTCTTGGCGCGATGTACTTCAGTTTCGCCTTGGGAGTCTTGATCATGGCGCCGATCGCCGTTTTGCTTTGGTTCCTCACCGGTTGGTGGATTACGAAAGTCATCCTATGGGCTGCCGTCTTTTTCTTGCCGCTCGCGCCGACAATCACACTGTTCGCCCGCGTACTGTGGATCTATCTGGACCAGAGCATCGATCCCGAACGAACGCGCTAGGGAGTCCTCCACGGGCACACGCCCAACAGGGAATTGTTCGAACGGAAAATGGAAATAGAAAACCGGGCTGAAAAATGACCCAGCCGTCTGCGAAGTAAGAGTCTCGCATCGGATGTTCCCAGGGTTCACGAGCTCGCAGGCATCAGTGTACAAAAGGGGGCAGACGCCACCCAGGTCCTCGGACGATTATTGGACTTAATATTGATGTACTCGAGTGCCAGCTTCTTGACCGCGGCGCACGGCAAGAACATCAATTCGCGCCTCTTTTTCGAAGTGAAGAGGGTCCACGATGACAACGCAATTTGTGTCCAAGACACAGATGACTGAAGAAAGTTTGATTCGGGCAGGCCAGCGAGGAGATGCGCAGGCGCTCAACACACTCTTCCACCGGCACCAGCGCACGCTTTTTCGTTCGGCCCTCGGCATTATGGGCAACCCGCAGGATGCAGAGGACGCTTTGCAGGATGGTTTGCTGTCTGCTTTTCGAAACCTGCGAAATTTTGAAGGCCGCTCACAATTCTCCACTTGGCTCACACGCGTGGTGACTAACGCTGCTCTCATGCGCCGCCGCAGCCAGGCAGTCCGTCCCAGCGCCACCGCAGTCGAACCTATCAATGAGGATGAATTGCCGATCGTGGATCGTTTGATGTCCAAGGGTCTGAACCCTGAGCAACTCTTAGGTGGCCAGGAAATCCGAGAGATCATCAAGGACCACATCCATGAACTTGCGCCGATTCTCCGTACCGCCTTTGTTCTGCGCAAAGTACGGGAGTACAGCACCGGCGAGACTGCAAAGGTATTAAGGGTATCCGAACAGACTCTAAAAGGGCGGCTGCTGCGGGCGCGCCGCGCTCTTGGCAAACGTCTGAGTCGAACTCTTCTCCAAAGTATGAGCGCGCCTCCCGATCACGAATATGAGCCATAGGCAGGGAAGTAGTTACCTCGGACGTTGATCGACGGGGTTGGCTCGAAATTGTCCTCCGCCAGCGCGGTTAGCCTGGGCGATCATTCCGGCCAGCCTTTTCTACTCCGGGCAAATTCTCAACGCGCAAGTCAATTGCCGGCAGACGATGGCTACGTTGCCTCTGGTGCAGCCAGGCTATTCACAACTTTTCGAACGCCTTCCACGGACTTCGCGGTATTTTCCGCCAGCAGTTTTTCCGCACGCGACAGAACCGTTCCGGTCAGGGTGACGACCCCGTTTTCAGCGTGGATTTGCATGGTCTTCAAAGCAAATGCCTTTGTGGAGTAGAGTGCAAACTCCACGCGACGCGCCAATTTATCGTCAGCACTCTCCGGCTCTGCTTGTGCGTCGGTGACGCTCAAGTTATCCGTGAGGCCCTGGACGCCCACAACCTGCCATCAATCTGGTCCGCCGTGTACTTCTGCCCGACACTCTGCACCGCTCCGCTGAGCGTCACCGCCCGGTTTTTGACCACCGTGGCGATGTGCTTTTCCGCCAAATCCGCATTTTTCGAAAGCGCATCGGCGACAAGAGTCTGGATTTCCAGATCCGCCACGCGTTCTCCGAGATGCTCCCTGTCAGGATTGCGTTCCGTCGTCGGGTTGACGCTTAAATTGTTGTGTACCTGTTTGACGCTCGAGGTGTCCTGAACGATCGCACCGGCGACCGTCTTGACTTGTTCCGAAGGCACCTGGCCTTCCAACGTTACGTCGCCCTGCACCGTCTGCACTTTCACGTCGAAGGGAGACACCTGTTTTGACAGGAGCAGAGCGGTACGCACCCTGGAAGTGGTGGCAGCATCTTGCGTCGATTCCTTGATCGAGGAATAGGCGTTCTGAACGGACGAATTTCGCGTGGAAACAAAATAGACCGCTACCACGAGAACCGCCAGAACAACGAGCGCGAAGATCGTTCTCCCGGAACCTCTTTCATCGTTTCTGATAGCTCTCATGTTTTCTCCTCGCGTGCTTCCTTGGCCGCGCTATTTCCCGACTCGGGGAACTCGTTGCTCACAAGCATAGAAGCGGCGGGGGACGCTTGTCTGTCCGTTCCGACACACATTTCTACAGATCGCACAAAATCGTTCCAGTGGGTGGGAAAGGAATGCTAGGGCGCGGTCTCGGTGAAATGGCTCAGGACATGATCAGCATTCCGACTGCGGCCGCGGTCATGACCGCAAAGGTAGTCCACCCAAGGTACTTGAGTGGGCGCGAATTCACGCGTCGGCCCATTACCTTCTGGCTGTTAGTTAGGAGGATGACGAGCAGGATGAGCGGCGGGGCCAGCAGTCCATTGATGACCGCCGACCAGAACAGCATTTTTACCGCGTTAAAACCGGCGAAATTCAGCGCCAGGCCCAACGCCATCGCCACGGCCATCACCGCGTAGAATTTGCTCGCGCTCCTTGGTTTGTCTGCCATGGATCCGCGCCACGCCGCTCCCTCCGCCACTGCAAAAGCGCACGATCCCACCAGAACGGGGACCCCCAACATTCCCGTTCCGATTAGCCCCACCGTGAACAACAGCTAGGCTCCATCGCCGGCAAGTGGACGCAGGGCCTCAGCGGCCTGCTTTGCCGTTGTGATGTTGGTCTGCCCATGGGCGTGTAAAGTGGCGGCAGTGGTCAGAATGATGAAATACATGATGAAATTTGAGAAAAACATCCCGGCGATGGTGTCCGCACGCGCGGTTCTCAATTCCCCTATCGTTGCTCCTTTGCTTTGGGAGATGGTTCGGCCCTTGGCCCGTTCTTCTTCCACCTCCTCGGCGGCCTGCCAAAAGAAGAGATAGGGTGATATCGTAGTACCCAGAATGGCAACCAGGACCGCCAGGAATCCGCGTGACCACTCCAAATGCGGCACGAAGGTAACCGTCAGCGCCTGCCTCCAATCGACGTGTGCGTAGAACGAAGCAATCACGTAGGCGAATAAAACGAGCGTCAGCCATTTGAAAATTTTGGCGATCAGCTTGTAGGAAGTCCAAAACAACAACCCAAGGATGAAGACCGCATAGATTGGAATCCAGATCAGCGGGCGAATTCCCGTGATGAGTTGGGTGGCCTCCGCCATGCCTCCTAGGTCCGCGCAGATGTTGATGATGTTAGCGACGACGAGGATCGAGCAGGCGCCCCAGAGTACCCAGCGTGGGTAATATGTCCGCACGGCGGCTGCCAGCCCGCGTCCAGTAACCATGCCCAGCCGTGCGCACATCAACTGGACCGCGGCCATCAAGGGAAACGTGAGCAGCGCAATCCACAGCGTGGCGTACCCATACGCTGCTCCGGCCACGGAATAAGTCGAGATTCCCGATGGATCATCGTCGGCCGCGCCGGTAATCAGTCCGGGTCCCAGGACGGCGAAGGATCTCCTCAGCAGGTCGTGTCTTTTGCCCTTTTCGGCGTTTTCGGCAGGCGGGTTTTTTCTCGCCGTCATTTGGGATGGAAGCAATACTCCGAAACGCATCTATCCAGCATGCTCAAGGGGCATCGCGCGCATGAATTCTCTATTGACAGAGAACTTCGTGCAAGCGTTGAAGGCAAGGCGGATCTTGCGCTTTCGCTAAGAGGCAGGGTCTCTTTGGCGCGTCGCCTTTACACCGGACAGAATCCCAACGCCCAAGAGCACGATGCCACCTACTGCAATCCAGCGGCCGGGCATGTGCGCCAAATGCGCCCCATACATCAGCCCGCCGATCAAGATGGCAAACCCTATGGCGTAGATTCCGAATGACATAGCAACTCCTCAATTCTTACTGCGAGGAACTGGCTTTCTGAGTTTTGACTTGGAGATCATTCACCAACTGATTCACGTTGGCACCCTGCTCGCCACCGTCTCGGCATGGTCGCGTTTGTACCGGGAGTTCACTTGTCCGCTCAGCGTCACTACCCCGCTCTTCACTTCGAATTTCACGTTGTGGTGCGCGCACTTTTTTGCCGGATTCGCTGCCAGCTCTCCCTCCTGTTTCGTTTGGTGAGCTTTTCAACTCCTAGTGCATCATGGACGCCCCCCAAAAGCTTTGCTGTCCTCTTAAGAACACATTTGAAATAGGCTCTATGTCTGCACCTGTAAGCAATCCGCCTGATTGGCGTTGCGCCTAAGCTTGCGCCATGCTCTCGGCTTCGAACCGCTTACGTTCTTCGGCAGTGAGCCATCGCCTTGTCCAGTATTGCGAACGGCAGTGCTGAGGGGATGTCGCTAAAGTGAGGAACTGTTCCCAAACACGTTCAGCTGCCTGATTCGTGCGGATCAAAAACCACGGAGATCTCCATCACCGTCTCCGAACTCCCGGGCGAGAACTTCCACTGCATCACCGACTTCTGCGCGCTTTCCACCAGAATCGGATTGCCGCCAAACACTTCCGTGTCTCTTACCGTGCCATCAGGCTTCACAAACACCCTCAACCGAACAACCCCGCCGATCCCCTTGGATTTCAGGATCGCGGGATAAGCCACAGGCGCTTTCTTAATCACTTTGCGTGCATTATTTTCCTGCGCATTTCCAGCCGCTGCGCTGAAGAGGGCTATCGCGCACAGGCAAAACGTTCCGAGGGAGTTCTTATGTGAATGCGATCTGGCCATGGTTTTCCCTTGCGAACTCGGATGGTGCGAGGCTTGGAGTGCGAACACCCCCGGATCGCGCAACTATATCCTCCAATACGCTGCATGTACTTGCCCACTGCCGAATCTCGCTGAGACATTCTTTCCTGAGAGTCAACTCGGACAGGAATCCATATATCTTGTTGAAAATAATAGTTTTAATGACTAGTAGCGAGGCGACCAGTTTTCACTTTCATGGAGAAAACTAGGCCCCGACCCGCCTTCTCAGCAATTCGTTGCAGATTGAGAATCGAGCTGCAATGTGCCCCTCCCCCGCTGCGACGCTTGGCCCGCCGACTTCCTACGAGATTGCTTTATGAGGACCGCCAGAGCCAATCATCAGTACGGCGAGACACAAATACGCGAGCTTCTTCATCTCTGCAAATCCTTTCAAGATGGAATGTTGTGACCTGCTGTGGGTAATACGAGGTTTGCCTCCGGATGGACGAGGCCCTCACGGCGACACGAAAAATGGCAGTATCCACAAAGAAAGCAAGTGCAGCCCGAGGATCCCACAATTCTGCGGTTAGGTACTAGACCGGGTTGGTGACCAACTGGGTTCAAAAACGGGAAGGAACCGCCCGCCCTTCCTTGACTTGGCGCTGTGCCGACTCAATAATGGTAAAGCATGAGCGTACGCGCCGGAGGCGCTGAAGACATGTTCCTTGACGTTAAGGAATTAGCCGTCCGCAAACTGCGCATCCGGCAGACTTATGCCCCGGGCAGCATCGATTTTCATTCGGCGGAAATCAAGCAGATTGAACCGCTCGAAGTAACCGCCACGGCAGAGTTGCTGGAATCGCAGATTCGCATCGAGGGTAACCTCGAAACGAAGATCGAACTCGTGTGCGCGCGCTGCCTCGAACCGGTCGTCGAAGACGTCAGCCGCACCTTCGATTTGTTTTACGCTCCGCTTCCCAAGGACGACAAGCCGAAGGAAGACCAGTTGAAGGACGACGACACCGAGATCGGATTTTATGTAGGAGAAGGAATCTTCCTGGCCGACGTAATCAAGGAGCAGGTGATTCTGGCATTGCCCTTAAAAGTCATTTGCCAGAGCGACTGCCGGGGGCTGTGCCCGAATTGCGGCGCGAACCTGAACCATGAAGAGTGCCGCTGTGAGACCCACGCGACGGACCCCCGAATGGCCCCTCTCGCGCGCCTCAAGCAGGACTGGCTCAAGAAACAATAGTTTTCCAAGGGCTCACAAGCCCGATATAATCCGCCCATTGCGGCGGCAACGAGGTGTATTGCTATGCCTAACCCTAAACGACGGCATTCGAAGCGCAGGACCAGCACGCGGCGGGCGAACGACTTCTTGACCAAGCCCTCGCTGGCCAAGTGTCCGAATTGCCACGAGATGAAGCAGCCGCACCAGGTCTGCCCGCATTGCGGACACTACAAGGGCAAAGCGGCTCAAGCACCGGCTTCGTAAGGATTTCGAGTTTCTCTCGGTCAGCCCGCGGACAAACATCCCATGATCACCATCGCCGTTGACGCCATGGGCGGAGACCACGCGCCCCGCCCCGAGGTCGAAGGCAGCGTGCTAGCTGCGCGGGAGTTCGGTGTGCGGGTCCTGCTCGTTGGCCAGCCTCACGTCGTCCGTGCGGAGCTGGCGAGACATGCAGCGCCCAATCTGCCAATCGAGATCGTGGCGGCGAGTGACGTGATCACCATGCAGGATCATCCAGCTCAAGCTTTTCGCCGGAAGAAGGACAGTTCGGTCCACGTCGCCGCGCGTCTGGTGCGCGAAGCCAAGGCCGACGGCATGGTTAGTGCGGGAAACACCGGAGCCGTAATGACGGTCGCGAAGTTCTTGCTCGGAACGCTGGAATCGGTGGATCGCGTTGCTCTGGCTGCGCCGTTTCCCAATGCCAAAGGTGGCGTCTCTGTGCTGCTGGATGTTGGCGCGAATGTGGATTCGAAACCGGAGCACTTGGTGCAGTTTGCGGTGATGGGCGAGGTTTATTACCGCGCGACGTTTGGCAACAAACGCCCGCGCGTTGGATTGCTCTCTGTCGGTGAAGAAGAGATCAAGGGCAACGAACTGACGCGCGAAGTCTACGCCCGTCTAAAGAAAAGCCCGGTACATTTTGTCGGCAACGTCGAAGGTGGCGATCTTTTTTCCGGCGTCGTGGACGTGATCGTCAGCGATGGATTCGTGGGCAACATCGCGCTGAAGATTTGCGAAGGCCTGGCATTTCAAATTTTCGGATTGTTGCGCAAGTCCATCAACAGCTCGCTCGTTTCGCAAGTGGGCGGCATGCTTTCGAAAGGCGCTTTCAAGGCGTTGAGAAAGACGATTGATTACACGGAGTACGGCGGCGCCCCGCTGTTGGGCGTGCGCGGCGTTTGCGTGATCGGCCACGGCCGTTCCAACGCCAACGCCGTGAAAAACGCCATTCGCGTGGCCGCGGGACTCGCCCGCGCGCGCATGAACGAGAAAATTGAACAGGAGCTCTCCGCTGCCGCAGTCCTCGCGTGACGGGGCGAGAGAAGGACTAACGATGGGCAAAGTCGCATTCGTCTTTCCGGGACAAGCTTCGCAATACCCGGGCATGGGCAAGGAGCTGGCGGATAAATATCCGGCAGCCAAGGCTGTCTTTAACGAAGCCGACAAAGCTTTGGGATTCTCGATTTCCAAGATGTGCTTCGAAGGCACCGAAGAAGAGCTTAAGCTGACGGCCAATACGCAGCCCGCGATTCTAACGTGCTCTGTGGCTGTGTACCACGTGCTCGCCGAGCGTGGCTTGACGCCGGATTTCGTGGCGGGCCACAGCCTCGGTGAATATTCCGCCTTGGTCTCTGCAGGCGCTTTGAAGTTTGCCGATGCCGTGCAGCTAGTGCGCAAGCGCGGCACGTATATGCAGGATGCTGTTCCTGCGGGCGTGGGCGCGATGGCCGCCATCATGGGCTTGTCGCCCGCGGTAGTCGCGGACGCTTGCAAGCGCGCCGCGGATGGCGAGATTTGCTCGGCGGCCAATTTGAATTCCCCGGATCAGACCGTCATCTCTGGCCATGCGGGCGCGGTGAAACGCGCGGTAGAGATCGCGTCGCAGCTCGGTGCCAAGCGCGCCGTAATTCTGGCAGTTTCCGCGCCGTTCCATTCTGCGCTGATGATGCCCGCCCAGGAAAAGCTGGAGAAAGACCTGAAGCAGACCGAATTTGCTGCTTTGAGTGTTCCGCTGGTAACCAACGTGGATGCCGACACCATCGAAACCGGCGATGCAGCCCGCGAAGCTCTGATCCGCCAGGTCACCATGCCGGTCCGCTGGGAAGAATCCATCCGGCTGCTAATCGATGAAGGCGTGAACACTTTCGTGGAAGTCGGCCCCGGGCGTGTCCTGACCGGACTGCTCCGCCAAATCGAACGCTCCGTGGCCATCCTAAACGTCGAAGACGAAAAAAGTTTAGCCGCCACCGTAGAAAAAATCGCCGGCGCCAGATCCGACGCCGCGTAGCGACGCTGCAGCTCAGGCCTTCAGGCCTGAGGCTTTTCTGCTGCGAGGCCGAGCGTGTCGGAACGAAACAACCCTCACCCCTGAAGGGGTGAGCTACAGAGTTGAGGGGAAATGTTCAGTCTGAAAGACAAAGTGGCTCTGGTGACCGGCGCGTCGCAGGGTATAGGCCGCGACACCGCACTGGCGCTCTCCGAAGCAGGCGCAAAAGTCGCCGTGGCCGCCAGGAATGAAGAGAAACTCGCGGCGCTGGTGAACGAGATTGTCGGGCTAGAAGGTGGTCAGCCCCTCGCGGTCAAAATGGACGTCGCCGACGCCGACCAGGTAAAAGTCGGCTTCAAGCAAGTCCTCGAAAAATTCGGCCGTCTGGACATACTCGTCAACAACGCTGCCATCACTCGCGATGGCCTCGCCGTGCGCATGAAACAAGACGACTGGGAAGCCGTCATTCGAACGAACCTGACCGGTGCCCACCTCTGCATCCAGCAAGCGCTAGGGACCATGATGCGTGCCCGCGCCGGCCGCATCATCAACATCGCCTCCGTCGTCGCCCGAATGGGCAACGCCGGCCAGGCCAACTACGTTGCTGCAAAAGCCGGCCTGATCGGCCTGACCAAAGCCATCGCCATGGAAATCGCTTCGCGCAACATCACCGTGAACGCCGTCGCCCCCGGCTTCATCAAGACGCCCATGACGGATGTTTTACCCGATAAGGTGAAAGAAGAATTGAACACGCGCATTCCGCTAGGCCGCCTGGGTTCCGCCCGGGACGTAGCCGCCGCCATCGTCTTCCTAGCCAGCGACGAAGCCGGCTACATCACCGGCCACGTCCTCGACGTGAACGGTGGAATGTACTTGGCATGAGAGCTGTTTCCAAATGAGTGGAATGTTGCAACCCATAGAGTTTTACGAAGTCGACGTTCGATTCCTCAGCACAGAGAAAGGGGGAAGAACCGCGCCGTTGCTGCCTTATGCTGAGGGGGGATTTGGAGGCTATAGACCGAATTTTCGCATTCTCGGGACAGAAGCCTTTCACGGATCTGCGTTTGCTTATGTTCCGCATCATATCAATCCTGGCGATGAGGCCACAGTAGAAATGGTTTTCTGGTGCTGCGATAGAAAGCACGCTGATTTCGTGGCGGGGAACGAGTTTGAGCTGTTTGAAGGACCGCACAAGGTAGCCCATGGGACGATCCTCTCGAAGGGTATAAAGGAATGTGTCCTCCCCCTCACCATACCCCAGAAGACCCGCGAAGTTGACCTTGGCGGGCAGGCTAAATAGAATGGCAAGGTTGCTCACAGGGGCCCAGACGAACGATTTTGGCGCGGCTGTACTCCGCGCGCGTAGTGCAGGCAACTAAGCCTGAGACCAGCAGACCGAAGTCTACAGACAGTGCGACTAAAGATCGCGGAGGAACAGGAATGGCCAGCGTAGAAGAACGCGTTAAACAGATTATCGTCGAGCAGCTTGGCGTGGATGAGGCGGAAGTCACGCCCACGGCGTCGTTTGTGGACGACTTGGGTGCGGATTCGCTCGACCAGGTGGAATTGGTGATGGCGTTCGAAGAAGCCTTCGGCATCGAAGTGCCGGACGAAGACGCCGAAAAGATGACCACCGTCAAAGACGCCGTCGAATACATCGACAAACACGCCAAAGGTAAGTAAGCCACGGAATTCACACCTCAACAGGGAGCATCAAGGACTTGACTCGCCGGGTAGTCGTTACGGGCGTCGGATTGGTCTGCGCGCTGGGCATCGGCACGGAGGAAAGCTGGAAAAACCTCGTCGCCGGGCAGAGCGGCGTCGGGCCGATTACGCATTTCGATACCACGGGGTTCGACTGCAAGATCGCCGGTGAGATCAAGAACTTCGATCCCTTTCTCTGGATTGAGAAAAAAGAACTGAAAAAGATGGGCCGCTTCATCCAAGTGGCGCTGGCCGCCGCGGATTTCGCCGTGAAAATGTCCGGATGGAAACGGGAAGATTCCGACCTGGATGAAGTCGGCGTTTACATTTCTTCCGGCATCGGCGGGTTCGATATCATCGAACGCGAGCACATCAAACTGATGCAGGGCGGGCCCGGCCGCATTTCTCCCTTCTTTATCCCTTCCGCGATTGTCAATCTGGCTTCGGGTCATGTTTCGATTCGCTATGGCGCCCGCGGGCCGAATTCCGCAACGGCGACGGCGTGCTCCGCTTCGGCGCATGCTATCGGTGATTCCTTCAAGATTATCGAACGCGGCGCGGCGGAGATGATGATCTGCGGCGGTACCGAAGCGACGATAACTCCGATGGGAGTGGGCGGATTTGCCTCCATGAAGGCACTTTCGACGCGCAATGACGACCCAGCGCGTGCGAGTCGCCCGTGGGATGCGGGGCGCGATGGCTTCGTCGTTGGCGAAGGCGCCGGAATTCTCACGCTCGAATCGCTAGAGCATGCGCAGAAGCGCAACGCGCCGATTCTCGCCGAAATTGTCGGCTACGGCATGTCCGGCGACGCGTACCACATCACGCAGCCCGCCGAAAATGGCGATGGCGCCTTCCGCGTGATGCGCGCGGCGATCAAAGATGCCAAGCTCTCTGCGGACGACATCGGCTATGTCAACGCCCACGGCACATCGACACCGATCGGCGATGTCCTGGAGACCATCGCTCTCAAGCGCGTCTTCGGCGAACGCGCGCAGAAGGTCCCAATCAGCTCGACGAAGTCCATGACGGGACATCTGCTCGGTGGCGCGGGTGGACTGGAAGCAGGCATCAGTGTTCTGGCGCTGCGCGACCAGATTCTGCCGCCCACCATCAATCTGGATACTCCCGATCCTCAGTGCGATTTGGACTACGTTCCGAATCATGCGCGCAAAGCTTCGGTCGAGTACGCGCTTTCGAATTCATTTGGGTTCGGCGGCACCAACGCCGCGCTGATTTTCAAGCGTTGGTCCGGCAAATAGCATCTCCTTCCGTGTGTGCTGCAAATAGGGTTTAGATTCGGTTGAAGGAAAAATCTCGTGAAAATCATCGTGTGCATCAAGCAGGTTCCGGCGAAAGACGCGCCCCTGGCGATTGCCGGGAACTGGATCAAGGAATCCGACATCGGCTTCGAGATGAACGAGCCGGACAGTTATGCGCTGGAAGAAGCCCTGCGCCTGAAGGAAAAGCACGGCGGGGAAGTGATTGCGCTTTCGATGGGCCCGGAGCGTGTGAAGCAGACCATCAAGGAAGCGCTCGCAAAAGGCGCAGACCGCGGCATTCACATTGTGGACGACAATTTCGCGCAGCTCGATCCCCTGGGCTCGGCGAAATGCCTGGCGGCGGCAATCCAGAAAGAAAAAGCCGACCTGGTTTTGACGGGCTTGCAGAGCGACGACCACGGCTTCGGCCAAACCGGCGTGCTTCTTGCCGGTCTTCTGGATTTGCCCCACGCCACGATTATCATGGCCATCGAAGTCGCCGATGGAAAAATGAAACTCAAGCGCGAACTGGAAGCCGGATGGTTTCAACATCTCGAATGTCCTTTGCCTGCCGTGCTCTCGATTCAGTCCGGCATCAACAAAGTCCGCTATGCGACGCTGAAAGGCATCATGGCCGCAAAGAAAAAAGAAATCGCGGCGGCCACCCGCGAGTCGCTCGGCGTTTCCATCGAAGCTACGCAAAAGATAGAAAAAATTTACGTCCCGACCAAAACCAAGAAAACCGAATTCTTGACCGGCACACCGAAAGAAGTTGCAACGAAACTGGTCGAAAAATTAAAGTTCGAAGCGCGGGTGATATAGTCATGAAAATTCTCGTCATCACCGAGCTGCGGCAGGGAAAATGGAATAACGCGAGCTTCGAGACCCTGGCAGCGGCGCAGCAAATCGCGAAGGACACGTCGAGTACGGTCAGCGCGCTTGTAATTGGAAAAGGTGTCGCCGCTTTCGCGGATCAATTGGCAGCGAAAGCTGTCGCCGAAGTTTTGACCGTGGAACACGACTTGCTCGAGGCCTACACGCCGGATGGCTACTGCGCGGCACTGAAACAGGTGATTGAAAGCGCCAAGCCGGATCTGGTTTTGTCCCCACATACTTACCAGGTTCGTGACTTCGCCCCGAAACTTGCCGTCATGCTCGGCAAGGGCATGATCGGCGATTGCATTGGCTACCGCAACGAAGGCGGCAAGCTTGTTTTCGTGCGCCAAATGTTCCAGGGCAAGACCGCTGCTGACGTAACTTTTGTTGGAGCGGCTCCGTGGTTCGCCTCGTTCCAGTCCGGCGCGTTTCGTGCGGATCTGCTCGCGGCGCATCCTTCCGGAAAAGCGCCCATCAACGCGGTTACCGTGTCCCTGAGCGCAGAACAAATTCGCACCAAGCCGCTCGATCTTTTCAAAGAAGCAAAGTCAGCCGTCGATTTGACGCAAGCGCCTCTGATCGTTGCCATCGGCCGCGGCATCAAAGCTCCCGAAAATATTCCGCAAGCCGAGGCACTCGCCAAAGCCCTTGGCGGCGAAATCGCTGCTTCGCGCCCGATTTGCGATGAGGGCTGGCTCCCCATGGAGCGCCAGATCGGCAGCTCCGGCCAAACCGTCGCACCCAAACTCTATCTAGCTCTAGGCATCAGCGGCGCGATTCAGCACGTCGTTGGCATGAAAGGCGCGCGCACCATCGTCGCCATCAACAAGGATGCCAACGCTCCCATTTTCGAAATTGCCGATTACGGCATCGTCGGCGACATTTTCGAAATCATGCCCGCCCTCACCGAAGCTCTTGAAAAAGCTAAAACTTCGTAAGCTCCTTCGATTCCGATCCCGGTCAGTTTGCTACAATGAAAACAAATCGATGACCGTGCAACGGGAACAACTCGAAGCGGATGTGCTGATCGTCGGCGCAGGTCCGGCGGGGCTGGCTTGCGCGCTGTATCTGGCGAATCTCATCAAGAAGCACGCCGCGGCGGGCGGGAAGCCGGATCTTTCCGCTGAGAATATCTACGTGCTGGAGAAGGGGCGCGAAATTGGCGCGCACCAGCTTTCGGGCGCGATCATGAACCCGAAGGCGCTGGCGGAATTGGTGCCGGATTTCGAAAAGAGCGCGCCCTTAGATACGTCGGTGACGGATGACGCCGCGCTGCTTTTTACCAAAGACTCGTCATTCCGGTTTCCAATCACGCCGCCGCCGTTCAAGAACAAAGGCAACTATGTTGTCTCACTGAGTAAAGTGACGAAATGGCTCGGCGGTCTTGTCGAAGCCGCAGGCGTCAACGTCTTCAAAGAATTTGGCGGCGCCGAACTCGTTTACGAGGGAGACGGCATCGCCGGTGTCATCACCGAAGACAAGGGCCTCGACAAGAACGGCAAGCCGAAAGACAACTACACTCCAGGCTACGAATTACGCGCGAAAGTCACAGTGCTGGCCGAAGGCACGCGCGGATCGCTCACAAAAAAGCTTGTCGAGAAAAAGAAACTCGACAACATCAATCCCCAGAGCTACGGCATCGGCATCAAGGAATTGTGGGACGTGCAACCGGGGCGAATCGAGCCTGGCTACGTGGCGCACACGCTGGGCTGGCCGGTTTCCACCGACATGTACGGCGGCGGCTGGATTTACGGCCTATCGAATAACCGCGTCTCGATTGGTCTCGTGCTCGCACTCGAATACGCAGATCCGCAATTCGATCCTCACGAGGCGTTTCAGAAGTGGAAGACGCATCCGTTCCTCAAAAATCTGCTCGACCGCGGAAAACTGGTGCGCTACGGCGCGAAATCGCTGCCCTACGGCGGGTGGTACGCGATGCCCCGGAATTATATCGATGGCGGATTGATCATCGGGGATTCGGGAAGTTTTCTGGATTCGCAGAGGCTGAAGGGCATTCACTTGGCGATGAAGAGTGGAATGCTCGCCGCGGAAACCATTTTTGACGCGTTGAAGGCCGGCGATACTTCGTCAAAAACCCTGAGCGCGTTTCCGAAAAAAATCGAGCAAAGCTACATCAAGAGAGAACTGTGGCAAGTGCGCAATTTTCACCAGTCTTTCCAGCATGGAATGCTCCGCGGATTTTTTCACACCGCGTTTCAGCAAATCACCGGTGGCCGCGGCTTGATCGATCCGATGCGCGCGCACGCAGGCCACGAAGCCTACAAGAAAATCTCCGGCCGGCCAGCCCCAGAAGGATTCAAGGGCGACGGCAAGCTGACGTTCGACCGCCTCACGGACGTCTATCACTCCGGCACGCGCCACGAAGAGGATCAGCCCTGCCATCTTCACGTCGCGGACACCAACATCTGCGCAACAAAGTGCGTCGAGGAATACGGAAATCCCTGCCAGTATTTTTGCCCTGCCGCCGTCTATGAAATGGCCAAGGAAACCAACGGCAGCCTGAAGCTGAAGATCAGCGCCGCAAATTGCGTCCACTGCAAGACCTGCGACATCGCCGACCCGTACCAGATCATCGACTGGGTGGTGCCGGAAGGCGGCGGCGGCCCTAACTACGAGGGCATGTAGCGGACACTTTCTCTCCCTCGTCTTTCCGTTGCCCTAGGTAAAATCAAGAAATCAAAATGCTGCCCTGGTTCGGCAGGAGCCCGTAAGCGTCCAGTTCGGTCTGCGTACCGACGTACACCGTCCCGTTAGCGACCGTTGGCACGCAAAACTTAACTGCGCCGCCTGCCGCATTGGCCGCACCGATCAGGAGTTGCCGGACCACAATTTGTGCACGAAGTTGCGGACACGATCGACGAAGGACGCGCTGGCGGCCGGGGCACTCGGCTTCGGAGTCTTCGCGGCCGCGGCCGCGGCGGCGGCCGGCGCAGGCGGCGGCGTTGGCGTGGTGGCACCCAGCGCTGTGCCCTCCACGCGGCCCTGGAAGATAAGTGTCGGGCGCACCCGGACGCGCCGCACCAGGATGATCAACCTGGGATCAAACTCCGGTTGGACTTTGGCGTTGGCGTCGTAAATCAAAGGCGGCATGAAGACTTGGTAGATGGGCTCTTCCTTGGCGGGCGGCGGGTCGACAGCCGCCGCCTGCGGATTTGGCTTCGCCTCGGCGGTTTGCTTGCGCACTTCCTCGGCAGTTGCGGGGCGGCTGACTTCTGGTTCCGGCGGCGAAGTTGCTCTTACCGATTGCAGTTCGCAAGCACAGTGGCCCGCGCTGGTACGCAAGCCGTCAAGCTGGCCATTGAATAACAGAACGTCGCCGGCCTGAGGGATCAGCACGCTTTGTCCGGTCAGTTGCTGCTCCAGGCGGACCGCGCCGCGATTCGCCAGGAGACACATCGCGCCTGCGGCGTCGAAACCAATGAGTACGTCTCGCGGTCCTTCCCCGATGGAAACAGTTTGTGCCTGGAGTTGGGGAGTATAAATGTTCACGGGGAGCTGATCCTCGATGTGTACATGGATTGTTCCGGTGTCGAGTGCGATGGTCAGCGAGCCGCCGGACTTGAGCACGGAGAAATGCGCGGGCCCGCAAATACTGATCTGGCCGCCTTCTACCAGGTCGATGCGCGCGGTGCCGGATTTGACGCGCACGTCGCTCCCGCTGCGCAAGAGAGTTTTGGCTTGGCCATGGACGAACTCGACGCTCATGGGGCCCGTGACGCTGATGGATTCTCCGTCGATGATTCCCACGGAGTCCGGAGGCGGTTGATCGACGCGTGCAGCGGCTGCAGCAACTAGCTCGGCGAATAAAATGGCCAGGCAGAGCGCCGGGAAGGCGGCGAGGCGCCGAGGCGCGTTCGAATTGGAGAAAGCCGTCACTCCGTGAAGCTCCCGGCCACAGAGGCTGAAAGTCTCGCCTATACTATACGTCGAGTGATTTGCAGCCGCCTAGAGCGATGATGACGACACCAGACACACCCATGGAAGCCGCCAAGAAAGCCGAGCAGGAGCCGGTGAACGTGCATTACGACACCCGGCTGCCGGACTTGCCGTGGTCGCGTCGCGCGCAGATTCCCATCATCGCCGCCGCGGTATACACCGTGATTCGAATGCTGGGTCCGACGCTGCGCTACGAAGTGCTGGGCTGGCAGCACGCCGAGCGTGTCTACGCGGCGAAGAAACAATGTATCTGGGCATTCTGGCACCGCGTAATTATCCCCGTGGTGTGGTGGTATCGAAATCACGGCGTCGTGGTGATGAACACGACGGCGTTTGACGGGCAGTGGACACGAAAAGTCATCGAATGGCTGGGATATGGTACGGCGCAGGGGAGTTCTTCGCGCGGCGGCTTGCGTGGGCTAGCGGTGATGGCGCGGCGGCTGGAAGAAGGTAAGGATTGCGCATTCACGATCGACGGTCCGCGCGGTCCGCGTTACGTGGCCAAGCCCGGCCCGGTAATGCTGGCGCGAAAAACAGGTTGCCCGATCCTGGTTTTTCACATTGGAGTGGAACGAGGCAAAACGTTCGAAAAAACGTGGGACCATTTCTTGATGCCGAAACCTTTTTCGCGCACGCTGATGCTTTTCGCGCCTCCAATTTTTGTGCCGAAGGACGCGAGCTCGGAAGTGATGGAAGCCAAGCACGCCGAAATGCAGCGCGAATTGGAACGCGTGCGCGATATTGCCGAGAGCTGGTTTTCGTTGAGCGATTCCGAACGCGAAAAACATCGCGCCGAGTTCTCAGTGTGATTTCTCTACGGCTCGCAGCGACTGCAGCTTCGCATATTCCGACTTCGCTTGACGCAGAATGGGGATGTCGGGATCGGCGTCTTTCCA
>DATDGB010000048.1:0-17530 GCA_036522305.1 Candidatus Acidiferrum sp. | reverse complement strand
GCAACAAAAACGTTTCTGGCGCTGCGGATAGCGGTGAATCGAGAGATGGAGGAACTCGGGCAGTTTCTTTCTCGGACCCCCGCCACAATGAATTCAGGAGGCCGCTGGGTGGTGTTGAGTTACCACTCGCGGGAAGACCGCCTGGTGAAGCATGCGTTTCAAGAGGGAGAGCGAGCAGGAACGCTCCGCGTGCTTACGAAACATGTGATCCAGCCCAGTGAGCAAGAGATGATGGGCAACCCGCGTTCGCGAAGCGCGAAGCTGCGGTGTGCGGAAAGAATGCCGGCCGCCTAGCGGTCTGCAGGGTATTGTTATGGCAAGAAAGAAAAAAGCTTCGGCGATGGCTGAGTTTCATACCGTTAAGCGGATCGACAATTCGCGCATCGTGCGCCACGTCGAGCCGGTGAAGATGCGCAGGCTGTTTCGCACGGTAGCGCTGGGCAGCGTAGTCGCCGCGTGCTTCATGCTTTATATCTACCAGCATTTCCGCTGCATCGACTTGAGTTTTCAGCTCGAAGACGTCAAGGGCAGGCAAGCGGAGGCGGCCTCGCTAAACTCTTCGTTGAAATTGGAAATCGCGGGACTGCGCAATCCGATGCGCATCGACGTAATTGCGCGTCGCCAGTTGGGACTGACCGAGCCGCTGCCGACACAGGTGCAGGAATTCGAGGCTCCGGACGGCGCGGAAGTGGCGACGGTGCGTTCGCCGCGGGCGAATCGAGCACCGTAGTCATTATTCGATGCGCACGGTTCAACAACCAGCTTTCTGTCGAGCGGATGAAATTCCAGGCGGAGCGCTTTTCTTTCTGATCACACCATGCCAGAAAACCGTGCCCACGCCGCTACCGCTTGCCGCATAGCAGTAAATTCTAAGCGCCACCCCAAAGCGAGCGATTTGAATGGCGACGGGAGAACGTCCAACCGTCTACTCATCGTGGCCTGCCTGACACTCCTGCTAGTCAGCTCTGTTTTTGGGCGCCTCGGCTACCTGCAACTTTTCCGTCATAGCGAATACCTGACCAAAGCGCAGCGGCAGCAGCAGCACGTGATCGAAATCACGCCCAAGCGCGGGGCGATCTACGACCGCAACATGCACCCCCTGGCGATGAGTATTCCGGTGGACTCAGCGTTCGCGGTGCCTTCCGAACTCGGCGACCAACAACTGGCAGCGCGGCTCCTTTCCGGTGTTCTGGGTATTCCACGTGACGTGCTGGAAACGCGGCTGGCATCCTCGCACTCGTTTGTGTGGATTGCGCGCAAACTGCCGCCGGATAAAAAGGAAGCGGTGGAGGCCCTGAATCTGAGAGGCGTCTACTTCCAGAAAGAAAATCAGCGTATCTACCCGAAGCGCGAACTCGCCGCGCACGTGCTGGGCTTTGTCAATCTAGACGAAAAGGGCATTGGCGGCATCGAATCCGAACTGGAAAGCAAGATTGGCGGCAAAAGCGAAAAGATCATCGTGATGGCCGATGCGCGGCAGCGCTGGTTTGACGGCGGGGACGCGCAACGCGAACGTGGCGCAAGCGTAGTGCTCACGCTGGACGAAAAGATTCAATACATGGCCGAGCGCGAGCTGACCGCGGCCATCGCCAAGACTCATGCGCTGGCGGGCACGGTGATCGTCATGAATCCCAGTACGGGCGAGATTCTTGCGCTGGCGAACTGGCCCAAATTTAATCCGAACACCGCGACGGATGCGCCCGCGGAATCGCGCATGAACCGCGCGGTGAGCGCCATCTACGAGCCGGGTTCGACGTTCAAGCTGATCACTTTGGCGGCCGCGTTTGACCAGGGCATTACGCGTCCTGAGGAAATTTTTAATTGCGAGAATGGTGCAGTGTACCTGTCCGGGCACCGCATCCGCGACCACAAGCCGTTTGGAATGCTGAATGTTGCCGGCATACTGGCGCAATCGAGCGACGTCGGGGCCATCAAGATTGCGCTGCGGCTGGGGGCGCCGAAATTCTACGACTACATTCGCGCTTTTGGTTTTGGGCAGCTGACCGGCGTGGATCTGCCGGGGGAGAGCAAAGGAATATTGCGGCGGCTGGAGAATTGGTCGGCCATCTCGATCGGATCGATCTCCATGGGACAGGAGGTGGGAGTTACGCCGATTCAACTCATTAGCGCTGTATCCGCGATTGCGAACGGAGGGACGCTTTACAGGCCACACGTCATTGCAGAGTTGAGGCGTGGAGAACAGGTGTTGCCTGCGGAGGGCGTGCTCGCGCCCGTTGAACCGAAGAGAGTAATTCGGCCGGAAACGGCAGCGACACTGCGGCGGCTCATGGAAGGCGTCATTCTGAATGGGACGGGGCCGTTGGCGCGGCTGGATGGCTGGACGGCAGCCGGCAAGACAGGTTCAGCACAGAAGATCGATCCGGCGACCGGACGATATTCGGCGACGCAACTGATCGCGTCCTTCACCGGCTTTGCGCCGATCAGCAATCCCGCGGTCACCATTCTGGTCTCACTGGATTCACCCATCGGAGAACATGAGGGCGGGCAGGTGGCTGCGCCGGTTTTCAAACGTATCGCCGAGCAGGTATTGCCGTATTTGGATGTGCCGCGCGACGTGCCGATTGGTCCGCGGCTGGTCCAGGCCGCGTACAAGAATCGCGAGATTTCAGACAGCGCCACGCTTGAAGATTTTGCCCCCACGGATTTTTCAGGGCATCCGGACCGGTCTCCCACAGAGGTTCCCGCGACAAAATCAAAGGCGGGCATGAGTCCAACGCCGTCCGTCACGGTAGCTGTGGATGAAGGCGGCGACATTCAAGTGCCGGACTTCTCCGGAAAGACCATGCGCGATGTAACGGAGATTTGTCTTCGATTGGGACTGGACCCGGTTCTCATTGGCAGCAGTCTTGCTACAAGTCAGACGCCGGCGGCGGGAGCGAAGGCGCGGCGCGGCGCAAAGATCACCGTGCAATTCGGGACACCGGCGCCGAAGATTGCGAAGCCACTCCAGAGAGCAAGGCACTAGGATGAGAATGGGATTGAGCCAAGAAGAACAAGTACAGGACGCCGCCACGAACCAGGTCGACAGCCAACGAAAGCACTCTGCCCAGGCGAGTTCCCGGGACGATCGAAAAACGCTGACTGCGGTGTTCCAAGACGTAGAGGCCACTCTGCCTTCCGGGGCGGCCAGTATGGGAATCTGCCAGGTGGCTTGCGACTCGAGGAAGGTGCAGCCTGGAGCGCTGTTTTTCGCGCTGCATGGGGCTAAGGCGGACGGAAACGCATTCATTCAGGACGCTATCAAACGGGGTGCGGTAGCCATTGCCAGCGAAGAGCCCGCTTCTGGCACGATCCCTGAGAGTGTGGCGTGGGTTCGGGTTCGGGAAGCGCGGAAGGCGCTGGCGATTGTAGCTGCGAATTTTCTGGAGCACCCCGCAAACGCGCTGCAACTGGTTGCGGTGACCGGCACGAATGGAAAGACGACCACCACTTCGGTCGTTGATGCCATTGTGAAGGCCTCCGGCGTGAAGACCGGATTGTTCGGAACGATCGCTTATCACACACCGCTCGGTGACTATCCCGCGCCAAATACCACGCCGGAATCCGTGGACCTGCAAGGATTTTTTGCTGAGATTCGCGACGAGGGTGGAAAGTTCGCCGTGCTGGAGGCCAGTTCGCATTCGCTGGCGATGGACCGATTGTGGGGTTGCCATTTTCAAGCCGCGGTCTTCACCAACTTGACGCGCGAGCACATGGACTTTCACAAAACGTTTGACGATTATTTTGCGGCGAAAAAGCGGCTGTTCGAAGGAACTGGAGCGGGCGTTCCCGAGGTAGCGGTGCTCAATGCCGATGATGAATTCGGCAAACGGCTCGCAGGATTGGCGGGGAAAACGGTCACTTACGGGCTTGAATCCGACGCCGACATCACCACGAAAAAATTTCAACTGACTTTTGATGGACTGACCTTCACCGCACAGACGCCGAGCGGAAAAGTGCATGTGGTTTCGCGGCTTGTCGGGCGGATCAATGTTTACAATCTGCTTGCGGCGATTGGAGCGGCGCAGGCGCTGGGGCTTTCGAACGAAGTGATTGAACGCGGCATCCGCGAACTGGAGAGTGTTTCGGGACGGTTCCAACGAATTGATCTTGGGCAGCCGTTCCTGGTAATCGTCGATTATGCACACACCGACGATGCCTTGGAGAGCCTGATTCGAACAGCGCGCGAACTCAATCCCAAAGGCCGGGTGATTACACTCTTCGGCTGCGGCGGCCATAAGGACCGCACGAAGCGGCCCGTGATGGGCGAAGTCACGGGGCGCTTAAGCGACCTGACGATTCTTTCCAGCGACAATCCGCGCAGCGAAGATCCGCTGAAAATTATCAGCGACATTATTGTGGGCCTGCAGAAAACCGCCGGCAAATATCTGATCGAACCCGACCGCGAGAAGGCCATCGGAATGGCCATGGACGAAGCGCGTAGCGGAGACATCGTTTTGCTGGCGGGAAAGGGTCACGAGAATTATCAGATTCTCGCCGACCGGACGTTTGAATTTGACGATCGCGACATGGCACGCCGCGCTTTGCGCGAACGTGGTTTTGAGGGACCGCGAAACGAGCAGGGCAATAGCGGTCCGTTGAAAGGCGAGCCGCAGAGCGGCTCAGGGTTTGGCACCTAGCGCGCTTGGTAGTAGCTGTGACGAGGGCGCTCGGGTCCCGGCCATACCGGGGCGAGCCAATTGGTGACCTCTTGAAAGGAGGAGCCCTCAACCGTTGAGAACAAAACAAGGCCTGTGGTACTGGGGTAAGTCAAATCCTTTGAGGAACTTATGCGGTGGACGATTGCACAAGTGGCTGACGCTCTGGGTACTCGGCCGGGGGCGGGACTCAACCCCATGGCCCGGGTGGCCGGCGTGTCGATTGATTCTCGCACGATTCGTGCCGGAGAACTGTTCATCGCCATCCACGGACCGAGTCACGATGGACACGACCATGTGGCCAGCGCTCTGGAGCGCGGGGCCCTTGCGGCAGTGGTGGCGGAGGCGCAGCTTTCCCGATATGCGGGGACAGTCGGCACCCTTTGCCTCGGCGTGGGCGACACCTTCGAGGCGCTCAAGCAACTGGCGCGTGCAGTGCGCGAGTCCTGGGGTGGGAAAATTGCCGGCGTCACGGGTTCTGTCGGCAAGACCACCACGAAGGAGATCCTGGCGGCACTGCTGGGCGCGAAGCTGCGGGTCCTGAAATCGGAAGGAAACTTAAATAACGAGTACGGACTTCCGCTGACGCTGTTTCGGCTGGAGGAAACGCATCAGGCGGCGGTGCTGGAAATGGGTATGTCGCGGCGCGGCGAGCTGGCGCGGCTGGCGGCGATTGCGCGACCTGACGTGGGAGTGGTGACGCGCGTTGCGCCGGCGCACCTGGAGTTTTTTGCGTCGGTGGATGAGATTGCGCTTGCGAAGCGCGAGTTGATCGAAGGATTGAACGGGCGCGAGTCGACTGCGGTGCTGAACGCGGATGATCCGCGCGTTGCTGCGTTCGGCGCTTTCGCCCCTGGGCGCGTATTGACATATGGCATCGAAAAGCAGGCGTTTTTCATGGCGCAAGAGATCGAGGACCGCGGCGCGCTGGGATCAGCGTTTGACTATGTGAGCCCGGAGGGGCGAGTGCGGCTGGAGCTGAATGTTCCTGGAGGTCATGCCATCGCAAACGCGCTGGCGGCTTTGGCGGCGGCGAGCGTGTGGGGAATTGGCGCGGCGGAAGCGCAGAGCGTGTTTCTCTCGTTGCGTGCGCCGGCTATGCGCGGAGAACTTTTGCGATTTTCCAATGGGGCGGCGCTGATCAACGACAGCTATAACTCGAGTCCCGCGGCGCTGCACGCGATGACGGAATTGCTAGCGGCGACGCCGAATTTCCGGCGGCGCATCCTTGCTGCCGGGGAAATGCGCGAACTCGGGACGGCTGCACCGGAACTGCATCGCGAGGCCGGGCAGTTTGCCGCGATGACTGGGAAGGTCGATTGGGTCATTGGCGTCGCCGGTCATGCGGCGGAAATTGTGGAAGGCGCGGTGGCTGCCGGGCTCCCACGCGAGCGCGCAAAGTTTTTCGCCACACCGCTGGAAGCCGCCGAGTTTCTTGCGGGATTGATCGGTGACGGTGACCTGCTGCTGGTGAAAGGCTCGCGGGGAGTGAAGATGGAACAGATTGTGGAAACGCTGATTGCGCGGCACGCTGCGCCGGGCGAAATCAAAGGTCAGGAGGTACGGCACTGAGATGCTTTACTACCTCCTATACCATACCCTGCAGCGCTACTTCAGCCCGTTGAATGTTTTCCGTTACATCACGGTGCGGACGGTGTATGCGAGCCTCACGGCCATGTTTCTGGCGCTTGTGTTTGGACCCTGGCTCATTCGGCGTCTACGGGAATTGCAGATCGGGCAGTTCATCCGCGAGGAAGGCCCCGAGGAACACAAGAAAAAAGCGGGCACTCCCACTATGGGCGGAGTGCTCATTGTGCTTTCCACTGCAGTGCCAGTTCTCCTTTGGGCGGACCTGACCAATCCATTTATTTTGCTTTCGTTGTTTGCGCTGTTCGGGTTTGCCGTGATTGGCTTCATCGATGATTACGCGAAAGTATCCAAGCAGCGCAACCTGGGGCTCACGGCGAAGAAGAAAATTTATTTCCAGGTTTTCGTCAGCCTGATTGTCGGGGTCGTGCTCCTTGTTCTGGCTACTTACAGCGCGTATTCGACGAAGTTCGTCTTCCCGTTTTTGAAGAAATTTCAACCCGATCTCGTAATTCACTCGCTGCTGAATCCATCCCATTTTGGCGGACATCTCTGGCCGCTTGCATTTATTCCCTTTCTGGTGGCGACGGCCATCGTGATTGTGGGCTCTTCCAATGCGGTAAACCTGACGGATGGACTTGACGGCCTGGCGATCGGCTGCACGGTCATCGCGGCGGGGGCACTGACGGTTTTGACTTACGTGAGCAGCAACTACCGATGGGCTACCTATCTGGAGATTCAGTACATTCCTCGCGTTGGCGAGCTGACGGTGTTCTGCGGGGCGCTCGTCGGGGCATCGCTCGGGTTTCTCTGGTACAACGCGCATCCTGCGGAAATCTTCATGGGTGACGTCGGTTCGTTGTCGCTTGGTGGAACGCTGGGCACCATCGCCGTCATCATTAAGCAGGAAATTTTGCTCTTTTTCGTCGGCGGCGTTTTCGTGATCGAAGCGCTTTCCGTAATTCTGCAAGTGGGTTCGTTCAAGCTGCGCGGCAAGCGGATTTTTCGCATGGCGCCCATCCATCACCATTTCGAGCTGCTCGGTTGGAGCGAATCGAAAGTGATCGTGCGGTTTTGGATTGCCGCGCTGGTTTTTGCGTTGTTTGCGCTGACGACGCTGAAATTGAGGTAACGAAGAGTTCTCTTTTGAGACATTTACGAGACAAATGGCGAATCCATTCGAATTGCGGGGCAAACGGGTGCTGGTCGTAGGATTGGCCAGGACGGGTGTGGCCACCGCGCACTTTTGCGCCGCGCGTGGCGCGACTGTGACGGCCACCGATGCAAGGGCAGAAGGCGAAATCGGTGAAGCAATCACGCCTCTACGGTCCGCAGGTGTGAAGCTGGAGCTTGGTGGCCATCGGGAAAATACATTTCTCGAGCAGGACCTGATCGTTCCCAGTCCGGGCGTTCCCGCCGATGCACCTCCGCTGCAAGCCGCGCGCGCCAAGGGCGTCACCATCTGGAGCGAGGTGGAACTTGCGGACCGCTTTCTCCAGGGCCGTCTGATCGGGATCACTGGTTCGAATGGGAAGACAACGACGACTGCCTTGATCGAACATATCTTGAGGAACGCCGGTCTTTCCACGATTCTTGCTGGAAACATCGGCACTCCCTTAATTGCGCGCGTGGAGCAAAGCAGCAACGACACGCTCACTGTCGTGGAGTTGAGCAGTTTTCAGCTCGAGTTGATTGAGACGTTTCGCCCCAACATCAGCGTGTTCTTGAATCTCACGGCCGACCACCTGGACCGGCATCACACGCTGGAAGCGTACCGCCACGCCAAAGCGCGCATCTTCGAGAATCAGACGGAAACAGACAGCGCCGTCTTGAACGCGGACGATCCCGCGACCACTCCGCTGGCGCCCGCGAAGCCGCACGTGTACTGGTTCAGCCGCAAGCAGCGCGTGGCGCAAGGCGCTTACGTGCGGGAAAACGAAATTGTTTTTCGCCACGACGGCGAAGAAGAGACGATATTGAATTTGCGGGACATTCCACTGGCGGGCGCGCACAACGTCGAAAATGTCCTCGCGGCCGCGGCGGCGACGCGCATCGCGGGGGCCGAGCCCGCGGCCATCGCGCGCGGAGTGCGCTCGTTCGCGGGAGTCGAGCATCGCCTCGAATTCGTTGCGGAAATTGCAGGAGTCCGCTATTACAACGATTCGAAGGCCACCAACGTCGATGCCACGCTGAAGGCGCTGGATGCATTTCCCGGACGAATCCTGGTTATTCTGGGCGGGAAAGACAAAGGAAGCGACTATACATTGCTGCAACGACCGTTGCGCGAAAAAGCCATCCTTGCGCTGCTGATCGGAGCCGCGGCGGAAAAAATTGAAAATCAGATCACCGGCAGCGTCGCCATCGAACGCGGCGGAACGATTGAGCGTGCTGTGGAGATTGCATCGCACGCGTCGCGGCCCGGCGACGTAGTGTTACTTGCCCCAGCTTGCGCCAGCTTTGATCAGTTTCAGAACTACGAGCACCGCGGCCGCGTTTTCAAGGAGCTTGTGCATAACTTGGAGCGCCAAGCAGCGGGTACAACTTCTGCGAGAGGGTGAGAGATCGTGCCGAGACGATTGGAAAATGATCGCTGGCTCTTTGGAGTGACGCTGGCGCTGTGCCTGCTTGGCACCGTGATGATTTTCAGCTCCTCCGCAGTCACGGCGGAGCAGCAGTACGGCCATTCGTACATTTTTCTCCTGCGCCAGGCTGCCTGGCTTTTCATCGGCCTCCTCGGGATGTTTGCTCTGATGAAGACGGACTACCGGCGTTTACGCGAACCCGCGGTCATCTATCCCGTAGTTTGCGGAGTCTTGCTCTTGCTCCTGGGCACGTTTTTCCTCGACAAGTCCCATGCCACACATCGTTGGATCAAGTTCGGTCCGGTCGGCATTCAGCCGTCAGAACTCGCCAAACTCGCCACCATCCTTTATCTGGCATGGTTTCTGGATCAAAAGCGGCGCAACAAGGCCAGCATGGAATTCCGCAAGGAAGATTTTTGGCAGACGATTTTTCCGGCGGCTGGTCCCATTCTGGTCTACGTTGTATTAATTCTGCTGCAGCCCGACCTGGGGACTTCCATCGATATCCTTGTAGTGGCCACGGCGATTCTGTTTGTTGCAGGTCTTTCGTGGAAATGGATCACCGTGGGCCTTGCCGGCGCGATCCCCGTCGTGTACTTGCTGATCACGCATGTGGCCTACCGGCAAGCGCGATTGATGGCGTTTCTGCATCCAGACTCCGATCCGCAGGGTGCTGGGTTTCAATTGATGCAGTCGCTCATTGCCGTAGGATCAGGCGGTTTCACTGGCGTCGGCCTGATGGAGAGCAAACAAAAACTCTTCTATCTTCCAGAGGCGCACACGGATTTCATCTATGCGGTGATCTGCGAGGAACTGGGTTTCATTGGGGCGATGATTGTGATTGCGCTCTTTGTAGTTTATGGCTGGCGCGGAATGCGTGCGGCGTTCGGTGCGCCGGATGGATTCGGGCGGCTGTTGGCGATGGGAATTACCGCGATGGTCATGTGCCAGGCGTTGATTAATTTTGCGGTGGTGCTCGGAATGGTTCCCACGAAAGGAATCCCGCTGCCCTTCATCAGCTACGGCGGATCGAGTTTGCTGGTCATGCTGCTGGCTACGGGTGTGCTGCTGAATATTTCGCAGCAGGCCGCGGAAGCATGAGGGGCGGACCAGCCAAGTGAAATTGCTGATTGCAGGCGGCGGCACGGGCGGACATGTTTTTCCGGCGCTGGCGATTGCGCAGGAATGGCTTGCCAGAGGAAACGAAAGGGAAGTCGTGCTGGTAGGAACAGAACGCGGAATTGAAATGAAACTTGTGCCACAGGCCGGACTGCCACTGGAAACTCTGCGCGTAGCCGGATTGAAGGGCAAGGGCGGCGCTACACTCGTCAAGAATTTGGCGATGCTCGCACCAGCGATGCTTGATGCGCGGCGCGTTCTGCGCAAGCACAATCCCATCGCTGCATTTGGCGTTGGCGGTTACGCAGCTGGCCCGATGTTGCTTGCCACCTGGCTGGCGCAAGTCCCCAATGTCATCTTTGAACCGAACGCCGAACCAGGCTTTACAAACAAAGTGCTGGCGAGGATTTCCAAGCGTATTGCCACCGGCTATGAAATTTCTGCACGGGCGTTGGGAAAAAAAGCCATCGTTACGGGATGCCCGGTGCGCTCGGAATTCTTCTCCATCGAACCACGGCGGCTGGGAATGCCGCTTCGGCTGCTTGTCACCGGCGGCAGCCAGGGTGCGTTGCCGATCAATCGGGCGTTTGTCGACTCCATGGATCGCTTTGCGGCACGGAAACACGAATTGGCCATAGTGCACCAGACCGGCGAACGCGATTATAATGCGGTACGCACCGCCTACGCGCGGCGCGAAATCAACGCGGAGGTTGTTCCCTTCCTCACCAACATGGTGGAGCGCTTTGCCTGGGCAGATATGATTGTTTGCCGAGCAGGAGCCATCACCGCTGCGGAAATCGCCGCCGCGGGCCGAGCCGCCATCTTCATCCCTTTCGGAAGGGCCACTGACAGCCATCAATTGCGTAACGCGCAGGAAATGACCTGCGCCGGTGCCGGCCGCTTAGTTCCCGAAGCCGAATTGACTGCCGAAAAACTGACCGGCGAGATTTTCTCTCTGCTCGACCAACCCCACGAGATCGAGAAGATAGCAACCGCCGCGCGTGCGCTGGCCCGCCCGAATGCCGCGCGCGACATCGTGAACCTCATCGAAGAGGCCGCCAACGTGCAAGGAAATCGGCAGAGGGCAGGCGCATGATGGTCTCATTTCGCAATTTTCAACGCATTCACCTGGTTGGCATCGGCGGCATCGGTATGAGTGGGATCGCCGAGGTGCTTCTGACGCTTGGCTATTCCGTGTCCGGCTCGGACACCAAACCTTCCAACACCACCGAGCGCCTCCAGAATCTCGGCGCAACGATCTTTGAAGGCCATAAGGCCTCGAATGCCGATGACGCTCACGTTGTGGTGACTTCCTCCGCGGTGAAAGCGGATAACCCCGAAGTCATCGAAGCGCACAAAATGAAAATTCCCGTGATTCCACGCGCGGAGATGCTCGCGGAGTTGATGCGCTTGAAATATGGCATTGCTGTTGCCGGAGCGCATGGCAAGACGACTACGACCTCGATTGTCGCTTCCGTTTTGGCGGCGGCACATCTTGACCCCACATTTGTAATCGGCGGGAAAGTGAATCAGGCGGGCACCAACGCGCGGCTCGGCAAAGGCGAGTACTTTGTGGTGGAAGCGGACGAAAGCGACCGCAGCTTCCTGATGCTTGCGCCCGTGGTCGCCGTAGTAACCACGATCGACCGCGAACACCTCGACCAGTACAGCTCGCTGGACGATATTCAGGGTGCCTTCATCCAATTTGTGAATCGTGTGCCATTTTACGGCGCCGCGATTCTCTGTATCGATGAACCTAACGTGCAGGCGATTATTCCCAGCGTGAAGCGTCCCATCATTACCTACGGAACGTCGAGCCAGGCCGATCTGGTCATCAGCGATGTGAAGCTGGAGGGTTTGGAAAGTGAGTTCCGTCTGACCTACAAAGGCGAAGATCTCGGCTTGTTCCGGCTGACGCATCCGCCAGGTATGCACAATGTCCGTAACGCAGCGGCCGCCGCGGCAGTAGCGTTGTACCTAAACGTGCCGGCTGACCTAATCCGCGACGGCCTCCTCAAATTTGCCGGCGTGGGCCGCCGCTTTGACATCAGAGGCGTCGTCAATGACATCACCGTAGTCGATGATTACGGCCATCATCCGGTCGAGATTCGCGCCACTCTCGAAGCGGCCCGCGGCTGCAAGTTCAATCGCTTGCTGGTGCTCTTTCAGCCCCATCGCTACACCCGCACGCAGCACCTTTGGGATGAATTCTGCCGGGCGTTCAATCAGGCCGATATTCTGGTGCTGCTGGACATCTATGCCGCCAGCGAAGCGCCTGTCCCCGGCGTGACTAGCGAGGCGCTTGCGAGCGCCATTCGCGAAGCTGGACACAAGAACGTCCATTATTTTCGCTCGATGCAGGAAGGCATCGAATATTTGCTGAAGCAAGCGCGTCCTGGGGACGCCATCCTCACGATTGGGGCAGGCAACGTCAGCCGGGCGAGCAGTGAATTCATGGTGCTGTTGGGAACGGAGCATCCGACGCCGCATGCGCATCACTGATCCAGAGATCGTTGCCAAACTCGCGGAGATCAACGTTGAGCTGCAGCATGGTGCGGCTCTGGCGGATCTTACTTCGCTGGGCATCGGCGGCACCACTGACCTGCTGCGCATCCGGAAACACGAAAGCCTCCCCGACCTACTGAATCTGCTCGACGCCAATGACGTTCAATACAAATTCCTGGGCGGAGGCTCGAACCTGCTTGTCGGCGATGGAGAATTGCCCTGGGTGGTCCTGCAGCTCGTGCGTCCCGAACGGGACGTCATTCTGGACGGCAATTTTGCCCGCGTCGATGCTGCCGCGGACCTCGGCCGCATGATCACTTTCTGCGCCAAGAATGACCTCGGCGGGATGGAAGGACTCATCGGCGTTCCCGGCACTGTCGGCGGTGCTCTGCGCATGAATGCAGGCGCCTATGGCATGCAGATCGGCAGTTACGTCCGGGAAGTGAAGCTATACCGGGCCGCCAACCGGAAGATCGAAGTCCTCCGGGGCGATCAAATTTCCTTTGAATATCGGCACACTTCTTTTGCGCCCGATGATATGATGCTCTCGGTGATTCTGGAACTACCCTCCAAACCGTTCAAGTTAATCCTCGAAGGTATTCGTATCTGCAACGAAAAACGGCGATCCAGCCAGCCGCTAGGCCAGAAAAGCGCCGGCTGCATTTTCAAGAACCCTCCCGGTGCGTCGGCGGGCCGCATGATCGATGAATTGGGCCTCAAGGGACTCTCCGTCGGCGACGCCCGCGTCAGCGACCGTCACGCCAACTTTTTCGTGAACGCCGGGCATGCCTCGGCCAAGGACATGCTGAGGCTGATCGCCGACGTGCGCGAGCGCGTGCACAAAAATTACGGCATCGAATTGGAGAACGAGGTGGTCGTTTGGAACGCGTGAAGGCCATACAACGGAATGCCACAGCGGCGGCGGAAGCCGATGCCTACCGGCCGGAGTTGATTGCCGACGACGAGCCGCGCTATCTCCGCCGCCAAAAGCCCGTTGAAATCCGCCGCAAGAAGTTCAGCGGGCGAGGCTGGCCATTCTATCGGCGACTTTTGATCTTAAGTTTTGCGGGCGTTAGCGGTGTGACAGCGGTGGTTTACGGAATGCAGTTTCTCCTGTATTCGCCCAGCATGCTGCTGCTGAAGCCGGAGCAGATCGAAGTGAACGGCAATCGCATCGTCAGCCGGGAAGCGGTGCTTCAGCAGTTTGGTCAGGATCGGAACCGTAGTGTATTGCGCATCCCGCTGGAAGTTAGGCGCGGCGAGATCGAACGGATCTCCTGGGTCGAATCCGCCACCGTGCAGCGCATCCTGCCGAACCGCCTTCGCATCGAGCTGACCGAGCGCACACCGGTCGCTTTTGCTCGCAACGGTAGGGAACTAGCATTGGTTGATGCCCACGGCGTAATCCTCGACCGCCCGCAAGGCGAAGATATGCATTTCCCGATCGTCACCGGCGTTTCAGAGGACGTGCCAAGAGACCAGCGCGAAAAACGCATGCAGACCTATGAGGAATTCATAAAGGATATCGATCTGGTGCGCGCCGGTTCGTCCGATCGCGTCAGCGAAGTCGACGTCTCCAATCCGAAGGATCTGCGCGTGGTAATGACCGGACTGGCGAGCGCCAATGATCCGCAAGCCGTAGCCATCCACTTCGGGTCCGGCGAATTTACCGGCAAATACAAAATGCTGGTCGACAATTTTTCACAGTGGCAGGCCAATGCCGGCCGCGTGCAATCGATCGATTTACAGTACACGAGGCAAGTGGTGGTGAATCCCGACTCAAGTGCGGGCACTACCACCGCAAGAGCAAAATAGATTCCTAGCAGGAGCGGCGGCTTGGCGAAGAAAGATAAATACCTGGTGGGGCTGGATATCGGCAGCACGAAAACGTGCGTGCTGATCGCGGAACTAGAAGGCGAACTGGTGAAGTTTTTGGCGCTCGGAGCGGCCGAATCCAAGGGACTCCGCAAGGGCCTGATCGTCAATCTGGATTCCACGGTGAGTTCCATCCGTCGCGCGGTCGAAGAGGCCGAAAGCGTCGCGAATGTTCCGGTGGAAGAGGCGCTGATCGGAGTGGCCGGCGGTCACGTCCGCGGGGTCAACAGCCGCGGCGGCATCACTTTGGGTCATCGGCCGCGGGACGTCGAGCGCGATGACGTGCGCCGCGCCGTCGACGCCGCCCGCAATATCACTCTTCCCGAGGACCGCGAAGTTTTGCACGTCCTCCCGCACGAATTCATTGTGGACGCGCAGGGCGGCATCCACGACGCCATCGGAATGGTCGCCCAGCGGCTCGAGGTCAACGTCCATCTCGTTACCTCTTCCGTTGCCGCAACTCAGAATCTTGTCACCGCTGCAAACAAGGCCGGCATCCTCATCAGCGATACCGTCCTTGAACCGTTGGCTTCCTCGGAATCTTGCCTTACGCAGGACGAACGCGATCTCGGTTGCTGCCTGTTGGACATCGGCGGCGGCACCACGGAACTAATCGTCTTCGGCGGTGGCGTGGTGCGCCACACCAGCGCCGTGGCGATTGGCGGCGATCACTTCACCAACGATCTTGCCGTTGGTTTGCGCACTCCCATCCCTGAAGCGGAGCGGCTCAAGCGTCGCCACGGTTGCGCGGGTTCCGCTTTCATGCAGGGGAACGGTGCGATCGAAATTGCCAGTGTGGGCGACCGTCCACCACGCACCATATTCGCGCACATGCTTACCGACATCATCGAGCCGCGCGCCATGGAATTGCTTTCCCTGATTCGCGACGATTTGCAGCGCGCTGGCCTTGACGGCCAAATCCCCGCCGGATTTGTCCTCGCGGGCGGCGGCGCGCGGCTCCACGGCCTGGATGAACTTGCCGAACAGTCCTTCCATCTGCCGGTGCGCGTTGCGGAACCAAAAGGCTTGGCTGATCTGCCGGAACAGGTAGCGCAGCCGGAATATGCAACCGTAGTTGGACTTGTTTTGTGTGGCGCGAAGGCGCGGCGCTCTGCGCCCCTGCGCTCTGGAAATCTTGTATCCAAATTGAAAGCCATGTTCGCCGGCGCCTCCTGACCCTGCCCGAGAGCCGCCAGCGAAACTGGAGGAGGTTGAGAACGATATGACCACGAGAGAAGCAGGAATTCGCATGAGCTTCAGCGAGGAGCTGCAGCCGGCGAAGATCAAAGTCATCGGCGTAGGCGGGGGCGGCTGCAACGCGGTGAACCGCATGATTCGCGCCAAGCTCGAAGGCGTGGAATTCATCACCGCGAACACCGACTTGCAGGCGCTGAAGCTGTCGCAGGCGCCGGTCAAGCTGCAACTCGGCGCGAAGCTCACCAAGGGCCTCGGCGCGGGCGCCAATCCCGAAGTCGGCCGCAAGGCCGCGCTCGAAGACACGGAAAAAATTATCGAAGCGCTGGAAGGCTCGGACATGATTTTCATTACCTCCGGCCTCGGCGGAGGCACCGGCAGCGGCGCCGCGCCCGTAGTCGCTTCACTCGCCAGCGAATTGGGCGCTCTAAGCGTCGCGGTAGTCACGAAACCGTTTGCCTTCGAAGGCAAGCGCCGTATGATGCAGGCCGAGCAAGCCCTTCAAGAACTCATCGGTGCCGTGGACACCGTCATCGTCATCCCCAACGAGCGTTTGATGGAAACCGTCGAGCGCGGCACGAGCTTCTTCGATGCCTTCCGCATTGCCGACGACATTCTCCGCCAGGCCGTTCAGGGCATCTCGGACATCATCACCGTTCCCGGCATCATCAACCGCGATTTTGCCGACGTGAAAGCCATCATGCACGGCCAAGGGTACGCCGTGATGGGCACTGCCGTTGCGACCGGCACGAATCGCGCCGTGGATGCCGCCAATCGAGCCATCGCTAGCCCGCTTCTCGAAGACAATTCCATCCAGGGCGCGCAGGGCATCCTCATCAATATTTCCGGCAGCTCCAGCCTCACGCTGCATGAAGTTCATGAAGCCTCCAGCGTCATCCAGAAAGCCGCGCACGAAAATGCCAACATCATCTTTGGCGCCGTGCAGGACGACAACATGAAGGACAGCATCAAGATCACCGTCATCGCCGCCGGCTTCAAGGACGCCAACAAGAAAAACATCCACCAGAAACAATCGTTCTTGCCTAAGACCTGGAAGGCTGGCCGCGAAATTCCAGATGAGCCGGTTCAGCGCACCGCGCCGAACGTCGTCCATCAAGTCCAGCAGAACGTCCGCGAAGTCAGCCAGGATGTTCCGTCCGACGATCTGGACGTCCCCACATTCCTCCGCCGCCAAGCCCAAAAAGCTTAAGCTTACGGCTGGGAATCGAACCTTCCATGAACTCGACACTGAGTCTTGTTGGCTTTTTTGTGTGCTGTCGACATCGATGACTGCGTCAGACCAAGTGCCGCCC
Source organism: Candidatus Acidiferrum sp. (assembly GCA_036522305.1). GTDB lineage: Bacteria > Acidobacteriota > Terriglobia > Acidiferrales > UBA7541 > Acidiferrum. Next base: position 697 of record DATDGB010000048.1, on the reverse strand, counting down.
GCTTCATCTGAAGAATGCGATTTTGTAACTACTGCTGATTTGTCTGATCCTAAAGCCCCCACTTTTGCCCAACACCCTGTCGCAACTCAAAGACCAGTCTCAGCGGCAAGACTCGACCTCAAGAGTAATCCGATCGCAAAGACTTTACCGCACAGTACTCCGGCGAGAAATGATTGAAGGACCCAACTATGCGGGACACTACAGGGTAGTGGTTTGGGGGTGCGGTACGTCTTGCGCGATGTTTGCGGTGGTTGACCTGAGGAATGGGAAGGTAATAACAACCAGAGATTTTGCTACGGTATCAGGTGTACGTCTGGCTGCTGCCGATTTCCTGGTGGGAACAGCTAGTGATGGTTGGGGATTTCGCCACAGAATAGGCAGTACCTTGCTTGTCGTTTTGGGCGACCCGGATGAAGACGAATCAAGGTCTGGAGCGCATTGTTTTGTCGTTCAGGGCGAAACACTGCGTTTGATTCACACAACTCGGGTAAACAAGGATTGCTCGAACTCAAAGGCTAAACAATCTTCGTCACTGAGAGGTCCAAAAGAGGGTTAAGTCCTTTGAAATCCGTTTAGGCTATGGCTGAGTTTTCACTACATTTTAAGATCTGAGTGGGCTCGAGCAGCTCCGGCCACTGCACTTGAAGTTGGCAAAGAATCGTCTGCTGCTGGTCATCGAGCTTGGTGATGCGTCGCA
>DATDGB010000047.1:0-1527 GCA_036522305.1 Candidatus Acidiferrum sp. | reverse complement strand
GTGAGTCGTGGCACCGCAAATAGTTCACCCGATCGGAAGACGTTTCCATCGATTGAGCGCGAAGGTCACGGTGTCGCAACCGTCAGGAACCCTGTCGACCACCAGGGCTGTTCAACGCTCTGTGTAGTAATTCATATGGCTTAGGGATTTGAGGCCTCCGAGAGCGGCGGCGTAGCGATCCTGGGCGATGGTATCGGATTGATTGAACCGCAGGATATTGTAAGCGAAGCTGCGTAGTCTGGCGAAGATGCCTGGGTTACGGCGGATGCGCGAGGCATCTTCGCGGAGGGTGACATCGCGCGTGTAGTGCTGTTTGTTTTCGATGCCCCAGTGTTTGCGAATGGCCTCGGCGGCCAGCCCGGCAAGGATAGGGCGATTGGACAGGTAGAAGGCGCTTTCGCGTGAAGAGTTCCAAAGGCCGGTGGCGGGTTGGAAAGTCAGAACGCTTCGTTCGATGGCGATGATTGCCGCAACATGAGGCTCCCATTCGGTTCCGGCGACCGCCGGTAGGGCGTCGAACACCGCAACGGTGCGAGTTTCGTGACGGTTGCGTTTTTTGGGATCGACCGTCTGAACGCCGGAAAGGGGCTTACTGTCGTTGCAAACGGTCTCGGCCTTGCGGCACAAGGTTGGCTGGTTGTCTTTTAGTTGGACGATTAGATGCGCCTGCGCTTCGGCGGCCGTTTCGAATGTTTTTTTTTGGCAATGCATTGCGTCGAGCGTGACGATATGGCCAGCGACATTAAGCTCTTCCAGTAGTTTCTGCACCGCCGGTATCTCGTTGGACTTTTCATCAATTTCGATATGCGCCAGCACCAACGCCGTATCGGCGGCAAAAGCGCTGAGCATCTGTCTTGCCTTGGCATCGTTGAACGCGTCAAAACTGCCCTTAAGCGCTTTGCCGTCAAACGCCAATATACGCGTACCAGGGGCCGTTTCGCTGCAATTCAGGTCTGCTGCGTGCTCGCGAAATATCTTCTCGACATCCGCTGGATTCAGCCCCTGCAGAATATAACGGATCGCCGTGTGGGCGGGTGGTCTCTTCCAGCCAATCTTGAAAGCTTTGTTCAACCGTTTCCGGTGCGTCTTGATGAACGTACAAATGCCTCGGTACGAATTGGCTCCAGTCACAATCGCCAGAATGGAAAACAGCAAAACATACGGCAACTGATAGAGTTTACCCTCGGCGCGGCGCGGGTCGCGGATCATCCCGAGGTGCGAAAGAAAGGGATTGAACGACTTCGTGGCAACCTCCCGTGAATGTGGAGGCCGTCATAGATTCAGAACTTTTCTCCCTCCGGAATCCCCATTCCGCTGCTCCACCTCAAATTGTTAGCCACTGTTGCATTTCGGACTCAGTCGAGAGCGTTGAACAGCCCTGACCCACAACCAGACCTATGAGACCCTCGCAGAATTCCGACTGGCGATCATGACGTTCCTTCGGCGAACCATCCCCAAAAATTGGGATCGGTCCCGCGACCGAATCACCGACAACTTTCGGGTCATCTCGCCCAACGATTTTCGGGT
>DATDGB010000046.1:0-25463 GCA_036522305.1 Candidatus Acidiferrum sp. | reverse complement strand
AGGAAGAAGTCCTGAACGCCTACTTCCTTGGGGGAAACGCGAGCGGCCTGGTGGCTATCGCCAGGAACGAGAAAGACCACGAACTGAAAAAGAAGGCAGTGGAGAAGCTGTCAATAATGGGGTCCAAAGAAGCGAACGATTACTTGATGGAACTGCTGCAAAAGTGAGGGGGGAAACATGCGAGAAGAACGGACTGTTTCAATGCTAAGGACACTCGGCGGACTCGCGATGATTTTGGTGGGGATTAGCTCCGGCGCAATGCAGCTCGCTGAGGGCGGGACTCCTGCCGGACCGAGGCAATCAAGCCCGGCCGTTGCACAGGCGGTGGATGCGCCGCGCATCGAAAATGCAAAACTGGAGACTCGAGCAGTCGGCGCAAGTCTCGATGCGACCATTCGCGACCTCGCAAGAACAGCGGAAAAACCGGAATGGGTCGGCTACCGTGTTGATCAAATCGCTGGCGAACACGGCGCATGCTGCAACAGCAATTGGAATGACGGAAACTGCGGCACCTGCCGTTTGGAAAAAGAGGACGGCAGAATGAGCGTCACGACGCCGGCGAATGGAAGCCTCAAGCTCGAAGGCGGGCGGCAGCTCGTTGTGCTCTATCGCCTGGATGCCAGGCAGGTCGCTAAAATTCGCGTAGCCTCGGAGGATTGCACGCTGGATGCAGGCGGCCTTCCGTTCGTTTGGCTGACCGGAGTCAAAGCCTCGGAGAGCGTGGCGCTGCTCGCTACCTATTTGCGCGGCGTGGACTTTGAAGATCGCGGCGACCATGGAATCGGCAACGGGGCGTTGACAGCGATCGCATTGCACGCCGATGGATCAGCCGACCAGGAGCTCGAATCATTCGTGAAACCGGAGCAGCGCGAAGGCTTGCGCAGGCAAGCGGCCTTCTGGATGGGAGCTGCGCGGAGCAAAGCGGGCTTGGCCGCATTGCAGCGCATGGCGAAAACCGATCCGAGCTCGGACGTTCGCGCTCATGTTGCGTTCGCGCTTTCCGTGAGCCACGAAGCGGGAGCGCTGGATGAGATGATTCGCATGGCCCACGACGACGCAAGCTCTCACGTGCGCGGCCAGGCTCTTTTCTGGCTCGCGCAAAAAGCGGGAAAGAAAGCCGTGGGCACGATCACCGGGGCGATCGAGAACGATCCCGACACGGACGTGAAGAAAAAAGCAGTCTTTGCGCTCAGCCAATTGCCGAAGGACGAAGGCGTGCCCAAGCTGATTGAAGTCGCGCAGACGAATCGGAACGCCGCTGTTCGCAAGCAGGCGATGTTCTGGCTGGGACAATCGAACGATCCGCGCGCGCTCCAGTTTTTCGAGAAGGTGCTGTCTCAGTAAGGGGCTAGCGCAATAGGTCTTCTAGCTGTACACGGGCATCCGTCTTTGAATCACGGTATTTCACGATAACCGCTGCTTGAAGTGAAAGCCCCCACTTCTCGCCTGAGGGATGCGAAACGGCACGCGACCCGGGCACCACGATGGCTTCTTCGGGAATCACCAGTGGCTCCGTCTCTGTGGCTGTGTAAACCTTGTCGCGAACGAGATCGTAAACCGGGATAGAGCGATTGAGAATCGTCCCGGTTCCGAGAACGGCGCGGCTCTTCACCACTGTCCCCTCGTAAACCCCGGTGTTTCCCCCCACTAGGACATCGTCCTCGATAATCACCGGCAACGCACCGACAGGCTCAAGAACTCCTCCGATTTGTGCACCCGCTGAAATGTGGCAGTTGCGGCCGATCTGCGCGCAACTCCCCACCAGCGCGTGCGAATCGATCAACGTGCCCTCACCCACGTACGCCCCGACATTAATAAACATCGGCGGCATGCAAATCACGCCTCGCCCGATGTAACTGCCGTCCCGAATGCTGGAGCCGCCCGGAACGATTCGAACGCCATCAGAGGCCGTGAACGCGCGAACAGGGTAAGTGGATTTGTCGAAGAAAGGCTGCTTCGCTGCATCGATCGACATGTCGGCGATCGCGCCCATTCGAAACCCGAGCAGGATTCCCTTCTTCACCCAGGCGTTCGCGCGCCAGCCGGATTTCGTGGAAGCATCCGGCTCCGCAGCCCGAATTTCTCCGCGATTCAGCGCGGCTTTGAAATCGCGAAAGAGCCATTGATGTTCTTCTTCGTATTGAGCGGGAGCTTCGTCAAAGAGCCGCTCAACTTGCGATGGCAGCATGAACCCTCTCGGCACTGCGCGCAGCCGGATTTCTCTCGACGAGTTCCAGCGCTTCGAGCACCGCCCGGATGCGTGCCTGATTCTCCGCCTTGGGCGCCACAAGTGGCAAGCGCCACACGGCTTCAAGCAAACCCATTTCCGCCATCGCCGCCTTCACCGGAATGGGATTCGATTCGACGAAGTTGATTTCCATCAGCGCATGATAGCGGCGATGAATCGCGCGTGCACCGGAGAAGTCGCCCCGGAGCGCGAGCCTCGTCAATTGCGCCATTTCCCCTGGGATTTCGTTGGAGACTACGGAAATCACGCCGCGGCCACCCAGCGAAATAACCGGAAGTGTGATCGCATCATCCCCGGAGAGAACGACGAACTCATCCGGCACAGCATTAAGAATCGCGGCCATCTGCGACACGTTGCCGGAAGCTTCCTTAATCCCAACAATGTTTTCTATTTCCGCGAGCCGCTTCACCGTCCCAGGCTCGATGTTCACGCCAGTACGCCCCTGCACGCTGTAAAGAATAATGGGCACACGAACCGCTCCCGCGATCGCGCGATAATGTTGGAAGAGTCCGTCCTGCGTCGGCTTGTTGTAGTACGGCGTAACCGAGAGAATGCCATCCACGCCGAGTGCAGCGAGCCCGCGGGCAAGAGCAATGACTTCCGCAGTGTTGTATCCTCCCGCGCCAGCCAGCACCGGGACTCGCCCCTTCGCGAGTTCCACGGCGATTTCGACAACGCGGAGATGCTCCTCGTGCGTAAGTGTAGGGCTCTCACCCGTTGTGCCGCATGGCACAAGAAAGTCGACGCCCCCGTCAATCTGCCGCTTGATCAAAGACCGCAGCGTTGCTTCGTCCAGCGAGCCATCGCCGCAAAACGGTGTGACCAGTGCAGTTCCAGTTCCTGTAAACATTGCCTTTCTCCTTCTTATCCAGACGTTTTACTGCCCGAATTCAATTTCGCCTGCCGGGATACCCTCTGTTGAAATCCGTCAACCCAGCTCGCCCAGAATCTCTTTGAACTCAAAAAATCCTTTTTTGCCCGCGATCCACCGCGCCGCTCGCAGTGCGCCATGGGCAAATCCTTCCCGGCTTCGCGCCGTGTGCCGCAGAGTGATCGTATCCACAGCCGAATCAAATCCGATTTCGTGCGTCCCGGGGTGCGCGCCAGCGCGATTAGCGCTCAGCTCAACCGGCTTGACGTAACCAGCGGCGCGCATTTCTTCGGCAAGTTTCTTGAGCGTCCCGGAAGTGGCGTCTTTTTTTGTCGCGTGGTGAATCTCCCAACCCCACGCTTCATACTCGGAATGTTTGGCGAATAGTGCCGCGGCGTGAGCAACAGCCTGGATAAATAGATTTACTCCCACAGAAAAATTCGGCGCCCAAACTAATCCTGTCTTGCCTTGCTCCACGGCTTCGCGTGCACTCGGAAGTTGACCGAGCCAGCCCGTAGTGCCAACGACTGTGTTGACGCCCAGCACGGCAAGACGTCGGATATTTTCCAGCGCCGCGTGCGGCGTCGTGAACTCGACGGCTACATCCACTCCGCGCAAGGTTTCGTGCGAGAGTGCCTGGGCCTGCGTATTGTTGCCGCCGTCGAACTTCGCGCGCACTTCAAACCCATGCTCCGGCGCAAGTCGCTCGATCAGCCTGCCCATTTTTCCGTACCCCACGATGGCAAGGCCGAGGCTCATACGCGGCTCTTTCCAGCCGCAAGGAGTTGCGTCGCCATGCGTGCATAGACATCCACCGCTTCGGACAATTGCTTTTTGGGAATGCGCTCTTCCGCCGTATGCGCAACGTGAATGCTGCCCGGTCCGATAAGAAAGGGCTGCCCCCAGGTTCCCTCGAAACTGGGAATGTCGGTCGTAAATGCCACCACCGTTGTAGGCAGGCCATCGAGTTTCGCCAATTGCATTGCGGGCGTGTAAAAAACCTCCCGCGCTTCCGCGCGTCCGGCTGCCGCCGACAATACCGCTTCCCGAGTCTTTGCCGGGTCGCCGACCGTTCGAAACATGATTTCCGCTTCAGCCAGATCGGCGACCACATTTGGCGCGCGGCCGCCATCAATCGTGCCGATATTGAGCGTACTCTGCCCCAGCAACCCGTCCTGCGGCAGAGGAATCCGGCGAATATCGTTGAGAACATCGAGCAGCGCGTGAATCGCGGAATGGCCAAGCTCGGGATAAGCCGAGTGCGCGAGTTTTCCCTGGACAGTAATTTTGTAGCGCAGCGCGCCTTTCGAACCGAGCGCAAGCCGATTTTCAGTGGGCTCGCCGTTGATGAGAAATCGTGACCCACGCGGTGTTTCGGCGGCGGCGATGGCCCCGGCGCTGTTGCGTTCTTCCCCAACCACAAAGAGCAATCCCAAATTGCGCGTGCCCGCCGCAAGAAGTTTTTCCGCCGCAGCAATCATCGCCGCGATGATGCCCTTCGCGTCGCACGAACCGCGGCCCCAGATAAAATCCCCATCCTCGTGAGAACCAAAGAACGGCGGAACCGTGTCCATGTGCGTCGAGAGCGTAACGACAGGCTCACCCCAGTGCGCAAGAATATTGTCGCGATTGGGTTCCGCGGTAATACGTTCGATTCGCCCGTTATACCGCGAGGTCACGGTGGACAAATGTGCAAACAGGTAGTCGCCCACATTCTTCTCGTGGTTGGTGGTCGACTCAATATCGACCAGCGCGCGCGTCAGTTCAAAAACATTCATTCGAATCTGGCTTTTCTGGATGAGCGAAACGAAAGGAAGGAACCGCGAGGATACCAATCGGGCTGCCGCCTCTCGATAGCGCTTCATCCGAATCAACGGACGACAGTGAACAGGCCTTGGACCTATTCCCCAACCACCGCGGTTTCAGCTACCGCAGCGATTTCGGCGGACAACACCTAAAACTGGACTGCCCCTTTCGCGCGAGCCTCCGATGCTGATCGGAATTACTTGCCCCGCTACTCATGGCTTCCGCACCTCTACCAAGACACTACAAGTCTAGAGGAGAAGGCCTCATCACTGCAACGAAAATTCAGGTGTGGCCAATTCACCGAACTCGCGACTCGGCTGGCAAAGCACATGCAATTGAACGAGCCCGTTGAGTGTGAGACGATTTGTTTGGTGGCAAATGACCCAGGACCAAAGGAAACGCGCCCTTCGCTTGATCGCTCGTCCCCCCAAAGGGAGCAAGCTCGCTAGGGCCAAGAAGTACGGCGTGGATCTTACGCTGCTCGTCGAGAATCTTTCCCTGACGCCCACCGAAAGAGCAGAGAAGCTGTCCAACGGAGCGAAATCCTTGCAAGCGTTGCGTCTCGCTGGCGAGCGCTACCGGTCGAAAAAATGAAGCTCGAAGAGACACTTCGCGCCCTGTTTGACGCGAATGTCGAGTTTGTTTTAATCGGCGGAGCAGCAATGCAGATGCAAGGCTCTGCTCATCTGACCGAGGACTTGGACTTCTGCTACGCCCGTTCGGCGAAGAACTTCGAACGGCTCGCTTCAGCCTTGGCACCCTACCACCCGAGACTCAGGGGCGCCCCGAAAAATCTACCTTTTCGGTTCGACGCCGCAACAATCAAACGCGGATTGAACTTCACTCTGAAGACGGACCTTGGAGCGATCGATTTTCTTGGCGAAGTAGCTGGTGTGGGTGACTTTGTAGCGGCGAAGAAAAGCTCGGATGTTATGACGATATTTGATATGGAATGCATGGTTCTCTCACTCGAAGGACTCATCCGCGCAAAAAAGGCTGCCGGCCGTGAGCGGGATCTGGACGTCATCCCCGAGCTCGAAGGACTTCTTGATTTGCGAAATAGATCTCAAAAATAGTCAAACGAAGAGTAATTTCAACGCCTACAATTCAAGCGGCTTCAGAGGCACGTGCTGTGTGGCCACTAGCAATTCGCCGGTAAAGGCCGACTCGGCCGGGCGGCGTCTGAGGGCTTCTTCCGCGGAGATCCGAACGAGATCGGGATTATTGTTTTCCTGCGATACGTGCGCGAGCACAAGATAGCGCGCGACAGCGTCAAATCCATCAGGATCGCAAAGGTATTCGCTCACCGCGTGATTCGAAAGATGACCGGTGCGGCTCAGCACGCGCTGCTTCACCACCCACGGATACGGCCCGACCTTGAGCATGTCGAGGTCATGATTGGATTCCAGAACCAGGCAGTCCGCACCGCGCAGATGCACCTTCACAAGTTCGGGCATGTAGCCAAGGTCAGTAACGATCGCCATCTTCGCCCCATTCGAACGAAACGTAAATCCGATGGGATCGGCAGCGTCATGCGGAATCGCAAAAGCGTGCACCTCAATATCCCCAACCGTGAAGTGCTGCCCCGGCTGAATCGTTTCCATTCGTTTGAGCCTTTTGCCAAACGTTTCCGGGAGCATTCGCTGCATCGCCCCCAAAGTGGGTTCAGTCACGTAGAGCGGCGCCTTCCAAATCCCCAGCATCTGTGGAAGCCCATTACAGTGGTCCGTATGTTCGTGGGTAATCAGAATGCCGTCGATGTGGTCAACGGGTTTTTCGACGGCCGCAAGGCGCGCCAGCGTCTCGCGTTTGCCCAGTCCGGCGTCAATCAGGAGGCGGGTCCGCTCGGTCTCGAGCAATGTGATGTTGCCCGAGCTGCCGGAAGCCAGAATGGATACCCGCAAGCCGATCGCTCACTCCTCGCCTGAAAAAACCTCAGGCCTACTCGCCTGAGCTACAGCAAAAACGAATTTTCAGAATGATGGCAGAGCGCCAAGCGCGCGTCAATAAGGACTCCGCGATTCCAACAGTGATATACTCCCGCGGCGAACTATGGAAAAGTACGATCTCATCGTGGTTGGGTCCGGGCCGGGCGGCCAGCGGGCCGCCATTCAAGCTTCCAAGTTCGGCAAGCGCGCGGCTCTTGTCGAAAAGCTGGAAGTCATCGGCGGAACCGCCATCAACACCGGCACCATCCCCAGCAAAACCATCCGCGAAGCCGTCTTGCATCTTTCCGGCTACCAATATCAAAGCATCTACGGCGTCAACTATCGCGTGAAAGAGCCGATCACCATGGCCGATCTCTCCTTCCGCGCCCTCAACGTCATCAAGACCGAAATCGACGTGATCCGCGCACAACTTTCCCGCAATGGCATCGACGTCCTCACAGGAATGGCCAGCTTCATCGATCCTCACCACATGCAGGTCACCAGTTCGCGCGGGCAATCCGAATTGCAAGCGGACCACATCGTCATCGCCACCGGCACCAAGCCTGCCGTTTCTCCTCTAGTCCCTTTCAATGACAAAACCATCATCAACAGCGACCAAATCCTGAAAATGCCGGAAATTCCCAAGTCCATGATTGTCGTGGGCGGCGGCGTCATCGGCGTCGAATATGTTTGTATGTTCGCCACTCTCGGCGTGCGCGTTACACTGATTGAAAAGCGCCCGCGTTTGCTGGAATTTGCCGACGCCGAAATGGTAGAGGCTCTTTGCTACCACTTGCGCGACCGCCGTGTCACCTTGCGTCTCAACGAAGAAGTCGAAAGCGTCGAAGAAACTCCCGAGCACGGTGTCGTTGCCAACCTCAAGAGCAAGAAAAAAGTCTCCGGCGATGCCCTGCTCTATGCCGTTGGCCGCCAGGGCAACGTGGATGAACTGAATCTCCCCGCGGCCGGCCTGGATGCTGACTCGCGCGGCCGCATTGCCGTGGATGAGGATTACCGTACCAAACAGCCGCACATCTTTGCCGTGGGAGACGTCATCGGTTTTCCCAGCCTTGGCTCCGTTTCCATGGAGCAAGGCCGCATCGCCGCCGCCAGAGCCTTCGGCATGCACACCAATTCCAATCGCGCGAATTATCCTTACGGGATTTACACCATTCCCGAAATTTCCTTCATCGGAAAAACGGAAGAGCAACTCACGGATGAAGGCGTACCGTATGAAGTCGGCATGGCTTTTTTCCGCGAAATCGCCCGCGGCCAGATTCGCGGCGACACCACCGGCCGCCTGAAAATTCTTTTCGATCCAACGTCCAAAGAATTGCTCGGCGTGCACATCATCGGCGAAGGCGCTTCCGAACTTCTCCACATCGGGCAAGCCGTTTTCGCCCTCAAAGGCACGGTGGAATATTTCGTGGATACGGTATTCAATTACCCGACGCTTGCCGAATGCTACAAAGCGGCGGCGTTCAACGGCTTGAATAAACTGGCTCGGGCGTAGCTACGTCCGCGTAAGGAGTCGAATGCCCGGCTTTTCGACGACTTAAGATTGGCAGGAGCGAGATGCGCAAGACAGTTGGTGTGCTGGTGATGGAACATATCGCCGTTGGCCTCGTCGAGGCCCACAAGGTGCTCGGCGCACTCAGCGTGTTTCCAGAGAAACCGCAATCCCTCGACCCGCTGCAATCCATGCCCGCCGAAGGCATCGTCGATTGCATCCGCCAACAAATTGAAAAAGTGGCAGGCGGTGAAAAGATCGAAGCCGTTGGCATCGGCTTTCCCGGCATCATCCGAAATGGTGTTATCGAGGATTCTCCCAATTTCCAGCAAGCTAAGGGATTCGCCTTGCAGTCTGCGTTGTCTTCCGCTCTGATCGGCAAACTCGCCGGGACGCCCGTACGCGTCTTCAACGATGCCGACGTGATGGCCGCGGGAATTGCCGCGACGCGTGGCAAACTGAACAAACTGTTCCGCGTGTGGACCATCGGCAATGGCATCGGCTTCGGCCGCTTCCCTTCCCGGGAAGGCGTCTGGGAAGGCGGGCATTCCGTCGTCACGCTGGATCCCAAGGAAAATTTCTGCGGCTGCGGCGGAAAAGGCCATCTCGAAGGAATCCTCGGACGCCGCTCCATGCGTTTGCGTTTCATGGATCTCGAGCCCGAGGAAGTCTTTGAAAATGCGCGCGCCGGCGACGCCCGCTGCAAGGAATTTGTCACCCTCTGTCACCGCGCCCTGGCCGCCGCCACGGCCACCAGCATCCACATGGAAGGCCCAGGAACATTTTTCGTCAGCGGCCCCGAAGTGAAGTTCATCGACGTCGGGTTGCTGGACCGTCTGCTCCTCGAAATGGTCAAGATGAGCCCGCTGCAAGGCAGCCGCTTCGAAGTCGTGACGACTTCCGACGAGATGGGCATCGTCGGCGCCGCCGTCAACGCCGACAACGCCGCTTCCAAATAGGCCGGCAAGGGTAACTCTTGGATTTCCAAAGGCTCATTCAGGAACAGGGATTCGCGATATTCACCAACGTGCTGGGACGAACGGATGTTGATGCACTTGTCGAAGAACTAAGCCGGGCCGAGCTTCCACGGAGCAGGGCAGGAATCCGCCATGCCTTAAAGCTTCCCGCTGTCGCAAGAATTGCTTCGAGCGCGCCGCTCCTGGGAATTGCGCAAGAGGCTCTGGGTGGCGAGGCCTTTCCGTTTCGAGCCACACTTTTCGATAAGTCTCCGACAGCAAACTGGCTCGTAGTGTGGCACCAGGATACAGCGCTACCTTTGCGCGAGCGGCGCGAAACTCCCGGATGGGGCCCGTGGTCAATAAAAGAGGGTGTGACTTATGCCCACGCCCCAACGAGCGCACTGAGTCAAGTCTTGGCTCTTCGCGTTCACTTCGATGATTCGACCTCCGTGAATGGCCCACTGCGCGTCCTACCCGGAACTCATACTCTCGGAGTTCTTACCGACGAGAGCCTGCACGAGCTCACAACACGAATCGCAGCTGTCGAGTGTCTGACTTCGGCGGGTGGAGTGTTGGCCATGCGCCCACTCATCGTGCACGCCTCATCGAAATCTCAGGCGGAAATTCCCCGGCGCGTTCTGCACATCGAATATGCCTGTACGCCGCTCATTGCGGATGACCTTGAATTGGCAATCGCCTGAAAAACATCTCACCATTATTGTGAATGGACTCGAAGCGTTCGGGCCGCGTCTCAACAGGCTAGGCGGGAGCGGTCGAGGGTGAAGCCGTTGAGGGGGCCGAGGACGGTGACGGCGATTTGCGTGGCCTGGAAATAGCGCTGCGCGAGGGACTGGAGCTCTTCGCTTGTGACGGCTTCGATGCCGGCGAGGATTTCGTCGAGCGAGTAGAAGCGGCCGAAATACAGCTCCTGGCGCGCCAGATTGGACATGCGCGAACTGGTGGATTCGAGCGAAAGCATCAGCGAGCCCTTGAGGTGATTTTTCGACCGGCGCAGCTCTTCCTCTGCGACCGGTGATTCCTTCAACGCGCGAAATTCCCTGATGGTGAGGTCGATGACCTGGCCAACAGTTTCCGCCGCGGTGCCCGCGTAAACCGTCATCATTCCTGCGTCCGAATAGGGCGTGAGTTCGCTGAACACCGCGTAAGCAAGTCCTTGCTTTTCGCGAATATTTTGGAACAGCCGCGAAGACATGCCGCCGCCAAGAAGATTGTTGAGGACGGCAACTGCGAAGCGGTCTTCGTGCCCGAGCGGGGCCGATGGAACGCCAATGCACAGATGCACCTGTTCGAGATCGCGCTTTGTTTCGAGATGGATGGGGGCTTCGGTTTGGGGAGCGCCATCGCTCTCGGCGGGACCGGTCGGACTCATGTGGCCGAACTCTCGTTGCACCAATTCCAGCACTTGGTCGTGCGTGACGTTACCCGCGGCAGTTACTACCAGATGATCAGGCGCGAACCAGTCCCGGAAGCGCGTAAACAGCCCGTCGCGATTGAAGCCTTTCACCGTCTCCGGCGTGCCCAGAATCGGGCGGCCCAGCGAATGGCGCGGCCAGAACCCGCTGGTGAAAATCTCGTGGAGAAGATATTCGGGATTGTCCAGGTCCATCTTGATTTCTTCAAGAACGACCTGACGTTCTTTCTTCACATCTTCGGAATCGAATTTCGGCCGCAGCACGAGGTCGGCGATGACATCAAACGCGATGGGAAGATGCTCATCGAGAATTTTGGCGTTGAAGCAGATCTGTTCCTTGGAAGTGAAGGCGTCTAGCATGCCGCCGACGGAATCCATTTCGCGCGCGATGGCTTCCGCGGAACGGCGCTCCGTGCCCTTGAAAACCATGTGCTCCATGAAATGGGCGAGGCCGTTTTCTTCGGGAACTTCGCGGCGCGAGCCGTTGCGGACCCACACCCCGACGGAGACGGAGCGCACGTGGGGCATGGTCTCGGTGATGACCACGAGGCCGTTGGGCAAAACGTGCTTCTGAATATCGCGCGTTTCAGTGGCCATCTAAATATTGTGACACAGGCGGGGTGGAAAGGAGAAACGGAAGTAATTAAATCGCTAAATTCAAGATATGCAAAAAAAGAAAGATACCTGCTTGAAGCCGGCGCTACAAAAGCCTTTCGGCGACGTTCAGCTTGCCGTATTCGCTGGTGTAGAAGAGCGGAACGTCGGAGTAGGTGCCCTGGTCGCGGAGATAAACTTCGCAACTCTCGAACGGCTTGGAATAAATGTGAATGCTGACGGCGCGCTGGTTGAATTGGGCGAGGTTCATGACTTCGTGAACGGGCTCGATGGGATTTACGTATGCGGGATGCGTGGCGTCGAGATCGTATGTATCAGTGGGAATGATTTTGCACGTGCCGTGAGCAGCATCGCGGTGATCCACACGAAAATTCTGAACGCGGAGCCGGCCGATGGGCGCGGACATCCAGCAATTCTGATCGCGATGATTGTGAATGCGGCTGTGCTGGCCGATTTCCCAGCAAACGGTCATGCACTCGAAGAGATCATTCTTGAAAATCAAATTGCGCGTGTAACTGCCTTTTGAAAAATAGCAATACTTGTCGAGGGTCTCCGGAAGAACGACGTGGCGGACGACGTAATCCTGCACACTTTGCAGCGTGAAGTCGCAAATAGGAATGGCGGCCAGCCCCTTGACCCACTCGGCGATCGCGAGCTGTTCGGTTGCTATATTTTGAGCCATGTCAGCCTCCGATTCGCGTGCGCGCCCGCGGTGCGGGCGACAAAGCAATCCTGCAGAAGCGGGGATTGCCAAAGAATTATAGCGCGATTTGCGGCGCGCGTGCAGCAGCGGGGCTGAGTGTTAAGATAAAAACGAAGGATTAGCCACTTGCTGCCGAAATTTTAATGACTACCGAACTCCTTGGCAAATCGAAGGAAGAGTTGCGCGCATTCTGCGTGGCGCTGGGCGAGCCGGCGTTTCGCGGGGCGCAGATTTATCACGCTTTGTACTCGGAAAGAAAATTCGATTTGGGACAAATTACGAATTTGCCGTTGGCGCTGAGAGAGCGACTTTCGAGAGAAGCGCGTGTCACCTTGCCCGTGGTGAAACAAAGATTTGCTTCGAGGGATGGGTCGGTGCGGTATTTGTTCGGGCTGGACGGAACGGAAAAAAACAAAACATCTAACGCAGAGGACGCAGAGAGTACAGAGTTCACAGAGAAGAACGGAGAAGAAAGAGCGGGCCGACTGCAGAAGCCGGCTTCGGTGGAGGCGGTGTTTATGCCGAGCGAGGAGCGGCAGACGATTTGCGTTTCCACGCAGGCGGGCTGTGCGGTGGATTGCCATTTTTGCCTTACGGCGCAGCTTGGGCTGATTCGCAACCTCACCGCGGGTGAAATTCTGGCGCAAGTTTTGTTGCCGCTGGAAGAACACAAGGCGCAGCTCGCGCCGCAAACAAACATTGTGCTCATGGGCCAGGGGGAGCCGCTGCTTAATTTTGAGCCGGTGATGGCGGCGGTGCGCATCCTGCTGGACCCTGCGGGGCTGGGGATTTCGCCAAAGCACGTGACGCTTTCGACGAGCGGGATTGTGCCGGGAATCGAGCGGCTGGCGTTGGAAAAAGTGCGGCCCAAGCTGGCGATTTCCTTGAATGCGTCGAATGACGAGCAGCGCGATGCGTTGATGCCGATCAACAAGAAATATCCGCTCTCCGCACTGATTAACGCCTGCAAGGAATATCCGCTGCGAACGTGGGAACACCTGACGTTTGAATACGTGATGCTCGGCGGATTGAACGATACCGCGGAAGACGCGCGGCGCGTCGTGCGGTTGCTGGCGCCGCTGAAAAGCGTGAAAGTAAATTTGATCCCGTGGAACCCGGGAGAACTTCCCTACCGAGAATCGTCGGAAGAACGGATTGAGGAGTTCCGGCGGATTTTGGTGGAGCGCGGAGTCCCAGCGTTTGTGCGCTACTCGCGCGGACGGGATGTGATGGCCGCTTGCGGGCAACTGGCGCTACTGCAGATCGATGGTGCTCCGTTGTCCGCTGTCAGTCCTCGGTGACTAATCTTGGTTTATTGCGGAGTTGGGCGAAGAGGAAGACGCAGAAGCAGCGGTACCCCTACCCCCACCAATTTGCATGAATATAAGAATAAAAGACTTACGAAATTTGCATTTCGTAACTCGTTGATTCTATAGGGCGCGTTTCTGACTGTTTTGGATTTGGCAAAGCTGAATTGGCCGGCTTAAAAAAGAAAAGCGGGAGCAAGCTCCCGCACGCCAAACGCAGTTATCTACGAGATAAAATAGAGCATAAATTATGAAATTGTCAAGGGGGGATTTGCGAAATAATTTCATGAAGGTGGCGCTCGAGACAAGTCCAAACGAGACTTGGAGTTAGCGGATGCCGATGACGGAGAGGAGGCGGCCGCTCTGGGCGGCTTCTTTGCGGTAGCTGAAGAGGAGGCCGCGGCGGCAGGCGGTGCAGAAATCGCTGACTAAGATATTTGATGCGCGGAGGCCGGCCCCTAAGAGCTGGGCGCGATTGGCCTTGCGGAGGTCGAGGAGGACGTTTTTGGGTGGGGGTTGGTGGCCGGGGGGCATCATGTTGAGCCACTGG
Source organism: Candidatus Acidiferrum sp. (assembly GCA_036522305.1). Taxonomy (GTDB): domain Bacteria; phylum Acidobacteriota; class Terriglobia; order Acidiferrales; family UBA7541; genus Acidiferrum. The sequence goes on along the minus strand of DATDGB010000046.1, from coordinate 11,534 downwards.
ACGGGATTGGGTTCGTCGCCGGTGCGGAATTCGTCGAACCATTCGGGGGCTTCGGCGAACTGCGAGAGAAACTGTGTGGCGACTTCGGTGCCGACTTCGTAGCAGCAACCGCCGATGGAGGGGCCGATGGCGGCGAGGAGGTCGGAGGGATTGGTTTTGAATTGCATTTGCATTTGGCCGATGGCTTTGACAACGATGCGGGCGAGGGTGCCGCGCCAGCCGGCGTGGATGGCGGCGATGGCGCGGTTTTTGGGATCGACGAGGAGGATGGGGACACAGTCGGCAGTTTGGACGCCGAGGAGTAGGCCGGAGCGATTGGTGACAGAGGCGTCCCCTTGGCAGGGTTCGGTTGGGGCGGTGTTGAAGAGATGGATTACATCGGAATGGATTTGTTTCAGAGAGACTAGTTTCAGGTCTGTTGCGCCGAGGGCGGATTGGAAGCGGCGGCGATTCTCCAGGACGTTTTCTTTAGTGTCCCATTCGGTGAAACCTAGATTGAGGACTTTTTGGCCGTCTTGAGTGCTGACTCCACCAGGCTTGGTGCTGAAGCCGTGGATCAGCCAGGGGAGCTTGGCGAGGGAGGGGGCTTGGATGATTTGGAGACCGCGGGATCTCAGAGTGATCGAAGTAGAGTTGGATTGGACGGAGTGGACAGACAGGAATGTCTGTCCCACTTTGCGGAGCTTGCGGCGGGGTTTTGGCGTTTTCGTGGGCGGCATGGAGATATCAGTATAATCTGGGTAGCGGGAACTGCCGAAGTTGGGTTTGCAAGAGTGACGGGTCTAAAGACCCGCCACTACAGACGCGCGAGCCGTAGAGAGGGAAAAAGCCTCACCCCTGAAGGGGTGAGCTACAGGGCGGGACATTGATCGTTGGAATGGGAGTGGATATCGCTGAGGTGGGACGGATTCAGGGGGCGATTGAGCGGCATGGGGAAGTGTTTTTGAGGCGGATCTATACGGCGCGTGAGCGGGAGTATTGCGAGCGTTTCAAGAATAAGTATGAACGGTATGCGGGGCGATTTGCGGCGAAAGAAGCGGCGATGAAGGCGCTGGGAACGGGTTGGCGGCTCGGGGTGAGGTGGGTGGACTTGGAAGTGGTGCGGGAGACGAGCGGGCGGCCGACGCTGGCGATCACGGGTGAGGCAGCGAAAATTGCGCAACAGCTTGGGGTGAAGAGTGTGGCGCTGAGCATCACGCACACGGAGAGTCAGGCGCTGGCGCAGGTGATTTTTGAGGGTTGAAAAGTTCAAAGCTAAGCGAAAAAATTTAACACAGAGGGCACAGAGACCGGAGCACGGAGAACACAGAGAAGAAGAAGCAAGCTTAGCTCTGAGACGTCCCAACCGGGTCAGAGCACGCGGAGTTCGCAGAGCAGGAAAGAATAGGTACACCTACCAGAGTTGTTCCGGCTTCAGCTGAAATCAGAACTTCAAGGCAGTTGTTGGCGGGATGGATTCCATCCACGCGGACCTTCAGATAATTGCTGGAGAGGGCCGGAGTCGTGCTCGTATGGGGGTCCTCATTAGGGCGGAGGGTGAGGACGCGGAGGGAGCGGCCGAGTTGGGATTGGCGGAAGGCGGAGGACTTGGCGTCGCTGAGGGCGCGGAGTTCGCGGGCGCGGTGTTTGATGACAGACCCGGGGACTTCGTTGGAGAGTGCGGCGGCTTTGGTGCCGGGGCGCTTGGAAAAAGAGAAAACGTGGAGATAGGTGAAGGGCAGGCGTTCGACGAAGGCGAGCGTGGCGGCGTGATCTTCTTCGGATTCGCCGGGGAAACCGGTGATGACGTCGGCACCGATGGCGGCGTGGGGAAGGCGTTCGTGGATCAACTCGACGCGGCGGGCGTAGTGTTCGGCGCGGTACCAGCGGTGCATGGCGGCGAGGATACGGTCGGAAGCAGATTGCAAGGGCATGTGAAAGTGCTGAGCGATGCGATCGGTCCCGGCGAAAAGATCGACGAGATCTTGCGTGACGTCGAGGGGTTCGATGGAGCTGATGCGGAGGCGTTCGACGGTGGTTTCGTCGAGGATACGGCGGACGAGTGATTCGAATTCGACGCGCGGGGAGAGATCGCGGCCGTAGGTGCCAAGATTGATGCCGCTGAGAACTATTTCGCGATAGCCGGACTCGGTGAGGCGCTGGATTTCTTCAATAACTTTGTCTGGCGGAAGGCTACGGCTTTTGCCGCGGACGAAGGGGATGACGCAGTAGGAGCAGCGGGAGTCGCAGCCGTCCTGGATTTTTAGAGTGGGGCGGGTGTGATTGGATTCTCCGCCGAGGACGGGAGCGGAGAGGAATTCGGTGCGGTCGAAGATGTTGCCGGTCAGGATTTTGCCGAGAAGGGGCGCAGCGGGCGGGGCAAGCCCCGCCCCTACAAAGGAATGGAACGGAACGGTGGAGTCAGAATACAAAGCGGCGGCGGGGAAAAAATTGTTCGCGGATTCAGCGGACGCGGAGGATGCAACTTTTGAGAAAGTATCGATGAGCTGGGGGATTTGAGGCTTGTGGGAATTGCCGACGACCCAATCTACGCCGGGGAGAGCGGCCAATTCTTCGGGGGCGCGCTGGGCGTAACAGCCAGTGACGATCAGACGGACTGAGGGGTTGGCAGCGTGAAGCTTTCGGATGGCGTCGCGGGCCTGGGCGTCGGCGGAGGCGGTGACGGTGCACGTGTTGAGGACGACGATGTCAGCGGCAGCGGGGCTGGCGGCAGAGGTACAGCCGCGTTCGAGCAACTGGCGCTCGATGGCGGCGCCATCGGCTTGGGTGGCACGGCAACCGAATTGTTCGATGAAGAAGCTGGGCATCGCGATTCAGGTGTGGCTTCAGGGTTTCTCAACGCAGAGTTCCACAGAGAAAATTCGCTTCCGTGTTCAGCGCGAACTCAGCGAAAGGACACAATCCGCCGCAGCCAATCCAATCATAGCGGTATTGACAGCGCGCGAAAAGGCGGATAGCTGCCAAGGGCAGCGTTCGGGAATGGAATCGCCTTTACTCGGCGGAGGCTGCGCCGCTACAATTTCCGACATCCATGGCCCATCAACGATATAACGCTTCCGCGCTGCACGACCCGAAGGTTTCGATCGTAATTCCCGTTTACAACGAGAAAACGACGATTGATGAGATTTTGCGGCGGGTATTGGACACCGCAGTGCGCAAGGAAGTGATTATCGTCGATGATTGCTCGACCGACGGAACGCGGCAGATACTAGAAAACATGCAGGCGCGGCAGGCGAATGGAGATACCTTCGCGCCGGCGCAAGATGGAAGCGACCAGATTGAATTGCGGGATTTGAGATTTTTCTTCCAGGCACCGAACCAGGGCAAGGGAGCGGCTTTGCGGCGTGGCTTTGCGGAAGTTACGGGAGAAATCGTGTTGGTGCAAGACGCAGACCTGGAATACGACCCGCGTGATTATGGGGTTTTGCTCGAACCGATCATCGATGGACGCGCCGACGTGGTGTATGGCTCACGATTTCTGAGCGGGCCGCAACGCGTGCATTACTTCTGGCACTACGTGGCGAACCGGATGCTGACGCTGCTTTCAGATATCTTCACGAATTTGAAGCTGACGGATATGGAGACGTGTTACAAGGTGTTCCGGAAAGAAGTGTTGGCGGGGATTGAGCTCAAGTCGAACCGGTTTGGATTCGAACCGGAGATTACAGCGAAAATCGCCAAACACAAGTGGCGGATTTACGAAGTGCCGATAACTTATGCAGGACGGACGTACGAAGAGGGAAAAAAGATTACCTGGAAGGACGGCATCCAGGCGTTGTGGTGCATTATCCGGTACAGCTTGGGCGATTGAGTCAGGCAGACGCCTAGGAAGCATACCCCTGAGGGTTTTTCTGTTTCCACGACCAGGCTGATTGAATTATTTCCTCGAGTGAGGAATGCGAAGCTTCCCAGCCGAGGGCGCTCTTTAGCTTTTCCTTGCTGGCAACCAAAACGGCAGGATCGCCTGGGCGGCGTGGACCCAGTTTGCGGGGAATTTTGCGGTCGGTGACGCGCTCGGCGGCATCGATGACTTCCAAGATGGAAAACCCGCGACTGTTGCCGACGTTGAAAGCTTCACCGGAAACTTTCTCGATTGCTTCCAGCGCACGGACGTGGGAATCGGCGATATCAAGAACATGGATATAGTCGCGAACGCAGGTGCCGTCCGGCGTGGGATAGTCCGTGCCGAAAACGTCTACGTGGGGGATGCCACCGCTGGCGGCATCGAGGACGCGAGGGATGAGATGAGTTTCCACGCGATGATTCTCGCCGCGCTCCTTGGAAGCTCCAGCGGCATTGAAGTAGCGGAGAGTTGCGTAGTTGAGTCCCGTGTAGGTTTTGTAATCTGCCAGAATCCCTTCGAAAACAAGCTTGGATTTTCCGTAAGGGTTGATGGGCGCTTTGCGATGGTCCTCGGGAATGGGGACGATTTCGGGTTCGCCGTAGGTGGCGGCGGTGGAAGAGAAAATGAATTTCTTTACGCCGTGGCGCGTGACGGCATCGAGCAGGTTCACGCCGCAAGCCACGTTCGTGGCGTAAAAAATACTGGGCTCGCTGACGGACTTGGCGACGAGGGCTTCGGCGGCGAAGTGCATTACGGCGTCAATCTTGTGCTGGTTGAAGACAGCTTCGAGCGCGGGTCGATTCGCGAGATCCACCTGGCAAAAAACGGCGCTGGGCGGCACAGCGGCGCGATGGCCCTCGATCAGGCTATCCAAAGCGATCACGGACATGCCCCGCGAGACCAGGACTTCCGCGCAGACGCTTCCAATGTAACCCGCCGCGCCGGTAACGAGAATATTCACCTGTCAGTTCTCCTCGAGTCGGATAGAAACACAGAATGGGTGCGATCAATGTTACCCGATACAATGACACAGGCCACAGAAAAGTGGCTCTACGCGCATTAAAATTCATTCAACAAAAATTAAACCTGCGACAGGCGGCGCTGGAAGGTAAGCAGAATGAGGTCGGCACGGCGGCGCACGCCGAATTTGTTGAGCAAGTTCGAAACGTGAAACTTCACGGTGCGTTCCGCAATGTTGAGCTTGCTGGCGATTTCCTTATTGGAAAGATTTTCCAGCAACGAATCGAGAACTTCCTGCTCGCGGCGGCTGAGATTGGTGACAGAATCGGTTTTCAGGCGGCGGCCCTGGCCGGTGAGGATGGAATCGACGAATCCGGAGAGAAGCTGCCGGGGAACCCAGAATCCTCCGCTGGCCACCAGCGGGAGCGCACGGATCAATTGCTCGCGGGCTTCGACGTAGGTGAGCAAGCCTTTAACACCAAGACGCAAGAGAGAAAAACTGTTGGCTTCGTTGTGCTGTTCGCCGACGACGATGAGGCGCGATTCGGGAAAGCGTTCGAGAAGATTGGCCAAGAGCGCGCCGGTGGCGGGCTTTGCGGCATGCGCGTCAATGACGTAGACCTGAGCTTTGGGCGGCTCTAGAGTACGGAGGTCGGGGGCAAGCGTGGATTCGAGTTGCTTGATAATGACTTTGAATTGGGATTTGGCCAAAATGCGCTCGAACTCGCTCAGCACCAAGGGGTGCGGCGAGAGGATGCAAACCGTCAATTTCGTGGAAGTACGTTTCGTAGTCACTGTTCGACAGATTATTGAAAACTGGTCAAAGGGGCAAGTCCTTTGGTGTTGCTGTTCACGAACTGTTACTGACTGCTACGATGCATTTCCCCGGGGTACTTCCCTCAGCAAAATATCAACTATGCGCTTGGCAGCATGGCCATCCCACAGAGGAGGGATGCGCCCCGCTTTGCCCTTGCCAGCCAGAGTATCACGGGCGGCGGCAATGATTTTGACCGGATCAGTACCAACGAGCAAGTTGGTACCTTCGGTGATGGTGATGGGGCGCTCGGTGTTCTCGCGCAGGGTGAGGCAGGGAACGGCGAGAGCGGTGGTCTCTTCGTGGATGCCACCGGAATCGGTCAGAACAAGCTTGGCTTTGCTCAAAAGGCAAAGAAAATCGAGATACCCAACGGGCGGAATGAGCCGGAGTTGAGGGTGATGCTGGATTCCACCTTGAGTTAAACGCTGCTGGGTGCGGGGATGGACCGGAAAGATGACGGGCATCTCGGCCGCGACGGCATCGATGGCTCCGAGAAGCTGGCTGAGCTTTTCGGTGGAATCGACATTCGAAGGGCGATGGAGAGTCAGAACACCGAAGCGGTGCCACCCCGCACCGTTCTTCAGACCGAGCTCATCGCCGATTGCGGATTGCTGGGCGATGGGCAAGAAATGGTGCAAAGAATCGATCATTACGTTGCCGACCATGAAGATGCTGCTTCGCGGCCTTCCTTCAAGAGATGCGCGATGGCGTCTTCTTCCGTAACGAAAAGATAGTCAGCTAGAGCATCGGTCAGGATGCGGTTGATTTCTTCGGGCATGGAGCGGTCAAAGCTGCGGAGGCCGGCTTCGACATGGGCTACGCGGATGCCAAGTTTCGCGGCAGCGAGAGAAACGGCGATGGTGGAATTGACGTCGCCGACGACGACAACCAGATCCGGTTTGCGCTCGATAAGAACCGGCTCGATGCGCTTCAGAATCTCGGCGGTTTGCAAGGCATGGGATCCGGAGCCGACTTCCAGATTCACGTGGGGTGAAGGAATGCCCATTTGGCGAAAGAAAATGTCGGATAATTTTTCGTCGTAGTGCTGGCCGGTGTGGACGAGGATGGCCTCGATTTCCGGATGACGCTGCATTTCATGCATGAGCGGCGCGATTTTCGGGAGGTTGGGGCGCGCGCCGACGATATTCAGAATCTTCAAGCGTTGGGTCATGGAGCGATCGATTCAGGCTTCCAAAGCCAGTATAGCATCGGGGAAATTGCCGTTCGACGCCGCTAATCTGCCGTTCGGGCCTAAAAAACACTAGTTTAATGCGTGGAGATAGGTATCCATGGGGAAACCTGGGTAAAATAGAGGTGTCGGGAAACGCTAGATTTCTTTGGTAATTGCAGTCTTTTTTTTGAGCGGCGAAACGGCAAGGAGCAGGACCTTCCCTCGGATGCGTAACCTGAACGAATCAGCCAAAGCCCTTCGGGAGTTGCTGGGGCAGCGGATCCTCGTGCTGGACGGCGCGATGGGGACGATGCTGCAGCAGCGGAACCTGAATGCCGCGGACTTTGGCGGAGCTGCGCTCGAAGGATGCAATGAGAATCTGGTCCGAACGCGCCCGGATGTCGTTCTGGATATTCACAGGAAGTATTTTGAGGCGGGATCGGACATCGTCGAGACGAACACGTTTGGCGGGGCATCGATCGTGCTGGCGGAGTATGGGCTGGCAGCCGATGCACATTTCCTGAACAAGCGCGCGGCAGAGCTGGCGCGACAAGCAGCGGATGAATTCGCTACGCCTGGGAAGCCGCGGTTTGTCGCCGGCTCCATGGGGCCTACGACAAAGGCAATTACAGTTACAGGTGGCGTGACGTTTAGCGAGCTGCGAGAGACTTACTATACACAGGCAAAAGGACTGGTCGAAGGCGGAGTGGATCTGCTGCTGGTCGAGACTTGCCAAGACACGCGCAATATCAAAGCGGCGCTCCTGGCCATCCACATACTCTCGAACGAAATAGGGAGCGAGGTGCCGTTCATCGTATCGGTGACGATCGAGCCGATGGGATCGATGCTGGCTGGGCAGACCGTGGAAGCGATGTGGGCATCACTGCGGCACGCGAAACCGCTGGCGTTTGGGATGAACTGCGCGACGGGACCGGAGTTCATGACCGACCACATTCGAACGCTGAGCCAGCTTACAGGCGGGTTTGTCTCTTGCTACCCAAATGCGGGGCTGCCAGATGAAGAAGGCAAATACCTGGAGACACCGACGACCCTGGCGGCGCAACTGGAAAAGTTTGTGGATCACGGTTGGCTGAATTTTGTTGGGGGATGCTGCGGGACAACCGAGAAACATATTCAGGCGATTGCGCAAATGGTGGAGGGCAAAAAGCCACGGCAGCGGCCCGCGGAAGCACACCGGGCGATTTATTCGGGGATTGAGACGATTGAGGCGGAGGACAGTACGCGGCCGCTGCTGGTGGGTGAGCGGACAAACGTGATCGGTTCGCGCTTGTTCAAGAACCTGGTAGCGGAAGAAAAATGGGAAGAGGCGAGCGAGATTGCGCGGCGGCAGGTGCGCGGCGGCGCGCATATCGTGGACGTGTGCCTACAAAGCACGGAGCGCGATGAGAAGAAGGACATTCCGCCGTTTTACGAAAAACTGATTCGCAAGGTAAAGGCGCCGGTGATGATCGATACTACCGACCCAACGGCGATCGAGCTGGCGCTGACGTATTGCCAGGGCAAGGCGATCCTCAATTCGATCAACCTGGAGGATGGCGAGGAAAAATTCGAGCGAGTCGTGCCCATCGCGCACGAATTTGGCGCGGCGGTGGTGGTGGGCTGCATCGATGAGGACAAGCTGCAGGCGCAAGCGTTTACGCGAGAACGGAAGCTGGCGATTGCGCAGCGTTCCTACAAACTGCTGACAGAAAAATACGGGCTCGGGCCCGAGGACATCATTTTCGACCCACTGGTTTTCCCGTGTGCGACGGGCGATGAGAACTATATTGGCGGCGCGGTCGAGACGATGGAAGGAATTCGCCTGATCAAGCAGGCGCTGCCGGAGGTTCGAACGATTCTGGGTATTTCCAATGTGTCCTTCGGGCTGCCGCCGGGGGCACGTGAAGTGGTGAATTCGGTGTTCCTGTACTACTGCACGAAGGCCGGGCTGGACCTTGCAATCGTCAATACAGAGAAGCTGGAACGGTTTGCGTCGATTCCGCCGCACGAAAGAGAGCTGGCGGAAAACCTTTTGTTTTCACATCCGCCGAAGGATGTGCCCGCCGACCATTCGAATGCCGCATTGTTGCGAGACGTGCCCGCCGACTGGCGCAAGCAGAACAAGGAGCAGCGCGCGGCGGTCAACCAACATTACATCGCGGCGATTGCCGAACATTTCCGGACGGCCAAGAAAAAGGAAAAGGCCAGCGCGGCAGACTTGCCGTTGGACGAGCGGCTGGCGAACTACATTATCGAAGGCACGCGCGACGGTCTAATCGCGGATCTGGAGAAAAAACGCGGGGAGGGCACGCCGCCGCTGGATATCGTGAACGGCCCGCTGATGGCAGGCATGGCGGAAGTGGGCCGGCTGTTCAATGCCAATGAATTGATCGTGGCGGAAGTGTTGCAGTCCGCGGAAGCGATGAAGGCAGCCGTGAGCCATCTCGAGCAGTTCATGGAAAAAGCAGACACGGCAAAACGCGGGAAAGTGGTGCTGGCAACGGTGAAGGGCGACGTTCACGACATCGGGAAAAACCTCGTTGAGATTATTTTGAAGAACAATGGCTACGATGTGGTGAACCTGGGCATCAAGGTGCCGCCGGAAGAGCTGATCAAGGCATACCAGGAACACAAACCGGATGCGATTGGATTGTCCGGGTTGCTGGTGAAGAGCGCGCAGCAGATGGTGATTACCGCGAGCGACCTGAAAGATGCCGGCATAGAAATCCCCATGCTGGTGGGGGGCGCGGCGCTTTCGGCAAAGTTCACGCAAATGAAAATCGCGCCAAGCTACGGGAAAGCGGTGTGCTACGCGAAAGACGCGATGACTGGGCTGCGGCTGATGAACGAATTGATGGACCCGGCGACGCGCGAAGGCGTGCTGCGGAATCATACGGCGAGCGGAAACGGTGTGAGCGTAGCCACGATTGTGACGGTCCAGGAGATCCCAATGGTGACGAGGTCGCCGCGGGTGCGCGCAGACCTGCCCATTCCGCCGGTGCAATCGTTGGATCGCAAAGTGCGGCTGGTGCCGGATTTACGGGAAGTGTGGGGCTACATCAACCCGTTCATGCTGTTCGGGCGGCACATGGGTTTTCGAGGAGACTTCGAGAAACGACTGGCGGAGCGCGATCCGAAAGCCGTCGGGCTATTTGAGGAAATGGAAGGGGTAAAGAAGGAAGCCGCTGAATTCATGAAGGTTCGCGCGGTGTGGCAATTTTTCGAAGCCGAAGCTGCGGGCGATTCCTTGCGCCTGTTCGAGCCGGGAGCGGCGGCGCCGGTGCATACATTCCAATTTGGGAGGCAACGGCAGGGCGATTTTCTGTGTTTGGCCGATTATGTTTTGCCGCCGAAGAATGGCCAACGCGACCACCTGGCGCTCTTCGTGGTGACGGCCGGCGAAGGCATCCGCGACCGCGCGGAAAAAGCAAAGAACGAAGGCTACTACTTCAAATCGCACGGCCTGCAAGCACTGGCGATTGAGGCGGCGGAAGCTTGCGCGGAATGGCTGCACCGGCGCGTCAGAGAAGATTGGGGATTCCCTGACCCGCCCGAGCTGACCATGGCCCAGCGGTTTACTTCGCGGTACCGCGGGAAGCGCTACAGCTTCGGTTATCCAGCATGCCCGAATCTCGAGGATCAGGCAGGCCTGTGGAAGCTATTGAAGCCGGACGAGATCGGCGTACAGTTGACAGAGGGCTTCATGATGGATCCGGAGGCCAGTGTGAGCGCGCTGGTGTTCCATCACCCAGACTGCACGTACTTCAGCGTGGGCGAAGCCACGCCCGAAGCGTGATCTGGCTAGCCGGTAATCGGGGACCGCTCGTCTCACCCCGTTGCGCCCGGCGTCACGACCCCTGAAGAATTGGACCGGCCTTGGGTTCGTTTGGTAATCGGGCTCACCCTTTGGACCCCTACACGGTGGCTTCGTTTCGTAGTAGGGACTCCGAGGCTCAGTTAGATGAGCCGTTCGATTCGCCTTCCTTTGCCTCTTTCGCTTTGCGCTGCGCTTGCAAGCGTTCCAACTCTCGCATCGCTTCAAACAGCTGGCGGTTTATCGCCGTCTGGTAGCGCGCCAGCTTATTGACAATGTCAAAGAAGTAGGGGCGATTATGGGCACACAGGACCTGCTCGCGTTCCACAAGCCGGCGGTAGCGGAGGTATTCCATGGTGACCTTCTCGACCATCAGTTCCTCAATCGGGTCCGCCGGCTGATAGAAGCCGTATAGATCCGTGCGGACGGCTTCGAACTGCTCCCACTCGGCGGTTTCCGCCTGAATCACCGCGGGGAAATAGCGCGCGGTCAAACCGTGCTTGACGGCGTTGAACTTGCTCTTCTCCTTGCCTTCGGGCGTCGTGGGACCCGTCGAGCGTTGGGCGTTGGCGCGGTTCGCGGCTAGTTTCTTTGCAGAAATGGTGCGCTTCTCTGCCGTCACCGGCGGCTCCTCCCGATGCTGAGTAGTTCCGGTCTCCTGATCCGCCGCAGCGGGCTGAGCTTCGTCGGGGGTCAAGACCGCGGCATCGGTTTCTAAGGTTCCAGATTGCTGGGTGCTGCCCACTTCGATTTCGGACATATATAAGGTCTCCTTCTTATCGAGGCGGCTTCTTGCGCCTCTATATGGGGGTCCTGGTAGATGTTTTCTTTCAGACGCTGGCGATCGCGCGCACGGCAGAAAGGGCTTTCGGGAAGAGGTTGTCGCTGCAACGGCTCGGTGAAGCCGTTTCGCGCGGCAACGACCCGT